>JAGYKI010000001.1 GCA_018401735.1 Schleiferiaceae bacterium
GGGCATAAATGGTTTTTCCAATAAAAGTGAAAATACTTCATCTAGTTCATTTACTGTAGCCCGCTACAGCTGCACGATCTCGACTTGTCCTTTCTTTTTACTGAAAATCTGAGGCTATGATTTATAGTCCAACTCACGTTAATTAGGCTTTTTTAGCAGATAGCGCTCTGCTTATTTCAAAAACGGCAGGGCAAAGGCTAGCGTTTTTTTCAGTCAAGGCTAAGATTTGATGCATTTTGAAGCGATCGGTATGGGGATATTCGCGACAAGCTTTAGGACGAATATCATAAACACCGCAGTAATTATCCGCTCCTAGAAAGGGGCAGGGTACACTTTTCAATACCATATCTCCGTCTTCATCTAAACGCAGATACTGATCACTGAACTGCGCTGGTTTTAAACGAAAATGTTTCGCTAAACGACTTATATCGCTGGGGGTGAAAAGGGGTCCGGTAGTTTTACAACAATTGGCACATTTTAAACAATCAATTTTTTGAAAAGCAGCATCGTGAGCTTTATGAAATTCTTGATCAAGCTCTTTGGGTTTTAGCCGTTTTAAGTCTTTAAAGATCTTTTTGGTTTCACCTTTTTGCTGTTGCGCTTTCGCGCGAAATGCATCTAAATCATATTGATCCATAGTTATTTACCACGACCTTGTAAAACAATTATTACGGTATAAATTAAAATCTTGATGTCGTTTAAAAGACTCATGTTTTCGATGTAAATAACATCAAATTTTAGACGTTCCACCATTTCTTCTACATTTTCGGCATAGCCAAATTTCACCATTCCCCAAGAGGTAATTCCTGGCTTTACTTTTTGTAAATGACGGTAGTGAGGAGCATACTTGCTAATCATTTCCATGTAAAATTTTCGCTCTGGCCTAGGGCCTACGATAGACATATCCCCCTTGAGGACATTAAAAAATTGAGGCAATTCATCCAGTCTGTATTTTCTCATAATTCTGCCCCAGGGTGTAATTCTATCGTCGTTCTCGCTACTTAATTGCGGTCCGTTCTCTTCGGCATTCACTATCATAGAGCGGAACTTGAACATCTTAAATTGCTTACCGTGAATTCCCACTCGATTTTGCACAAAGAAAACGGGGCCCATGTCGCTAAATTTAGTGATCAGCATTACCGTAATTAACAATGGAGAAAGTATAATGAAAACAAGAATGGAGGCGAAAATATCGAAGAGACGTTTTAAAACCATTTGCCAGCCTGGCATTAACTGGTGGTTAATTTCTACCAGAGGAATTGAGCGCATAGACTCCATTCGCACTTTACCAGAAATGATATCATAGGTATCGGGGATCATTTTGATTTTAACCGAAGTGTCTTCTAAGTTATTTACAATTTCTTCCAAGCGATGGTGTTCGGAAGATTCAATAGCTATTATAACTTCTTCAACTTCAAAGTTGGCAATGATTTGGGGTAATTCTAAGTGATTGCCAAGGTGCTCAAGATTTTTCTCAAGTAAAAAGCGAATGTTATTGTCAACACTAGCAAAGCCTACAAAGTTATGACCTGTTTTACGATTACTGCTCGATTCTAAACGGGCATATAAATCAGCCGCCTTTGCATTACTACCAATCATTAAAGTGTTGAAGGCGATTTTGCCACTACGAGTGCGATAAGCTGTGCGGGTACTAATTAAAGATCTAAAGAGAGCGGTAATAAAAAAATGTGCTCCAAAATAAACTAAAAAGCCTCGGTAATAGTCGGTATAGTTGGAAACACTGTCGTCGAGAATTAACGCGAAAAAAATAAAAATACTACCTAAAAAGCTAGTATTGAAAGTGTAAAAAAGGTCCTTTAAACGTGAACGACGATAAATATCACGGTAAAAGTCGGTAATTATATAAACCATTAACCAAAAGAAAGGAATCGCTACTAAGCCGATGTAGTAATTGGGGGTGAACTCAAAATCTGTAAGGCCAAATATTTCTGATTCGACTACTAATTTGCGGAAAACAAACAGAGTAGTGTAGGATAAGATGGCTGCAATTACATCCCAAAACTGATACTTAAAGACTTGTAAACGAGCATTCTTCATTTATTCATAAATCAGTTTGATATTATCCAAATAAATTCTAGCCTCCGCCACATCAGAAGGTTTTCTGGCTGTTATCAAAACTTTATATCCGCTCGCACCTGGAAAAGCCTGAAACTCGGTAATCAGATTTATATATATTTTATTCCATTCTTCTTTTGGGAACACCACGGTGGTAACATCTTGCGCATCTCCCGAAGGGAAATCGGCGATAAGCCCAAAGCCAACATTTACATTGGTTTTGTAACTCACTTCTAGATAAATGTTCTGTGCTCCACGAGTTAAATTATAGGCCACCACGGACGAAAGTTCCACAAAAGGATTATTGTCATCGAGAATTATTAGACCGGAATTGCTATTAGGTTCAGGCGCAGTAGCGCCATAGGGTGTAAAGTTGAAAATACTATCAGGATCATTTGTTTTGAAAATCCCTGTATCGCTAAATAAAGTGCTTTCGAAGTTTAGACCAGGATCGTCGAAATCTTCTACTACCACCAAGTTGAAATTATCGCGGTAAGTAACAGTTAGCTGCTCGTCGGTTAAAACAATAGTATCCAGTTTCCCGGGAGTATTGGGGTTATTTACCTCTAGATATATGGGGGTAAAGGCATCGTTAATAGATCGAAATGAAGCAATACCATTGGTATTTATCCCTGCAAAAAGGATCAGGTCATTTGTACCTTCATCTAAAATAACGGGAATGGTAGCGGGCATTTCGTAGGCCCCTACGGGTTCCTGATTAGCAAAAACGTAAACCGTAGTTATAGCTTGATGTGCACTGCCTTCTTCGGTATAATCGGTTTCAAGGTGAATGGCATCTATTTGCAAATAGACAGGCTTTTTGGCCTCATCTTGATCGCAGGCAGCGATAGCAAATAGAGCTCCCATGGAAGCAAAAGTGAATAGTCTTTTAAACATCTACCTTTTTAGGTAATTTGGTTGTGGTTCAAATCGATTTTTTGCAAGATTTCATGCGCTACCTGCAGGGCTTTGTATCCGTCTTCTAAGCTAACGCTCACCTCTGCCTTTTTATTGATTGCCTCGGCAAAAGAACGTAATTCTTCTTGAATCGCATTGCTGGCTTTACTTTCCGGCTTTTCAAAATAGATTTGACGCTTTTCGCCGTCGTTCAATTCCATAATCATAGCGTAAGGGTCCGACTCATCTACGTTCTTTTTCATGCGGATCACTTCGCTTTCTTTGGTAAGAAAATCGATACTGATGTAAGCGTCCCTTTGAAAGATTCTTGTTTTACGCATGTTTTTTAGGGAAATGCGACTAGCGGTTAAGTTGGCCACAGCGCCATTATCGAATTCTATGCGTGCATTAGCGATATCGGGGCTATTGCTCAAAACGGCCACGCCACTGGCATGAATCTTTTTCACGGGAGATTTAATGGTGCCCAAAACAATGTCTATATCGTGAATCATTAAATCTAAAACAACGGGAACATCGGTGCCACGCGGGTTAAATTCGGCTAATCTGTGTGTTTCTATAAATAGCGGATTATTGATGGAATCTTTAACCGCAAGGAAAGCAGGATTGAAACGTTCTACATGGCCAACTTGCGCTTTAACGCCCGCTTCTTCACACAGTTTAATTAGGTTTTTGGCTTGTTCGGGTGTTTCCGTAATGGGCTTTTCGATGAAAAAGTGTTTTACTTTTCTAGCCGCAAGTACGGCAAGCTCAAAGTGGTTTAGCGTAGGCGTAACGATATCGACCACATCAACGGAGTCAATTAAAGCTTCAACCGAAGAAAAAGCGGTGATATTTAATTCTTTGGCCACCTCTGCGGCCACCTCTTCTCGTGGGTCGAAAAAACCTACTAATTGATAATGTAATGGAAGATTGAGGATACAGCGCAGGTGAATTTTACCTAAATGCCCTGCTCCTAAAACGCCGATTTTTAACATGCTAAAATTTTGTGCTGTAAAAATACTATATCAAGAGGGTAGAGTAGCGGTTTTTAAGTAATAAGTGTTCACAAAAAACTGTTTATTTTCTTTAAAACTTTTGGTGGCGATTCGGGCAATTATTAGCAAATTCGCCCTGTGAACGATTTGCCCCGCCATAGAGGAATGCGCAATAAGCTAGTAAAGTTGCTTATCGAAAAAGGAATTCGTGATCGCTTGGTTTTGAAAGCGATTGGAACGGTGCCTCGTCATCTGTTTATAGATAGTAGTTTTGAAGACTTTGCCTATCAAGATCGAGCCTTTCCAATTGGGGCTGATCAAACTATTTCCCATCCTTATACGGTTGCCTTTCAGAGTGAAAAAATGAAACTTAAAGAAGGTGATAAGGTACTAGAAGTTGGCACGGGCTCCGGTTATCAAGCAGCCGTTCTAGTAGCCATGGGTATTAAAGTTTATTCTATTGAAAGGCAAAAGGAGCTCTTCGATTTTAGCAAAATGATGCTTAGTAAGATGGATTATAAGCTAAACCAGGTTTTTGGTGATGGTTATATTGGCTGGCCTCAGTACGCTCCGTTTGATGGTATTATTGTTACTGCGGGCGCTCCTTATATTCCGAAACCACTATTAGCGCAGCTTAAAATTGGCGCGCGCTTAGTAATTCCTGTAGGCGACAAGGAACAACGTATGAAGGTAATTACTCGCAATAGTGAGGATGACTTTTCAGTAGAAGACCACGGAGATTTTCGCTTTGTGCCAATGCTACAAAAGCGTAATTCTTAAAAATCTTCCAAAATCGGTGGGCCGAAAAAGCCCAATCCTCTGCCATTATAGAAAAGTTCGTAGCGGAAGGTTACCATTGTTTGCATACCCTTATAAGAGTATAAAAAGCGCATTTCCGCTTGGTAGGTGTTTTTAAAATTGGCTTTTGCCTGATAGGTAGAAGACAGATATTCAGCCTTCGCGCCATCGTGAGCTTCTAAATAATACCGGTCTAATAATAGTCCCAGTCTTTTATGGAAGAGTTCGTAATCTAAACTGTATCTAGCTTCAATGTCGTATTTGTATTCTTCCTTTTCACCTTCAGTCCAGTCTTGCTGGTCGGCCATTTCGCGATAGGTTTTGATGCGGATATATTCTAAACGCGGCAATTCATTGGTATCGGTAATTAAGCTTAAGAGGTCTTGCGCTATTTTTTCAAAATCTTCATCGCTTTGTGCTTGGAGGCCTGAGAAGCTGAGAAATACTAAGGCGATCACAATTAGTTTTCTCATGAATTATCGCCGTCAAAAAGATTGCCAATACCCCCTAAAATACTGCCTTCACCTTTGCTCTTGCCATTCATTTTTGGCGCCGAAGAAATCACTCTATCGGCCAAACGGCTAAAAGGAAGTGACTGAATAAATACCTTACCGGGTCCGCGTAAGCGCGCAAAGAAGACGCCTTCACCCCCAAAAATAGTATTGCGTAACCCCCCCACAAATTGAATATCATAATCAACACTAGGCTCGAGGCCCACTAGACAGCCCGTGTCAACTTTAAGTTCTTCGCCACTTTTTAGATCCTTTTCGATGATACTGCCACCAGCATGTAAAAAGGCCAAGCCATCGCCCTCTAGTTTTTGCATTATAAAGCCTTCGCCGCCAAAAAGACCAACGCCTATGCGCTTTTTAAATTCAATGCCAACACTAACGCCCTTGGCTGCGCATAAAAAGGCATCTTTCTGACAAATTATTTTTCCGCCAAAGGCTTTAAGGTCTATTGGAATTATTTTTCCAGGATAAGGTGAAGCGAAATAAACTTTACGTTTTACAATATCTTCGTTAGAGAAGGTAGTCATAAATAATCCTTCTCCCGTAAGGGCGCGTTTACCCGCATTCCATACTTTCCCTAAAAAGCTTTCATTTTCCCGACTACCATCTCCCAAAAGAGTTTCCATGCGAATACCGCTTTCCATCATCATAAAACTTCCGGGCTCGGCAATGGTGGTTTCTTGCGGATCAAGCTCTATTTCAACAGCTTGCATTTCTTCGCCAATTAGACGGTAGTCAATTTCGTGTGCGGGCATTGTAAAATGTTTTCACAAATATAAATAATGAAGGGAGCAACAAACATTGCCTGAGCAAATCCTTTTCTTAATTTTTACAAGTGATTCTTATTTTTTCGCATCTGCCGACGAGCGGTAAAATACTAAGCTTACTTTTGCAAAATGGATGAAAATACACGGTTGTTAGTGGATAAAGGGCAAATGTTGCCTTTAATGGAGGAGTTTTACACCATTCAAGGAGAGGGCTTTCACATGGGAAAGGCGGCATATTTTATTCGTATTGGTGGCTGCGATGTGGGCTGCCATTGGTGCGACGTGAAGGAAAGTTGGAATGCCAATTTGCATCCTCCCACTGCCGTAGATGCGATCGTAGAGCATAGCATGCCTTATAGTAATACCGTGGTTGTTACTGGTGGAGAGCCACTTACCTGGGATATGGGACCTTTAACCAACAAGCTAACCGAGGCGGGAAAAATCATTCATATTGAAACTTCGGGTGCTTATCCACTCAGTGGTAGATGGGACTGGATTTGTTTAAGTCCTAAAAAAACGAAAGCTCCCTTAGATGAGTTTTATCTGCATGCAGATGAATTAAAGGTCATTATTTATAATAACCACGACTTTAAGTGGGCGGAAGAACACGCCGCTAAGGTGGGCGATAAATGCAAGTTATTTTTACAACCAGAGTGGAGTAAAAGGGAGCAAATGATGCCAAAAATAGCCGACTATGTAATGGCCAACCCGCAGTGGCAAATTAGTATACAGAGTCATAAGTACATGGGGCTGCCTTAGTGAAAGAATTTTTTTAAATTCCTTCAAAATTTAAAAAATGCTGCACTTAAAAATCTTCACCACCTCTGTTTTTTTAGTCCTTAATACTGCTTTAGTAGGCCAGTCTTGGGATTTCACGGCACCAGATTATAAGGCCATAGAGAAAGCTGTGGCCGATGAGCAAGGTGATTTTTATTACCCCAATTTAAATGCGCGCTTTAATGATGCCGATTCTAGCTTAAGCTTAGAAGAGTTAAGGCATATTTACTACGGTTACATTTATGAGAGCGAGTATAGTCCCTATTCTCATTCTAAATATCAGTCTAGTATTAGAGAATTACTTGGAAAGGATAGCTTGACTCTGGCCGATTTTGAAACTTTAAATTCCTATTGCGACAGCTCCTTAGCCGATTTTCCCTTCGATTTAGATGCTATGAGTTATAAAATTTGGGCCCTGAAAAGTCTTTCCGATTCTCTGGCCTATAAGCAGATCTTATGGAAACATAATAGTATTGTAGATGTGCTGATCAGTTCAGGTGATGGAATTTCTCCTGAAAGAGCATTTTACGTTATAAGCACCAGTCATGAGTACTATTTATTGGGTGTTTTTGGCTTTAAGTTCGGAAATCAGCAATCATTAATCGGTGAATGTGATTTACTAGACTTAGCTGAGAATGAATTTGAAATTGACGGACTCTACTTTAATGTGAGTCCTTGCCTCAATCATTTAAACTTAATGTTTGATGATTAGCTCAATTGCTTGTAAATGGCGCATTCTTTTACATGTGCTCCTGGCAGATAGCCCGTACTCATAAGAAATTCGCCCGTTATTTCGCCCCCTGTAAATTTGAAGGTCTTTTTAAAAAGTTTCACCCAAACTGCCTTTTCAGTAAAATTTTGATGATCGAGCCAATTTTTGAAACTGCCAAACTCAGTCTGAAGTTTAGCGACTTGCTGGGCGTTAAAAATGGCGGCTTTTACCTTTAATTTATTGCGAATAATACTAGCATCGGAAAGAAGACGGTTAATATCGCCTTCGCGGTAAGCAGCAATTTTAGCAATGGAAAAACCATCATAGGCCCGACGAAAATTATTCTGCTTTTTTAAAATTGTATCCCAACTTAAGCCAGCTTGATTAATTTCTAAAATTAAGCGTCCAAAGAGCTCATCATCATCTTCAATAGGGAAACCGTACTGCGTATCATGATAGAGGCGGTGCACATGGCCCGCCTCTAAGTCTTTTACAAAATAACAGTAAGAGCCTGGACTCAAATTATTGTAGTTATCCATTCATGCTGGCCAAAAATTCGGCATTATCTTTTGTTCTGCTGATACGATCGAATAGGAATTCCATGGCTTCTACCGAGTTCATGTCTGATAAATGTCTTCTTAAGATATACATTCTTTGTAAGGTATCTCGATCCAGTAAAAGATCTTCTTTTCGAGTGCCAGAACTAATTAGGTCTATGGCTGGCCAAATACGACGGTTTGCAATTTTACGATCCAATTGCATTTCCATATTACCAGTTCCTTTAAATTCTTCGAAGATAACTTCGTCCATTTTCGACCCCGTATCTATTAAGGCTGTCGCCAAGATGGTTAAAGAACCACCGTTTTCAATTTTACGAGCCGCGCCAAAAAAGCGTTTAGGCTTATGTAATGCATTGGCATCTACACCACCCGAAAGTACTTTCCCAGAGGCGGGTGATACGGTGTTATAAGCCCGGGCTAGACGAGTAATAGAGTCGAGAAGGATGACTACATCATGACCACATTCGGTCATTCGCTTGGCTTTTTCCAAAACAATATTAGCCACCTTTACGTGTCTTTCAGCAGGCTCATCGAAGGTAGAAGCTACCACCTCGGCATTAACGCTACGCGCCATGTCTGTTACTTCTTCCGGTCTTTCATCAATTAAAAGAATTATTAAATAGGCCTCGGGATGATTTGCAGCAATGGCATTAGCTACCTCTTTTAGTAAAGTGGTTTTCCCCGTTTTTGGTTGGGCAACAATTAATCCACGTTGACCTTTTCCGATAGGAGAGAAGAGGTCAATAATTCGGGTGGATAAAGTACCACGACGATTGGTGATATTAAATTTCTCTTCAGGGAATAGTGGCGTTAAATGTTCAAAAGCAACGCGATCTCGAATCCAATCTGGTTTACGTCCATTAATGCTTTCTACTTTTACTAATGGAAAATATTTTTCACCTTCTTTTGGAGGCCTAATCTGACCTTTAACCGTGTCACCTGTGCGTAAGCCAAAAAGCTTCACTTGGTTTTGTGACACATAAATATCGTCTGGGGAGTTTAGATAATTGAAATCGCTTGAGCGCAAGAAACCATAACCATCTGGCATCATTTCTAATACGCCCTCACTTACTACTATACCATCAAAGTCATATTCGCGATGGCGATTACGTTGATTATTGTTTTGTCTGGGATTGGTATTTTGTCTTAACTCTTGGCCGCGGTTAGAATCATTTCGATTGTTATCCGAGCGATTGTCTGTGCGCTCTTCTTTACGCTCATCTTTTCTCTCCTCCTTTCGATCATCGTTACGATCATCCTTCCTTTCGTCTTTACGAGCTTCCGGGCGGGTATCGTTTTTACGATTATCATTTTTATTAGGACGATTATCGCGAGGATAATCGTTTCTACGTTCATTGAAAATAGGTTTTGCACTATTCTCAATACCCTCTTTAGTAGTATCTTCCTTAAGGTCGGGGTTTGTGCGTTTGTTGGGGAGCTTATCGTTCTGTCTCTCTCCGCGAGGAGGACGAGAGTCGGTATTTTTAGCACGAGGATCTCTGCGTTGGTCACTAGCAACTTTAGGATTTTCAGTGCTAGCTTCTTTATTTTCTTCGGGGTTTTTCTTCCGAAGTATGGGCTTGGCCGAAACAACTTTTTCTGTTAATTCTGGAGTCACTTCGGCTTCAGTAGGCTTGTCGTCAGGTACAGGCGTAAACTTAATGTCTTTAACAGCCTCTGGGTTGATGGCTTGTTTATCTAAAATCGCATAGATAAGCTCTAATTTCTTGATAGTGCGGAATTTACTAATGCGGGCGGCTTCTCCAATTTGTCTAAGCTCGGGCAGCTTTAAAGCCTTTAACTGATTAATGTCGTACATGGGAATACAAAAAGATAATTTTGCTTGATCTTTCTAAAAAGATGAAATAAAAGATGGTGATTGTGCTAAGGCTTATCCTAAACGAGGATAATTTTACATTTCATTTTCCTTAACAAGGTGCACAATATTACAAAGAATTCTATTAAGCCTAAGCTTATCCCACAATTTTTAGCAATTTTGTCGAAAATTTTAAAATGATTCAGAGAATTCAGACGCTATATTTTGGGGCTTCAGGTTTAATAATGGGCCTTCTTTCTTTTTTTGTGAGCTTTTTTCAAAGCGAGACGGGGCGCAAGACTTTGGTAGATTATCCTATTTTCTTGACGCTCTTTATTTTAAGCGCCATTTTAAGTTTTGTCGCTCTTTTCATGTTTAAAAAGCGTCAGCTGCAAGTGGTGCTGGGTCGACTAAATATCATTCTACTTTTTATAGTGATAGGATTTCTTTTTTACTTCTGGTACGAGAATTTCGGCACAGATCCTAAATCCTTAGGCATCGGTATTTTCCTGCCTATTGTAAGTGTTGTTTTGATTTCTCTTGCCAACCGCGGAGTTATGCAAGATGAAATGATGATTAGAGCGGCCGACCGTTTACGTTAGTTTTTAGGCCAACGTTCCAGTTCAACAACTTCTAAATTACTTAGTTTTCCCTTTTCAATTTTAAAGCGGAGCAAGGTTCTTATTTGATGTAGGCCTTGTTTGCCAATTGCGCCAGGGTTCATATGGAGTAAGCCCAAATCCTTGTCGGGCATCACTTTTAGTATATGGCTATGACCACAGATATAAAGATCGGGTTTAAATTCGCGAAGCTTTTCTTTAATACCACGATGATATCTACCAGGATAACCACCAATATGAGTCATCCAAACTTTATAATTTTCAATTTCGAAAGCTAGTACTTCGGGCCATTCTCTACGTAGGCTTGGGTCATCAATATTCCCGAAAACGGCTCTAACTTTAGCCACCTTAGCGAGTTCATCACACACTCTAGGGCTACCGATATCGCCTGCATGCCAAATTTCATCGCTTCCTGCACATAACTTTAAAACTTGTTCGTCCATATAAGAATGACTATCGCTTAATAGAGTAATCTTCATGTATCTTCTTCTAGCTTTTAAATACCTTTGCCGCAAAGAAAGTCCTTTTGCGCTATTTCCTAAAACTTGCTTATCTCGGCACCCATTTTCACGGTTGGCAAATTCAGCCTAATGGTTATTCGGTACAAGAACATGTTAACAAGCAATTGTCACTTTTGTTAAGAAAGGATATTAATGTTACTGCAGCTGGTAGGACCGACACGGGAGTGCACGCTAAAGAGATGTTTGCTCATTTCGATTGGGATGAAAGGCTTGAAGACACTTCTACTTTAGTGCAAAACCTAAACAAGTTGCTTGCGCCAGATGTGGTTATTAATGATATGTTCGAAGTTAAACCCTACATTCATGCTCGTTTTGATGCCATAGAACGCTCTTATGAGTATCGAATAAACAGGCAAAGAAGTCCATTTAACCATAACTTAGCGGCTAATATTTTTTACCCCCTAAATTTAGAAGCGATGCAAGGGGCGGCTACTTTACTGATTGGGAAAAGAGATTTTAGCTCCTTTTCAAAATCAAGAACGCAAACCAAAACAAATATCTGCGACATTCGCCAAGCTTATTGGGAAGACCGCGAGGCAGAGTGGGTTTTTTATATTAGTGCGGATCGCTTTTTACGAAATATGGTTAGAGCGATTGTGGGCAGTTTGCTGGAAGTAGGTAAAGGAAGAATGTCTTTGGAGGACTTTGAGAAAATGATAGAAGCGCAAGATCGAAAACAAGCAGGTCAATCTGTTCCAGCGCAAGGATTATACTTAATTAGGGTTGTTTACCCTGAAGATATTTTTATATAAATGGCAGAAGGAGTTAGTGGTAAAGCTTTCGATTTAAAGCTTTTAGCAAAAATTTTAACCTATGTAAAGCCTTATCGCTTTGTCTATTACGGTTCTTTCGTTCTGACGCTATTACTCAGTGCCTTGTCTACCGCTAGGCCTATTTTAATCCAATACAGCATAGATAATTTTATCCTCGTACCTAATGCGGATATGTTATTAAACTTCACCCTAATTTTAGGAGTACTTTTGGTTTTAGAGGCCTTAATTCAGTTCCTTTTTATTTTAGGAGCAAACTTTTTAGGCCAAAGTATTATCCGTGATTTGCGCATTCAGCTTTACCAGCACATTCTGTCTTTCAAACTGAAGTATTTCGATCAAACGCCAATTGGCACCTTGGTAACGAGAGCGGTTTCCGACATAGAAACCATTGCGGATATTTTTGCTTCGGGCATTCTGGTTATTTTTGGCGACCTGCTAAAAATTGTGGTTATGGTCCTTGCGATGTTTTATTTTTTCGACTATCGCTTGGTGCTGATATCTCTTTCTGTGGTGCCCGTTTTATACTATGCGACACGCTTATTTCAACTTAAAATAAAGGCATCATTTCAAGATGTGAGAACTCAAGTGGCCACGCTTAATGCTTTCGTTCAAGAACATATTAGTGGTATGAATGTGGTGCAGATTTTTAATCGTGAGGCCTCAGAAATGAAAAGCTTTAAAAAGAATAACGATTTGCACCGCGAGGCGCACATTCGTTCTATTTGGTATTTTTCAATCTTTTTGCCCGTAATAGAAATAATGAGCGCCATAAGTATTGGCCTTGTAGTGTGGTATGGTGGCTTACAAGCAGCGGGGGTAAGTGAAAAATATTCGCTGCAAATTTGGATGCACAATTTCTTTAATTGGGCCGGTGATGCTCCTAGTAGAGATATTACACTGGGTGAAATAACAGCCATTATAATTTTTGTAAACATGCTATTTCGTCCTTTGCGCCAGCTAGCTGATCGCTTCAATACTTTGCAAATGGGCATGGTAAGTAGCGAAAGAGTTTTTAAAGTATTAGACACTAAAGATAGAATAGAGGATAAGGGTGAAGAAGAACTTTCGGAGGTAAAAGGGGAAATAGAATTTAGAAATGTAACCTTCGGGTATTTACCAGATGAGCCAATTATTAAAAATGTAAGCTTTAGGGCGGCTCCAGGCGAAACCCTGGCGATAGTTGGAGCAACAGGAGCAGGTAAGTCAACTTTAATAAACCTATTGGGCCGTTTTTATGAAATTTGGGAGGGTGAAATACTACTCGATGGGGTAGATATTCGGAAAATTAAATTGGGTAACCTAAGAGAGAATATTGCTGTGGTTCTCCAAGATGTGTTCTTATTTAGTGATTCTATTAAAAACAACATTACTCTAAACAAGGACATCAGTCACGAAGAAGTGGTGGAAGCCGCAGCTTTTATTGGGGTAAACGATTTTATTGAATCTCTGCCAGATCAGTACAGTTATAATGTGCAGGAAAGGGGTAATATGCTTTCCGTGGGACAACGACAATTGCTTTCCTTTTTAAGGGCCTATGTTTCCAATCCCTCAGTTTTGGTTTTAGACGAAGCGACCAGCTCAATTGACACCCAAAGTGAGCAATTGATTCAGAAGGCAATTGAAAAGATTACGGAAGGTCGTACTTCAGTAGTTATTGCCCATAGGTTAGCGACCATTAAAAAGGCGAATAAAATTATAGTTATGGATCACGGTGAAGTGGTGGAAGAAGGCACCCACGATGAACTTTTAGCTAAAGGTGGATTTTATACTAGACTTTATTCGATGCAATTCTCTCAAGTATAAATTGAACATTCAAGATGAGCAATGCCCAATCACATAGTGCCCGCAATTGGGTTTTTTGGTTTCACCTATTAATTACTCTATTGGCTTGGCTCGGGCCATTTTTATTTTCTTGGTACCTAATGGTTACCGCTTACCTATTAGTCGTAATTCAATTTATCGTTTTCAATAGATGCTTATTAAATGCTAAGCACGATTTAGATGTTAGCGACGATACTACCTTTTATTCGCATCTACTGGAAAGTGCAGGATTTAAGCTAAATAGAACGAAGCTGAAAAATTTCGTTAGAAAATATCTTTATATCCTATTGTCTCTGATAACTCTCATTTGGCAATTGCTTTTAGGTTTTGAAGCGCTCCTTTTTTAGTTATACCAAAAGATAAAGGCCAAACTACTAACGGAGATAAAAATCCATAAGCTTAAACCTAAAATTAAGGATGGCAATCCGGCTTTCTTGATTTTTTCAACGGAAAGTCCAGCCCCTACTAAAAACAATGTGGCGGTAAGAATTCGTCGCGAAACTTGACTAATACCCTCACTAAATTCCTTTGGCAAACCCAGATAGGAGTTACTAATAATTGCTGCAATAAAGAGTAGAATAAAATAAGGAAACTTAATTTTCCCTTCGCTTTTAAAAATTCGGGCGGTAATTAGCGCTAAGGGAATAATCCATAAGGCTCTCGCTAGCTTTACGGTGGTGGCAATTTCTAAGGCTTCTTCACCGTAGGCAGCGGCCGCTCCTACAACAGAGCTAGTATCATGTATAGCAATGGCTGCCCATAAGCCAAATTGTCCCTGACTGAGACTAAGAGCTTCACCAATAAAAGGGAAGATAATCAAGGCCACAGAGTTCAATAAAAAAACAGTACCCATAGCCATGCTTATATCACGTTCGTTAGCTTTTATAATTGGAGCGATAGCAGCAATAGCACTACCTCCACAAATGGCGGTACCAGAAGAGAGTAAATAACTAGATCGGCTATTTAATTTTAGGGCCTTCCCTAAAAGCCAGCCTAATAAGAGAGTAGTGCTAATACTTACTACTGTTATTAAGAATCCATCTGCACCAGCGCTAATCGCCTTTTCGGCGGATAGGCCAAAACCCAAACCAACTACTGCCGATTTTAAAGTCCAATTTACCGCCTCCTTGTTTTGTTTCGCATAAGGATTAGATAAAAAATGGCTGAACAAAAAGCCTAATAACAAGGCTACTGGGGGATTAATCCAGGGGCTAAGACTAAGGACAATTAAAATCCAAAAAAATACTTTTAAAGGTAGGGCTGACGGTTTGGACAAGACTATTTTTTTGCAAAGATAGGTTCTAGCCATAGGAATTTGGTGACGCATGCTACCGAATATAGATATCACTGCTCTGAATGGAAAAATCGATTTTTGATTAATAAAACTAAAGGCTATGGCAATAACCAATACCTAGCCGTATCATAAGGTCGGGGGCGGCACCGGTGCCGGCAATACCGTCAACAGCATCACTTAAAGCCATTCTTCCTCCCATAAAAAGGTCAATAGAGTTACGGGGATTAATGCGGATTTTAACTCCCCCTAACAAATCTCCGTAAGGGAAGAGGATAAGGCCCTCAAACACTGTAAAACGAGGGTTGATATTGTGGCTTTCAATTATTTCGTTAGTTTGAGCACTTACTCCCGCATAGCCAGACATGTAAAAGCGATAGGGATGATACATGGAGGGTCTTTTGCCCTTTTGAAAAAGGTAAAGAGTCAATCCTCCACCTATATTGTATTGACTTGCTTTGGTATGATTAAAACTGATTTCAGATCCTACCTGGATGTAGTCGATATTGATTTGATAAAAACTGATTTCGCCATTAATTTCTAAATTCCTCAAGAAAAAAGGCGCGGCCATTCGTAGGTTTAGTCCAAGGCCAAAATCATCACCAATTCTTGATCCACCCGTTGTTTCGCCTAAAACACTAAGGGCTGTTCCATGAAAGGTTACGTTTGAATTCTGAGCCGTAGAAGTCTTGGCTAAAAAAACAATTAGTAAAACTACAAATACCCTCATTGAGCTTTGATAAACTAAATTTTTCCCTCATGCTTAAACTGGGTCAAATTTATCAAAATTTAATTTAATACATCTATTTAGACTGTAAATACTTGGTAATAAGAGTTAAGTGAATTCTAACTTTTTATTCATGATAATCATTTTACTTGATTATCAAATGGTGAAGTGTAGGAGGGCTATTTTAAATTATAAGAAATTCCAAAACGAACTAGGCCCATAATATCGGGAGAATCTGTTGATCCAATAAGGCCATCAATTTCATCTGAAAGAGTAGTTCTAATAGCGGCATTAAAGTTTACCGACCAAGTAGGATTAACTCGAACCTTTAAGCCAGCGCCTAATTCACCGAAGGGTAAAACAAAAGTTCCTTGTAGGTTGGGAAAGTTAAAGTTCTCGCTAAAATTCAGGCTATTGTTTTGAACCAATAGTCCGGCTAAAACAGAAATATAGGAACGAAAGGGTTGGTACAAACTTACCAACTCAGTACTTTTATTCAAATAGATATTTAAACCGATACCCGCAGTAGTCTGGGTAATAATCCCTTCCATAATGCCGATGTTTTGAGGGTTGCTTTGTTCGATATAATCTAGACGAAGGTTGTAATATTCCAATTTGGAGACAAACTCGATTTTATTTTTATAGAGGGGAGCATTAAAGCCTATGCCAGCGCCAATTGCCATATCATCACTAAGTAAAGCCCCACCAGAAGCCTCACCTTGTACCACCATAATTCCGGTAAAAAAGTTTAAATTATTTCTTTGTGCTTTTATGTGGAAACTGCTCAGAATGAGGATTAGAAAAAGAATCAGAGGGTGAAATCGTTTTAAAAAGAGCATATAAATAGGTTTTAGCTAAGCACTTACAAATTAATGGCAAAGCCGAGAGATAATGAAACGATCCAATCATTAAATTCTGTATGTCCTCCAATTCCGTCCCAAAGGTCATTGGTTCCGTGACGAAAATTAGCATTGGCCTCTACGCTCCAAATATCATTAAGATAAAAACGATAGCCTGCTTCTACTTGAAAAGCTAAATCTCGGCTAGCGCCATCTTTAATTATGATATTGTCTCCATCACTAAATAAGGGAGTATTGGTTTCATTCGTAAAAAAAGTTCCCCCAATGTGAGCGCCAAGAAAAGGAGCCGAATGGCCGAAGCGTGGAAGGTATTTTCTCGTGTAAGAGTCAAAATAAAAACGCAAGCCAGCAGAAGTAAAAAAATGCTCGGAGTTAGTACTAAAGCTAACTAATTGACCATTAACGGAATTGAGATCAAGATCGGCGATAATTCGGTTGTAATTTACTTGAGCCATTATTTGCCAGCGACTATCTTTGAAAGCGATGGCATAATAAAGATGGGATTGAACGCCAATTTCTTCTACAATAGATTTTAGGTCATCGGAGGTTTCACCCTTGAAAGCCGCCCCTCCTAAACCAAATCCGAAAGTTTGATTTTGAGCAAAGGTGCTTAAAGAAAATAAGCTTAGGCAAAATAGAACTATAAGTCTGTTTAAACGCATCTATTTATTCTGATTTTTTAGGATTCATTTTAGATACTTCATTACCCACGGCAAATGAAGTTACCAATTCATTTAGCATATTGCTAGCGGCATTAGGAGAGTTAGGCATTAAGATCAGGTTACTTTGTGTGTTTTCGCTAATGGCATGCAAAGTATCGTAGTGCTGCGTTATCACAATCAAAGCGGAAGCCTCTTGCGAGTTAATCCCTACTTTATTTAGTACTTCCACGGACTCTTCTAAACCGCGAGCAATTTCCCTTCTTTGATCCGCAATTCCTTGTCCTTGTAAGCGTTTGCTCTCCGCCTCTGCTGTAGCTTTGGCTACAATGCGAATTCTTTCTGCTTCGCCATCGTATTCTGCCGCTACCTTTTCTCTTTCGGCTGCATTAATGCGATTCATGGCATTTTTCACAGCGTCATCAGGATCGATGTCCGTAACGAGGGCTTTAATTATACCATAACCATAGGTATTCATCGCTTCTTCAAGCTCACGCTTAATAGCATTGGCAATATCATCTTTCTTTTCAAAAACATCGTCGAGGCGTAGCTTCGGTACTTCTGCACGCACAGTGTCAAATACATAGGAAGTGATTTGGGCCTGCGGATTTTCTAAACGATAGAAGGCATCAAATACCGCTGTGGTTAATACCATATACTGCACGGATACCTTCATTTGAACAAAAACATCGTCTTTCGTTTTCGTTTCGACCAAAACATCCAATTGCTGTATTCTTAAATTTACTCGTCCTGCCACTCGATCGACTAACGGTATCAGTAAATGAATCCCTGGTGATCGAGTGTTTAGAAATTTCCCAAATCGTTCAACCACTGCAATTTGCTGCTGTTTAACGATAAAAAGTCCAAAGAAAATTATGACTAGTAGGAGAACGAGGAGCAAAATATAGGGCAGCATAAAATTGTTTAATTAATAATTGTCAAGTTAAGGATTTATCAGAGTATTTTTAAAATCTCAATAAACAAATTTTAAGGATTTTTTGGATCAGTACTACCAAGTTTTAGGCTTATCAGCCAATGCCTCCACAGTAGAGGTCAAAAAAGCTTATCGGAGATTAGCGATGCGCTATCATCCCGATCTGAATCCGAACGGAAAAGAAAAATTTAAAGAGATTGTAGAGGCCTACGAAATAATAAGTGGCTATCGTAAAACTAAGGATCAAAATAGAGAGCTGAGCGACAAGGAGCGACAGCGCCTTTACGAATTATTGAAAAAGGCCGCCGCGGAAAAAGCACGAAAAAAAGCTTTTGAACGTGCTGCTTTAAGGCGCGAGCAGATACAAGAAGAACAAAATAGAGCTTATCGGGTCGCTATTACTACTTTTTTGGTTATTGTAATTTTGTCTTTTAGCAGTGTTTATAGTTATCAATTCGTTTTGGCCTTTTATATTAATGCTGACCCGAGCAATAGCACGGCCGAAGTAATTGGGATAGAAAGAAACCGGGTAATTTATCGCTTCAAAGTGGGCGATGAGTATTATCGCGATAAAGCATATGTGCGAGGGGTAGGGGTGCAAATGCTCGCAGGTAACGGTATGCCACTAAAAATTGGCGATTCTTTTGCCCTCCAATTTCGGGAGGGTTCGCCAAAATGGCACCGGATACTTTACGATAGAGTTTCAAGTGTAACCTTTAATCGCTATTTGGATAAAGTTACCTATCGTATTTTAAAACTCTACCAAAACCAAAAGGGTGCCTCAGCCGAAATAACAGAGCACAAGGCACGCTGCATGGCTTTATTAACCTACGAGTATTTTGGTCTTAAAGGTTGGTCTGCCATTTACTTTGCCAATGAAAACCCTTTTGAAAACTATTCAAATAATGTGGTAACGTGGTATTTCTTCGAACAATCTTCACGTTATAATGAAGCTTTAAAGGATTGCCGTTTACTCTAGACGGACGCTTATTTTTTGGCTACTTTTGCCGCAAAATTTTATATGTCTTATAGTCCCTCTCTACCTAAAGGAACGCGAGATCAATTGCCGCAAGCAATGCTTAATCGCGAGTATATATTAAGAATTTTAAAAGATTCTTTCAAAAAGTTCGGCTTTCAGGCAATCGAAACTCCTGCCATGGAAAAGCTTTCTACCCTTACAGGTAAATATGGAGAAGAGGGAGACCGGTTAATTTTTAAAATATTGCCTCGTGGCGAAAAATTAACGAAGGCATTGGCCGATGGAGATGAAGCGGAACAAGCTTTAAATCAAAATGTTGAAGAGGCCTTGCGTTACGATTTAACTGTTCCTTTTGCTCGCTTTGTAGTACAAAATCGCAATGAATTAGTGTTTCCTTTTAAGCGTTATCAAATTCAACCAGTTTGGCGTGCAGATAGACCTCAAAAAGGACGTTATCGTGAGTTTTATCAGTGTGATGCTGATGTGGTAGGCTCTGATTCTCTTCTTTTAGAACTTGATTTTATTTCACTGTATAGCGAGGTTTTTGAAAAACTAAAATTACCGGTAGAAATTCGTCTTAATCACCGCAAAGTATTAGCGGGTATCGTTGAGAATTTCGGACTTAGCGATCACTTCGGTGCTTTTACTGTGGCACTGGATAAACTAGATAAAATTGGTCTGAATGGTGTTATAAATGAAATGAAGGCCAAGGAAATGGGCGCATCTGCAGAAGCAGCCATAACTAGTATTGCTGGCTTAAAAGGTTCCAATGAGGAAATGCTAGCCCTGCTACCTTCTTTAATTGGCAACTCAGAAATGGGTGCAGAAGGATTAAGAGATTTACGCTTTATACTTAATCAAGCTCAAGAGATTGGAGTGGATAAACAATTATTTTTTGATTTTACATTGGCTCGCGGACTGGATTATTATACGGGTGCAATTTTCGAGGTTAAAGCCAGTGGTATAGATATTGGGTCTATCGGTGGAGGTGGTCGCTATGATGATCTTACCGGTATTTTTGGTTTAAACGATATGCCGGGAATCGGGATTTCTTTCGGACTTGATCGCATTGAATTGGCCCTTATGGATGCTAATCTTTTACCCGAGCTGAAGTCAGAAACTACCGAAGTGCTTTTCATTAATTTTGGTCAAGATGAGGCGCTTTATTCAATGAAGCTAGCGCAGGAACTGAGACAGCTAAACGTTAAATCGGAGGTTTACCCCGACGAAGCTAAGCTTAAAAAACAAATGGCTTATGCCAATAAGAAGGAAGTTTCTTTTGTAGTAATGATTGGTTCAAATGAAATGTCAAGTGGGCGCTTTACTTTGAAGGATATGAAAAGTGGAGAGCAGCTGGAAATGGGAAGAATAGAATTATTAGAAAAATTTAACAGCTCACGCTCAAATACTTATGGAAAGCACTAATATTCATACCCTTAAAGACAGCTACTTAAGTCTAGCGGAACTTTATACTATTCTTAGCGAACATTATTGCCTTGCCTTATCGGAAAACTCCGCCCGGCTAGTTCAGGCGGGACGTGATTATCTCGATCAAAAAATGGAGCGCGAAGAAGGCGCTATTTATGGAATAAATACTGGTTTTGGCTCTCTATGCGATGTGGCTATTGAAGGTAAAGACCTTGAAAAACTGCAAGAAAATTTAGTTCGCTCGCATGCCTGCGGTACAGGTGCCGTTATAGATCCCAGTTTTGTGCGCACGATGCTTTTGTTGAAAGCCAAAGCTTTTTCGCAAGGACGATCGGGTGTTAGGGTAGAACTTTTAGAACAGCTGATATTTTTTTACAATAACAACATTTTACCGGAGGTATTTGAACAAGGATCTTTAGGCGCTTCAGGCGATTTAGCGCCGCTCGCCCATTTATCGCTTGCGCTAATGGGGGAAGGGGAAGTTTATTATAACCACGAATGGCAGGAGAGTGCCCAAGTATTAAAGCTGCTTAACAAAGCCCCCATTAAACTAAAATCTAAAGAAGGTTTGGCGCTTTTAAATGGTACGCAGTTTATGTTAGGACTGGGAATCAATGCATACTTCGAAGCCAAAAAATTACTTTATCTAGCCGATCTAGCAGCAGCGCTTTCGCTAGATGCTTTCGATGGACGCCCCGAACCATTCGATGCACTCATTCATTATGCAAGGCCTCATAAAGGGCAGATTCATACCGCTTCCCATATTTTAGATCTTTTGGAAGGAAGCGAATTATTGCAAAGTTCTAAAAAGCACGTGCAAGATCCCTATTCCTTCCGTTGTGTTCCGCAAGTACACGGCGCCTCCAAAGATTTAATTTCCTATGTAGCTTCGGTATTTGAAACGGAATTAAACTCGGTTACCGATAACCCTACTGTTTTTGCAGAAGAGGATAAGATTATATCTGGAGGTAACTTTCACGGACAGCCTTTAGCTCTGGCATTAGATGCTTTTGCCATGGCCATGGCCGAATTAGGAAACATTTCCGAAAGAAGAACCTACTTACTAATAAGTGGTCAACGTGAATTACCAGCTTTTTTAGTGGCTAAGCCAGGTTTAAACAGTGGTTTGATGATTGCCCAATATACCGCCGCTTCCATTGTTAGTCAAAATAAGCAATACTGCAGCCCGGCATCGGTAGATAGTATCGTTTCTTCCAATGGTCAGGAAGACCATGTTAGCATGGGAGCCAACGCAGCCACTAAGCTTCAAAAGGTTATAGACAACGTCAAAACAGTTTTAGCTATTGAGCTAATTACAGCCTCACAAGCTCTCTTTTTTAGAGAAGCGAAAACCTCACCTTTTTTAGAATCCTTTTTATCCGCTTTCCGCGAAGAAGTACCTTTTATAGAGGAAGATAGAATTATACAGAAAGATATAGTAAAGGCTCGAGCTTTTATTGATAGTCTTAATTTAGAAAGGGAACTTCTTTTTAACGAATAAGGCTTAAGAAGCCTTGTTCTTTTCTTCCCGCTTCAAGAATTACAAATGTGTAAACTCCGCTTGGTGCGGGGTTTCCATTTATTGTACCATCCCAAAACTGCCGGTAAGGTTGATCCGTTTCAAAAACCATTTGGCCCCAGCGGTTAAAAATCTTCAAATTGGCTTCTACCGAGCAGGGATCACCAAAAATTTCGTACTGATCATTTAAGCCATCGCCATTAGGACTAAAAGCATTCGGTGTTAAAATTTCATTGCGAATTTCGCTAAGCGTAAGTTCGAAGTTTTGGATATACTCTCTATTACATAAGGTGTCTTTGATAAGTACGCTAAAGTTTTTTTGGCCGGGTTGATCGAACTTAATATTAGGTTCATTACCGCGGTAGCTTTTTGCTTCTACTTCCCAGAAATATAAGAACCAGGGACGATCATTTTGAATACTAATATCAATGGCGCCATTACTGCAGGAACTTATGCTTGGCTCTATCTGAGGGAAGACGGCGGTATCGCTAAAGCTAACCATTTGATAGATAGTATCTGTGCGATTACAAATACTATCTTCCGCTATGAGCATAATCTCATAATTATCGAAAGCACTGAAACTATGACTAGGCGCAGGATCCGTGCTTGTAGTTCCATCACCAAAATCCCAAAGGAAACGATTGGCACGGGTGCTTAAATTTTCAAAATCAACACTAAGTTTACTATCACAGGCAATGTAATCGCTAGAAAAATCAGCGATTGGCATACTTATTTCATCATGAATAATCTCTATTACGGTAGTATCTGAAATATTACAAATTGTATCGTAAGCAATTAAGGTAACAGAATAAGTACCTAATTCACTATAGGTTACACTGGGGTTTAAGCTAGTAGAACTATCGCCATTTCCAAAAAGCCAATGATAATTAGTGGCATTATTACTCGCATTTTGAAAATTCACCCTTAGGCCGTCGCAGATACTATCAATTTCGGTAGTGAAATTGATTTGGGCATCGGCATCTAAAATTTGTTGAAAACTGAATTTTAAAACTGCCATGTTACATGAATTACTTCCGCTAGTGGGAGAGTATCCATTGGGGGTGGTTGGAAAACTTTTATTATTGCAATTAGAGCAAACCGCTTGATAGATGGTGCCATCTTTGCTAAATCGACTGGTACCTCCATCGACATGTTCATTATCCGCTCCACCGAAATAGCTAGCATAAAGAAGATTATTCGCATTATGATTTAAAATCATAAAGTAAAAATCACTTCCGTCAGTTGTATTTTGAAAGGCATCAGAAGTGGTCGGTAAGGCAAAGGTATTCCCATTGGGAATTGCGGGGAAGCTTACAGAATTTGATAGACCATTCCAGCCAGAAATATATATATTGAGGCATTCATCCACCATAAATGCACTGGGAACAATATCCTGTTTGTTTTGTCCACTCCCCACTACAGTTTGCCAAATAACGTTACTAAGTGAACTATCTATTTTACTAAGAAATTGACGAGAACCTGCTTGTGAGTAGACTCCCGGCGTGACGCTAAAAGCCCCTTTTGTTTGTCCAAAAATATAAAGGCTTCCATTATAGTCATAATCCAATAAGAAACTTTGATCCTCTTTATCTGTACCATAATAAGTTGCTTTCAATAGGGTACCGTTTTCCGCATTAAAACTTGCAAGATAACCGTCGTAGTCACCTTGGCGTGTCGTATAAATGGCGTTGGGGGTAACTTCTAAATCGTCGCTAGCCGTTGTGCCAGTAATGTAAACCTTATTAGCAAATTCTTTTAGTGAGTAGCCTGTTTCGGGACCTGAGCCTCCAAAATAGTTAGCCCATATTAATGTTTCTAAAGTAGGACTAAACTTTGCTACGATGGCTTCCTGAGAGCTTTCATTTCTATGAATGTCATTGGTTTGATTTAGCGGAATATCCATCGAATTTGTACTGCTAAGCACTAAAACATTTCCACTTTCGTCTAATATTATTTCTCCGCGGTAATGATCGCCGTAATTCTTATAGATCGCCTCATTATAACCATCATTACCGCTTCCTCCCCAATAGGTAGATGATAGCAGTTGACTTCCATCTGCGGAGATAGTAGCGATGAAAAGATCACTGCCGTGATTGTAGTCGTTAAATGCAAAGGAAGTAGCAAAAGGACCTCCCGCAAAATTCTTTTGAAAAGCATTAACGGTTACTGGGAAGTTGGAAGAGCCCGTATTGCCTAAAACATAAAGGTCACCATTTTCGGCAGCAATTATGGAATGAACTACTTCAATATCTCGGCCACCCAAATAAGTTGCGTAAAGCAATTGACTACCCGAGGCATCGAATTTACTAATAGTTACATCTACGTTAAAAGCGCTGTCGCCTTCGAAGCTTAATTGGAACACGCCATTGGTTACGGGATAGTTTATTCCAAAGTTAACCCCCGCGCCGTAAATACTACCATTATCGCCATAACTGGCACTGTTACCAAAATTGAGATCGCCACTGCCCGAGAAAGTTGAAAAATCTAATACTGGATCTATGATCAAAGGGTAGTTCTCTTTGTAACGGCCTAATTTAAATTTAACTGTATTTCCTTCAAGCTCATAGTCGCAACTAACTTTAACTTGTTTTCCATCTATAACTTGGTAGGCCAGCGGAATACTTTCCTTTATTATCCCTAGTTCAGTTTCGAGGTATAAAATCTTTTCCTTTAGATGTATACTTTTTAATCCCTCATAATGCATCGCAATTAAATTGGGATTTGCCTTTGGTTTTAGGATGAAATTATATTTAAGATGGTCATCTGCTTCAAGCATTTCTATGGAAATACCAGGATAAATATTTTGGATTTCAACCTGATCGGTGGAATTTACATTACTACGCCAATTGGCAGGCTCCTTTCCGAGGAAATAATGACGAGGATAGTATGGTTTTCCTTTTCCTTGCCACTTAGCTTCTGGGCTGGAACCCTCAAAGCTCATTCTGTAGGATTGTAGTTTAAAGGAATGAGTATTTGCATGACTATCTTCATGGTCATGATCGTGGGGTATGCTGAGAAAACTGGCAACATAACCTTTTGAATCTAAAAAGATAGCACCATTGCTAAGCTCAACTTTAGTTTGAAAGTCGCCTTGCCATTGCCCCTGATTAGCTACAAATATGGCCTGTCCCCATAGCCATTGACCCATTAATAGGAATCCCCAAAGTATGTGATTTCGAGATGGTTTCACTAGGGCATTAAAAGTAGGAAAAAAATAGTTTGAAACTTCTACAATTTGGCATTACTGTTTTAAAGTGCCTTGTTAATTAGTTAGTGATTGTGGCTTCCACAAAATAGGAACTGTCATTCGTGCTTAATGCAATCAGATATTTTGATCCTCCACTTTTAATTTTTAGCTTCTTTTCAATAACCGAGGCCTTGTCGAAAAAGTTACGACTTACCACATTAAACTGACTACCTTTTAATTCTTTTGCGTAAGGCTTATGTATTTGATTTACAGACCATATTCGCCCTGGAAAAGAGGGTTTTAAAATTTCACTGCTGTAAATATTGGTGTTGGCAGCCAATTTTTTCAGATCAAATTCTGCTGCTAAAGAATCCATTATACCGGCTTTCATAATACTACTGTTAGGCATGTAGAGGAAGGACGCAATGGGACCAAATTTCGATTCAACTGCAGTGGGATACTTGTTGATAAATATTTGAACATCAGTATCCTGAAGATTATAGGTCTTTATCCTTAAATTGATGTTTGACGGCTCAACGCTGAAGTTTAAAACAAAGCAAATTTCTTTGCAATCGTTACGCTGACTTAAAATCCAAAGCTCTTCACAATGCGGTAATTTTGATAAATAGGAACGCCATTCTAAAAGTGGACTACATTTGATAATAAGACGCTTACATTTTTTGGCCAAGGTAGAATAAAGCTCAAAAATGGAGGGTAAGTATTCTTCCAGTCGAACAATTTTGGCATTGACACCGTCGCGGCGAGATGGGTCCATATAAATTAAATCTTGGAAACCTAGTTGTTCTAAAACATCTTCTGCTTTAGCGTTAAAGGATTGATGATTTAAATTAAGCTGCTTAAAATTATGCTGAGCAATTGAAAATAAGTAAGCATTGGGTTCTACATAAGTGCTTTCCATTGCTTTCCTGGCAAAATGAAAAAAGTCGATACCTAAGCCCGATGTTAGATCAGTAAAGCTCTGATAGTCATTAATTAAACTAGACTTAAAAGAAGCTAGTTCAGTACTAGTGCATTGCTCGAGGTTTTCGCTCGGAGGCAAGATGAGTTCTAAATTGTTATAGAAGTCGGGTAATTTTTTACGTGTTTTTTGACGAGCAGCAATTTGTTCAATCAGTAACTTTTTTTCATCATCCTTGGCGTACTTTAAAAGTAAAGAGCTGCTGTCTTTAGTAAGATTCTGCTGAATAAAATTCCTATTATCTTCTTTATTTATCAGCTGGGCTAACTTCAACATCATTGTCTTCGTGTTCTAAGGGAATTAACCATCGGATAAATTTAATGTGACCGAGAAATTCTCCTGCTAAAAGTCTTAAAACGCTGTAAACCGGCACTGCTACTATCATTCCCGCAATACCCGCTAAGGAAGCAGCAAAAGAAATAACTAAGAAAATTTCAAGTGGATGTGCTCTTATGCTAGTCGAGAAAATGAAAGGTTGTGTGATAAAATTGTCTAATACTTGAACCAGTCCAAAAACGCCAATTATTATAAAAAAAGCAGGTGCGAATTGCAAAGAACTATCGCCTAGGGTTTGCGCCATTCCTAAGGTTATGCCGAATGTTAAACCAATAATAGGCCCTAAATAAGGAATTACATTTATCAGTCCGGCAAAAAAACCAATAACAATGGTATTGTGAAAGCCACCTAGTTTTAAACCTATGGAAACCAAGGTAGTAATAATGGTAATCTGAATTAGTAAACCTACAAAATAGCGGCTAATATTACTTCGCAGGCGCGGATAAATATTTTTGACGCGATTTTCGAAGCGATCGGGAACAAAAGCCATTATTATGGAGCGAAATAAATTACGCTCCTTCAAAAAGAAAAAAGAAATAAAGAGGATGCTAAAAAGAGCAAAGGCAAGATTACCCAAGCTGCCAATTAAATTGGTAAAGGTTTCGGTAACTCTTTCTACATTAACAAGGTCCCCAATTTTAGGAAGTATCTCTGTTTGACTAGGAATTTTAAAATTAAACTCATTTGTGAGTCCTAAGCCCAGCTGCAGCTCCTTTAATTCACTTTGAAATTCTCCGAACAGATTTTCAAAATCCACCGCTCGCAATACTTGTAATTCATGCATTAGGGCAGGTATAAAAAGACCAATTACTCCGGCGATTAGGCTCAACAGTAAAACTAAGGTTAAAATGGCGGCTAGATTCCGACCCATTTTTATTTTCAGTAAGCTTTCCCCACTTAGGAAATCTACAATCGGCTTAGCGATTAATGATATTAATGCGGAAATTAAAATATAAGTAAGCGTATAGCGCACCACCCAAAGCATATAGGCTAGTGAAACTGCTAAAACAATGTAAAAAAGGCTAATTAATATTTGTTTGCTAAACGAATTCATCGAGCAGAGGTAAATGCGTAATGTACTAAGTTCGCCCCCATTTTTAAAGCAGCTAAGCGTTTTTCCTCTGGGTCATTATGAACTTCAGGGTCTTCCCAACCATCGCTAATGTCAGACTCAAAAGTATAAACTACCGCTAAGCGGCCTTCAAAATAAATACCCCAGGCTTCCGGAGCCTTGTTATCATGTTCATGTATTTTAGGTAAACCTTTGTCGAAGCGAAAAGGAGTATTAAAAATTAAGTTTTCTTTAGCAAGAGGCATTAATTGATTTTCGGGAAATATGCGCTTCAGTTCCTTACGCAGATATTCATCCATGCCATAATTATCGTCAATATGTAAAAATCCACCAGACTTTAAATAAAGAGCTAGGTTTTCAGCTTCCTCTTTATTAAAGACTACATTTCCATGACCCGTCATGTGAATGAAAGGATAATTAAAAATCTCAGGTGATTCTACCGCTACTTGGTCGTAATCGCTTTCTAGATTAGTATTCAATTGTTGATTGCAAAAGAGGCTTAAATTTTTTAAGGCAGTAGGATTAGCATACCAGTCACCTCCGCCACGGTATTTCAGTATGGCCAAAGACTCTTTTTGAGCTGACACTATCATTGAACCCAATAGGGTTAAAGCTAAAAGCAGAGATTTTCGCATAAAAGCAAAGGTAAAGTATTCGACTTTAAATTTAGCATGTGAGCTAAGCAGCTATTTATGTTATTTAACGTGAATAGGACGTAAAATCAGGCCTCATCCCCCTTGTAAATAGTGGAATTCTAGCCTATGCCGTGAAGCATTAGCGGGCTATTGCAAGAAGCAGAGGCGCGGAAAGCCGCTTTTTAGAAGGGGTATAAATGGATTTTCCAATAAAAGTGAAACTATTTCATTTAATTCATTTGCCGTAGCCCTCTACCGCTGCGCGATCTAGACTTGTCTTTTCTTTTATTGAAAACTTGAGGCTATGATTTATAGTCGAACTCACGTTATTTAATTTCAACGCAGTAAAGACGCGGCAACTGCTACTTGTAGCCCAGCTGTTTCTGTTCTTAAAACTTCGTCTCCTAAAGAAATGGCTTGGTAGCCAGCTTTTAATGCCGAATCAAGTTCTTTCGCATTAAAATCACCTTCAGGGCCAATTAAAAATAAACTTTCCTCCTTAAAATTTACGGCATGTAAATTCTTTTTGGGCCCTTCCACAAGATGCGCCATGTATTTAGGCATGGTTTTATTTTTAGTAATAAAGGTGTTGAACTTTTCCAGTTCATGTAATTGAGGAAGAAAGCCTTTCTTACTTTGTTTGGCAGCAGCCATGATTACTTTTTCACCACGTTCAATTTTATAAATTTTACGTTCCGAATTAGCGCTTAAAATGGGGTAGATATTTGCCACGCCAATTTCGGTAGCCTTTTCTAAAAACCATTCAAAGCGATCGTTGCTTTTGGTAGGGCCAATAGCGATATTTAGTAAGGGGCGTTTTTCTTCTCTCATTAAATGCGAGCATTTAAAGCGGAGCTCATTTTTTGAACCATTTATAATTTCAGCTAAATAAACCTTTCCGTCGTTGGCACTTACTGAAATTTGACTTCCTTCCTTCAGGCGTAATACTCGAATAGCATGGTGACTATCTTGTTCATTTAAGATGCCAATTTCATTGCTAATACTTTCACAAAAGAAATGATTCATTATAAAGCGTTTACCGGTTTTCTTGCTTGGGCTAAAGTGGATAAATCTGCAAAATCTTGTACCAAGTATTTATAATAGGCGGCAATACCAATCATACCGCCATTGTCGGTGCAATATTGCATTTCTGGAATAAAAACCTCCCAGTTAAGAATTTCCCTTTTTTCTTGTAAAGCCTTTCGCAAACCGCTATTGGCACTTACGCCGCCCGCTATGGCTATCTCTTTAATATTTAAATCTTTCGCAACTTTCGTGAGGTTGTCTAACAAGATGTCGATAATAGTCTTTTGAATACTGGCAGCCAAATCGTTGATATTCTCTTGTACAAAATTGGGATTTAGCGCTACTTGTTTCTGCAAAAAGTAAAGAATACTAGTTTTTAATCCGCTAAAACTATAGTTATAATCTGCTACTTTGGGTTTGGAAAACTTGTAAGCTAAGGGATTGCCATCTTGCGCAAGCTTATCAATTATAGGCCCTGCAGGATATTCTAGCCCCATTATTTTGCCAGCTTTATCAAAGGCCTCTCCGGCGGCATCATCGAGACTTTCACCAATTAATTCGAAGTCGTAGGGTGAATTCACCTTAACAATTTGGCTGTGACCACCACTAACAGTTAAACAAAGAAAAGGAAAATTAGGGTATTTATCTTTTTCATTTTCAATAAGATGCGCTAGAATATGTGCTTGCATATGATTCACTTCAATAAGAGGTTTATTAAGTGCGAGGCTTAATGATTTGGCGAAGGAGGTGCCAACTAAAAGTGATCCTAGAAGTCCTGGTCCAGCAGTAAAGGCGATCGCATCAAGCTGCGAAATATCAATTTTAGCGACCGCTAAAGCTTTACTTAAAATAGGTACAATATTTTGCTGATGCGCGCGCGATGCAAATTCTGGAACAACGCCTCCATATTCTGCATGAATTTGCTGGTTAGCCGTTACATTTGCAAGCACTTTGCGTTGATGCATTACGGCGATAGAAGTATCGTCGCAGCTGCTTTCAATCGCTAAAATTATTTCGTTCATAAAACAAAGGTACAATCAGAAGATTTCTAAAAATACTAAGAAAGCTTTTCCTTGGCATAATTGGGCTAATGCTACTGCTATGGCTTTTGTTTCTAGTGCCTGGTGTTCAGAGTTTTGCCGCGAAAAAGGCGGTGAAATACTTTAATAAAACTTTCGCCCTAAATGCTAGCTTAGGGGCTATCAAGTACACATTCCCCAATCAGTTAGAGCTTAATAAACTCCTTCTTCCCGACGAAGAAGGGGATACTTTGTTTTATGTAGGCTCTTTGCAAACAGCAATTTTAGGCTACAGTCAGATTTCTAATAAATTGGCCATTTCTGCCTTGGAAGGGGATAGCCTGTTTTTTCACATGCTTACCCATCCTGGACAAGACTCTACAAATCTTTCCTTGTTTTTAGCGCAAATCATAAATCCGAGTAAGCCGCAAAGTGAAAAGGCATTTACCTTGTCTATCAAAGATCTAAAGTTGGTTAATAGTCGATTTTACCTCGAAAATCGCAATGATACTGTTAATTCAGTACGTTTTTTTTGGAATGAAGTCCAAGGGAAGATAGAAAATTTTATTCTTAGTGGCCCTGATGTAGCAGGTCATATTCAAAAGCTCAGTTTTAATGATCCTGCGGGTTTTAAATTAAAGGATTTACGTTCGGAATTCTTCTATGGTTCTAAAGGTCTGAAGGCGGAAAAGTTAAACCTTATCACCAATCGAAGCCATTTAGCGGGTGATCTTATATTTTCCTATCATTCACCTGCAGCATATCTCACTTTTGTAGATTCAGTACAATTAGAAACTGAGCTCTTGTTTTCAAGTATTAATACCCTTGATGTGCAATACTTTGCGAAAGCTTATCCTGATTTTCCCAATGCTCAATTAAGTGGGAAGGCCAGTGGTACGATTAACGATTTTCAACTGAGTGAAATCGTTTTAGAAACAGGAAACACCACTAGTTTTGAAGGGAATTTGTACCTAAAAGAAACTACTCGTCCTGATAATCTGTTTATGCAAACGGACGATTTCAGCTTAAAAAGCTCTTCGGCAGATGCGAAAAGAATCATAGGCCTTTTTGCCGATAGTATAAATTCCCTAGTAGATAAAGTAGGTGACTTCACTTGGTCGGGGAAATTTACGGGCGGTATTTATTCCTTTAACACAGATAGTAAACTGGCAGGCGACCTGATTGACGCCAGTTTAGATTTTGAAGCCAAAGACTTTAATTTGGTGGAGAAAGCTCAATATCAAGGACAAATTGTGGCTTCTAAAATAGACTTGGCTTTGATTAGTGGATTAAAGGATTTAGGTTTGGCAGCAGTAGATTTAAAGGTTGAGGGCATTGGTTTTAATCCTTTTACCATGAAAACAAGGGTACAAGGCGATATTAACCGACTCGATTATAAAAATTACAGCTACCATAGTTTAAGTATCAACGGCATTTTTGAGCAGGGACTATTCGACGGTGATTTCAAAGCAGCCGATCCTAATCTAAACCTCGATTTTTCGGGACAAGCTAGTTTTGCTTCCGATACGATGACTTTCGATTTTGTGGCTCAAATCGATTCGGCCAATCTTTTTGCAACCCATTTAGTTTCGGACTCTGGTGCTCAGTATTCGGGTAATTTACTAATTGATCTTCAAGCGCTAGACTATGATCATTGGCAGGGGATTATTTCGCTAAAAGACTCTCAATACAAGAACTCTCGCAAAAACCATTACTTCCAAGATATAAATGTGACTTCCTTAGGAAAGGATTCTCTGCGTGAATTGCGCTTCAACAGTGATATCCTCGAAGGTGATATTAAAGGGGACTTCTCATTACTGGGCTTAGCCGTAACCTTCGAGCAAAATCTTTACAAATTCTTTTGGCCTCTAAAATATCAACCCGATCTAATCACCACCAAGGATTTTAATTATCATCTTAAGTTAAAAAGTACGAGTTTACTTACCCAATTACTTTTACCGCAATTTTTAATTGAGCCCGGAACCAAGATCTCAGGTAATTTTGAAAGTTCTAGTCATCAATTAAATGCCAAGCTTATTTCACGCGGTATTCGCTATGAAAATCATATTTTCAGAGATATCGACCTGAACTTTACCAGCTCTAAAGATGAAAATAATCTCGCATTAACTTTACAGAATTACAGCAGTCCTTCAGGCTTTATAATCGACAGCATTATGTTGGTTAATAGCTACTTAGAAGATAGCATGAACTATCAACTAGATTTCATTTTACGCGATAGTATTGATACCTATGCCAACTTAAAGGGTCGTGCTCTTATTGAGGGTGGTACTAATTATCAAATAATAATTGACACTTCATCTTTTAACTTAGGCAAAGAAGCCTTCCATTTTTCCAGTGGTAGTTCCTTTCGTTTGGATACAAATGGCTTTTCTATAGATTACTTAAAGTTAAAGGGATTAAAGCAAAATATCACCGCATCTGGCTTTGTAAATAAAAACTCGAACCAAATATTACGCGTAAATGCGGAAGAGTTAGACTTAAAGATTTTAAATTACCTGTTTCCTAATGAGAGCGCCCGCTTTAAAGGCAAACTACGCACAGAAATAGTAGCTACCCAATTGTTAGACTCACCCAAGTTTCTGGCAAGCCTGCATGTTGACAGCTTAAATTTAAATGGGGTTAGGTTAGGAAACTTAGAAGTAACTAGTGATTTTGATAATTCTCGCAAGAAAATTTTTCTAGACGGAGCCCTCAATTTGGGAAATCTCGAATCACTACTATTAGAGGGCTATTATAACACAGATTCCTCGGGCTTAATTAATTTAAATTTAGATTTCAATCGTTTTCAAATTGCGGCTTTGGAGCCTTTTGCAAGTCCTATTGCCGAAAATTTGCGAGGATTACTAAACGGATCTATTAGCGTTACAGGGCCTGTAAAAAATCCCAAAATTGATGGAAGTTTACGTTTGCCCAAAGCGGCGATGACAATTTCTTTCTTACAAACCGATTATAACTTAATTGGCGATCCAGAAATCACCATCAACAATAACAAAATATCTTTTCCTGAACTAAAATTGCGTGACACGCGCTTCGGAACCGCAGGATTACTTTCGGGTGAAGTAAGGCATGATAACTTTAAGGATTTCTTTATAGATTTAAAGATCGATGCCCAAGAATTACTTGTGCTTAATACTAAGTCTGAAGCGGAGGATGCCTATTATGGAACAGCCTACGCCAGTGGGGTTATTCTGGTAAATGGTCCACCCAATAAAGTAAAGGTAAAAGCGGTTGTAGAAAGTGCTCGCAATACCAGCTTTAATATTCCCATTGGTGGCGCTACTGAAGTTAAACAAAGTGGTTTTGTTAGCTTTATAAGTCCTGATGTTAACTCAGATTCCTTGGGTATTTTAAGCAATAACTTTAAGATCGATGAAGGGGTAAGTTTGGATTTTGATATGAATATTAACCCCAATGCTAAAGTGAGTATCATTTTGAATGAGAGCACGGGTAACCAGTTAAATGCAAGAGGGCAGGGGCTAATAAAAATGAAACTTGAGCCTAGTCGGGATTTGGAATTATATGGTACCTATACCGTTGCAAAAGGAGAATATCGCTTTAATATTGAAGGGCTTTTCGCAAAAAACTTTGAAGTGGAACGAGGCGGCACAGTAACTTGGAATGGCGACCCATACGCCGCTCGATTAGATTTAATTGCCAAGTTTGTTACTAAGGCAAATCCTGGCTTATTGACGGGAGAGTCTAACGCGGTTTCTACGCCAGTAGAAGTCTATTTGTACATCAGTGGTGAACTTACCAATCCCAATATTCTTTTTGATATTAAGGCTCCACGCGCAAATTCTACCACACAATCCATTCTAGCCAACCGCTTAAATACCGACCAAGCCATTAATCAGCAAGTATTTAGTTTATTGGCCTTTAATAGTTTCACCCCTCCATCGGAAATGTTTGCCGCTGCTGGTAATGGTATTAATCAGTGGGATATCATCGCCAATCAGGCTGCCGCCTTTGTAAATCGTTTTACCGGCGATTATGAGTTTAGTTTTAATTATCAACCTGCCAATAACGTTGCCGCCACCGATGGAGCTTTAAGTAATGAAGAATTTGAAGTGGGCCTTTCTAAGAATTTCTTTAATGAACGCCTTACAATAAACAGTTCTGTAGAAGTTCCCTTAAATGAAAACAACAGCAATATCGCTGGCGATTTTGAAGTGCTTTACAGCCTTACGGCAGATGGGCGTGTAAGAGCAAAAGCGTTTAACCGATCAGTGGATAATGGTTTTAATTTAAATGTTGGTCAGCAACAGCTTTATCAACAGGGAGTAGGAATGTCTTTTAGAACGGATTTCGATAGCTATCGGCAGATTTGGCAATTAGTTCTAGCGAAAGCACGAAAAGAGGAAGAGCCAAAGCCAGAAACTACTCCTCCTCTGGAACCGTAACTATTCGACTAAATTCCAAATTCCGACTCTTGCGTTTCATAGTATATACAAAACCTTCTTTGGCAATATAGGTCGCTTCAAAGTCTTCTTGCGCTTCTATTAGAAGCTGTTTAAAGTTTTTATACCGAACGGAGAAATGACCAATTAAAAGGTTTTTAGTCGCAGTTAAATTGGCACTATGAGCAGCATCTTTGGTTGTACTATGCTTTGTTCTTGTGGCCAAATTGCGAAACTCTTCTGTAAAAGTCGCCTCATGATATAAAAGGTCGGTATTTTGAAAATAGCGGTGGAGGTGCTTAATTAATTGCGTATCACTGCAAAAGGCATAAGAGAAGGGTTCTAATGGGGGAAGCGTAAAATTTTCATTAAGTAAAACTTCGCCATTCGCCCCTTTTAAATTTTTCCCTTGCTTTAATGCACGTAATTCGGGTACGCTTAGGTTTAAACCATCAATGGCCGCCTTAATTATTTTGCGAGGTCCAAGCTTTTCTTTAAAGTAAAAGCCCGTGCAATCTATGCTGTGACTTAGGGGGAAACTGAAAACTTCAATTCTGTCACTTTCAAAAATTAAAGCTTTTTTATTGGGATCAGTTGGATGAAAGTGTAATGGAAAATTTAGGCGCGAATTAGATAAAGCCATAATCTGATTAATACCTTCTTCTAAAGCAGGTGGTCCGTATATGTAAATGGGCTTTTGCCTTTCTAATAAACTTAAACTGCTTAAAAGTGGAACCAATCCATAAAAGTGATCCCCGTGCAAATGACTAATTAAAATGTGCTCAATGCGCGATAAACCAATGTTATGCTGACGAAGTTTTACTTGCGTGCCCTCACCACAATCAATGAGGAAGTAATGATCTGCCATGCTCAGAAATTGCGCCGTTGGACTGCGGTTTGCTAAAGGAATGGCAGAGCTTGCCCCTAATATATTGAGGCTAAAATGCTCCATTATTTAGCGAAGTTTATCTCCTTTTTTGAAGCCAATAAATAAAGTACCGCCATACGAATAGCCACCCCATTCTCAACTTGGTCGAGAATAATACTTTGATTACTATCAGCTACATCCGTACTAATTTCAACACCTCGATTAATCGGGCCGGGGTGCATTATTATGATCTTTTTTGATAAACTCTCAAGAGTTTTTTTATCAATGCCAAACATTTGGCTGTATTCGCGAATACTAGGAAAGAACTTTAAATTTTGGCGTTCGTGTTGCACTCTCAACATATTGGCAACATCGCACCATTCAAGCGTTTCCAACAAGTTTGTACTTTTGGTTACACCTAAACTTTCTATATGTTTCGGTAGAAGCGTAGCTGGCCCACATACTCGTACTTCCGCTCCCATTTTCTGCAAGCATAGAATATTAGATAGGGCTACACGTGAATGAAGAATATCGCCGACAATGGCAATTTTTTTAGCTTCTAAGCTGCCTAGTCGTTCTTTAATAGAAAAGGCATCTAATAAAGCCTGGGTGGGATGCTCATGCGCACCATCACCAGCATTGACAATAATACTATCTACATTTTGACTGAGAAAGTAGGCTGCTCCTGGCTTGGGATGGCGCATTACTACCATATCAACTTTCATGGCTAATATATTATTAACCGTATCAATTAACGTTTCTCCTTTTGATACCGAAGAACTACTAGCTGAGAAATTAACGACATCTGCCGATAACCGCTTTTCGGCTAGCTCAAAGGAAAGCCGGGTGCGAGTACTGTTTTCAAAAAATAAATTAGCAACAGTAAGGTCCCGCATAGACGGCACTTTTTTAATGGGACGGTTAATCACCTCTTTAAACTGGTTGGCTGTTTCGAATATTAATTCGATATCAGATTTCACAAGGTATTTTATACCTAATAAGTGCTTAGTGCTTAACTCACTCATTATCTCCAGTTTCTAAATATACAGCGTCTTCTAAGGCACCCAAATGTTGCCATTCTACTAATACTTTATCACCAATAAGGCTATCTACATGTTGACCAGAATAATCGGGTTGTATAGGTAACTCACGACTAAACCTGCGGTCAATTAAAACCAATAATTCGACCTCGGCGGGACGTCCAAAAGATTGCACTGCATCCATCGCGGAGCGCACGCTTCTGCCAGTAAAAAGCACATCGTCTATAAAGACTACTTTTTTACCTTCTAATAAAACATCAATTTTAGTTTTACTAGGCTGCAGCGGTGTATTTCTTCTTCTAAAGTCATCCCTAAAAAAAGTAATATCCAAGGTGCCGCTGGCAATTTTGGCAGACTCTTGATTTTTTAAAATTTCCAAAAGCTTTTCAAGCACTGCACTGCCTCTAGGCTGAAGTCCAATAAGTACAGTATCTTTAAAGTCACCGTGATTCTCTATTAGCTGCATGGCTAAACGGCGCAAGGTGATATCAACATTACGTGGACTAAGAAGTAGTTTTTTATTTAAGGCCATCTATTTTTCAAAATTAGCGTTTTTTTATCCCTTAATTAGTTCTTCTTTCCAGTTAATGGCATCGAAATTACCCGAGCTCATCAGTAATAACACATCTGCAGAAGCCCCTTTATTTTTGATGGTACCAATCAACTCTTCACGATCAGTAATTACTTCTATCATAGGATTGCCAAAAGCTTCCTTCACGGAAAAGGCATCAAGAGGAGGTAACTTTTTATGCTCTAGAACTTTCGGGTTATAATAAACAATAGCGCTATCGGCTTGGTCTAAGCTTGACTTATACTGACTCATAAAATTTATACTAAGGCTGCTGAAAGTATGAAGCTCAAAAACGGCGACTAACTTTTTGTCGCCATAGGTTTCTTTAGTACCCGAAACGCTGGCTTTTACTTTAGATGGGGCGTGGGCAAAATCACGGTAAATATCATAATCGGCCGCAATATCCATTTTTTCGAGACGCTTAGAAGCGCCTTCAAACTCTTCAATTGCTTCATAAAATTCCTCGTCATTAAGGCCCATTTGGTTGCAGATCCAACGTGCACCCTCAAGATTACTCATGTTATGAGCGCCAAACACCTTTAATTCTAAATCTCCCTCAAAGGTATCCAGAATGAAATGTTGATTTTCTACTCGATACTTAGGAAGGCGATAAGGGAATTTTTTTACCTCATTTTTAGTGCGATGAATAACATCTAATACTTCTTGATCGTCCTCATTATAAATGATCACTCCTCCTGGTTCTATACAATCTAATAATTGATCGAATTGTTTTTTATAATCCTCATAATCGGGGAAAACATTTACGTGATCCCAAGCAATACCAGATAAGAGAGCAATATTGGGTTTATAATGAATAAATTTAGGTCGCGGATCAAGAGGCGAGGAGAGGTATTCATCCCCTTCTAAAAGTATAAACTCATTGTGATCAGTAAGCCTTACCATGGTTTCAAAGCCTTCTAACTGAGCGCCCACCATATAATCGCAATCACGATTGTGAAAGTGGAGGCTATGTAAAACCATAGCAGTAATACTAGTTTTTCCGTGACTGCCAGCAATTACTACGCGGGTTTTATCTTTACTGTTTTCGTATAAATACTCAGGGTAAGAAAGAACTTTTAGACCTAATTCTTGGGCTCTTTTTAACTCAATGTTATCAGGTCGGGCGTGCATACCCAAGATAACTAGTTCAAGACTATCTAAGATATTTTTCTCATCCCACCCCAATTGGCTAGGTAAGAGTCCATATTGGGCCAATCGACTTTTTGAAGGCTCAAAAATTTCGTCGTCACTACCACTTACTGCATGTCCCTGTTGGTGAAGGGCGATAGCTAAATTGTGCATCGCGCTGCCTCCGATGGCAATAAGATGTATTTTCATGGATGGTATTTTGTAGCACAAAGCTACGGCATACTAAGAACTAGAGCAGAGAAATTTCGGCACAATCTTTCAAATTGTCCATAAATTTAGTGGCAATATGAAAATCAACTGGCTCCGAATGAGTTTGAGGTTCGGTCATAAGGTCAATAGTATCGTTGCCGACAAAGAGTTTTTCCAAATCGAAGTTGAGCACTATGGTTTTTGAACCATCTTTTACAATTTTTAAATCAAGCGGAAAACTTTTGGTGCGGTATAAAATATCGGTACCAGGATGATAAGCATTAAGTCTATCACTATTAGTGCCCAAAGAATCGACTAAATTCGAACGTCCTTCTAAAATTGCAAAGCGATATTTTAACATTGTCCAATACATTTGATTAAAAGAGGAAAGAGGGTGTTCTCTTTCAAAACTTTCAGGAATCGAATTATTTTGAGCGGTATCTAAACCATAGCCTAAGGAAAGACCTGTATATTCATCAGGATCTAAATTAACACTAAACTGCCCCGTAATATTATCACCCACATCGGCTAAAAGAATATCCTTAATCTCTAAGAAAGTCCCATCTGCCCTTGTGAGGCTGATATTAGATAAATACAACTTAAATTTTTTCAAATTGAAATCATAGTTTCCAATTTGAATGGTATCCCCTATATTGAACTTCTGACCTTGCTGCCCTGAGGTCATTTCCGTTTTGAACCTTAAAACGCCTTGAGCAGATTCTTCATTATCGTCTTTTTCACAAGCCGTGCCCATAATTAGACTTAGAACGATAAGGGCAAAGATTTTTAAAGTTTTCATATTGATCGGTTAAAAAATACCTATGGCCAGACTGTCTTTCAACTGTTGAGCGAGAGTAAAATCTTGTAAGTCAGTAGGATCGCTATAGATATCTTGAATTAAGTTGAAATTAAGCTTGTTTAAAACTGGTTTTAGATCGGCAAGAAGAACTATTGTAATTCGCTGATTATTATCGATACTAAAGCTTCTTAAATCAGTGTTCATCGTGTCGGCTAAAAGATAGGTTCCCAGTGTATATTCTACTGGAATTAAAACAGTATCAGGTAGTTTTGAAGGATCGAAAATTCTACCTTTTATTTTGAAAAAGTCTAAGCCAAAAATGTCTTCTCTAACCATAGAGGGAGCAATTCTTTGCACTTCCTGACGATATCTCAAAGTCTTGAGGGAGTCAGCTCCTAAAAAGATATTATAGCTTCCATAATAGCCACCAGCGGGTAATAAACCATTTAGTTTTTCACTAGTGCCGCGAGTTAGGTAGATGAAATTAGGAGCGGTATCAATAGTTTGCTTAAGGTTTTGGTCGTAAAAATTAACGTCGGTAATTAAAAGCGAAACTGAATCAACCATAAAGCTGATTCCTAATTCATTTTGATAGATCGAATCATAGTCCAAACCCTCTTCGCCATAATAGGGCACAAAGCTCCAAAAAAGGTTATCTGTTGGCGGTGGGGGATTATCTACCAATAGATCTTTTTCTTGGCAGCTGCTTAATAAAAAAAGGCCGCAGCAAATGGCTAAAAGTGATTGGCGCATATGGTTTTAAATTATTGTCAATATTATATTAGTAAAACGTAAAAATCATTCTAAGCGTTGGATAATTCGCTCACTTCATCAATCTTTTTCATAGTATTGTAATCCTCGCTCTGCTCAATACTATCCATAATTTGGTCTAGAATTTCGGACGAGTCTTTTTCGAAGTCTATTTCTAAAGGCTCCTTAAAACGAATGCTAAGGTTAACCCCTTTCTTTTTTAAGAGTAAGCCCTTTTTATCGAAGGCACGGCGAAAACCATCCACCACAACGGGAATAACAATCGGTTTGGTTTCTTTAATTATATGAGCTGTTCCTTTTCTTCCATTCACAAAGGGCGTAGTGGTTCCCTGCGGGAAAGTAATTACCCAGCCATTTTCTAAAGCGGTAAATATTTTTTGGATATCGCGAGGATCAACACCCCGGTCGACATTTTTACCCGCAGCGCGCCAGGTTCGCTTAATAGAAACGCTTCCAACATTAGCGAATAGCTTGGGCAATAGTCCGGATGACATGGTTTCTAATGCTGCAATAAAAAAGATATTGAGCTTAGGATTTAAGATAAAGAATGGAAAATTGATACGATCGTATATACCCCATTTGGCGCAGCAAAAAACTTGGTAAAGGCCCGTCACATCAGCAAAATAGGTTTGGTGATTACTAACAAAAAGAACATTCTGCTTGCGTAGGTTTTTTAGTACATGACTACCTGAAACCTTCGTTTTGTTGGCAATATTAAAACGATAATAAGCGATACTCCCGAAAACGAATATTAGCAAACGTTTGAGCAGCAGCGAATTACCAAAAGAGTCTTTAAATTTTAGCTTCATTTTCTAGTTCCTTCGGCGCAAATATAAGCTTTGGAAAATTTCTAGAAAGTGCTATTCATCGCAGTACAAGTTTAAATTAGATTATCAGAGTGTTGATTTTAAAGAAAAGCCAATAGCAAAGCTGTCTTCACTGAGGTATGTAATTCTCTAACCTCTTAATAACTAGGTTATTTGGTTTCGTTGTAGTTCTAATAAACACCAGCGTTTACCGAGAGTTTAAAGCCTTCTTCGACTTATTTTTTTAGGATATACTTTAATTCGGATAGCATCATAGCTGTTGCTCCCCAAATTTTGATATTTGAAATATGAAAAGCAGGCACTGTTACTTTTATCCCTGGACCATAAGAAATTTCGGTTTCACGAAGTGTATTAAAGGCAAATAGCTGGTCTAAAGCAAGAGTATAGATTCCTGCTACTTCCTTTTCTTCTGGCACCTTATCTAGAACCTTATTACTGATAGCAACAAATGGATAAACTAAAAAATTACTGGGTGGGATATAAATAGGACTTAAAGCTCCTAAAACTTGCAAATCATTACGGTTTATACCAATCTCTTCCTCAGATTCCCTCAGGGCCGTGTCTAAGAAATCTGCATCTTTTTTTTCACGTTTTCCGCCAGGGAAACTAACTTGACCACTATGAGTTCCTTTATAGGTAGTACGAAGGATTAGTACCACCTGCGGTTGGTTGTTATTGTTTTCTATTAAAACTAAAACGGCAGCTTTCTTAACCTGATTTTGATTTAAAGCACTAAAATCAGTAGCTTTTCGGTTGGGGGGAAGGGCGTTTTTATGAGCAATTTCGCCCGGTAAAGGCTGCTTTAATTTAATTCTTAAAGTCTGGCTGAACTCTTGGAACTGCAAATTTGTTGTTTTAAGCAAAAGTCTTACAAAAAATGAATGGTCTAACATTTAATAAGTTTTTTATATTAGATTTGAATATTATTAGAATCGATTTATGACACTAACACAACTAAGCTACCTCATAGCAGTAGATAATCATAGGCATTTTGCCAGAGCAGCAGAGTCCTGCTTCGTTACTCAGCCCACACTGAGTATGCAAATTCAGAAGTTAGAGGAGGAGCTGGGCGTTTTATTATTTGACCGCTCTAAGCATCCCGTTAGACCAACTTCTATAGGCGAAAAGCTCATTCAACAAGCCCGTACTATTTTAAACGAGGCAGAACGGATGCAACAGATATTGCAAGAATCTAAAAATGTACTGGAGGGTCCCTTTAAATTAGGTATTATCCCTACCGTAACATCTTCCATTGTACCGCGCTTTTTGCGTCAGTTCAATAAGAAGTTTCCTAAAATTCAATTACAAATTATTGAGCTTACCACGGAAATGATTTTAGAAAGACTGCAAAAAGATGACTTGGATGCGGCCATCTTAGCGACTCCTTTGGATGAACGTTCGATTATAGAAAAACCTCTTTATTATGAGCCCTTTATGGCTTATATCCCTGCCGATCACAAACTAGGAAAGGAGTCATTTATTACTAATTCTGAAATTGATATTGACGATGTTCTTCTCTTAAATGAAGGCCATTGTTTTCGCAATAGCGTATTAAATCTTTGTAATTCAAGCCCTAGTTTAAGCGCTAAAACTGTTGACTTAGCCTCCGGTAATTTTGATACACTCGTGAAATTGGCTAAGAAGGGCTACGGAATGACGCTACTGCCGTATTTGTACGCGATTGATATGTCTGCCGAAGAGCAAAGTTTTATTAAACCTATTGCTGATCCTAAACCTACGCGGGAAATTAGTCTGGTTTATACTCGTGCAGAATTGAAAATCAAGGTAATTGAAGAATTGGCACGTATCATTAAAAGTAGTGTCCCCGAAAAGCTTCTTACCGAATCAGATCAAGTTTTAAGTCCCGTGCATCAAGTGTGATAGATTATTAAGAAAGAAGAACCATGAAAAACCACCCGCTTTTTCCTCTCAAACTATTTTTGCTCCCTGGAGAGTTTACACAGCTTTATATTTTCGAAGAGCGCTATAAACAGCTTGTGCGTGAGTGTTTTACCAAATCTAAAACTTTTGGAATCGCTTATTCAGGAAAGCTCAATTTGAAGAATTTGGGTTCTTTGGTTAAAATTGTAGAAATCACCAAGGAACACTCTAATGGGGAGTTAGATATCGTGGTTCAGTCGGTGGGAGTTTTTGTACTCGAACGATTCTATTTTAAAGCGCCGGAAAAGTTATATCCAGCGGGGGATATAAGCCTTTTTGATACGCCTTTTTCTGAAGATCTAGTATCGCCCGAACTATTAAAGTTATACCGCGATTATTTTGCAGAAAAAGATCACCCAGATCCCGAGCTTTTGTGGCAACCGACCCTTCAGTTAGTAGATCTCTTAAAAGGTTTGTTTTTGAGTGATTTCGAGAAAATGGACTTAGTACAGTTAGAAGACAAGGCTTCTTTAGAATCGTATCTAAAAAATTATATTCGCTATTTACAACTGCTCGAAGATCAAGAAAAAAATGTTTACCAAAACATCTATCTCAACTAAGGCACTTATTCTCTTGGTTCTTTTTGCTTTCGCAGGATGCGATTCAAAAGTGACTGCCGATTCCAATCCGGATAACAATCAAGTAAAAAAAACGTCGGAGAAAAAACCCAAGCAACAAATACCTTTAAATAAGGATAGCTATTTGTCCTTTTTTAGTAATTTTCCGCAAGATCACTTGGAGGATACTTTTGTAGTGCATAGTGAGTTTGGTGACATTGAAATAGTCCTTTTTAGCAATACTCCCTTGCATGCCGCCAACTTTGTTCACCTAGTTGAAAATGAGTATTTTAATAGCACTTGGTTTCATCGCGTTAGTGCTAATCACGTTATTCAGGCAGGAAACAGTGATAATCCTCAAACCGTAAAAAAACGCAAGATCATTGGTGAATACCGTTTGCCTGCCGAAGCCTTAAGCGAGAATCATCATTTTTATGGAGCAGTAGCCGCGGCACGTTCCTATAAAAACAATCCCGAAAAGCGATCCGACCCTTTTGAATTTTACATTAGCTTAGGCGAAAAATATAGCTTAAGTCAATTAAATAGTATTGAGGAGAGGTATAACTTAAGTTTAAGTCCAAAGCAGAAGGAAATCTATCAGAATTTAGGGGGAAGCCCCCATTTAGATGGGGAACACACTGTTTTTGGAAGAGTAATACGCGGTATGTCGGTAGTAGAACATATTAGTCGTCAAGAAACCGATAGTGGCGAGTGGCCATTGAAAAATATCCCTATTAAAATTAGACTAAAAAGTAACGAAGTGTAAGGGTATCAAATTTTTACTATATTTGAACTATCATGTTAGTACGCAATCATAATAATAATACCATGTGCAATTGGATTAAGTATCCAATGGCGGGGTATAATTTGTTGTTATGGTTTAGCTAATCTGTAAGGAACAATTATAAAAAACCCCGCTAGGATTCCTAGCGGGGTTTTTTGTTTAGCCTAAAACCTAGAAATATGAGTGCATTAATTAGTTTACTAGAAAAGCAGAAGAAAAGAGAATGGTATATAGCCTTTGACATTCCTGCCAAAGAAAAAAACGCCGAATGGTTAACGATGCGGATAATGGAAGACAGTGCCGCGGATTTTTGTGAAACCATGCAGGCTTTTTTACCTATCAATGCGAAATTGGTGCGTAATGAGGTGAAATTGACTAACTATAAATCGGCTAGCCCCTCCTCGAAAATGAAAATTAGAGCGCAAGTTTCAGCTACAAATAACCGTTCCTATGTGCTGCGCATGCATTGTCACGAACTAAATCACAAAGGGCAAATGAATAAAATCGCTCGCGTTGAGTACTTTTATATTGAAAAGAGATTTTAATTGCAATATAAACAAGGTCTTTGTGTGTTTCAATTACTCTAGGTTAAAATGATGCTATTTAAAGTGAGTTCGACTATAAATCATCGCCTCAGATTTTCACTTTTATTGGAAAAACCATTTAGTACCCTTCTAAAAAGCGGTCTGCGGCCTGATTTTACGTCGAATTCACGTTATTTATTAGTAGCGCAGAAAAATGATTTTGCAATCAACTCATATTGTTTTAAAGAGTATTTCAGATTTAAAATTGCCAAAACGCTCTAAATTTATATCAGATCATGGGCCGGCTAGTGAAACTAGCCGGCCTTTTCTGTTTTATGTATAACCTAAATCATTATTTTCGTGCTTTAACCCATTTTCTGCTCGATCTCAAATCAACAATTTATGAGAAAATTATACTCTATTATTTCTGTGCTTGGTGGCTTCGGTCTGCTTCAAGCGCAAAATACCTTTGTAGTAGATCCCCAATTATCGCCTAATCAAAAAAGTATAGCTTTTTCCTATCAGGGTGATATTTGGATTATGGATGATGCCCAATCGGTGGCGCGTCGCCTCACCGTGCATGAAGCTTATGATGCTTCCCCATTTTTTAGTCCCGATGGGAAAAATATTGCCTTTAGTAGTAATCGCTACGGAAACAACGACATTTTTACCATACCTGTACAAGGTGGCAGTCCGCAACGGTTAAACTATCATTCAGCTGGCGATAATATTAGCGATTGGTCGAAAGAATGGGGTATTTTATTCGCATCTAACCGCGATTATAATCAGATCGAAAGAGATCGCGAAATTCATAGCATATCTCCGCAAGGGGGGAATCCGAAAAGAATATTAGATGCTTTAGGAGAAATGGCATCGGCTTCACCAGATGGTCGCTACATAGCTTTTGCCATTGGTACCTGCCGTATCAGCCGAGAAAATTATTCGGGCCCTGCCGATAATGATATATGGCTTTACGATTCGAAAGAGAATACTTATCTCGCTTTAAGTGATAATACGGTGAATGACATATATCCGCATTGGGCTAGTTCGAAGGAGCTAGTTTATTTATCCAGTAAAGACGGTCGTTACAACCTCAAAAAGATTAATATTGAAACAAAAGAAGAAATTTGGTTAAGCGATTTTTCTAAAGAGGGTATCCATTATTTTTCCCTGGCCGGAGATAAATTGCTTTACGCTAAAGGTCCTAAAGTATACTTTGGAGAATTACAAAATCCTAGGGCGGCTAAAGAACTCAAAATTAACTTGGCTACTGATTATCGTTTTTACCCTACTGAAAGAGAAAGTTTTAGCAGTGGCATTGTGGATTTTAGTATTTCTCCATCAGGCGATTATGCCCTTATTGAAATAAGAGGGGAGTTATTTGTTAAAAACTTGAATAAAGAAGAGACGCGTACAATCAACTTAAGTAAACATCCTTATTTCGACCGTGAAGCCATTCTTTTAAATGATGAAATTGTTGTTTTTAGTAGCGATCGAGCAAATAATCAATATCAGTTTTACACGGCCAGTTCTCAGGAAGAATCGAAGCCTGAATTATTTAAATCGCTTCGTCATCAAGTAAAAGAAAATCTTAAAGCATCAGGAGACTTACGTGATTTAAACTTAGCCCCAAATGGTAAAAAGGTTTGTTATACTCTAGCGTCACAAAAACTTATTGTTGCCGATATCTCGGAAAAAGGTGAAATATCCAATCCAAAAGTTTTGGTAGATGCTTGGTATGGTGCCGAGGGGGTGGCTTGGAGTCCGGATAGTCGATTTATTGCTTATAGTCATAGCGACTTGAACTTCAATACCGAAGTGTTTATCCAGTCTGTTGAGGGTGGTAAAGAAGTAAATATCAGTATGCATCCCGGTTCTGATTATGCTCCATTTTGGAGTGCCGATGGTTCTAAATTAGCTTTTATTTCGGATCGAAATAATGATGACGCCGATGTTTGGTTTGCTTGGTTAAATCGCGAAGATTGGCTGAAATCTGAAGAAGAACGAGAGCAAGGTTATTATTTTAGCGATAAACCGGAAGAGGAGAAAGAAAGTGAAGATGAGAAAAGCAATAAGAAGGATAAAAAGAAGGAAAAAGAGGTAGAACCAATAACTATCGATTTAGATAATATTCATCGTCGCTTACAGCAAGTGACCTCTTTTATAGGAAGTGAAGGAAATGTGCGTATATCCGAAGACGGTGAAACCTTCTATTTTACCCGTTACGATTACATCGCCAAGGGTTCTGATTTGTACAAAGTAAAATACGATGGCAGTGATCTGGAGCAAATCTCGAAAGGAGGCTCTAGTCCATCATCATTAAAATGGGATAAAGATTATAAAGGTTTTTATGGTTTATCGCGCGGTCAGTTGAAGCATATCAATGCGGAGTCGGGTAAGATTACCGCTTATCCGCATGAAGCTAAAATGACTTTGGATAAGCAGGAAGAAAGAAAGCAGGTATTTGATGAAGGCTGGCGTTTAATTAATCAGCGTTTTTACGATCCGAATTTCCACGGTGAAGATTGGGAAGCATTAAAAGATTATTACCGTCCTTGGGCCCTGTCCGCCAGTACCAATCAAGATTTTCAATTGGTTTACAATTTAATGTTGGGAAGACTAAATGCCTCCCATATGGGCCTCTACGGAAGTGGGGAAGAGGATGTACAAAGAGAAAGAACGGGCCGCCTAGGGATTGAATTCGAGACCACTTCTAAAGGTTTAAAAGTTACCCGCCTTATTCCAAACTCACCGGCCGATAGAGCTAAAAATAATCTATTGCTGGGCGATGTTATTACTAGCATCAACGGAGAGCCAATAAGCGCTCAAAGTAATTTTTATGAAAATTTGGTTGAAACGGCAGGCGACCCTTTAATTTTAGAGTTGGAGTCGACAGACGGCAAGAAGGAAATTGTAATTCGCCCAAGCAGCAGTGTGGAAGATGAATTATACGAAGAATGGGTGGCTGATCGTGCAAAATTGGTCGATGCATATTCAAATGGTCGTTTGGGTTATATTCATATAAAAGGAATGGATAAGCCTAGCTTTGAGCGTTTTGAACGTGAGCTTATGGCATCTGGATATGGCAAGGAAGGTATTGTTATCGATGTGCGTTATAACGGCGGTGGTTGGACTACCGACTATTTGATGGCGGTATTAAGTGTTCGTCAACATGCGTATACAATTCCGCGAGGAGCGGCTAGTAGTTTAGAAGATAATCAGAAGTTTAAAGATTTTTATCCATATAGCGAGAGATTACCTCTAGCCGCTTGGACAAAGCCTTCAATTGCATTATGTAACGAGAGTAGTTATTCCAATGCGGAAATTTTCAGTCATGCCTACAAGACATTAGGCATCGGAACTTTAGTGGGGCAGCCAACTTTTGGAGCCGTAATTTCAACAGGCGGATCTTCACTTTTAAACGGAGCATTTATTCGTTTACCCTTCCGTGCTTGGTACGTGAAATCGACGGGAGAAAATATGGAAAATGGTCCAGCTGTGCCCGATATTTTGGTGGAGAATCATCCTGCTTCGAGAGCGAGAAATGAGGATGCTCAGTTGAAGGTGGCCACTGAAACCCTTTTGCAACAAATCGATAATAAACAATAAATAACAAGTGAATTCATGAAGAAAATTCTTCTAAGCATAGCGGTATTAGCTAGTGTAAGCGCTTTCGCGCAAGATGATTTAATTAATAAAGTTAAGGATAATGGAGGCGAGAATAGCGAAGGCTATAATTTTGAGACGATAATTGATCTTGAAGCTACGCCAGTTAAAAATCAGGGTAGAAGCGGCACTTGTTGGTCTTATGCAACTACTGGGTTTATTGAAAGCGAAATGCTACGCATGGGTAAAGACCCTGTGGACATTTCAGAAATGTTTACTGTGCGAAATGTCTATTATGACAAAGCCTTAAAATATGTAAGGTTGCATGGTAATCTAAATTTTGCCCAAGGCGGGGCCTTGCCAGATGTGCTTCATGTTCTTAAAAATTATGGCGCTGTACCTCAGGCTGTTTATGAAGGTTTAAATTATGGAACGGATATCAATAATCACAGTGAGCTAGAGGCTATGCTTAAAGCCCAGCTCGATGAAGTTTTAAAAAACCGTAATGGCAAACTTTCTAATAATTGGAAAGAAGTTATTAATGCCACGCTTGACTCTTACTTAGGAAAGTATCCTACTGAATTTATGTACGAAGGTAAAAAGTACACGCCTAGAAGTTTTGCCGACGAGGTAGTAGGCATTAATTCCGACGATTATGTGCAGCTCACCTCATTTAGTCATCATAAATTTTACGAAATGGCAATGATTCAAGTGCCTGACAATTGGTTGTGGGCCGATGCTTTAAATTTACCTATCGAGGAAATGATGGAGCAAATTGATTATAGCTTAGAAAAAGGATATACGATTGCATGGGCAACGGATGTAAGTGAGAAAGGATTTTCTTTAAAAAATGGTGTAGCAATAGTTCCTGCCTTGTCTTATGAGAAAATGACGAAGGAAGAGCGTGAGTCAATGTTTGATGGACCTAAGCCAGAGATGATGGCCAATCAGGAAATAAGACAGGAAGCTTATGATAATTATGAAACTACCGATGATCATGGAATGCAGATTACGGGTATGGTAAAAGATCAAGCGGGTACTAAATATTACATTGTAAAAAATAGCTGGGGCGATAGAGACAATGATTTCCGCAGTGGTTATATCAATGCTTCAGAGGCTTTCGTTAGGTATAAAACGATTTCGGTTTTAATGCATAAGGACTCTTTGAAGAAAGAAGTAAAATCAAAGCTGAAATAGAGGAATCATCTCCATGTGAGACATTAGTCTTATTTTGGGAACAAATTTAAGCATTCAAAATAGTTATTGCATTGATTATCAATGACTAAATTAGTTGGCTTAAGTTTGGGAATGGTAATAGAAAATTTTCAAAAAATGCAAAAATTCATAGTATTAGGCTTTCTGGCGCTTAGTCTTTTTTCTTGCAAAAAGGACGATGGAGATGCGTCTGGCGCAATTGTTTCTAATCCCACCTCTTTCCAAGAAATTACTGTGGGGCCTAACTTCAATTGGTCCACTCAAACAGAGTATAGCTTACAAGTGATTGCCATGAAAAACATGCCTTACACTCGTAACAACTATCTCAAAGTATTTGATCAAGATAGCAATGTAGTTTTTCAGGCGCTGATTAGTACCCGAGATAATAAGGTATTAAATTTTAGGGCTGAAAGAGATTTGTCAAATGCCATTGTTTCATTTGGATCTATTTCTAAGGAAGTGATCTTCACAAATAATAGGGGAGAATTTGATTTTATTCCTTTCGACGATCAGTCTGATGTTGAACCTGATACCGAGTAATTACAATGAAAAATTTACTAATTGCATTAGCCTTAACGGGATCTTTAAAAAGTAATGCGCAAACAGTTTTTACAGATTTTGAATCTACTGCTGGTAATCGCGGTGCCGAAACCTGTTGGGGTTTTGGAGGTTTTAGCTTAACTAATCGTGTAGACCGTGATCCTAGTGCTGGATATTGGGCGCAAAGTGGCTCGGTTAATGCCAACTCAAATGCTTTTTGGCTTAAGTCTCCTTTTGTAGAAATGAGTAGTGGAAACATTACTTTTAAAACTAGAATTAACACTTTCGACGGTGCTAATCTGTATAAAGTTTATATTGACTTTATCGAATATGATCCTAGCGATACTTGGGGAGAAGGTACTGTTATAACTGGCTCGGTTTATACATTATCAGAACCAACTAACCGTCCTCAAAATGTGAGTTTTGCAGTTCCTTCTGCTATTGCTTCAAGCAGCACTCCTTACAAGCTTTATCTTCGTTTTGAAAGCGTTAGTGGCAACCGTAATCGCAGAATGTTGGTCGACGAGATTTCAATACCAGGCACCTTTGCCTCGGACCCATCTAACAATTGCAAGCCAAATGTGGCGGCAGCTGATTCTGATTTTGACGGTGTTGCAGATGATGTCGATTTATATCCCAATGATGCTAATGCAGTTTTCGATTATTATTTTCCAGCGGTAGACCCAAGTGCTACAGCGCCTCTTTATGGCACTATTGCTTATGAAGATTTATGGCCAGCCAAAGGCGATTATGATTTTAATGACTTAGTTTTAGATCATTACACGCGCTTTACATTTAACGCCAGTTCTAAAGTAACCCGTGTGCAATTCAAATTTTCGGTACGTGCCTTAGGCGGTGATTTAATCCAAGGTTTCGGGGTACATTTTCCTGACATTGAGGCTGTTCGTGTAAACGCTGTAAGTGGAAACAGTCTAACAACAGGAACAATATCAACCGCCGCAAGTGGAGCTGAAAATGGACAAACCAAGGCTGTAATTATTGCCTGCGACGACGTCGAGCAAATTATTAACCGTGCCGGTGGTGCTTTTTTCAATACCTATTCAGCCAATCCTAAAGGAACATCTGATACCCTTACGGTAGATGTGAGCTTTACTACAGGAGTGGCCATTGAAGAAATTATGAATTTTTCCATTTTTGCATTCAAGCAAAGAAACCAAGAAATTCATAAGGTTAATATGCAGCCCACGGACCTAGTCGATCTAAGCTTATTTGGTACGGATGATGACGCTAGCGATCCTGCTAGTGGGCAGTATTACAAAACGGCTAACAACCACCCTTGGGCTATATTTGTAGGCGAGAGTTTTGATTACCCAGAGGAGAAAGTGGACATTGTAAAGGCTTATTTAAACTTTGCCAATTGGGCTCAAAGTAACGGAGCAAGCTCCACCAACTGGTACAAGGATGAATCGGGTAACCGCCAGCAAGCCAATATTTTCCAGTAAAATATTTTGAAAAGGAATAAACGAAAAAGGCGACTAATTTTAGTCGCCTTCTTTGTTTTGTATAATCGCAGAATCAGAACCTTATTCGCCGTAGGATTTTATAAAGTCGGTAATTAAATAGCAAATGGCTTTGCCCATCAATTCCTTTTCTTGCTCCGATTGTGTTTGGTCGGGCGAGCCTTCCGCTAAATGAAAGTAATAAGGTTTCGACAAGGCAGCGGCCGTTTTAACTAAAAGTCGGGTTTGTCGCATACTTAAGCCGCTAGCATTATAAGCGCTAACCGGCATGCGTGTGATGCTATCTAAATCTAATTCCAATCCTATCTGCCCCGAGCCTAACCAACGTAAGGCATCTTTAAAAAGGCGGTCTCTTTCGGCGGTGCTAAAGGTTAGTAACTCATCGAAACTCATATAATATAATTCGGCGCTACTGCGAAAAGTCTCCAAAGTTTGCTGATTATTATAGGATTCATGTAATGCGAAAACAGCATATCTTCCTAACAGGGCTTCGTTTTGGGCGTAGCTAAATCCATTGCCACTATGTCGGCCTTCCAATGCTCGGAAGTCGGCGTGTGGATCAATATTTAAAACATCAATATTCTTCTCTTTAGCGGCGGCACAGCCTTTAATTATACCATAACTATTATTGTGTCCGCCCCCAATAATAATAGGTACCTTATTAAGACTTACTATTGATTGTACTAAGGCACTAACCCGTAAATCGATTAAAGCAGTAAGCTCGCGTAGCTTATCTAAATCAGCTTCGATATTGGCATTAAGATTAACTGCATCTGCCATATATTCGGGAAAATCCAAATAGCCTAATAAGGCAAACTGCTTAGCTGATAAGAAGCGGTTTTCCTGAACATTAAGGAGAGCAGGTAAAACATAATCGAAACAATTTGCTGCACCGGGCTTACCGAAGTTTGCTCTAATGCCAATATCTTCCTTGATGGCTAGAACAACAAAGGGTGCTTCCAAAGTACTTAGCTCTTCTATGCTTTGAATACATTTAATTTCTTCGCCGATTTTTGTCTCCCCCTTGCGCATCTGCGTAAGCGCAAGTATTTCCTCTTTTTTAAAGTGAACCAGATTTTTCATTATTGTATTTCTCCTTTAAGGATTACAGTTTCAATTAAATTGTGGCCAAAATGGTAGGGGATAGACTCGAGGGTATACCCTTGTTTTAAGATCATCAGGCTAGCTAATTTACCCACTTCAATACTTCCTAATTCAGCACTTAAACCCATGGCGCTCGCTCCATTTAAGGTAGAAGCCGTGAAGGCTTCCGCAGCCGATATTTTCATTTTTACACAAGCTAAAGAAAGTACGCTATTCATATTGCCATTTGGGGAAGAGCCCGGATTGAAGTCAGTTGCTAAGGCAATAATGGCATTTTTTGCAATTAACTCTTTAGCCGGCGCATAAGGGATTTCTAAAAAGTGGCTGCAACCCGGTAGCAAGCAAGCGATGGTATTGCTTTCGCAGATGCTTTCAATATCCGCTTCCGTCATTACTTCCAAATGATCTAAGGATAATGCTCCTCGATTAACCATGGCGGGAACTGCGCCCAAGCTGTTAAACTGGTTAACATGTACTTTGGCTTCCAAGCCGTATTCTTTACCGGCAGAAATAATGCGCAAGCTTTCTTCGAGGCTAAAATAGTTTTCTTCACAAAATACATCAATATAGTCGGCTAAATTTTCGGCCGCGATGGCGGGAAGCATATCATTAATAAGCAAAGAGAGATAGCCTTCTTTATCATTTTTAAACTCCGGTGGTAGGGCATGGGCTCCTAAAAAAGTGGTTTTTATTTCCACTTTACTTTCTTTAGCTAGGCGCCTTGCTACCCTTAAAATTTTTAGTTCCGACTCCATATCCAAGCCGTAACCACTTTTTATTTCAATGGCGCCAGTGCCCATTTGGATTAATTCAGCCAATCTTTTTTGCGCATCTGCAAAAAGCGCCTCCTCGCTGTAAGCGCGTAATTTTTTTGCCGAATTAATAATGCCCCCACCGCGGGCGGCAATTTCTTCGTAGCTCAAGCCAGCAAGGCGCATCGCGAATTCATCTTGACGATTGCTTGCGTAAACGAGATGGCTATGGCTATCTACATAAGTAGGCATAAGAGTGGCACCTTGCACATCGATACTGTTAGTAGACGTAGGAGGTGCTGAGTTTTCGGCGCCGATTTCTTGGATACGTCCATTTTTAATAGTTAGCCAACAGTTTCTAAGAATAGGAAAATCAGCCATTTCAGAACCGCGTTTATAGGGGCGGCCCTGGTTTTCGACTTGAATAAGTTGACCAATATTCTTAAGGAGGAGTAGTGACATTATTTGAAATTTGCCACGAAGATAGAACTTGACAAGGAAGGCTTTAAAACAATTTCCTAATTGTTGGCATTTTGTACCTTGCTGCCAAAGTTTTGACTCTTGCGTAAAAATCTACTCTTCGGCCTACTAGCGGCTTTTGTTATCAGTGGCTGCCGCCCAGATATAAACCAATTAAACTGGCAGGTAGAGGCCTTGGTACCTCTTTTAAAAACACGAATTGATTTTAATGACTTACAAAGTCTTGATAGCACCGTGGCTAGCAGTGATTCGGGCCTAATTCAATTGGTTTTCAGTACTAAAATGGCTTCTCTAAAACCGGGTGAAATTGCTCCTCCTTTTAACGACGTTTTTGAAAATACGGCCACACTCAAGAAAATCACTTTGGGACAAAGGGTTATTACCAATAGCATTTCTTTGGGGAGGATTGCTGGGCAAGCAGGAATTCAAGGCGCTTTATTAGTGGCCGCCAATGGCACGAGTCAGGTTATTCCGCCACTTGCGAATATCGGCCCGTCGAATTTTAATATTGATGCTACTGATTTCTTTCAGTCCATGATTCTACAAGACGGCTGGCTGGTTTTAAAAATGGAGAATAATTTTCCTATTGATATCACCAATATTCAATACGAAATCCGCAACCAGCTTAGCGGCAGTTTTATCATTCAAAATACCGTTGCAAGTTTACCTGCAGGAGCGGTGCATTACGATTCGGTACGCCTAATTAATAACTTTCTAATTGAAGGCCAATTGGTTGCGTCTTTGGTGAACTTAGATTCGCCCGGTAGTAATGGTAATTCAGTTTTAATTGATACTTCCGATGCAATTGATTTAAGAGTTACACTCGATAAGCTCGATCCAGTTTCGGCTACCGCAGTTTTTCCGGCCCAAGATTTATTTAATGAAACGGCCACTGCGCAAATCTTTCCCCCTTCGGCTTTGCTTACCTCTGTTCACGTGAAAGAAGGGAAAATATTTATGGACGCATTAAGCACCATCGATGATAGTATTAATCTCATATATCGTTTACCCGGTGCGACTAATAATGGCACTGTTCTCGAGTTCTTAGAAATAATACCAGCGGCTCCTGCGGGATCTTCAGTGAACGCCTTTCGCGAAATTCCGGTTGAAAACTATACTTTAGATTTAACGGGACTACCCGATACTACTGGGGTTTACAATACTTTTTACACCATTTTTAGAGGAGGGATAGACAGCACTGGTAGACTGATAAATTTATCATTAGATGATAGTGTATTTGTGAGAACTGGTATTAATGAGTTGATTGCAGATCGCGGCTATGGTTTTTTAGGTTTTGATACGATCAGTAGTGTGGAGCGCGCTCCTTTTGATGCTTTTTCGGAAATAGTTGGTGGTAATTTCCAGCTGGAAGATGTGCAAATGACACTGGAAATCGAAAACTACATTGGTGCCGAGTTTGATTTTAGAATTAAGGATGTGAAGGCTTTTGCCTCTACTCAAAGCACTTCTTTAAATTGGAATCAAATGGGCTTCGATTTTAATATTGGAAGAGCTTTTGAAAGCAGTCCTGGGGCAAAACCAACGCCAGGTCTTCTCAGCATCCCATTGAATAATACCAACAGCAATATTCAAGATTTAATTGAAATCTTACCGGATACCTTTTCGATCGATTTAGATGCCTTTATGAATAAAGGAAAGAGCCCTAGCGATTTCACCCAATTCCTCAATACTAATTACGGCATTGAAGCTTGGTTAAATGCAACGGTTCCTATCAGTGTTGGCATTGAAGATTTGATTTTTAGAGATACCATTCCTTTTAACTTTGATGATTTTGACGAAGGAAATCAACTGAATTCGGGCAGCCTTAAAATTTTAGCAAGCAATCATTATCCTTTTAGTGCGGATCTTAAAATTTATCTCGTAGAAGATGATGCCTACATAAGTGATACCTTATTTACGAGTCAAGCTATAGCTGCCGCAGAAGTGTCTCCAGAAGGCCGAGTAATCGCAGCGACTGACTCGCAGGTGGAAATAATTTTAGAGCCTAGTGTATTTGATCGTTTGAGAGCTACACGACAATTAGTTCTTGAAATCCAAATTAATACCCCAGCATATCCAGATTTGGTTGAATTTAATTCGCGCGACTATATTGATCTTAGTCTGATTGGCGATTTTAATACTTGGAGACGATGAGAATCTATTTTTTTAGCCTTTTAGCTTTCGCGTGCTCGGTGTTAAACCCAATTTTCGCACAAAACGATAGTCTTGGCCCTGAAATATACACGCGGTCTGCTATAGGGGTAAAAGCACGTCCATTTATTGAGTACCAGTCTATGATCTCTGCCGAAAGTAGCACTTTAGCCACTTCTTTATTATGGCAACTTCGCAGTGCTACCACCTACGACCAGTCTCTGAAAAATGAAATATTTGCCAGCTTGGATGGCGGTTTAAGATTGGGGGCTTTGCAAAATAATGAGATTCGCTTTGCCTACAAGGGCCACAGAAATCGTTATTTAAAACCTTTTGCTAAGGAGTCGGTAGCCTTGTTTCATCGTGGACAAACATCTATCGCGGCCAGCGAAGATTTGGTCAAGTTGATATTAAATGGCAATAAGGCCACTGCTGGGATAGAGCAAGATTTATCTGATTTTGCCTACGAAGACTGGCTCTATACAGGACTGCAATTTCAGTTTGGTTTTTTAATCGACACCTTGCCTGTTTCTATCGGAACATCCTTAATACTTGGCCACTATTACCAGAGCGCTAATTCAGGCAACACTACTTTATTTACCGCTGAAAATGGTACGGAAATAAACTTTGCTGGTTCTTACGATTACAATTCTGTCAGTCGTCCTGCCTATTTTGGCATTGCTGGCGTGGGTTTAGCCATTGATATTGAAACCGAAGAGCGCTGGGGCAAGCATCAGCTTAATTTCAAGGCCCAAGACTTGGGTTTTATTTCTTTTAGTGATGGGGCGAGATTAGAAGTTGATTCGAGCTTTAGTTTTACGGGCATTAACATTTCCAATATTTTCACCTTGCAGGAAAGCGTTTTTCAAGCTTCACTCGATTCTACTACTGGTGTTTTAGGCGATCCTGCTAGTGGTGATTTCACCCGTTTAATGCCTTTTATGGTAGAACTTGAGTATGAATATCACCTTGCGCATGGTTCCTTAAAATCGCTATACTTACAAGGAAGATATCGTTATTTAAAGCGTTATCTACCCCGAGTGGAAGTGGGCGCTCGCTGGCAGATCAGTAAAAACAAACGGCTTACCACTGCTTTAAATATGGGTGGATTTAATTCCTGGGGATTAAGCACCGAATTCGACTGGCAAATAAAGAAATACTGGCAATTAGGTTTTGGCGTATCCCATGTAAACACCATGGTCGTGCAAAGTATCGCGGGTGGCTCTAGTGCCTTTTTTAGCTTGCGCTATTATTTATGAAAAACCGCTTAGCCATATTTCTTAGTTTGGGCTTTTTTGTCGCTTGTAAGCAGATGCCTAAACGCGATGATACGGCCGTTTTTAGATATAATGAGTCGGCGGGAATTAGCAGTCTTGATCCCGCTTTTGCGCGTTCCCAATCTAATATATGGGCCGTTAATCAGATTTTTGGTGGCTTAGTACAGATGGACAATCAGTTGCGCATTCAGCCCGCAGTGCCCGTTCATGGGAAATTCTCGGTCCGGGAAAAACCTATCTCTTTAAGCTGAGCGGGATATCTATTTTCATCAAAATGCCTGCTTTGGCGCAGACAGCAGTCGCGTAGTAACGACCAGCGATTTTGTCTATAGTTTTCAAAGATTAATATCTTCGGTTGCTTCGCCGGGTGCTTGGGTTTTTAAAAAGGTGGCAGCATTTAAGGCGCTAAATGATAGTGTTTTAGAGATCCGCCTAAGCCGCGCCTTTTCGCCTTTTTAGGAATATTAAGCATGAAATATTGTGCGTTGGTTCCCCCAGAAGCGATTGACTTTTATGGTAATGAATTTAGCCGAAACCCGTGGGAACAGGACCTTTCAATTTAAGCTTTGGCTGAAAATGAAAAGCTCATTTTACGCCGTAATCCTTCTTATTTCGAAAAAGATGAAGCGGGTAAGCCTTTACCTTATTTAGAAGCCATCGCCATTAGTTTGTTTCCCGCAAGCAATCAGCTTTTCTCGAGTTTTTAAAGGAAGAACGATTTAATTTCAGGTTTAGTGCCTCCTATAAAGATGATTTAGCAGCCCGGAAGGGAATTTAAATCCGAAATACGCCCAAGACTTTAAACACAACTTATCACGTCAGGCTTACCTGAATACTGAGTACCTCGCTTTTTACGTAGACTCGGCTCCAGAGGTAGAGGCGCTTGGCAAGATGTCCAGTTAGAAGGCTATAAATTATGGTTTTGATCGGGTGAAAATGATGCACTATCTCCGCAATAATATTGGTGAACCAGCCTTAAAGGGTTTTATTCCCAAAGGTTTACCAAGCTACGATTCCCTAGCAGACTATGGCTATAGTTACCAACCTGAAAAGGCTCGACAATTATTGATAGATGCGGGCTTTCCCAGGGAAAGGACTGGAAGAAATTAGTTTACAAACGTACCAGCTACTTAGATCTCTGCGAATGCACAAAGAGTGAACTCATAAAATTGGCATTCGCATAAAAATTGGAAGTTAGTCCGCCCAGCACCTTAAGACAAGCAGTGGCGACGGTAAAGTAGATTTCTTTCGGGCTTCATGGATGGCAGATTACTGATGCGGAAATTACTTGTAGCTCTTTTACAGCCTGAAATGCAGCTCCTAATGGACCAGATTACAGTCATTTCTCCTCTAGTTATTTTGATTCGCTTTACGTCTTTCGTCAACGGCGATGAAAGTGATATGAAGTATCCGCGAAAGTTTGTACCATCAAATGGATAGCTTGGTCATTAGCGAAGCGCCCATCGTTCCCTTATTTTACGATCAGAGTACTGCGTTTTATCCCAAAAACATTGAGGGTTTAGAAGGCAATGCCCTCAATCTTCTCGACTTAAAGAAGGTGAGGAAGCTTTCGAAAACTTTGGATTAAAGAAGGTTGGGAGGGGGAAAGTTCGATTGCAAAATAAGCTCCCAAAATCGTTTACGATAAAAGTATCCAGTCCAGATCTGTCTTTTAGGTGTTCAAACAGTTGATTTATTCTGATTGAGTAACACTAAATCATTTTTATAATGAAGTAATGTGATCAGCAGAAATAGGTACCACTGAATTGTATACGCTCTGGGTTGTGGATAAACTATTCCCCACTTCATTTTCCCGCCTCAGCAATAATGCTCTGCGCTTTATCTACATTCACTTTGAACAAATAGTTCCACATCATTTTGTTGGGCTCAGGAAGCCGGCTAAAACGGAGCTGATTCAACATTGTCACCGCACTCTGGTTTCGATATTATTATCATTCAATAGGTATTCCAGTCTACTGATGGTAATGGCACTGCCAGTTATTATTTTAATGTAGTCCATTCATTTTATACTATTTTTAATTCGTCACCAAGCTAATAGCTGCTCGAAAAGCCCCCAATACTATGCACAGGGTCAATAAAGAGTGGATTTCATAAATCCAGTGCCGCGCTAACATTGTTAGTAAAAACGAGCATGGGCAGATTGTTATTAGGATGAATATAATTTACTTCTTCCTCGCCATAGATATTTTCATGGGGAAAATTACCGATGAGGGCCTTTGTTCGTTGCCGTATTCCCAACCGTATTTTGACTAAGCTACAGGTATAGCGGTAAAATTCAGCCCCAGTAATAGTTTCTTTATGTACTTCAAAATAGGCCTTGCCCTCATTGCCAGGCCAGTTCAACGTCTTGCTTTAGTTTCAGTTTTTGGACATCATTACCCAATACATACGGTTTTACCTACATCGGCTTCCCAATCGTCGAGAAACAGGTCCGAAGTCAAAAAGAGGATATCACTTTCCTCTAAGCGGTGATCTGGTGGATTCTCTCGATGGGGTAAAGGGTATTAACGCCAGCTCACTGTACGCTTGTGCCAGTATTTCTTTATGCTAAACAGTTCAAAGGCTAATTGATAAACTTCGGTATTGAGTTTCTTCTACTTTTGCCTGGCTGCACTAACTGACGCTTTCAATTTCCTGGAAAAGTACTTCCGCCTTTCGTTCGGCTGCCATTAAGTTTTGTAAAGTTTTATTCATGCTCGGCCAGTTTATCCGCTGCCTTTTAGGACTAATTAACTTTTAATTTTCCATCGCAGCGTAAACCAAAGTAGTGGTGGACTCAAATAGTTGAAAAGGCATAAAGACAAATAAGCCATGGTATCCACTAAAACCGTACTTTGATAAGCACCACAAGTATTATGAGGAATAAGCACCGAGGTTACTGTACCACTATCCTCTAGGGTTCTACTTAAGTTTTCGGGCATAGACCTTGTTTTTTATAAGCATCTGCATACATTCTTCCAGGCAGAACAATCGCCAAATATTGATCACTAGCAGTAATATTTACCAAGCGCAGGTACCCACGGTAAGTGGCTATTAATGAAGAGTTCCGGTGGCCAGTTTTAGCAAAGCGGCACTAATAATCTTCAAAAAATCCACTCGCCTCCATACTGCCACTCAAAAATCATGGCCGCAATAATTAACCAAACTGTATTCCAGCATGTGCTTACCATTCCACAGATACCAAAGTTCCTTTAAAATGGGATGTGTGCTGGGGTAAACGAAACTTCTACTGTAAGGGCATTAAGTAATAACTTATAGTAAGATCCATCGCCTAAACTGCTCCAGAAAGCTCTGCTAACAGTTCGCTTTGAAAAAAGGAAATAGGCGCAAAGGCGACTCCCGCCAAGGTGCCAATAAGAATAGCAGGTAAGGCAGGCATTTTTAATGATTAGAGGACTAAGGCAGGCACTAAAAACAGCCAAGGACTTAGATTATAAGTACTTTCTAATTCGCTTAAAAGCGGTTGAATCTCCTCTATGGAAATGCTTACGGAATGGCTAAACCAATAATGCTAAAGAGGATTAAGGCAATAATAAATGAGGGGATGGTGGTATGAAGCATATAGCGGATATGCGTAAACAAATCTGTGCCAGCCATAGCTGGTGCTAAATTAGTCGTATCGAAAGAGGGAAAGTTTATCACCAAAATAGGCGCCAGAAATAACCGCTCCCGCTACCATCGCTTCATTTAAACCCAAGGCTTTACCAATGCCAATAAGCGCGCAATCCCAACCGTGGCTGATCTCAACTACTGCCCGTGGCTAATTAGAACCATGGCGCAAATTAGGGCCGAGGCGGGTAGGAAAATTTCGGGGCTAAGTATCTTAAGACCGTAATAAATCATGGCGGGTACAATACCACTAATCATCAAGCTCCCGCTAAAGACAATCAGTAAGAGTATGATTAATGCGCCGGTGGTCGATTTAATAGAGTCTTCAATGCCCTCTAAAACGGTTTCCCATTTTGTGCCGGTTAGCAAGCCCATTAAGGCTGCTACCGCACCACTCATCATTAATATGAACTGGTTGGAACCACTGAGAGCATCATCCCCAAAAACGCCAATAACGTTGAATGAGAGCGCTATAATTAAGAAAATAACAGGTACTAAGGCTATTGCTAGGGAGGCTTTCTTTTCCATTTTCATATCGGCCTGCATGATACGAAAAAAATGAGAGAATTAGCCCATGGGTAGGGCTTTCCAAGCTTTTAATTGTTCGAAAATTAAATGGGTGGGTAATCCCATTACCGTAAAATAAGAGCCGATAATTTTTTCAATCCCGATCATCCCAATCCATTCTTGAATGCCATAAGCACCTGCCTTGTCGTAGGGTTGGAAATTCTCTAGATAATAGTCAATCTCACTTTCCCTAAGCTCTTTAAAAAACACTTCGGTGCTATCGTGCACAACTTTACTTTGCTTTTTATCGCTAAAGCAGATGGAGCTGATTACGTGATGGGATTGGCCGGATAAACTTTGCAGCATTTCTTTGGCCTGCTCATAATTAGCGGGTTTTCCTAAAACTTGGTCGGCTAAGCAGACTATTGTGTCGGAGCAAATTAAGAGTTCATCATCGGCTAATTGACCGATTAAAGAATCGGCTTTCGCCTGCGCAATAAAATCGGAAATTTCTGCTCCTTTTAAGCCAGTGGGATAAGACTCATCGATATCGCCGCTTAATTGCCGAAAGTCTAAACCCAATGCCTTTAATAATTCAGCCCGGCGCGGCGATTGTGAACCCAGAACTAGTTTAGAATTCATATTAAAAGTATTTTAAGGAAAGGGTGAAAACCAACATACTTAAAATCCCGGTCAGCATAATAAGCTTCAGTAACATACTTATCTTTTTATAGTCGCTAGGGCGATGCGCTAAAGCACTTTTGTAGATAAGATACACGAGCGGCGCTACAACTAAAATAAAAAGATAAAGAGAGGATGATTTATCGTTTCCAAAAATATCGTAACTATAATAGGCGAGGGGCACAATATGGCTAATGAGCAGGAAAATTAGAATCGCCTTAAAAACCCCAGCTGATAAAATAAGCGCTAGGGTTTTATACTCGGCTGCTTTATCGCCTAATTTATCTTCTGCATCTTTAACCATTTCGCGCATAAAACTGATGCCGAATGCAAAGAGGGAATAGGCTAAAATAACTTCCATGGTTTGTGAAACCTGCAAAGCATTTTCATCATTAGCCGCTGGGAGTATATCGAAAACACCTACTAAAAATACGGGTAAAGCGCTTAGAGCCGCTACAATGAAATTGCCTAAAAAAGGGCGGGCTTTTAAATCGTAAGCATAGAGGTAAAGTATCACGGCGGCTAAGGGAGCAATCATCCACAAATCATCTACTTCGGCTTCTTGCGCTAATAGGTAGGCGCAGGCAATAGCAATAATTACCGTGGCATAATAAAGGTTCCAAGCGGTATTTTCCTTAATGCTCTTGCCAATAGTGATGCGTTTCGGTTTATTAAGGGCATCGACTTCCAAGTCGTATAAATCGTTTATAATATAACCGCCAGCGGCAAGTGCCATGCTACATAATACGCCTAGAAAAAAGTAGCCGTGATTTAAAACATGGGGCAAATGAAGGCTTTCAATAATGGCAAAGCGAATAAGGTATTGCACTAAAGCAATAATCAGCAAATTGGGCCAGCGGATGAGTTTGAAAAAAGCTACCATGAAAAATCTTCTTCTAGCATCCAGTTGTTTTGCACCTTTAAAGTCTGTTCAATTACATCTCTTACGCAAGTTTCGCCCCCTTTAAAGGGAGATACGTAATCGGCTAAAGTTCGAATTTCAGGAACGGCATTATTCGGCGCACAACCCAGTCCCGCTCTTTCAATTAGAGGATAATCGGGAATGTCATCGCCCATATAAAGCATGTTTTCTTCCTGCAAATTTTGATGCTCGTAAACCGCTAATAAATCCTGCCAAGCGTCTAATTTATACGAAGCCCGCATATAGATGTCCGTTAATCCCAAGCCTTGTAAGATGCTTTTAACGCCTTCACAATGTCCGCCAGAAATAATTGCTACGATATAGCCTTTTTTAATGGCCAACTGCAGGGCATATCCGTCCTTACTATTAAGGTTACGTATGGGATGTCCATCTTTTGAAATCTGAAACTGTCCGTTGGTTAACACTCCGTCCATATCAAAGACAAAGGCTTTTATTTGAGGGAGGATTTCTTTATAATTTTTCTTCATTATCACCGAGGATAGCGTTGCTAATTAGTTTGTAGATTGTTTTTGAATTTGCATCGGGTAGCAAACTTATATGTTTTTGCAGGGTGGCAAAATCTTTTCTTTGGGCTGGACCAGTTTGTCTTTCCGCGGGATCTTGCGTATCAATTTGCTTTACCTGCTCCTCAAGCAAAGGTTTAAGTAATTCTAAACTCAAGTTTTTATCTTTTAATATAAGATGCGAGAGGTGATATAGGTAATTGCTGAAATTATGACTGACTACCGCGGCAAGGTGCAAACTGGCTCTATCTTCCGAATTAAGGCGAGCGGAAAGTATTTGATTGTGGCTACAAAATTCTTCCAATTGTACTAAGCTTTGCGGATCTTTTGCTTCGAGGCAGAAAGTTATTTTTTCGATGGGCGTCTGAGCATCGGGACGCAGACTCATAGGCGGGTAAAAAATTGCTCGAAAGGGATGCTTTTTAGCGAGCGCATCTAGGGAAACCGTGCCAGAACTATGCGCTATAATGCCTTTGCAGATGGGTAATTGAGCGCTTAGATCGGCAATACTATCATCGGGGACGCAAATAAGGCATAGATCGAAATCACCATTAAAATTGCTGAGGGCCTCTACTTGAGCGCAAGCTCTGCGCGAAAATAGGCAACATTTGATGCCCTTATTTTTAAAGGCAGCGAATAAATACAGGCCTACATTTCCTGCTCCGATAATAGCAACGCTCTGTATCATGGCCCAAAATTACAATCCTCCTTTGCTAATCACATCATTCGAAATAGCTATTCTTTATTTTTTATCTTGGGCATCCCTAAAATTCTCTGCATTGAAGAACCCGTACTCTACATTACTTACTATTGGCTTAACTGTTTTGTTGTCAATTCTTGCTTCTTTCTCTAGTAAAGCTGCCCATTTAATTGGGGGCGAAATAAGTTATAACTGTGAAGGTAATAACCTTTATACCATTTCATTACGAATTTATCGTGACTGTGCCGGTGGTGGTGCGGCCTTTGATAATTCAGCAGCCGTGGCCATTTACGATATCAATGGAACTTTTATTACTCAATTAAATATTCGCCAAGGTCCGGTGCTTTCACTCAATAATAATTTAACCAGTGACCCTTGCGTTACGGTTCCCCCTAACTTATGTGTTGAGTATACCGACTACATTGATACAGTAACACTTGCCCCTATTTTAGGAGGCTATACTTTGGTGCATCAGCGCTGTTGCCGCAATGCGATTATTGGTAATGTGGTTAATCCAGGGTCCATCGGTAATACCTATTCGATAACGATTCCTAGTATGGATACCACATGTAATAGTTCGCCGCAAATTACGCTGCCGCTCGATAATGTTATTTGCTTAAATCGTCCAGCTAATATTGATATTCAAGTAACGGAGAGCGACGGTGATTCTTTGAGTTTTGAATTGTGTCAGATCTTTAGCGGTGGAGGCCAAGGTGGCGGAGGCTGTAATTCAGTAATTCCCAATCCTCCCTGTCCGCCGCCATTTACCAGCGTAGCCTTTGCTGCTCCTTATACTTTTTTAAATCCAATTCCAGCGGCGCAGCCTTTTACGGTGAACCCCCTTACGGGAAGGTTAACGGGCACCCCCGCTCAATTGGGAAATTACGTTGCGGGCATCTGCATTAGCGAATGGCGTAATGGTCAGCTTTTAAGTACAGTTCGTCTCGATTATCAATTCGCGGTTAGCAATTGTATTCAGAACGTAATTAGCGACATGAAAACGCCATTGGAAGAGCCGCAAATTCTTTGCGATGGTTTAACGGTTCAGTTTGAAAATGAAACGCAAAATGCCAATAGTGTACTGTGGGATTTTGGCGATTTAAGCACCAATAGCGATACCAGTAGTGCGAATACACCTCGATATACTTATCCCGCTCCTGGCACTTATATGGTTACCTTAATTGCCAATCCTGGTCAACAATGTAGCGATACAACGGTAGTTCCTTTTGAGGTGAAACCAGGCGTAGCGCCCGAAATAATTTGGGACGGTGTGCCTTGTTTTGAGGTGCAGAATTTACAGTTTGAAGCTTTTGGTAACTTACCGCCTAATGCCCGCTACCGTTGGGATTTTGGTGGCGATGCCCTCTTACCAAGATTCGATGCTTTCAGCGTGTTCGGTTTAAGTTGGGCCACTCCTGGTATTAAACCCGTAAGCTTAACCGTGTTTTGGGATAGCTGTTCGGTTACCGTTACCGATACTATTGAAATTACCGAAGACAGCACTTATGTAGATGCGGGACCAGATACAACCATTGCTAGGGGAGAATTTGCACCGCTGCAATCTACCTATGCGGCTTCCTATTACTGGTATGCAAGCGTACCCGTTAAATTCGATAATCCTTTTGCCCGTTATCCTAACGCCGAAATTCGCGATGAAGACGATACGGTTACCTTTTATGTGCGCGTTACCGATATTTACGGTTGTCAGGGTACTGACTCCATGCAGGTTTTTGTTCTGTCGGACAGGAATGTCGCCGTTTATAATATAATAACCCCTAATGGAGATGGCTTAAATGATTTTTTCGATTTAAGCCCTTTGCGACTCAATGGCAACTGCAATTTAGAAGTATTCAACCGCTGGGGCTCTCCAGTTTATTCTGCTAATTCGTACAGAAACGATTGGGAAGGAGTAGATGATGATGGCAAGCCTTTAGCTGATGGTACTTACTATTATGTAGTGAAGTGCGGGGACGTTGTGGAGAGTACCGGACCGATTAGTATTCTGCGGTATCGGTAGGAGGAGAAATCTTTGAAGAATTTTATCTAGCTTTTAATTCTCATTCTTAAAAAATTACCGTTATAAATAGCGAAAAAGAATGGAAAGGCCGGCTCGCGAAGATTGACCAAGGTCACAATGATCTTTTATATGCCCGTTAGCATGTTAGTATAGATAGAGCCTTGAAATTGGAGAAGAAATAGCGGCAGAACCAGATCAGATGAAGGCTTTTCAAATTTGCACTTCTATAGTTAGGGCATAAATTTCTGGACTTTTACAGCGAAATTGATATTGAAGAAGCTAACTATTTCCTTGAGCTTTGCTATCAAGAGAATATGATTTTCGAAAAGTTGATACAATTTGCCCGAAAGTATTAAACAAGAGTTAACCTAGATGATGACCATCTCTTCTTTCAACAATTTATTTGGCTTTTAGGCAAATGATATGACCTAATTAGCCAAAAAAAGGCCGTTCTTTCAAACAGCCTTTTACTCTCTATAAATCTTTTGTTCTTACAAAGTGGTACTCACCGAGTTGATATACTCAAACTTAGCGGTTTCCTTATCCAAGGACCAAATTACGGTTATAAAAGTGGGGGTAAAGCTAAATCCAGGGGCATAAGCTCCCTCAAGGTCACTATCTGGTTTAAGAATGTAATGTTTGATAGGAGTAGATTTTGTTCCAATTACGTCGTTTATACTATATGCGGCACCAAAAGGAGTATACTCTCCAATATTAACGCCCCAAGCAAAGGCGGGATTAGCGCTTCCGCTTACAATCATTGGATGTCTAAAAGGCTCATCTTTCTTAAAAAGAACAGCGCTACTGTCCGCATTCGGAATATCCGCATCCCAAACACTGATGGAATCAACATTGCGTATGTAACCAGAAACAGCGGTTGCTTGCAAGTTGGCGCCCAAACTTTGATAGTTGGCCGCAACCATGGAGCTCGCTAAGTAAGTTTCGATATAAAAACTACCACCTGCAGTATCTCTCCAAAACTTTACTTTACTATCAATTACCCAGGCAGTATCATTGCTGCTTACCAGGTGATTTACAGTGGCAATAGGTCTGCGATTTAACTCTTTTTCTATGCTTACGACAGCATTTGCTAAATCCAAAGCGGACTCATTTAAATAGAGGCTAGGAGCAGGGTCTAAGGGTTGGTTTAAACTGATACTATCGGTTAAACCATTATATAACGGGCTACTTTGGCTACCTACCAAAGACATGTAATTTACTTGTTTAGGATAAAGATCTTGAATTGTAGCGCGCAAAATATCGTAATTAAAACCAGTAGCGGGTTCATACGACGCGATAAGCAATGCATTTTTAGTTTCGGGTAAAGCAAGGCCATCCGTTGGGTAACCTAAAACGGGTGCAGGGGTTTCTTCCTCACATGCTGCGAAAAACATTGAGGCCGTTAATAATACTAAGATTTTCTTCATGGATAAAAATTTCACGTCAAAGTAATTATTAAAAGGGAGTTTCCTCCTCCGCTTTAATTCTTATTTAAAAAGGATTAAAAATCGCGATCCTTAGCTATAGCGATGAATTAGGCTAAAAAGGTTGGCTTAGCAGGCTTTTAATTTAGTTTTAAATCAATGTAAATGGGCAAATGATCGCTAAAACCTTCATTATAACGCATACCAAGGTAAGTTCTATAAGGCTGCATGCCAGGATAGCGATTATCTTCTTCCAGTAAAAATGGCGCTCTAAAACAGCCGAATTCACCTACCTTATCAATCAACTCCTTGCTAATAATTAGTTGATCGAGATAGGCCCATTGACCTTTATAGCGATGCGATCCCTCGGCCGCATCTAGCGAAAGCATCAAATTTTTCAAGTCTGAACTTTCTCCTATTTCCTTACCTGCTTTTAATATCTCCTGCACACTTTTGTTCGTGGGCTCATCATTTAAGTCGCCCATAATTAATATATTCTTTCTTCCTTGCGCTTGCAATGAGTCCACTTTACCGCGCACTAATTCGGCTGCGGCTAAGCGCTTGTATTCCGAGGCTTCTTGACCACCATAACGACTCGGCCAGTGACAGATAAAAACATCAAGGCTATCACCACCCAGGCTTACAAATTGACTAAACAATACATCGCGACTGCGAAACGCACTATCTGAAGCGATGAATAAGGGAAAGGCTTGAGAGTAAATTAGTTTTAACTGATCCTTATCGTAAATTAAACCCACATCTATTCCACGTCGGTCGGGCGAATTATAATGGACAAATTGATACTTATACTTAGCAAAAACTTCAGTTTTTATCAAATCTTCTAAAACCAATTCACTTTCTAACTCGGCCATACCCATTAAGGCGGGCACTTTGTTGCCGCTCATCGCCAAGCAAACTTTAGCAATTTTGTTTAACTTTTGATAGTAACGATAGAAAGACCAGCCTTTTATTCCTTCAGGAGTAAATTCCTCATCATTTACCAGACTGTCGTCGCTAGGATGAAAAAGATTTTCGACATTATAAAAGGCGAAGCGATAGCTATCTTGACCCTTTAGTTGCGTGCAGAAAAGGGCTAGGGCTAACAAAAAATAATGCTTTTTCATATTCTAATTTTTGCGGTAAATATTATATTCTCCCGTAACTAAAGAGAAAGTATCATTTAATTTCTGTAATCTCAAAATTGATTCCTTCTCGCCAAGAGCCAAAAAGGCTTTATCCTTCATATGTCGGCTTAGGTTGTTAATTAAATGGTGCTGCTCATCATACTGAAAGTAGATCAATACATTCTTGCAAATTACCAAATCAAATCTTTCCTCTAGTTGAGAATGACAAACATCAAAGGTTTTAAATTCGACCTTCTCTAAAAGACTTTCGTCGAGATAAGCTTGCGACCCTGCGCCTAAAAAGTAATGGTCTAATTCTCTATAACCACCTGCTCGTAAATAGTTTTCGTGGCCTTCGATTAGATCACTTTTTTGAAGTTTGGGTTTATATGCCTCCTTCAAAATATTCTCGCTTATATCAGTTGCTACAATTTTACTGCGCTTCAAAAGGCCATTTTCTTTAAGAATGATGCACAAGGTTGCCAGTTCCGCACCGCTACTGGAACCGACTAGTAAAACGTTAAAATCAACTACTTTTCTAAAAAAAGGCAGAACGTTGTTTTTTAAATCTTTAAGGCTTTCGGGTTCTCTAAAAACTTGTGTAACATTAACGGTAAACTCGCTTAAAAACCTCTGAAAAGAAATACTTCCCTTTTGCAAACCTGCCTGTAAATCTGTCAAAGAATTTAGCTGCAAGTTTTTAATTGTTTTCCGCAGGCGCCTTTCGGCAGATGCGCTATTATACCACTTCAGTTTAAACTGATACTCACTTTCTATGTATTCATGAAAGGCATCAAGCTCTGAGACTGAAATTTGCAGGAGATTATTTCTCTTAATGTAATTACCTTGCGCGGGCATTATCAAGATTTAGTTTATGCAAAAATGCCTTTTATTCTTAATCCTGAGTTATCTTCTTTCGGGCACTTATCAACCAATTTACGGGCAAAACTTCATAAGCATAAGTGAAGACTTAATAAGTGATTCATGGTATAATTCCGGTAGATGGTTCAAAAAACCCAAGGAATTAAAGAAGCCAGCTTTACTCGGTCTTGGCGCTATAGCTCTTGTCTCTGCTACAATGGTGTTTGATGAGCAAATTCAACCGCAAATAGCTCAAGGAAGCCCCGAGCAGTTTTCCACTTTCTCTCAAATTAGTGAACCCTTCGGGAATCCATTAAAAATGGGAATTCTCGCATTAGGCAGCTATTATACTGCCGGTTACCTAAAAAATGTAAACATAAAAGGAGCTTCATCCGCTGCTTTGCAAAGTATGCTAACCGCTGGAGTTGCCGCCATTACTATAAAATTGTTAGTACATCGTGTGCGCCCAGAAGAACAATTATTATTTGATCCGTATCAATTTAGGGGCGCTTCCTTCTCAGGGGAAAATCTTTCTTTTCCCTCGGGGCATAGTGCCACCGCTTTTGCATTTGCGGCCTCAGTCTCAACTTACTACGAGAATGACTGGCGTATTGCGGTTCCTTTATACATTGTAGCAGGCCTTACCGCTTATCAAAGGGTACACGATTTTAAACATTGGCCTAGTGATGTTGTGGCTGGCGCGCTGCTAGGAACTTGGATTGGGACTAAAATTGGTACTTGGCAGCGAGAAAGAAGTAGTCCAATTCCAATGAGGCTTGGTGTGGTCTCCAACCAATGGGGAGGAACCAGTCTTAATTTCAGTTTTACACTCGATTAGTTACGAGTCTTTTTAATAAGAAAGGCGCGGGGTTTACCCGCTAGAACGGTGTTTAAAATATAAGATCCTAAGCCTAAACTTTTGGTGTCAATAAACATTTTGTCACCTTCAATTAGGCAATCTTTTGACTTTCCTTTCAAGATAAGCTCTCCTGCTTGACTGTAAATTTCAAAATAGAGTTGTCCTTGTAAATTCGGATCTGGCACTATTAATTCTATGCCTGCGCTAAATTGTTTACTTTCTAAGCTTAATGATTCGCCAATAACTGCTGATTCGTCTTTTGGACTCTCAGGAATATCAGCTTTGTAAATCTTAGCATCACGAGCTGCCACTTTTTCCTCGCCGATGTAAAACTTATTATTAAGAATACAAATCGCTTCACGTTGCCCGAAGCTTCCCATGTAAAATTCTTCCGCTTTAAGGAGACTTTCGCTTTGGTTAAAATAATCGCGAACCCGCCAAATCTTGTCGTATCCTAAAAGATACAAGTCAGGATTCTTATCGCCTGCTAGGCACGCGCCGCTTACCCAATAGGCATGCATTAAGCCTTGTCCTGTAAAAATCTGCCCTTTTTTAAAGGCTTTATAGGTTCCGGCCTTTCTACTTAAACTGTAGCAATTACTCAAGCCATCGAAAGGTTTTGTGCGGTTTTTCGTAAAAAGATAAAGTGAATCTTTATATACAACCATCGCTTCTAAATCGAAGTATTTAGACGTTTCGGCAGGAGGGAAGGCTTTTTGGTCGGGGAAGCTAAAATTGATTTCTCCTTTAAAAGCCCATAAACCTTCGCTAAGCAAACGAGAAATATCAACAATATAAATTTTGAGATTAGTTCTTTTGTTGGCATTATTGCCAAAATCGCCGATATATAATAGGCCATCTGCGTAAGCAATACTTTCCCAATCGTTATTGTTAAAACCCAGAAAAACAGTGTGATAAATGATGTTTCCTAAAGTATCTAAGACGAAAATTTCCGGATCGTTTCCGCTGTCGTTTATCGAAGCAATAGCATTTTCACCAATTACCGCCATGCCACTGCACTCGGGTAACTCATTGGGCATTAAGCCAATTTCTTGGAGATTTACGCTTTGCCCATAACTACCTAAAGAAATTAGCAAAAAATAAAGACGTACGAAAAAGTATTTTAGTGTGCTCATAGTTTTAGTAAACAGCCGTCGCCATAACTTAGAAAACGGAAATTATTTGATAAGGCGTAGGAGTATATCTTTTGCCAATCGTCGCCTACAATAGAAGCGATAAGAAGCATTAAGGTACTTTTGGGTTGATGAAAATTGGTAATCAATCCACGAATAATTCCGTGCTGATAACCGGGTGCAATAATGATCTGAGTTTTTATCGATAGCCAATCTAAAGCATTGGAATAAAGAAGCTCTAAACAAGCTTCAAATGCAGTAATAGCCTCTAAGCGAGGGGTTTCACCCTTAAATGCAATCCACTGTGGTATACATATTTCATGGATATCCTTTAATTGCCTAGCCTGCGCTAAACAGCCTAGCCAATACATACTTTCTAAGGCCCGTAAAGACGTCGTTCCTACCGAAATTACCGCTCGGCCCTTTTTAAGGTTTTCCAAGATGCCTTTGATAAAGTTGGCTTCGACTAATACTTCTTCCGCATGCATCTCGTGTTCGGTAACTGAGGTGCTAACAGGTTTAAAAGTTCCGGCTCCCACATGTAGCGTTAAGAAATCGCGGGTAATTCCTTTATCCTCCAATTTTTTAAAAATGGCCTCATTAAAGTGTAATCCCGCAGTGGGAGCGGCTACCGAGCCAGCACGATTGGCATAAACCGTTTGATAGGTTTTCTTGTCTTGTTCTTCCGCCTTCCTTTTAATATAGGGGGGAAGTGGTGTTTTTCCCGCCAAGTCTAAAATTTCCGCAAAGCTCATATCTGCTTGCCAGCTGAAGCGTACTAAAAAGCTATCCTCGGCACGACTGATCTTTTCGGCTTCTAAAATTAAGCCATCCAATTTAATGCTTAAAGGACCATTTTTCCATTTACGAGCACCGCCAATTAGGCAGTTGTACTCCAAACTTCCTTTTTGGGCTAAAGCCTGCTCAATTGCTTTATTATGAGCAGGTTCTAAACAAAAAATCTCGATAATTGTACTGTCATTTTTCGGAAAAAGTAAGCGCGCCTGTACTACTTTGGTTTCATTAAAGACCAAAAGCGAATTAGGACTTAGATAATCATCAATATTTAGATATTTATCTTCTGTAATTCTCTGATTATCAAAGATTAAAAGTTTGGATTGGCCGCGCTCGGCGGGATAAAGAGCAATCTTTTCATCTGGCAAGGCGTAATCGTATTGCTGTATATCTAAATTAGGAATAGACAAGGCTCGAAAATTTTAGCAAAGAAACAAAGAAGCGCCTCAAATTGGAATCCCTTTGGCGCCTTTTTAAGATACAATAGAGTATTAGCGTAATTTAATTCTCATTTTTGCTGCTGTGAAAAAGGTAATCATCAGCGTAAGCAACGACTTAGCTACCGATCAAAGGGTGCAGCGACATATTTCGGTGCTTTTGAAAAAAGGCTATCAAGTCCATTTTATTGGGAGGAAACTGCCAACTAGTTTAGATTTTAAGCCCGACGGCTACCAAATAAAGCGCTTTAATCTTTGGTTTAAGAAGGGCTTCCTTTTTTACGCGAATTTGAACCTCAAATTCTTTTTCTATCTCCTTTTTAATAAGGCCGATCTCTATTTTAGTAATGACTTAGATACACTTCTCCCTAATTATTTGGTAGCGCAACTCTTCGGTAAGCCCTTAATTTACGATAGTCACGAGTATTTTACGGGCGTTCCCGAAATTCAGAATCGAAAATTAGTAAAGCAGGTGTGGACTAAATTAGAAGCGGCGATTTTCCCCAAGCTGAAGCATGTCATAACTGTAAACGAAAGCATCGCCGATTTGTACGAGAGCGATTATGGTATTCGTCCCCTGGTAATTCGCAATGTGGCCTCTAAAGTTTTACCCGAAATTAAATTATCGCGTAGCGCACTTAAGCTTCCGCAAGATGCCTATTTAATTATTAATCAGGGCTCTGGAATTAATGTCGATCGAGGAATGGAAGAAATGCTAGCGGCTTTAAAACTGCTACCGTCAAACTATCATTTTGTACTGGTGGGAAAGGGTGATGTTTTAGAATATTTGAAGCAAAAAGCGAAGGAATATTCTCTACTAAATCGCGTACATTTTATCCCCTCACAGCCTTATTTGCAAATGTTACAATACACGCTTAATGCCGATTTAGGAATTAGCCTTGACAAAGATACCAACATCAATTATCGCTTTAGTTTACCTAATAAAGTTTTCGATTATATAAAGTGCGGTATTCCATTATTAGTAAGTAATTTAAAAGAGCCTAGTTCTTTGGTTTTGCGATACAATATTGGTAAAATCACTGCCGTAGATGCGCAAGAAATAGCACAGGCAGTTTTAGAATTATCAAGTACTAGGAAGGAAGTATTTCAAGCCAATCTAGCCCAAGCGGCAGCTGAAAATAATTATGAAAAGGAATCTGGAATTTTAGAAGACTTATTGAGTAAGCTTAATTCTCAATAAGTAGTTTAACCGGTACAAATCGAAATAGTGTAGATTGGGTTTCGAGCTGAGCAAATTCTTTAAAATCGTCATCCTAAACGGGCGATAAAGCAAAGTGAAAATTGGGCTAAAACCAGCTTTTTCAATTTTTAAGGCCAAATCTAATATTTTGATGTCTCTCGCTAAAACGGGCTGTTTGGTGTAAACGATTTTGAGGTTTCTCAGCGCTGCTTTACTTTTTTCTAAAAAGTCGCTGTTGCTATCGTCAGCCTCGATTAAAATGGGATTGTCAATATGAATAAGGGGGATTTCCAAGGCTCGCAAACCGAAACCGAAAAGGGTATCTTCGTGGCCGTAACCTATAATGTCTTCATCGAACTTTAGCTTTTGGAAGAGGGAGCGTTCACAAAAAAATGCGCCCGTCATAAAAGATGCATAGGGTTTATCGCGACGATTTTTGAGGCTAAGGCTTTCGCGTTGCTTAGCATAATACCAGCGCAATTCACAATTTGCTTGTAAGGGAGCTAATTTCCTACCGCCAATTATTACGGCGCCGCTCTGTCTTTGGTTCCAAAATGATGGTAAGAAATCGTTTTTGCAAATATGCACATCTGCATCTAAGCTAAGAAAATATTGACCTTTAGCTTCTGAAGCAAGTAAATTACGCATCTTGGCCCGACCAATATTATGCGCTAAAACTAGGTAGCGAACCTTGGACAATTTGGTAAAAAACTGCCGATTAGCTTCAGAAATTTCGGGGCTAGAAGCATCATCAATAATAAGAATTTCGTAATCCACCCCTAGGTTCTCCGCTTGCTTCACTAGGTTTTGCACGGCAGCGTAGGGTTTTCTCTGATAGAGGGGAAGACAGATACTAAAATCCACAATTTACAAGGTGTTTTGTACAGTGCTAAAAACCTTGCCTTGGCTGCATTTTAGCGTTTCGTGCGGGAATTTTAATATTAAGGAGTAGTCGTGAGTTGCCATTAATAAGGCGCGACCGCTGTTGGAGATTTCCTCCAGTAAAATCATAATTTCCTCACTGGTAGAAGGGTCTAAATTTCCCGTGGGCTCATCGGCTAAAATCAGCTCCGGATCATTTAACAAAGCGCGGGCAATAGAAACTCTTTGTTGCTCTCCTCCCGAAAGTTGAAAAGGCATTTTGGCGCTTAAGCTTTCCATATTCACTTTGGTTAAAACCTCTTCAATTTTCTTTTTAATGTCGGTCTTTGATTTCCATCCCGTCGCTTGTAAAACAAATTTGAGGTTATCAAATACCGATCGATCGGTAAGAAGTTGAAAATCTTGAAATACAATACCTAATTTACGTCGCAATTCGGGAATTTGCTTTTCTTTGAGATTAACCAGGTTTATTCCACAAACATGGCCACTGCCGCTGCTGAGAGGGAGATCGCCGTAAAGAGTTTTCAGTAAACTAGATTTACCGCTTCCCGTAGAACCAATAAGATATTGGAAATCACCTTTTTTGATCAAAAGCTCAACTTCGTCTAAAATCACAGTGTCTCCTTGTTTGATGCAGGCTTGGTTTAGTCTAAGTATCGCTTCGGTGCTCATAATTTCAAATATCTTACAAATTTAATTTTAGCGCATTAGCCAGCGCTAATAAAGCTCAATAATAATTAACATCAAACGTTTAAAACTTCTCAAGTAATTTAAATAGAAGCCTATAAATACTGCTACTTTTAAAATGATAAAAATAATAACGTAGCATGCTAAATATCAGGACTTTATTTCTTTGTGGTATCTTGGTATTCACCCAAATGAGTGTAGTGTACGCCCAAGTACATTCTACACAGAAGCCAAATGAAGCCTCTTATGATGAAGCATTTCAGCTTTATGAGAAGGAGCAATTTGGTAATGCCCAAGAAATTTGGGACGCATTGATTCGCGAGGGCTCTTTAAATAAGGAGAAAATTGTGCAGGCCCGATATTTTGCGGCGATGTGCGCCATAAAGCTTTATCATGGCGACATAGATGAGCGAATTGAGGAGTTTGCTCGCTTACACGAGACTAATCCACTGCGCAATAAACTTTACCTTAGTTACAGCCACAACTTGTTCAGTTTGCGTCGTTACACGCAAGCCATAAAATATTACCAAAAAGTAGATGTTTACACCTTAAATAAAGAGCAGGCCGGTGAGTATCGCTTTAAATATGCTTACTCTTTAATGATTGCTGAAGAATTTGATCAGGCCAAAGATTTATTTTTCAAAATTAAAGATGAGGAATCAGCTTTTTCTAATTCAGGTCGATATTATTACGCGCACCTTTTGTATGTAGATAGTAATTACTCGGAAGCTTTACGAAACTTTTTGCCATTGCAGGAAGACCCTAATTTTGGTCCTTTAGTACCTTATTATTTAGCTCATATTTATTATCAGTTGGAAAACTATGATAAGCTGGTAGAAGTGGGCGAGGAGCTTATTGAAAACGCTACAGCCTCGCGGGCACCTGAAATTGCTAAACTTTTAGCAGATGCCTTTTACAGTAAGAAGGATTACCAAAATGCCATTACTTATTTAGGTATTTTCAAAGAAAAGGGGGGAAGTTTGCGCTTAGACGACCATTATCAGTTTGGCTTTTCTTTATATCAGGAAAAGCGTTTTGCTGAGGCAATTACCGAGTTTAATAAGATTTCGGCCGGGCCTGATAAATTACGTCAAAACTCTTATTTCCACTTGGCCGACTGCTATTTGAAAGTAGCTAATAAAAACCAAGCCCTTATAGCTTTTAGAGCCGCGTCGGAGATTAAGGCCAATCCGGAGATAACCGAAATGGCAGCTTATAACTACGCCATACTCTCTTACGAATTGGCTAGTCCATTTACAGATGCGATTAGTACTTTTAATGCCTTTTTAAATGAGTATCCCAATACGGATAAGCGTTCAAAAATTCAGGAATATCTGGCCAATATTTATATCACGACAAAGGATTACGATAAAGCTATGAAAGCGATAAAGGAGGCAGGTATAAATTCGCCCAATATGCGCGCGGCTTATCAAAAAGTGGCCTTTTACCGCGCTACTGAGATGTTTAACGCCCTGCAATTTGAAGGCGCTTTGGCTAAATATGCGGAAATGCAAAAGTACCCCGAAGATCAGGCCTTGGCTAATTTAGGAAACTATTGGATGGGGGAGTGCTATTACCGTCTTTTGAAATTCGCCGAAGCCAAAGAGAAATTTCTAGAGTTCCGTATGGGTTTTGGCGCGTCTATTCAAAAAGTGCATAACCGTTCGTATTATAATAGCGCCTATAGCAATTTTAAGCTTTTTGAATTTGAGGAAGCTATTTTAGATTTTAAGAAATATGTGAAATTTAGTCCAGTAGATGATATCCGTTATCCCGATGCTCTTTTGCGCATAGGCGATAGTTATCTTCTGTTAGCGAAATATTTAGATGCTGCTGATTATTATGGCAAAGCCATTGCTAATAATAGCGTGGAAGCCGATTACGCCCATTATCAACGCAGTGAGTGTTTCGGACTTTTATTAAAGTACGAAGAGCAAGTTAAGGAGTTAAATAAGCTTATTTATACCTACCCTAATAGTGCTTACAGTGAAAAGTCGCAGCTGGAAATTGCCAAAACCTATTTGCTTCAGGATAAATATCAAGAGACTTTACAAGCCTTGAGCGACTTTAAAGCAAAATACCCTGAAAGCGACAAGATTAGCGAAGTAGAGCTAAAAACAGGATTGGTTTACAGTAATATGGACGAATATGATAAGGCCATTGCAGCATTTAAAGACGTGGTAAATGACTATGCTGGAACGCCCGAATCTATCGAAGCCATTCGCTTAGCGGAGATTGTTTATAAGCGAGCCAAACGCATTAATGAATACCTGGATTGGGTAGCTACGATCTCCTTTGTGGATTTCAAAGAATCTACCTTAGATTCTACCGCTTATGAGGCAGCTTTCGATGTGTATGCCGGCGGCGATTGTATGCAAACCTTAAAAGCGATGGATGCTTATATAGACCGTTTTCCATTGGGCTTATTTAAAGTTTCTGCTAATTACTATGCAGCGCAGTGTGCGGAAAAATTAGAACTTTTCTCACGGGCCGCAGAATACTATGAAGAGTTGGTGCAATTACCTGCGAATTCTTATCGGAAGCCTGCTTTGCGTTTCACCGCCGAGAAAGCTTATATCGATAGTAATTATGCCTTAGCGCGCAATCGTTTCGATGAATGGTTGGCTTTGGAAACAAATGAAGGACAAATCAATTTGGCCTTAGCGGGATTAATGCGCTGCGCCGAAAAGTTAGGGGATAGACCCGCGCTAATAACTTACGCGGAGCAAATTGAGCAAAAGCAGAGTATCGACAAAGAATTGCGAGAAGAGGCGCAATTAAATTTAGCAAGATCCTTCTACGCCAGTGAAAAGTGGAATAAAGCCGCCAGGTATTATGGCATCATTAGGGAAAATAGTACAGGTGACAAAAAAGCAGAAGCCTATTATTTTGAAGCACTTCTATTGCAAAGAACGGCGCAGTACGATAGTAGCAATGCTCATGTAAACAGGATGATTGAAGCCTTACCATCCTATAAGGAATGGAAAATGCGTTCGCTATTAGTTATGGCGCGCAACTTCTGGAAGTTAGATGACATTTTCCAAGCCCAGTATGTAATCGATTTTATTATCGATAGCAAGTTTTCAGAGGATTTAAGCAGTGCTGCAGCCGATTTAAAAGAAGAAATCAATCTTGCAGAAGCCCGTGCCCTTAAAGAAAAAGAAAAGCTTCTGGAAGCGCAAGCATCACCCATTAGTCTAGATCCCGAAAGTGGTTTGCAAATAATTGATATCCCCGAAGAACAGCAGCCTTTAGAAGAACCTGAATTGATAAAACGATAAGCGCATGAAAGTTAAATTAACGCTAGCATTAGCCCTAGTTTTGGGCGGTCTTTCCGCTCAAGAAAAGGATCCATTAGGGCAGGTAGTTGTTTCGGTTACGGATAAATACCGCGCACAGATTAAAGATGCGCGAAAAATATTGGAAAACCCCAGCTATAGCGATAGTACCACCGAGAAGTTACCGGTTAGCTATACTTTAAAAAGCTTTGCCCTACCAGTTCGCATTCAGCCCGAAGTTTTAAAACCTGCTCGTGTGGTTAAAACCGAGGTGCCAGAATTGTATAAAGGTTTTGTGAAATTGGGTTACGGACTGTATAATACTGCCATGGTTGATGCTTATTACAATAGCGGACGATCTTCTCAATATAGCTACGGATTCGCGGCTAAGCACTTTTCTACACAAAGTGGCGTCGCAGATATTCGTTATGATGAAAACCCTATGTCGAGAAATCATGTGGGTGGTTTTTTTAATCGTTATTATAAAGATTTCACCTGGCATATAGCTGCTAATATGGATTTGGATAAATTCAGCTATTACGGTCAGCCCGAATTAGACTTTATCTCGCCCGATAGCACCTTAAACAATGGTCCTTATAATTGGTATCGTCGTTATCGAGTTGAAACCAATATTAAGGAATCGAAGAAGAAGAATTTAGGTCCCATGAATGAGTTTGGCTTGGCTTATCAAAACTTTAATGATAATTACCGCTCAAATGAGAATGATATCACTTTTCGTTCGCTGTGGGATATACCCGCAAATGATCAAAATTTAAATTTGGAGTTCAATGGTTCTTGGTTTCAAAATACTTTTGATAGTATTCCGCGCGGCCAGGACAGCGCAAATTTTTTCGATCAGTCCTTCTTTCAATTGCAGGCCAAACCTTATGTAAGTTTTGAAAAGGAAGACTATAGCTTTGATTTTGGACTAAACTTATTCCTGGTCAATGCAAATGATTCGCGGCAAGCTGAATCTAAAACTAATCTGTATTTCTTTCCAGAGATCACCTTCCGTTATAAGATTGTTCCCGAAATTTTGTCTTTAAAATCGGGTGTAAAAGGGTCTCTCACTAGGAATACTTATGCCCAAACTACCGCTGCTAATCCTTTTGTTTTACCTGGGCAAAGCAGCACACCATCGCGTGATTTAAATATTTTCTTAGCTTTAGATGGCATCTTAAGTAGCTCACTTTCCTTTAATGTTGAAACGGGTATCCGCAATGCGCGTAACCGCCAATTGTTTTACAGAAACCCACGCTTTTATAGCGATCCTTTTCCTTATGGCATGGAAGTGATTTTCGCAGATGTGGCCACTTTATACGTGAAAGGCTCTTTAGAAGGTAATTGGAATGATAAACTTTTTGCTTCTCTAGGTGCAGAAGCGCGCAGTTTTACTGAGCAGAGTGACATCCCTTATCACTTGCCCAATTTTATTGCTAATGCAGATGTAAGTTATTTATACCGTCAAAAAATCAGGTTAGGATTTGGCTTGGACGTGGTTGGTCCGCGTGAGACTTTTGTTCAGGATCTGAATAACGAAATACCTTCAAGATTAGCGGGCTATGTTGATGCTCATTTAAATTTGGAGTATATTTATAATTCGCGCATTTCAGCCTTTATAAATCTGCAAAACCTCTTTAATAGTCAGTATGATATTTACTTAGGTTTTCGTGCTCAAAGTATTAATGCGGTGTTTGGCTTTAACTACCGTTTCTAAAGGCCGCGGCTCTATTTTATTAGGGAACTGAGCTAATAATTATTTGCAAAGTTTAGCTTTGCAGCAAAAGAAAGTATTGAAAGAATTTAAACGTCCCTTACATATTCGCTGGAGTGATCTCGACCCTAATGGTCATGTTAGACATTCCGTTTATTACGACTTTGCGGCGCAGCTTCGTACCGAACTTTTTGGCGCCAACAATATTAAAGTAGAGGAGATGACTAAAATGGGCATCGGCCCAATTTTATTTGAAGAGAAAGCAACTTTTAAAAGAGAGCTACATTTTGGCGACAATCTACAAATGGTAGCCGCAGTAATTGGCTTGCGGAAAGACTATTCACGTTTTGCTTTTATCCATGAAATTTGGCGTGGAGAAACACTTTGTGCTACTGTGGAAGTTTTGGGAGCATGGATTAACCTTCGCGAACGTAAACTTACCGCGCCGCCCGCCGAATTTATTGCTAAATTCGAACACTTTCCGCTGCATGCAGATTTTCAGTGGATGCCTGAGAAACAACAAAACAAATCATAGTAAAGATCCAAATTATGAGTTTATTAAAAGGAAAAACTGCCTTAATCACTGGCGCTTCCAAGGGAATTGGAAAAGGTATCGCCGAGGTTTTTGTGAAAAATGGCTGTAATGTTGCCTTCACCTATCTTTCTTCTGTAGAACAAGCAGAAGCAGTGGAAAACGAATTAAGTACTGCCGATGTAAAAGTGAAAGGTTATCGCTCTGATGCTTCTCAATTTGAGGCAGCCTCGCAGTTAGTGGATAATGTTTTACAGGATTTCGGCACTATTGATATTCTAATTAATAATGCAGGTATTACTAAAGATACTTTGTTAATGCGCATGTCGGAAGAGGATTTCGATCAGGTAATGACCATTAACTTAAAATCTATTTTCAACCTAACTAAAGCCGTACAGCGTACCATGCTCAAAGCGCGCAACGGCTCTATCATTAATATGAGTTCGGTGGTTGGTATTAAAGGAAATGCTGGACAGTCTAATTACGCGGCTTCCAAAGCAGGAATTATTGGCTTTACCAAATCTATTGCTTTAGAATTGGGTTCGCGGAATATTCGCTGTAATGCGATCGCTCCTGGTTTTATTGAAACGGAAATGACGGCAAAGCTAGATGAGAAAACTGTGCAAAGCTGGCGCGATGCCATTCCTCTAAAACGAGGCGGTAGTCCAGAAGATGTGGCCAATGCCTGCTTATTTTTAGCGAGCGATTTATCTACCTATATCAGCGGACAAGTAATACAAGTTGATGGTGGAATGCTTACCTAAATAATTTATGCCTGAAGTAGTATTTTCTTATTCGCCTTATTGGTTAATTATTATTGTGCTACTGGCGGCAGGCCTTAGTTATGACTATTATGTAAAAACATATACATTTTCGAAAACGCAAAGATGGCTTTTAGCTTCTTTGCGTTTTTTAGTGCTAGTATTATTAGGTTTTCTCGCCCTACAACCTCATTTCAATAGTGAAAGCTATCGTGACGAAAAGCCAATCTTAGTCTTTTTAGAAGATCAATCGGCCTCTATTTCTGCGGTGGAAGATAGCAGTAAACGCATCTCCCGCCAAGGGGAAATGGCTAGCTTACAAGCTTCGTTAAACGAAAAGTTTAATGTTCGCACCTTTAATTTCGGGGCAAATCTTTCCAACACTGTTGTAGATGCGCAAGAAACCAATTTAGGATTGGCTTTAAAGGATTTGTCGGGTAGGTTTTACCAAGAAAATATAGCGGCTATAATTTTGAGCTCCGACGGTATTATTAACCGCGGTTCTAAATTAGCAACATTAGGCGAAAAATCTGTAGCGCCAATTTATACCGTAGCTTTAGGGGATAGCAGCTCTAGGCTTGATTTGGCCTTAACTAAAGTGTTGTACAACAAAACCTTATTAAAAGGCCGTAGTCAAAACATATCGGTAAATTTTAAGGCGGAAAATTACGTGGGCAAGGATTTGGACATCAAATTGATGAATTCAAAAAATGAAGTGCTGGCGGAGCGACGTTTTAAAGTGAGTTCAGACAATTGGTTTGAAAAGGTCGTTTTTAAAATTGAAGGGGAGAAAGTAGGCTTGCAACTTTATCGCATTGCCATAGATGCGGTACCTGAAGAAGAGAATACTATTAATAATCAAAAGAGCTTTAGCATTGATGTTTTAGATGCCAAAGAGCGAATCGGCATTTTTGCCCCTAATACCCATCCCGATATCGCCGCGCTTAGCCGTGCGCTTTCTAAGGATGAGAATTATGAAATAAAGCTTTTGCAAGATGATAATGCCAACCTCGATTCGCTTGACCTAATTATTGCATTGCAAAGCAGTAAAACTTTGTTCAACCGCATCTACAGCAGTACTAAAGCTTTATGGTTAATTGCTGGCCCTAATGATGATTTTAGCGATTGGAATTTTTGGCCAGAAATTAAGTCCTTTCGAGTTGAAGCTGAGGAGACTTATGTTGAAATAAACCCTAATTTTTCCTTATTTCCCATCTACCAAAGTGAGATAAGCTTATGGACTAAACTACCACCTTTAAATGGTTTTTATGGACGGATAGAAGGACCAAAAGGCTTTAGTACATTATTTTTCAAGAATATAGCCAATATTAGTACTTCCACGCCAGCCCTAACTTTAGGGGAAGAAAAGGGAAGGAGAATGGCGATTAGTTTGGGTTTAGGCTTTTGGCGCTGGCGAATATACGCTTACAAGCAGATGGGCAATTTTGAAAGCTTTGACGGCTTAATCCAGAAAATTGCAAAATACTTATTGAGTCAAGCAAAGAACGAAGGACTGCAAATTGAAGTTCCGCGCGAAAACTTTGCCAATACACCCATTAATTGGCGTGCTTCTTTTATTGATGCCAGTGGCTATTTGGTTAACGATTCTGAATTAAGATTGAAACTTCAGTCCGAAAAAGGCGAAGAATACGACTATGTATTTCAAAAGCGCCTAAAGGATTACGCGCTTAACACCAGAGGCCTCGCAGAGGGAAAATACCATTATCAGGCCAGTCTTAGCAGAGAGGATAAGGAATATCAGGAAGAAGGGGACTTAATAATAGAGCTTAATCGTCTTGAGTTGCAAAATTTAAAGGCTGAACCCGCCTTATTGCGCACAATCGCTCAAAGCAGTAGTGGCAGGTTTTATCATCAAAATGAATTTGCGCGACTTTCCGAAGATCTTTCCAATTTAGAAGCAGTAACAATCAGCTATCCATTGCTTAATACTAGCTCAATTTTTAGCACGTGGCAATTGTTCTTCGTAACTTTGGGACTCTTGGGGTTAGAATGGCTCCTAAGAAAATTATGGGGTAAAATTTAATATAATAAAACATTATGAATCAAAGAAGTACAGTAGTAATAATTGTTAGTTTCATTGCCTTCTTGGCTTTGATCTTAACTTGGAACTCCATCACTTTTACCATCAACTCGGGCGAAAGAGCAGTTATTTTTAGAAAATTTCAAGGAGGTATTGCTTTAGACAAAGTTTACAACCAAGGATTCCATATCAAATGGCCTTGGGATGACATTTTCGTTTACGACGTGAAAAAGAAAGAAGCGGTAAGCAGTATGGATGTTTTATCAAAAAATGGACTTACCATTAGTGCTGAACTTTCATATCGATATTATCCAAGTGCAGAAAAAATTGCCTACTTACACAACGAGATTGGTATTAATTATCACGACAAAATTATTATGCCTGAAATCCGTTCGGCCACTAGAGAAGTGATCGGTAAATATTTACCTGAAGAACTCTACTCTACGAAGCGAGAAGATATTCAGGATGAGATTTTCCAGCGTGCCAATAAAGCCTTGTCGGATAACTACTTAAAATTAGATGCGGTTTTAATTAGAGAGGTAACCTTACCCTTAAAGTTAAAAGCAGCAATTGAGCGTAAGCTAGAGCAAGAACAGTCTAGTTTGGAGTACGAATTTAAATTGCAACAAGCCAAAAAAGAAGCGGAACGTCAGCGTATTGAAGCCGAAGGTAAGTCTAACGCGAATGATATTATTAATCAATCGCTTACAGATAAAATTTTAAGAGAGAAAGGTATTGAAGCGACTTTAAAACTTGCAGAATCTCCTAATGCTAAGGTGGTGGTAATTGGTTCTGCTAAAGATGGCTTACCTATTATTTTAGGAAATCAATAAGAGAATTTATGTCAGAAGAAATTAGAAACTTAGAGCCGAAAGAAATTTGGTCCAACTTCGCTAATTTAAATGCCGTTCCTCGTCCCTCTAAAAAAGAAGAACAAGTAAGAGCTTTTATTATCGCTTTTGCAGAGAGTTATGGTCTAAGCTATAAGCAAGATGCTATTGGTAATATTTTAATCGACAAACCAGCCACGCCCGGCATGGAAAATCGCCGCAAGGTTATTTTACAGTCGCATTTAGATATGGTATGCCAGAAAAATGCGGACGTTGATTTCGATTTTGAAACCCAAGGTATTGATATGTATATTGATGGCGATTGGGTTAAGGCTAGAGGTACTACACTAGGTGCCGATAATGGTATTGGGGTAGCCACAGCTTTGGCTACTTTGGCATCTACAGAAGTGGCGCACCCTCCATTAGAGGCCTTATTTACTACCGACGAGGAAGCTGGTATGACGGGAGCGCATCACTTGCAACCTAACTTTCTCACTGGAGAGATTCTGATGAATTTGGATACCGAAGATGACGATGAACTAAGTATTGGCTGCGCGGGTGGTATTGATTTAGACCTCACTTGGGCATACGAAGAAGTAGCTCCAGCATCAGGTTCGCGTTCTCTGCATATTATGGTAAGCGGGTTAAGCGGCGGACATTCAGGGATGGACATTATTTTAGGCCGAGGCAATGCCAATAAAATTCTAACCCGCTTTTTAATTGCTCTCAATGGTATTGAAGATATTAGTATTAGCAATTTTGAAGGAGGAGGTTTGCGCAATGCTATCCCTAGAGAAGCGCATGCTACCTTGGTAATACCTGCCACAGAATTTGATGCGGCACAAACCCTTTTATGGGACTATGAGCAAATTATTAAAAGTGAGTTTGCTACCACTGATCCTAATTTTAAACTTACTTTAACCGAAGGGGATTCTATTCCTGTGATGGTAATGGCTCAAAAGTCCTACCGTCAGTTTAAATGGGCGATGCAAGGAACACATGATGGAATTCAGAGAATGAGTCCAGATGTTCCTAATTTGGTAGAGACTTCAAATAATTTAGCAAATGTGGTTTTGGCCAATGGAAATCTGAGTCTTTGCTCTTTACAGCGAAGTGATAGGGAAGGAGCTAAAGTAGATATGGCCAACACGGTTGCTGGTCCCTGGGAATTAATAGGTGCTTCTATTCAATTTAGTGGTTCTTATCCTGGTTGGAAACTAGATCCAAATGCACCGATGCTTGGAATGATGAAAGATTTATACGAGGAACTTTTTAACGAAAGTCCCCGTGTAATTGCTTGTCATGCTGGATTAGAATGTGGATTATTAGGCCAGCATTATCCCGAAATCGAAATGATTTCTTTTGGTCCTACCATTAGAGATCCACATTCTCCTGACGAGAAAGTTAATATTGCGTCCGTAGGCAAGTTTTGGTATTATTTCCAAGAAGCCTTAAAGCGTATTCCCGTGAAATCGTAAACATACCTCACCTCTCAAGCGATTTTAAAATGAACACGGAAAGTTTGAAACTGATTGAATGCCCTCGCGATGCAATGCAGGGTATTCATCAGTTCATTCCTACAGATCAAAAGGTTTTATACCTTCAATCTTTATTAAGGGTTGGCTTTGATACTCTTGATTTTGGGAGTTATGTTTCAGCACCTGCCATTCCTCAATTAAGAGATACTGATGAAGTATTAGACCGTTTGGACTTATCGGAAACGAAAACCAAATTACTTGCAATTATAGCCAATCGCCAAGGGGCAGAAACGGCGGCTAAGCGCACCGAAATTAGCTATCTGGGTTATCCTTTTTCGGTTTCAGAAATTTTTCAAAAGCGCAATACCAATAAAACAATTGCTGAAAGTATCGCTTTGGTAACGGAACTGCTTGAAATTTGTGAAACGCATAATAAGCAGCTCGTCGTTTACATTTCCATGGGATTCGGCAATCCTTACGGAGAAGAGTGGAGCTTGGAATTAGTGGAAAAATACTGTGAGCAAATGATTGGTATGGGAGTTGAAATTTTATCGCTTTCCGATACCATAGGCACCTCTAATCCGGCAAGTATTACACACCTTTTTTCTGGTTTGATCCAAACTTTTCCTGATGTGGAGTTTGGTGCCCATTTACATACTACTCCCGATACTTGGCATGAAAAAGTATTAGCCGCTTATAATGCAGGCTGCAGACGCTTTGATGGTGCGATCAAAGGCTTTGGTGGTTGCCCTATGGCCACCAATGAGCTTACGGGTAATATGCCCACCGAAAAGTTGCTGACCTTTATGCAGGAGAAAAAGCTAAAAAATAACTTAGACCTATTAGCCTTTGAATCTGCCTATAATGAAGCACTTAAAACGTTTCCTTAAAAGAAGCTTCCTTTTTCAGTAGCAAATAGCGATTTTTTTAAATTTTAAAACTATCACTTTTTCTTCATAGAAATTAAAACTTGCTTGAAAGTGCTTATTTATAAGGATTTTTGCTTTCTAATTTCATTCTATTTTTTTACTTTTGGTAAGAACTAAAAAGATAAGGGAGCGGGATGAAGTTTGATGAGTTACTAATTTTGGCTTTGGAGGTCAGAGATTATGTTGAGCAAAAGGGCAAAACCTTGCCCATTAGCCAAGGTAAAATGCTTAGGGATAACTCAAACGATATTTTTATCAAAGAAATAAAATACACCGCTTAATCGTCTTAATTATTTCATGAAAACAAAATACCCGCCTTCTCCCAAAGCTCTTCTAATTTGGGATGGTGAATGTGAGTTTTGCGCCTTTTGGATTAGTTATTGGCAGCAGAAATCTGGGCCTGAGATCGAGTACAAAACCTTCCAAACTGCGGCAGCCGATTTCCCCGATATTAATAAAAGAGAGTTTCTGATAGCCAGTCATTTTATTGAGCCAGATGGTGGTGTTTACCGCGCTGCTCGCTCAGCCTATCGCAGCTTATATTATACTGGTAGGTTGAAGTTTTTAGACCGGATGTACATTAGGCAAGCCTGGTTTAGAAAATTAAGTGATAAGTTGTATTACTTGATAAGCCATAATAGGCCAACCTTCTTTAAAATCAGTAAATTCCTTTTTGGATCGGATCCCTTATCACTAAAGCCTTTTTGGGTAATTTATCTTTTCCTTTTAATATACCTGCTGAAAAGCTTTTTTTAAAAATTGCATAAATATTAGCAATGAAATTTTGCTTTAATGCTGCAAGGGAAAATTAACTTTGCCTTATGATTGAAGATAGCCTATCTTTTCGAGAGACAGAGTGTTTCTCCCAGTTAATTTGTGATTACCTCGACCAAGATCCTAAGCTAAAGGATTTCTATAATCGCTTTCCTACTTTAGAAAACTTTAAAGAACAAATTGTTGCCAAAAGCAATTTCAGTTTAGAAATACGAGAGGCTCTCAGCAATGATTTACTAGCGCAATATCGCGAAGCAGGTATCGAGCTTAAAGAAACTGATTTCGCTTCTCAAAATATCAGAAGCCTTAAAGAGCCCAATACTTTCACGGTAACTACAGGGCATCAGCTTAACATTTTCACAGGGCCTCTTTATTTCGTTTATAAAATTGTGAACGCCATTAACTTGGCTACTAATCTGCGCAAGCAATACCCGCAGTATAACTTTGTGCCGATTTACTGGATGGCTACGGAAGATCATGATATAGAAGAAATTAACTATATCAATCTTTACGGTGGAAAGCTCCAATGGAACACCCCGCAAAAAGGTGCTGTGGGAAGAATGAACACGGCTGGTTTAGATCTATTAATAGAAGAGTTAGCCGAGCATTTAGGGCCGGCCCAAAATAGTAAAGAGCTTATTGCCATTTTTAGAAAGGCTTACCACGATTCAGATAATCTCGCCGCAGCAACACGAATTTTAGCCCATCAACTTTTTGCTGAGCAAGGCTTGGTTATCGTTGATGGTGATAGAAAGGCTTTAAAAGCTTTTATGAAACCTGTCTTTCAAGATGATTTATTGCACCATAGCAATTATGAAAGAGTGGTAGAGGCTAGTAAAGATTTAAATCAACTTTATTTTTCACAGGTATTCCCGCGGGAAATAAATCTCTTTTACCTGAAAGACACTATAAGAGAGCGCATTGTAAAAAAGGATAAGCAATGGTTGGTTTTAAATACCACGATCTCCTTTACAGAAGATGCGCTTTTAGCTGAGCTAGATGCTAATCCCGAGCGCTTCAGCCCTAATGTGGTTTTGCGTCCGCTCTATCAAGAGTGCATATTACCAAATCTTGCTTATATCGGCGGCGGCGGGGAAATTGCTTATTGGTTGCAACTGAAAACCATGTTTGCCGCTCAAAAGATAGAGTTCCCTTGTCTTGTTTTGCGTAATTCTGTTTTATGGATAGAGCCTAAATGGCAAAATCGTATGGCTGATACCAACTTAAAGGTGAAAGATTTTTTTAAACCTTTGCATAAGTTAAAAGCACACTATTTGGCAGACGGTATGCCGATAGATCCATCTTTAGATGAGTTTGAAACCAAAATCCAAAGTATTTTCGATGAGTTAGAGCAAATTGCTAAACTTACTGAAAAGAGCATGCTTGGGGCGGTTAACGCTCAAAGGCAGAAGCAGTTAAATGGATTGGCTAATCTTAAGAAAAAGCTGGTTAGAGCCGAAAAACGCAAGCATAAAGTGGATATGGAGAAAATAGAACGAATTTATTATGCGCTTTTCCCCAATGCCTCTCTACAAGAGCGCCATGATAATCTCTGCGCGATTTATCCAATCGAAGGCGCCAATTTTATTTATAGACTGTTGAAAGAATTAGACCCCCTCAGCTTTAACTTTCGGATTTTGCGCGGATAAACTTTTTATCTTCGAGGCTTAAATTTCAAGCATGAAAAAATTAGCAGCCTACGGTGCCATATTTGGACTATCCTTAGGAGCTTGTCAACCAAGTACCGAAGCCGAAAACTCTCAAAAACAAGAAACAATGCATAACAATTCGGAGTCTTCTGAATTTAAATGGGAAACGGAACAGTTTGCCGATTTACGCGTCTTGCGCTACCAAGTGCCTGGCTGGGATAAATTAAGTCTTCAACAAAAAAAGTTAGCCTACTATCTTAATATGGCCGGGCTGTCGGGAAGAGATATTCTCTGGGATCAACTTTACCGGCACAATCTCGAAATTCGTAAAGCTTTAGAGCAAATCATTAAAAATGGTAGCGCTAAACAAGGCGAGGAGTGGGATAAATTTATGATTTATGCCAAGCGTGTTTTTTTTAGTAACGGTATTCATCATCATTACAGTCACGCTAAATTAGAAGCGGCTTTCAGCGAAAGCTATTTTCGCCAATTACTAGCCGAAAATAAGATCACTTTAAGCGAAGAAGCCATTACAGTAATCTTTAATGAGGCAGATAGCAAAGGAGTAAGTAAAGATCCCGATAAGGACTTGGTTCTTGCTTCCGCGGTTAATTTTTACGACGCAGATATTAGCGAAAAGGAAGTAACCGACTTTTACAATGCCAAAAAAGTACCTGATGATTTACAGCCAATTAGCTATGGCTTAAATAGCAAATTGGTGCGCGAAAATGGTAAAATTGTAGAGAAGGTTTGGCATGTTGACGGCCTTTACGGACCTGCCATTGCTAAGATTATTCACTACTTAGGCCTAGCTCAAGAAAACGCTGAAAACGAGCAACAAGCCAAAGCTTTAGGCTTGTTAATTGAATATTATCGCACAGGCGATTTGAAAACTTGGGATGATTATAACATTGCTTGGGTAGAAGATACAGCTAGCACGGTAGATTATATAAATTCCTTTATTGAAGTATACCACGATCCCCTCGGTTATAAAGGAACCTACGAAACGGTAGTCCAAGTAAAAGACTTAGATGCCAGTGAGAAAATGGCAGTAATTAGCGAGAATATCCAATTCTTTGAAGATAATTCTACCATTTTAGACCAGCATAAAAAAGAGAAAGTGGTAGGTGTGAGTTACCGCATGATAAATGTAGTTGGTGAGGCCGGTGCCACTACGCCAGCAACTCCCATTGGTGTTAACTTACCCAATGCTAACTGGATTCGTGAAGCCCATGGCTCCAAATCTATTAGTTTAACCAATATTGAAAGTGCTTACGAAAGTGCCAAAGGGGCAGGATTTTTAGAAGAATTCACCTTTACCACAGAAGAAATGGAGCGTGCTAAGAAGTATGCTGCATTATCAGGGAAAATGCATACCGCCTTACACGAGGTTGTAGGTCATGCTAGTGGTAAATTAGAGCCGGGAGTGGCAACACCTAAAGAGACTTTAAAAAATTACTCCAGTACTTTAGAAGAGGCCCGTGCTGATTTGGTGGCTCTTTATTTTATTATGGATCAGAAAATGTTAGACTTAGGTTTAATGGAATCCTTAGAAGCGGGTAAGGCCGAGTATGACGGTTATATCCGTAATGGTCTGATGTTACAATTACGTCGCTTGAAGCCAGGCGAAGAAATAGAAGAAGATCACATGCGTAATCGTCAACTTATTGCTGCTTGGGGCTTTGAAGTTGGACAGGAAGAAAATGTAATTGAGAAGAAAGTTTTAAATGGAAAGACCTACTTTGTAATTAATGATTACGATAAGTTGCGTGCTATTTTCGGAATGCAATTGCGCGAAATTCAACGGATTAAATCTCAAGGCGATTACCAAGCGGGAAAAACCTTAGTGGAAACTTACGGAGTAAAGGTCGATCAAGCCATTCATCAGGAAGTTTTAGAACGCACTGAGAAGTTAAACATTGCTCCTTATTCAGGTTTTATCCAGCCTCAAATGGAAGCGGTAATGGACGGAGATAGTATTAGCGATATCAAATTAATCTTTCCAGAGGATTTTATTGGCCAAATGCTTTACTACGGCGAAAATCACTCTCATTTATAGTCTTATGTGGCCCGCTAATCGGTTAGTGGGCCATTTTCTTTCCATTTAAATTCTTTCCTATGAAATTAAGATTAGCAAGCCTGGCACTTTTGGCCTTCTTTTTAGCTTCTTGCGGCGGACAGAAACCGGTTACCATTAACACCATCAGGCCCGCCGATATTGGCATCAATCCCGCTATTGAGACCATCTTAATAGTTGACAGAACTAAGCCTTCTGACGAAAACAAATGGTTAAATATTGGCGAGGCCATCCTTACGGGAGAAGGGATAGAAGGAGATAAAGCGGCCGCCCAAGCAGTAGTAAATAGCTTGAAAAATCAATTGCAGATTTCCCCGCGTTTTAATGTTTTGGTGGCCAGCGAGCGTTTAGAAGGTAATTCTTTCTCAGCAGCCTTCCCCGAGCCTTTAAATTGGTCAACCCAGCAAAATCTTTTAAATCGTTATAAAGCGGACGCCTTGGTGTGTGTAGAAATTGTCGATTCAGATTTCATTATCACTGAAGGCAAGCGCAAAGTAAAGCGCACCGTAGGCACTGGCGATAATCAAAAAACAATTGAGGTAGACGAGTGGTATGCCGAAGGAGTAGGGAATATAAAGATTGGCTTAAGGATGTATGATCCCGCCAACAAAGAAATAATCGATCAACAACTGTTAGATCAAACCAATACTTGGCAAGGAGCAGCAGATAGCAAAGCCGGTGCCATTGCGGCCTTAATTAACCGTAACTCAGCTACGAGAGAATTAGCAAATATGGTGGGGCATGATTATGCTTATAAAATAGCCCCTATGCCTGTGCAGCTGCGCAGAATATTCTATACTAAAGCGAAGGATTTCCCTCCCTTAGAAGAGGGTGCTCGTTTGGCAGAAGTTAACGATTGGCAGTCGGCTATTGCTGTTTGGGAGAGAGCCATCCCCAGCGCAGAGCCCAAAGAAGCGGGGCGGATGAGCTATAATATCGCTGTGGCCTATGAGGTTCTAGGCGATTTGAAAGAATCAGAAAGATGGGCCCAACAGTCTTACGCAAAGTATGGCAATAAAACCGCACGTACTTATGCAACTCAAATTCAAAGAAGAATTGTAGAGACGCAAGTTTTAGAAAGTCAAATGAAATAATGGATTATAGCGTACTTTTTACTATGGATGGCTTAATTGCTTTTTTAACTCTCAGTCTTTTAGAAATCGTTTTAGGGATAGATAATATAATTTTCATTTCCATTCTAACGAATAAGCTTCCCGAGGATACGCGACCTCGAGCGCGCTTTGCTGGAATAGCTTTGGCTTTGATTTTTAGAATAATCATGCTCTTAGGTATTACCTGGATCATTGGCCTAACGGCACCTCTTTTTGAACTATTTTCCATGGTATTTACCGGCCGCGACTTGGTGCTACTGGCGGGAGGCTTATTTCTGATCGCCAAATCTACCAGTGAAATTCATCACAAAATGGAAAGTGAAGAAGGAGAGGAGCAGGGCAAAACTACCAAAGTACCGGGCAGCTTTATCTCTAGTATAGTTCAAATTGGTCTCGTAGATATCGTTTTCTCATTTGACTCTATTTTGACTGCTATTGGAATGACGGAGGAAATAGTGATTATGATTTTGGCGGTAATCGTTTCTCTAGGAGTAATGCTGGTGTTTGCGGGTAGAATCGCTTCTTTTATCGAAAAACACCCAACTTTACAGGTTTTAGCATTGTCCTTTTTAATTCTAATTGGGGTGGTATTAATCGCAGAAGGATTGCATCAACACATTAGCAAAGGCTATATATATTTTGCAGTAGCATTCTCACTTACCGTAGAAGCGGTGAACATCAGAGTCCTTAAAAGTCAAAAAAGTGTTAAGTCTTAATAGATTTTATCACTAAACAAAGGCAAAGAAGAGTTAAAAGCATAAATTCGCAACCCTAATATTAATCCCTATTAAAAATGAGAAAATTTTTACTTTCTTTAAGTGTTTTGTTCGCTTTTGGTGCGGCTAGTGCACAGAATGACATCAGCGTAACGCTAAACTCACCTACTGCTGGTAGTTCTATTGGACCAGGAATGCCATTTACATTTGACATGACGGTTACCAATTCTGGTACTGCCGATGTAACTGCAAATGATACAGTAGTATATTATCCAACAATAAACGGCGGATTATTAACCACAACAAATCAGGCAGGTCAGACAGTAACTGTTGCTTTCATTATTACTGGAACAACTATTTCTGCTAATGGAATGGAAACGCGTGGTGTAAACTTCGGAGGTTTAAGCATTACTGGAGCGCCTGCGGGTAACATTGATATGTGTGCAAACGCGATTGTTATCGGACCAAACTGGAATAATGTTACAGAAAGCGACACTACCAATAACACAGATTGTGCTAGTATTGCTTACGATCCTAATGGTGGAACAGTAGGATTAGCTGAGAACCTGGTGTATGCGGATATGAAGAATATTTCTTTGTTGGATGCATCTTACGCAAGTGGTTCTACCTATTTTGTAGAAGCTTATAATGTATCTTCTTCTACGGCAAGTCTTTCTTTTGTAGACCTAACTGGCAGAACTATTTTAACGCAAGAATTTGAAGTAAGAAACTCCGAGCTTAAAGGTGAGGTATCTTTATCTAACCTTCCTCATGGTGTTGTTCTTGCTGTTCTTTCGGTTGATGGACAAGCGGTTAGCACTAAAAAAGTTGTAGTAGCTCACTAATTTAACGTAAGTTCGACTATTTAAAAGGGGTCTCAGGCCTGATTTTACGTCGAAGTCACGCTAATTTATATTGAGTGATATCCCAAAATAAAAGCGGCTCTCTGAATTTCAGGGAGCCGCTTTTTGTGGAATGATGTTCTCTAAAGTTTACTATTTAACGTCGAATTCACGTTATTTAACAGTAACCTTTATACTAGCAGACATTTGTGGCCCATAAGAACGGTGGTAGCCATCAGCAAATTGCATAGTTAACTTGTATATTCCAGGTAAAAGATCTAAAGAGTCATTTAATTGACCTTTACCGTAGTGAATATTTACGCTATCCGCTGGAACGGTTCCACCAGTTGGGATAAAGCCGCTGTTAATAATAATATGATGGTGTCCTTTGCCTTCATTTACGGCTCCAGCGGGTTCAACCTCCATACCTTCAATACCAAATTTTACTAAAAAAGGACTGCTTACCACATCACCATCTTGAAGATTGGCAAAAAACACTTTTGCACCTTCAGGTACTGCGGGTAGCTGATTGGCATCGACCTCCTCATTAGTGTTTTCTTGCGTTGTTTCGTCTGTTTTTGCAGAACCTACCTCATGTTGAGGGGTATTACAAGCCGAAAATATCGCTAAAGCGGCGATAATAGAAAGGGATTTTTTAATCATAACTAAATTTTTATCAAAGATACAGGCATTATTGGAACCTTGAAATATATTGGCTCTTCTCTTAAAAGTTGTTTGTAAACCTAAAATTTTAAAGATAAATACTTTAAACTTCTGAAAAACAAGTATTTATGTCAAAAATTGACTAAAAAGTGTTATTAATAATTAATTGTTAATATAATTCCAAGAATTGATTATCAACGTATTATACTATTACTAATTTTGGATAGTAACCTCTGTACAGTAGCAATAATGAAGAAGTGGACGATAGTGTTAAGCTTGTTAAGTCTTGGTCTTAGTCTTAAATCTCAAGAGATTAAAGACTTACAAGATTTAGACTTGGGTTTTTCCTGGGATAGTAAATGGGCTATGCGCTATGATTATCAAATTTTATCACCTCGAGATAGTAGCTTGATAGGGAAATTGAGTAAAGTGTCTGAATCATTTTGGCAAAAGGAGGTCTATGATGTTGAAGGTAATTGGATCGATACCTATCGTTTTCTTAAAAGTGAGGATGGCATTGTGAGTATAAGTAAAGGGGAGGCCATTATTGATGATCGTTACTATGTAAATGACAAGCTGCAAAAGCGCCTTCTAGCAAAAAATGGTAAACTTTCTTTAGAGTGGCACTTCAGCTATGATTCCAATAATAAGCTACAACGGTTTAGCGAAAAAGACAGTCTCTTTTATGTGGAGACAATTTTCTTGTACGATTCTTTTGCGAGAGTAGAGAAGGTTAAGAAGTATACCAATGGAAATTTAAGTAGTGAAGAACACTACGTATATAACCAAGATGGTCTTTTGGCTGAACGTTATTTGCTAAACTCTGAGCATGACAGTATAAGTAAAACGCTAAACTTTTTCCAAGAGGACGAAGTTAAGGGAAAAACTTAGCTATAAATTCGCTAAGGATATCTGGGTTTTAGTAGAATCCATTGCATATGAGAATTCTGAGCAGAAGGAATTGGGATCAACTACTTTATTGCTTTATTCTGAGATAAGGCAATTGTATTTATAGCCAAACCAATAAATACAATCCTAAGCAACTCTTAGTTTCTACAGAAAAATGGACCTTATCAGCGGCGATTGGCAGTTAGTAAGAACTTATTATAAATCGGCAGAGCAAGGGGGAATTGTACTTGGAGAGGGAAGATAAATGACTAATTTAGCCCTAAGCAATTCCTTTAATTAACTATATGGCTTTAAGCCACTAGCAAGCATTTAAGACTCCTTTGTAATTTTAGTTATAGTTCTTGAAATCGTAGGAATGGTGTTTCATTTCATCAAATGGTCTCTTTAAGGGTTGTTATTGAAGGTGAATTTGTTTCCATGGCTTATATTAATCAAATATCAGATTGGAGTTATTGGCAGTTCTTTCGCACTTAGCGGTCTATTCTTTGCCGGGCTTTCTTTGCGCTGGTCATATATTTCACAGGCTGGTAAGGAATTCGTTCCATCAAATGTGAGTAAAACTTAAACAGTTTTGCTATTGTGGTTTGTTCCAGTGCTCAACCTATTTAGACCGGCTCGGCATATTATCGACTTTAGTTTGAAGCAGTACTTGAAAAGAGGTGATAAAGCCCTCAAAGGTTATCAGACATTAATTATTGTTTGGTGGTGTCTATGGTTAGTTTCGGGACCATTTGGCCGATTTTTAGTACATCTTTTCGTACCGCACCAAAGCGTAGAGCAGTCTTATACCTATTTGATAGTTTATGTTCTTTTGGAGTGTTTGTCCATAATTACTGGGATTCTGTTTTTGGTAATCTTGGGGCGGCAATTGCGTTTTCTCCGCGAGAATAAGTGAAGATATTAATCTCTAGCCACCATTAATAGTATTTTTGTTAGGAAGTTTTTTTGTGTAAAAAGTTGTAAATCAAATAGTTGAACATCTATTAATAACTAATTGTTAATTTTAATCCTTATGTGTTTTGTTCGCTAACATCGCTTACCTTTGAGAAACATTTTAACCACTGAGGCATCGAGTAATTGATGTAAGGTTTTAAACTGTTTCGTTCTGTTTTTTTTTTTTCAATTTTTATTTTTTTTCAAATGAACATTTTTGTTGCAAGGCTGGACTATTCAGTTCAGGAAGATGAGCTGAAAGACGCCTTCGAAGCTTACGGTGAGGTATCATCCGTAAAAATTATTATGGACCGTGAAACTGGTCGCTCTAAGGGCTTCGGTTTCGTGGAAATGGACAACGATGCTGATGGCAATAACGCCATTGAAGCATTAGATGGAGCAAGCATTAAAGGTCGCGAAATCGCAGTTAAAGAAGCTCGTCCACAAGAGGAGCGTCGTTCAAACTCTCGCGGTGGCGGTGGTTTTGGCGGCGGACGTGATCGTTACTAGATAACTTTTTCATTAGCTAAAATTTTAGTCCTCATCCTTTCGGGTGGGGACTATTTTTTTGGATAATTTCTGGCGTAACTTGCTTAAGTAACGTGAATTCGACGTAAAATCAGGCCTCCAGCAAGGTGGTATCAATTTACCATCGCCGTATAATAGAATAGTTTTTTGGCAATGCCTCACAGAATTTTGTTTACCGCGTTGCCAATCGATAGCTACCAAGGGAAATACTAATTTTCACCTTAAGTAAGTCGAACCCTTATCAATAGGTATCATTTAGCTGTCCTCAAGAAACTAAAGTTAAAAACTCTAATTAAACTCAAACATTCTAATCTTCCTTTTCAATAAAAGTCTTTTCAGTATGCTCAAATTGCTTTACACTTTGGTTTTTACGGATACGTAAAACGGCGAGTAACATAAAGAAGATGGCTTTAGGAATTTCAATAAACAGGGCTAGATTTTTCAAAACAAAATACCGGCGCGGAATACTTATAAATAGGGCAAAGGCATAAGCTCCTAAAAGATAATACCAATACTCTGAGCCTTGCAAGAAAAAGCTTAAACCAGCAGCAACTGCAAGTACAAAGGCAAAAAGCAATTTAGGAATCAGCCCCATTTGGATGGCTTTATCAAAGAAATCTACATTGCCACTTAGTAGCTTAATAATACCAGGACCGATATGGCTGCGGAAGGCGTGAATTTGCCCAGCAATCCAACGTTTACGTTGATTGCTAAAGTTTTTACCGCTCGCTACTTTTTCATCATACACGTAGATATCTTCCAAATAAGCGATTTTCTCTTTGCGTCCTAATATATAGAACTCTAAAAGCTTGTCTTCAACTGCAGAGTCTTTGTTAATTCCTTCTAGTGCCTCTTTTAAAAACGTCGATTCGAATATCATTCCACTGCCAATCAAGCTGCAGCTAAATCCCAAATTTCGATGTCCCTTACGGAAGATGGAATTACTAATTTCCTCTGTAATACCGTCTAAAACAGCCATTTTAGTATTATCATTCTTAGCAGTTCGATGTGTTTGGTAAACCTTAAAATCATCGTTTATGCATTTATTGATTTCCAGCAAAGTATCTGCAGGCATCTTGTTATCGGCATCCATTACAATAAAATAGTCGGGCCAAAAATTTAACTTCGCATGCTCAACTTGGGCCAGAAGGTTTTTTGATTTAGTGGAATGATCAAAATTCATCACTACTACATCAATATTAGCCGCTCTTAATTTAGCTACTGTCTCCTCCTTCATTTGATCGGAACCAATAATTACCCTCAATTTTTCGGCAGGGTAATTTAAAGCCAATGCTTGTTGAGCAGAATTTAAAATAATAGCATCTTCTTTATAGGCGGGAAAGAGTAGAGTGAAACTCTTTAAATCTTCAGGATTGGGATTCTTAGGACCGTGATGCTTGAGAAGAGAGGCTAAGGCAAAAACCAAGCTGTAGGCAGCTTGAGCGCCAAGAAGCACCAAGAAAAAGAGTTCTATTATTTGTAGTATATCAAACATTATAAACTAATCGTAATATTAAAAACTATCTTAAAGGCCATTTTTCAACTGAGACAAATCAGGTTTCTTTAGTTCATATCCTTTTGGAATACCAAAGCCTAGGTACTTGTCATCAATATCATCTTTAGAAACTTCATTGGCTTTAAACCGTACTTTGATACCATTAAAATCACTATCCATTTGTAATATTAAACCATCAATTAAGGGCGATTGGAAACGGTTAAGTGGACTTTTATTTCCTTTTAAATCAGGGCAATACCAAACAGTCGATATCGTGCCATCGGCTTGAGTAATCTTGGCATCCTTGCAATTATAGCCTGCCAACTTCTTACTACCATTGCCAAATTCAACCTTATCCTCTGTATCCTCACTCATTTCTGATAAGGACTTATAGTCTTCATCTTCAATTAATTGAGCCGATTTATCGCCTAATGCACTCGTTAGAATAAGTGATTTACCTTCAGTGTAATCGGTTACCATTATCATTGAAATCAAAAGGCTTTTTATTTCAATGCGCGACTTGTCCCCTTTAAACATTACTCGATAGCGGGCACTCTCCATCATATTTTTTAATTGGCCCATTTGCTCTAAACCTTCAATTTCATCTAAGTTGACCTTAGTTTCGACTAGTTCAAGTTTGTATTCTACGCTTAGTGAAGCCTGTGCACTTAAGCTTATTGTAATGAAAATGAATAGAGTAGAGGCGAGTAGTCGCAAAGGTAATTGCATATTTGGTGGTCAAATGTTGGTTGAAAATCCAAAAACCTAAATTAAGTTTTATTTGCAAGAAACCAGGCCCAAATAAAATTTAAGCCAGCGAAAATTGCTTTCAAGTTCAACCCACTTGCTAAGCTTATCTTTGTAAACTAATTCGCTTTTATGGAAACTATTGCATTACTGATATCCGCTGCCTCCTTGATCGTACTTGTTTTTTTACTCATTAAATCAGCAAAGAATGACTTACCCGAAACACAAGAGAAAATCCGCCTTCTTCTCCAAACTGAATTACGAGAAAATCGCAGTGAACTAAATGAGGCGCTAAGAGATAATCGTCAGGAATTATCGGCTGGTCTAGAGCAACTTAGTGCTAAAATGGACCTTAAGTTAGCTGCTATATCGGAAAGCTTAAATAAAAATGCCAAGGAAAATCGGGAGGAATTGAAACTCAGCTTAAAGGAATTTAGCTCCACTTTTAGCGCTAATGTCAAAGACTTTAATGATCTCCAAAAACAAAAGTTTATGGAAATGGGCTTAAAGCAAGATGAGCTAGTAAAGTCAACCGAGTTGAAGCTTGAGAAAATGCGGGAAACGGTAGACGAGAAGCTGCATAAAACCTTGGAAGAGCGCCTTGGCCAATCTTTTAAAATAGTAAGTGAACGATTAGAGGCCGTGCAAAAGGGTTTAGGTGAAATGCAAAATTTGGCTAATGGTGTGGGCGATTTAAAAAAGGTTTTAAGCAATGTTAAAACCCGTGGTGTTCTCGGAGAAATTCAATTAGGTAATATTTTGGAGCAAATTATGGCTCCAGAGCAATATGAGGCCAATGTGAAAACAAAAACGGGTTCTAATGATCACGTAGAGTATGCCATTAAGTTGCCCGGCAAAGACGAAAATGGTAAAGAGGTTTATTTACCCATCGATGCCAAATTCCCACAAGAAGATTATGTGCGTTTGCAAACTGCTTATGATGAGGGTGACCTTGTTGCTATCGAAGCCAGTAATAAAGCCCTGGTGCAATCCATTAAACGCTTCGCAAAAGATATTCGCGACAAGTATATTGATCCGCCCAATACCACCGATTTTGGCATTATGTTTTTACCCTTGGAAGGCCTTTTTGCCGAAGTTGTGCGGCAACCTGAAGTGGTGGCCTTATTACAAAGAGAATATAAAATTATAGTAACTGGTCCTACTACTTTGGCGGCTATGCTTAACAGTTTGCAAATGGGTTTTAAAACCCTCGCTATTCAAAAACGCAGCGGCGAAGTGTGGCAAATTTTAGGAGCCGTAAAAAAGGAGTTTGGCAAGTTTGGCGATGTTTTAGAAAAAGCCCAGAAGAAGATTAATGAGGCCAATCATGAGCTCGATACGCTAGTGGGAACGCGCACACGCATGATGCTTTCGAAATTAAATAAGGTGCAAGAGCTACCCACTAGTGAGGAAAACCCTTTATTGGATTCTCTAGAAGAAGAGGAATAGTAATCTACAAGTCCTTTTAAAACAATTATTTAAGAAAGTGTAAATTTTTGTAAAACAGTTTTATTGGCTCCAAGCGCCATCTAATTTGGGCTAAATTTGTCTTCTATGTTGCGAGTGTTTTTATACGGACTTCTTCTAATCGGATTTCATATCGGGCTAAAAGCTCAAGGCTTAAGAGATCCCGATCGGGACATGGTGGCCATGCGCATGATTACCCATCAGCTAATGCTTTGGCAGGGTGATAGTAGTCATGCTATCCCGCCAGTTATTGCCCTCGACGAAACTCAGTATCGCCTAAATTTCAATACCGACCTTCAATTTACACCCAAAACTTTGGTTGATTTTATAGCCAAAGTGATGCACGAATATAATATTGCTGAGCAATACCGTGTTCAAGTAAGGTCTTGCATGGGTGATACGATTGTCTATAGTTTTCAAGTGGGAGGTATCGAATCGGGCGATATTGTTCCTTGTTTAGGGCGACAACAAAAAAAAGCTTGTTATTATTTACAGGTAAGTATCCTCGATACATTTCAGCTTTTAGCCACGCAACAAGACAGAGAAAAGGACCTGCTTTTAGAAGAAGCCGATCTAAATTCTAAGCGGTTTTACCCTTTAGTATTCCTCGCCATTGTAATCGCAGCTTTTTGGTATTTAATGTTTAGAAAAAATATAACCACTGGGAATAAGGCCTTAACGGAAACTAAAAATTCTGAAATTATTTGGCTTGGATCAACTCAGTTTAGCGAGCAGAAATTAAATATTTCTTTTAATAATGTAAAGACAGAATTAAGTGCTAAGGAGTCTGATTTACTAGCATTTTTAGCGCAACATCTCAATCAAAGGGTTGAAAAAGAGCGGATTTTGGAGGCCGTTTGGGGCGATGATGGCGATTATGTGGGAAGAACACTTGACGTTTTTATTTCCAAATTAAGAAAGAAACTCGCTCTTGATGCCCGTATTCGTATAATTAATATTCGCGGTATTGGTTATCAACTGCAAGTAGCAGAGGACTAAAACTATCTACTTTTTCCCTTGCGGTAGATGCGCAAGAAAAAGGAAGTATTTCAATTTTATAAAATGCTCCTTATTTAGTTGCTAGTAGAAAAGATATAATTCCAAAGATTTGCGCTTTGTGGAGAAAATAAAGATTACCTTGTCCATGAGTAGGGACTAGTCATCGGTTTCATAATAAAAGCCGTCTTAAAGCAAAGAAGTCTTGTTTTCGACATCTATCCTGGCCTAATAGTAACGGCTTCTAAAATTTTCAGTTTTTTCTCAATATGATTCTATACATTAAGTATATGGTGAGCTTGCGCTGCAAGATGATGGTAAAACAAGAATTGAAAAATCTCGGTTTACACTATGTAATTGTAGATTTAGGAATGATTGAAATCTTGGAGGATATCGGCTCTACTCAAAGGGCTTTATTGAAGAAAAATCTACGCAAGTCAGGTTTAGTATTGTTAGATGATAAACGCAGTATCCTTATTGAAAAGATTAAGAGTGCCATCATTGATATGATTCATCATCAGGAAAGTTTGCCCAAAGTTAATTTTTCGGATTATTTAAGTAAGGAGCTGGGTTATGATTATACTTATCTCGCTAATACTTTTTCAGAAGTTAAAGGGATAACAATCAGCCATTATATCATTATCAATAAGATAGAGCGCATCAAAGAACTACTTTTATACGACGAGCATAGCCTTACCGAAATTTCTTATATGCTTCAGTATAGCAGTGTGGCTCATCTATCCAATCAATTTAAAAAAGTAACCGGCTTAAGCCCTAGCTATTATCGCAGTTTAAAAGCTAAACGGGAGGGCAATCTTGAGGATCTTTAAACCTTCAAACCCGAATTCGGCGTAAAACTATAATTTATGGTTTTCATCTTTATTGGAAAAAAAACTAAAACCCCTCTTCAAAAAGCGTTTCTCTGCACCTAAGTCCTTCGCAGTAGCCCCGCAATTATTTCAGCGATTCGGTTTAAAACCCACTATTTATAACAGCCTGATGCCTAATTTTCAATAGTACTGAGGTTTCAAACCATAAAAGTTTTTGGATCTTTTTACTCTTTATAAAAAGGTGTGAAATACATAAGACTATGCTCGTTTTGTGTAAGTGTTAATGGTTCAATGATTATCATATTTGTAAAATGCTCTTATCTTAATAGAAGAGAATTTTTTACTTAAACAATTAATCTTGAACAAACTCAAGCACATCGCTATTTTCTTTATCAGCTCGACGATCGGCATTGCACCAAACAAGCACAATGTAAACACACAGGTAAGTCATAGTCAACATAGCTGGCGACATGATGTTAATTGGACTGAAAATAGGGGCCAATTACTCAAATGTGTACAGATGTGGATGCAGAGTCTTTTAACACAGACCCTAAATTTGGTTTAGCGGCAGGAATGTTTCTTTCTATTCCTTTAGGGAGGCTATTCAAAAATACAACCAGAAATATTGTTTTCCCAGAAAGGTTATCAAGCAAGTGGATCATTATTAGGTCAAGGTACATTATAACCCGCACCAGTAACTATATTGATGTTCCTTTTTAATAGGAATAAAAGGCCTTCAAAAGGCTTTACTATTCTCATGAGGCCACTACAATATTCTTTTTGATTAGTCAAAAATAAATTCGAAAATAGTGCCACTAGCATAGCACAAGAAACACTTTTGACAATGAAGATTTACGAAAAATACGCTTTTGTTTTACGATTGGTTTTGACTTGAATTTGACCAACTAATTGTAGGACTAGAGTAGGCTGGGATTTATACAAGAATAACAAAGAAAGTGGCACAAGCAACACACCGCTATAAAACGTGTGGTATCAACTCTGCCTTGGGTATCGCTTTTAAGTAGCTAAATCAAGATCCTGAGAATTAAAAACCCTCAGGATTTTAATACCCGATATAGGGGCCATACTTTAGCCTAAAAGAAGCTGATATTGACCATAAAGGAACTATTTTGACTGATTTACAGAGTATTATCCTCTATTCATCACTTGCAGGAGTAACGATTTTCTAGGTGGCCTTTTTATCTCATTATTTCGGTCACCACCTAAAGTCTGGATTCATTAAGAAGGGAGATAATCCATATTTCCATTGCTTTCGGTGGAGGACTTTTAATGGCGGCCCTTTCTTTGAGTGCTGGTACCCGAAGGAATGAAGGCTTTGGCCTTGGGTTATGTTATAATTTTCTTCTCCTTGCCTTAGGTACAGTTGTTTCTTTTTCTTCCATAGATCGCTACATTTCAAGAAGGGTAAAACCATTTCTCAATTAATGGGAATGCTTTTAGATTTAATTCCTGAGTCTATTGCAATGGGAACTTTGTTGTGCAGTACCAATCATCAATTGGCCTTATTGTTGGCGGCTGTTATAGGTTTGCAAAACTTACCAGAATCTTTCAATGCCTACATAGACTTAAAGAGAATTTACTCTTCACGAAAATCACTATTTATCTTATTCCTTTTAAAGCTTCACTGGACTTGAGGTTCGGCTTTGTTAGGCTACTATCTTTTTTCGGATAGCCCCAAGATAGTAGGAGGCTTGATGCTCTTTCCTCAGGAGGCATGATTTATCTGGTCTTTAAGGATATCGCGCCCATGTCTAAAGAAGAATTGGATTCCTGCCCTAGGTGCAGTTTGGGTTTTTAATGGGCATGATAGGCCAAAATTTTATTGGGCTAGTTTATCATAGCAAAATTAAGGGCATTTCAATACAAAAGTGAAAATTGCGCGTCAAGCTCACATTTGCGTTAGCTCGCAACAGCGACACAATCCATTCTAACCTTTTTCTTTTTATTTAAAATCTGAGGATATTATTTCTAGTGAAATAATGTTAATGAATCTGTGAAATTTATAAGTAATGCTCAGAATTGTATAAAGCTTATGAGCTGAAAATTGCACAAAGAACTTAGTCCCTGTAAACTTAGGATGCCACTATGGTTGAATCACTCACCAAGAGTTGTTCAATCTCAGTACGGATTATGCCTTTTTTAGAAAGCTTTGAAAAGGATTCAATAGGCAGTAGGAAGGCTTATCGCGGCATATGAGAAATTTCACAATTGACAATGAAATCACTCTGCCTAAAAGAGTGGAATTAGGAATAGAGAACTTTATTAAAAACACACATCATGGAAATCTACTTTATTATATCGCTGCAATTTTAATAGTGCTTTGGGCATTGGGTTTTATGGCCTATGATGCCGGGGGAATCATCCATATTCTTTTAGTATTAGCACTCATTTCGGTTTTACTACAGTGATAAAGGGCTCTAAACTATAAGGGTACATGGTAGTTTTGTACTCTAAGTCAATTTTGGTATTGGATTGCGGCGTGTGATTTTGAATAAGAAACTTTAAAAAAGGAAGGTGATGATCAAAGGTAGTTAAGAGGTTGTACTTTGGATGTTAGTGATCATGTTTTTGAAAAAACGAGAGAGCGTCTTAAATCCCTTTATTTACCAAGACGGCAATAGGTCCACATGTTTTATAGAGCCGTTCGTAAGGGCAATCATTCTACGGTGGATTGTGCTTGTTTAACGGCCCAATATTGGAGCATCACGCAATGAAACCCTTATTTAGGCCCGATGTAGAAATTGGTCGCGGGGGTAGAGGATGCACATTGTTAAAATTGACGACTTATACTATTTAACGTATACAGCCTACGATGGGGTAAATGCCTTAGGCATTGGCCACCTCGCGCGATTTAATACATTTCGAACGGCAGGGTCTTATTGTTCGGAATTCTTAGTTATGCCGACTTTCACCGTATTGCGGAGTGCAATGCGCATCTTAACGAAAGGTACAAGCGTTTTCATGTGCAATCTAATATTGATGAAAGGTTTGAAAAAGAAAATCCTTCTTTCAGATAAGAACGTGATGTTTTTCCACGTAAGATTAATGGTAAATTCTTTTCTTCATCGCATACGGCCTATTCAAATCGCCTCGGTAGCGCAAATTAAAGTTAAATCGACCTATTGGTCAGACTATCTCATGCATTTCGATCAGCATATTTTAATGGCACCAAAAATTACGAGCATGAAATCGGATTGCTTAATCGGTGGGAGGCTGTCCTCCTATGAAACGAAAAGAAGGCTGGTTGCTGCATCTACCATGGAGTGCACGATACCGTGCAGGCCATATATTCTGCCTGTGCGGCCTTACTCGATTTAGAAGATCCCCAGGCAAAGAAATTAGCCCGTTTACCCTATCCCTTAATAAAACCTGAAAGCTGGGAATTAAGCGGGGAGGTGCATAATGTAGTTTTCCCAACGGGAACGGCACTTTTCGACGAGACACTTTACATCTACTACGGTGCAGCAGATACACGCATTGCTGTGGCTTCATTGAATATTAATGACTTAATACTGGAACTCTTAAAATATCAGTCATGAGAAATTCAGAATTTCTCCTTATTGGCTCCTATCCACCACGGAAATGTGGGTTGCACTTATTCACAGGATTTGATTAATGCTATTGAAGATAGAGTACCGAAGGTTTAGCCTAAAAGTATGCGCTTTAGTCAAGGAAGATTCTGATTTAAATTATTCCGAGTCAGGGTGGCCTATGTTTTAAAAAACTTGGCTAAAGAGGAGAGACTATGCTAGTTTGAAGTAGATTAACCTTAATGGCGCTCAAATCAGACTAGTTTTTTGCAGCATGAATTTGGTGCTTTATGAAGGCGAGCTGGGCGATTATCTCCCAGACTTTCACAAAAGGTATTAAAGTGCCTGTTATTGTTACTTTCCACACAATTTTGTCGAAACCAGATGACAGGCGTCGCTTTTTAGTGCGACAGATTGTAAATTATGCAGCCCGCGTTATTGTAATGATAATCACTCGGCCATGATTCCTGAGGGATGAATATAAAATAGAACTGGATAAATTGAAGGTTATCCCACGGCACTCACCTCATTAAGCCACAAAAGCCTATGCAGGGCAAGTATCGCCCTTTTTCTTTAATAAAAAATATTGGCGACTTTCGGCTTAATAAGTGAAGGGAAAAGTATAGAAACAGCGCTGGATGCTTTGCCGCGTATTGTAAACCATTTCCCTGAGGTTTTATACTTAATTATTGGCAAAACCCATCCTGAAGTGATAAAACAAGAGGGGGAAGTTTATCGCAATTTTCTTCAGCAAAAGGTCATCGACCTGGGGATAGATAAGCATGTGCTTTTTATCAATAAATATCTTTCTCTGCAAATTCTACTGAACTATTTAGAACGAGTTGATATCTACCTTTTACCTCAAAGACCCTCAGCAAGCAATGCAAGTGGCACCTTAGCAGCATGCGATGAGCACGGGCTGCCCAGTAATTTCTACGCCCATTCCACATTCTTTAGAATTATTGGATGGAGCGGGAGTAAATTTTGAATTTGAAGATGCAGAAGGACTAGCCGATGCGGCGTGAGCATGTTATCACAGCCTGATTTAATGCAAAAAATGTTTATGAATACTTTGCATAAAATAAGTCCCACCGCTTGGCAAAATTCAGCCATTGCCCATATAGAACTAGCTAAAAAAGTGCTGAAAAGGGAAACTTTCAAAACGGAATACCGCTATCCAGAAATATCACTTGATCAGGTAAAAAGGATGAGTACCGAGAGTTTGGTATGCTGCAATTTTCAAAGTTGCTATACCCGATAAAACATCCAGGATATACGCTAGACGATAATGCCAGGGCCTTGTAATTGCGGTGGCCAAAATTTTGAGCTTAACAGTGACTTTGAGGACTTGCATTTAATTAATACCTACTTAAAATTTATTCTATTTTGCCAAGCAAGAAAATGGGACATTCCTAAATTATGTAAAGTATAATAAAGTTCTACAAGAAGAAAAATCACGATGAAAACTTAGAGGATGCGAACGGTCGGGCTATTTGGGCTTTAGGGCAGTTTTTATCGATGCAAAACCTGATAAGTTTACCTCTCCAAGCTAAGGTGGAAGAGGCCTTTCAAAAGGCTTTACCTACTATTTTAGATTTAGAGTCACCCCGGGCAATTTCCTTCTGTATTAAAGGATTGTACTTTCATTATCAGTTTAAAAGAAAGTGCGAAACGCTGGCCCTTATTACTCAATTGTGGATAACACTGTCTAAATACCGAGGGGTTTCCAGTGAAAAATGGCAGTGGTATGAACCTTATCTAAGCTATGCCAATGCAGTTTTGCCCGAAGCTATGCTATTAGCTGGCATTTGTACGAAAAGTGACTTATTTAAAAACACCACGCTAAACAACTTTTGACTTCTTGTTATCCCTTACACATGATCAAGGAGCAGATTTCAGTAATTTCTAATGTGGGCCGCCACGATGAGGCAGGAGAAGGTAGATTTTGGGCAACAACCTATTTGAGTTCGCTTATACCATTTTAGCTTTGGATAGCTTTTATCAAGAGTTTCGGGAGCAAGGGTACTTACAACAGCTAAAGGCTACATTCGATTGGTTTTTAGGTAATAATCCTTGCATCAGATTATTTACAATCCCACATACTGGCAGCTGTACGATGAACTTGAAGAAGGAATATATTAACTAAACAAAGGCACAAATCTACGCACTAAGTTGTCTCTTATCAGAGACCGCTAGAGAAGTATAATCTCTAGAATAGGGTTTAAGAATCTTCTCGAAGCTCATATAGCGATTGCAGCGGAAAGCCCACAGCGAGGAACGAGCACGGTTTCTGGCGTAAAGCGCGACCCACGAGGAAGGCCCAAAAAAAGGAATCAAGAATTTCATTCTCTTGAACTATCCCTTAAATTTGTGCAAGAAGCGCCAAAGGCTGAATTCAAATTAACGCCAGGCTTACTACAAAACTTATTTACCCCATATGAATAATTCTAACCAAATTAATTGTCCCAATTGTGGCATTGCAATAGATGTGCAAGATGTATTATCGCATCAATTAGAGGATGAAATTAAAAGAAATATCAATCACAACTCGCGGATGAACGTCAAAAATACGAGCAGCAAGAGAAGAGCTTAACTTTGCAGCTAAGGAAGCTTTTGAGGGTAGGCTTAACAAAAGGAGCGAGAGGGAAAAGAAGGAGCGGTAAAAAAACAATTAAAGCTGGAGCGCAGTAAAATTGAGGAGAAGCTTAAGAGACAGCTACTGGAAGAGCAGGGTGAAACATTAGAGGCTTTGCAAAAAGAGTTAAATGAGAAAAGTGCTCAAGTAAAAGAAGGGTAAATAGGCAAAGCCGAAATTGAACGTTTAAAACGAGAAAATTCGGAAGTTAAGGAAGCGGTAGAGGCCGAAGCGCAAGAGTTAAACGAAATGCTTTTAGCGGAAAAGAATAAGATTCGCAAGGCAGAGGAAGATCGTAATGAGCTTAAGTTTAAAGAGTTGCAAAAGCAACTGGAAGATCAGAAAAAGCTTACCGAAGAGATGAAGCGCAAGCAGGAGCAGGGCTCGATGCAAATGCAAGGCGAGGTGCAAGAATTGGCGATAGAAGAATGGCTAGCCAGCCAGTTTCCGCTGGATAGTATTGGTGAGATTAAAGAGGCGCGCGCAGGGCAGATTGTTTGCAAATCGTGAATACGCGTAACCGCCAGAATTGTGGTAAAATTTATTACGAAAGCAAGCGCACCAAGGACTTTCAGAGTAGTTGGATCGAAAAATTTAAGGCTGACATGCGCGATAAAGGCGCGGATGTAGGTGTTTTGGTAACCGAGGCCATGCCCAGTAATATGGACCGAATGGGCATTGTAGATGGCGTTTGGATCTGCAATTACCAAGAGTTTAAAGGTCTTTGCGCGGTATTGCGGGAATCTGTGATTCAACTGAGTTTAGCAATTAGTTCGCAAGAGAATAAAGGCGACAAGATGAATATGCTTTATGACTTCTTAACGAGCAATACCTTCCGCATGCAGATTGATGCTATAATTAAGGCTTTACTACGATGAAGGCTGATTTGGAAAGCGAAAAACGCAGTATGCAGCGCATTTGGAAACAACGTGATAAGCAAATTGACAAAGTGGTGAGCAATACCATAGACATGTACGGCTCGATTAAAGGAATCGCTGGGAATGCGATTCAAACAGTGCAAGCTTTGGAATTAGGTGGAGGTGAAGAGGACGATGACTGAGGCTAGTGCTATGCTTTAGCCGCAAAGTACATTTCCATTTCCCCTTTTCCCTTAGCTTCAATTTTCCCACGGTGATGAAATTTGAAATACAGATCATTTTTAATTAACTGATAGTGGCAGCTGATATTTACTTTTCCTACTTCACCAGAGCTTTCCATACGGCTAGCCATATTTACGGTATCCCCCAAATGTCGTATTGAAACTTTTTAACTCCCACTATGCCTGCAACAACGGGCCCAGTGTGAATACCTATACGTATTTCAAAAAAGGGCAGGTTTGTAGCTATTTTCTTGATTTTCCCGCTTTCCACGGCTTCGGCCATTTCTAAGGCGGCCTTCACCACATCTAGAGCATGCGTTTGGTTAGGAGAGGGTAGTCCACCAGCCGCCATGTACGCATCACCAATAGTTTTAATTTTTTCTACACCATATTTCTCACAAATTTTATCGAAGAGTGAAAAGCAAAGATGTAGATCGTTTACTAATTCTTCAGGACTAAGCTTTTCGCTCATAGCAGTAAAACCTTTGAAGTCGGTAAAAAGTACCGTTACATGGTTAATATGTTTTGCTTCAGCACGACCTTTTTCCTTCAGCTCTTGGGCTGTTTCTTCGGGTAAAATGTTGAGAAGTAGCTCTTCGCTGCGTTGTTTTTCTTTACCGATGCGGTTTCGCTGCGTTAAAAACACTCCTGCAAAAAGTAGGACTACGGAAAAGCCCACGATAAATCCATTTCGCACCAGTTTTTGGCCTTGTAGCTCTTCTCGGGCGATGGCATCTTTTTTCTCTTGTTCGGCTTGAGTGGCGGCCTCCTTTTTAGCAAAGTCGTACTGCATTTGCACTTGAGTTAATTTGCGGGTGTTCTCCTCGTTAAAAATACTATCTTTTAATATGGACACTTCTTCTAGAAAAGTTAGGGCATTGTTTTTATCGTTCAAATCTTTATAGGAAAAATAGAGGCAATTGCATGAGCTCAATTGAATAGTAATGGCCCCAATATCTTTAGCTATTTTATAGGCAGAACGGCAGTAGTTTAAAGCCTGTTTAACATCGCCTTGATGCAAAAATGTGGAACCAATATTATTCTTAATATTGGCTATTTCTTGCGGTATTCCTATTTTTTGTGCTAATGTTAATGCTTTTTTAAAATAGCTTAAAGCCAGTAAATCGTCATTTTCTTGCTGATACAAAAAGCCGATACTTTGATATGTTGATGCAATCCCAAATTGATCATCAATTTCCTCATTTAATTTCAAACTCCGTTCATAGTAGGATAGGGCTTTTTCTACATCGCCTTGTTCTAAGTATATGCCAGCAATATTAGAAAGTTCAGTCGCTATTCCTTGACTTACACCAAGTTCCTCATCGATAGCTAAGGCTTTTTGGTAACTTTCTAAAGCACGCGTGGTTTCTCCCTGATTGTTGAAAATATTACCGATATTATTGAGGCTCATGGCCATTCCTTCCCGGTTATTAATTTCCTCGTCTATAGCAAGGGCCTTGTTGTAATGTTCTAATGCAGCGGGATAAAGGCCTTGCTCTTCTAGGGTGACCCCCATCACAATTTCTGCTTCAGAAACTCCTGCTTTATTGCCAATGGCTTTATTAGCTTGGATGGATTTTTCGGCCAGTTCCATGGCTTTTTCAAAATTTCCCTGGATGTCGTAAGCAATGCTTTGTAAGGTATAGGCTTGGTTTACAGCTTTTGGGAACTGTTGTGTTTGACCAAAATCTAACATTGCTTCACATAATATTAAGGCACTATCGGGTTGGGAATAAAGGAAGCCATCCCAGATGTAGGTTTTGTAAGCTTGCAGTCGAAGAGAGTCAGATTTAGTTTCGTCTTCCCAAATACGATAAAGTGAATCCAAGTTGCTTTGTCCTTGGCTTATAAGGCTGGCAGATAAGAGTAAAAAGGTAAACAGGTTTTTTATCATTATTTTGCTATTTCAATTTGCAGCTTATTTTTTAAGGCGGCTTTTTAGCTGGTTAAAGTACGCTTTGCGCAGAGCGAGATCAGCTAGTTTTGTTTCAAATGTATTTGATGCGCTCAATTTAGGAAAGGACGGTTGATTTTTGGTAAAAGAAAATGTCAAATAGACCCGCGAGTCTATTCCTAGCATCAGGAAGGGAATTAAGTCAGCAATTAAATAGATTTTACTGACCCCTGCTACTACAACAGCTTGAACCACTATGACAAATGCCACCGCTGCGATTAGAGCTTGCAGTTTAGTTTGTTCCCTTTGATTTTTAGCGTAGAATCTGTGTTTCAAGTTTTAAAGATAGGGCATGTGATAAAAGGTCCAGTTTAATTTGAGCGGTAGTCCATTACATATTCGTAAATCATCATGGTGCCATCAAAAGTAAATACTTCTGAAATCTCTTGTTTTTTTATAAGACTATCTTCGGTAAAATAGCTTTGGAAGGGATTGCTAATACCCATGAATCGCTCGTGTCGGGAGTAGAAATTTTCGTTTCGGAAGGGATCGAAAATGGTGCCGTTACGCTCGTTAATGGCATTTCCTTCTTCATCTATCGGAAATTCCGCTCTTTCATTTTCTTCTGGGTTTGTTCCTTCCGCTCTTCGAAAACTGCTATAAAGAAAACTCTTAGGAACCCCCTTTTCGCTTATCCACTGATAGTTTTTTTGGCTTCTTATTTCTTGTCCTTCATACCAAGTTTCACTTTTTAGATCCTTCTCAAAATTAAAAGATTCGATGATATAAAGATGCTTAGGTTGCCAAGACTGATGTCGGATGCTTTGGTAAGTAATACTATCGGCCGTACTGCGCATTTCCATGCTTAATTGTCCTTGTTCCCAGCGCCGTAAATACCATTCGTTGTTGGGGGCTTTTTCTAGTAGAGAGCGTGATTCAATAATTCCTGAGGCAGTGATGATTTTTGTTTCAAATAAGGTCCCATCTGGGTTTCGGTTGTAAATACCCTTTTTATCATAACCAGCGGCCGTAGGGTAGAAGTAAACAGAATCGATCCAACCTTGCGGGTTAATAAAAAAGGTATTTAGAGGGAAGGGTGTATGATCGACGGAGTCTAAAGCTAAATCCTGATTCATTTTGTTTTCTAGGCGCAGTGCGACTTTACTCAGGCGAATACTGCGGATGTCATTTTCGACTAAGATGGAGAATTTGGGTAAATTGTATTGAGCCAATGACCCTTGTGAAGCGAGTAAGAAGATAGCAATTCCAATAGAGGAAAAAAGGCGAGAAGGAATAAGGCTGAAAATTCTCGGTTTACAGGCCATAGTTGCAAAAATGTTTGTGTCAAAACGCTTTTAATAAGAGGTTACAAGTCTTTTCCTTTTCTTGAAATCGGAAACTATAGTTGTTCGCCGAACTAAGGTTGTCAGCTTCTTATTGGGTTTTAAAAATAGGTATTTTAGAATTGGCTGAGGCCCCGCCTTAGCGATTGCAGCGGAAAGCCCACAGCGAGGCACGAGCGAGGACTTGCAGCGTAAAGCGCGACCCGCAGGGGAAGGCCCAAAATAACCTATAAAGAAGTTTACTTTCCGATACAGAACTTGCTAAAAATGGCGCCTAAAATATCTTTATCCACGTCCACTTCGCCAATAATGCTGCCCAAATGCTGTAAGGCTTCGCGAATTTCAAAGGCTAATAAGTCGCCACTTAAATCGTCCTTTAGTCCGTCGATTACGCGGTAGATATCGTCTAAACTTTGTTGCAAGGCCTGTAAGTGACGGGCATTGGTGACAATAGTTTGAGATGCGGCGAGCTCTTGCCAGTTAAAGAGTTTGGTGAGTTTAAGGATTAGCGCTTCGAGGCCTTGTTTCTCTTTGGCGGCGATGTATAAATAGTCTTCATTTCCAAGACTTTCTGCAATAAGGGCCTTATCGGCAAGGTCTTCTTTATTGATTACCAGCAGCAGTTTTTTATCGAGGCATTTCTCCTTCAAAGTTTGTAGTTCCTCCTGAATAAGCGCTTGGTGATTTTTAAATTCAGAGCGGCTACCATCAATTAGGTAAAGGACTAATTCGCTTTGCTCAATTTTTTGGAAAGTGCGTTCAATACCAATACTTTCCACTTCGTCTTCGGTTTCGCGAATACCGGCGGTATCGATAAAGCGGAAGCTGATTCCATTGAGTTGAATGGTATCTTCAATACTGTCGCGGGTGGTACCGGCCACGGCGCTTACAATGGCGCGTTCTTCGTTTAAAAGCGCGTTTAAAAGGGTGGATTTACCCACATTGGGTGCGCCTACAATGGCCACCGAAACCCCGTTTTTAATAACATTGCCCGTATCGTAGGACTCGATAAGGCGCAGAAGTACAGTTTTAATGCGATTAACCAAATCCTCTAATTTCTGACGATCGGCGAATTCAACATCTTCTTCTGAAAAGTCTAATTCCAATTCAACTAGGGCAGCAAATTGAATGAGTTCTTCTCGTAGGGCCTTAATTTCCTGGGAAAAGCCACCACGCATATGTTGCAAAGCCACTTGATGGGAAGCCTTATTTTCGGAAGCTATAAGATCTGCTACGGCTTCGGCTTGTGAAAGGTCCATTTTTCCGTTAATAAAGGCGCGCAAAGTATATTCACCCGGGTCGGCTAAACGGACGCCTTTGGCCAATAAGAGACGGATTATTTGTTCTTGAATATAGAGCGAGCCGTGACAAGCAATTTCCGCTACATCGTCGCCGGTATAAGAATTGGGGCCGCGGTAAACGGATAGCATCACTTCATCGACCGTATGCTCGCCATTTTGGATTTTTCCGAAAAGATTTTGGTAGGCCTTGGCTTCGCCAATATTGTGGCGTGCGCTAAAAGGTTTGAAGATATCCTCTAAAATGCTAAAAGTTTCTGGTCCCGATACCCTTACCATTGCAATTGCTCCCATTCCCTGCGGGGTAGAAAGGGCGCAAATAGTGTCTTCCATTCTCATGGCGCAAAGGTAATTTAGATTCCCTTGATTTTGGCTGAATAGGTTTTTTCCGTAATCTTTTTTATAATGTTGTCTAATTCTTTGGCCGACATGTCGATACTTTGCAAATAGCCCTTCAAGTCATGGTCAACGGCAAGTTTTTCATCATAAATAAGTTCTATCAAGCCTAAAATTCGCGCCACTGGGGCTCTAACGATATGTGATTGCATCCAGGCAATGTTTTTCAATTCGTTATTTTGATTTTCGATAGTAGTAAGATAAGCTTCTGTTTCCGAAATATCGCGTGCATAACATGCTACTCCTTCAACTGCATTTTGGCTATCTATGATAGGGTAGAGGGAAACCGAAAAGCTTAAATTATTTTCGCGAATAGTTTCTTCGATAATTTGGCCTTGTAATGCTTTTTCATAACGACGCTTCCAAAAATCGCTCGTAGGGTCGGAGTGATTACTTAAGATTGACTTGCCTGGTTGAGGATTAGTATTACCAATGGAAAGCTGATGCTGACCATATTGTTTGTTAAAGGCAATGACTTCAAAATCAGTATTAATAGACCAGATTAGATCTTGGGTTGTATTTATTAAAGCCGCTTGATTGTTTCTAAGTTTTTCCAACTCAAACTCTCGTTCTTTTTCGATGCTTATATCCTTGAAGAAGATTACTAATCCCTTTTCTTGAGGGTAAATACTTGCGTCAATCCAATTGTTTGAAATTCTATCTTGACCTACAATGTGGCCTATTTCTCCACTTTCCAAGGAATGTTTTATCGTGGCATAGAAACTAGAATTAGCCTTGTCTGTTTCCTTTTCCCATAAAGATTTGCCGATAACATCCTTTTGATTTATATCTAATATTTTACAGGCTGATTTATTAATACTTTCGATTTCTAAATTATTATTAAAAATAATAAAGCCGTCATTAATAGTATTTAGTATATTTTCTTTTTCGTGCAGTGAATGCTTTAATTTTTCCTCATAATTGGCGGTATCTGTTATATCCCAATTTAAACCCACGACTCTTACAGCGGTCCCATCTATATTTCGAATTATCCTTGCTAAGGAGGAAATATACTTAAATCCATCCGCAATTTTAATTTTAAAATTGGTTGCAAAGTTTTCGTTTTTAACAAGAGCCTTAGTGAATTCAGAATTGAAAATCTCATAACTTGTTTCAGACATTCTACTCATCCAAGCTCTCCAGCTAGTTCCTTCATCCTCATTCATTTCATAGAGATCAAACATATTTTGATCCCAAATAAGTGAATTTGTCTTTAAATCTAAATCCCATATTCCCATGCTATTAGACTTAGTTGCCAATTCAAAACGGATTAGTAGCTCGCGCAGTTTACTTTCATTTTCTCTTCTTTCGGTAATATCCTGAGAGTATACCGTGGCTCCTGATACTTCATTTTTATTGTTTATGTAGGGTAATACGATTACCTCATATTGCTGATTTTTTCCAGTAATTGGATTGAAGTAGCTATCGTAGTACGTGTCTGTAATTCCTTTAAATGCTTTCAGGTATCGCGTTTTAAATTTTGCTATAACCTCAGAAGGGAGTACAGGAATTTCTAACATATTTTCCTTTTCATGGATATCATAATTGAAAAAATCCTTAAAATTGTTTTTGAAATTTAAATTATAAGTTCTAAGCCTATAATTTATATCTACACTCCAAACTTCACTTTTAATGCTGTTTAAAGTGTTACGTAGGTTTGTTTTACTTTTATTAAGATTTTCTTGAGTATCTTTTAGCTCACTGATATCAGTATGAATACTAATGTAGTTAATAACTTTTCCCGTGTTTTCATCAATCCTAGGAGCGATAGTCGTTTTAGACCAATATAGGCTTCCGTCTTTGCGCTTATTTCTAAATTCACCTTGCCAAATTTCACCGGCCTGTATTGTTTGCCACAAATTTTGGTAAAATTCTTTCGAGTGATAGTTAGAGTTAAGAAGCCTTGTACTTTGCCCAACTAATTCTTGAGAACTGTAGCCATTGGTATTTAAGTAATACTCATTAACATTTAGAAATTTCCCATCGGTGTCAATTATCGCTACTAAGGCGTGCTTGTCTAGTATCTTTTTATAGTATTCCAAATCACCAAGAACTTCAAGTGTTTGCTCGTGCAGAGCATTTTTTTCTTTTGACAGTTGGTATTCAGTATTAATATCCTTAAGGTAAAAAACCAGAACGCCTTCTGGCTGATTAGGGAAGTGTGTTAAGTAACTTATTTTACCGTTAAACCATTTGTGCACACCCGCACGATCTATAATTTTAAAAGGCTCTAGAATTGTCGCTTTTTCACTTTTTAGTTTCCAAGCTTTTAATGCGGTTTTTTCAATATATTTTTGGTCTTTAGAGTTAATATACTCTAATAGATTATGATCAATCAGGTTTTTGTAATTATAATCTAAAAGACTGAGTTGAGGACTGGTGAAGATTAACCGTAAGTCTTTGGTTAGCACTAGATACAGGTTGTCTGAGTTATTTACCAATGCTCTGTAAATTTCTTCTTGACTTTTTAGTTGATCACTTAAACTTACTTCTTTACTAATGTCTTCGGCAATAATAATATTAAGTAGATGATCATTAAGATTGATAACAATACCATTGACATTTACATGGCGTTTATTACCATCACGAGATACTAATAAACTATTTGCAATTCTGTGTTCACCTTTTGCTGCTAATTGAGCGATAAAATCATTAAGCTCATTTACATTAGGCCAAATTAGTAAGTCATAAATCGTTTTATCGACAGCTTCCTTGCTTCTATACTTAAGTTTTTTTTCAAAAGCACGATTAACTTCAAGGATCTTTCCTGTGATAAAGTCGGACGTGATTATTATGCTAGGATTGTGTTCAAAAAGAGCTCGATATTTTTTTTCATTGTAAAGAATGTTAGCTTCTTGTTCATGTTCCTTGTTAATATTTTTTAAAATCAGTGTATAACGAACATTTATGCGGCTTTTATCAATACTATTTATTGATAAATTAACCCAATTGATAGTATTATTACTATTGATTCTTAAATTCAAAGATGAACTTTCGACTTTTGATGATAAGAACTTATTAGTGAAAGACTTCCAGATATTTAGATCCTCTAAGTGTATGAATAATTCAAAGTCTTTTCCAATCAAAGAATCATTAGATCCAAATAGTCCTGAAATTTCACCTATTTCATATTCAATAATAAAGTCGGAATTTAAAATAAGGCTTAGGCTGCTACTATTTCTAAGTATAAGTTCATTTTCTCTTCTAATGCGCAGTATTTCAAGTTGGCTTTCACTTTGTTCAGTCAGGTCATAGCCGGTACATTGAATTTCAACTATTTCTTCACTCTCGTTTGTTAAAGCTACAAAATCCCAAATGGTTGTTTTTAAGATTCCCGGAATCAATAAAGGCTTACGTAATTTAATCGTAAATACTTGTCCTGGTTTAGCCATAGCAAGTTCTACGGTACTAAAAACAGCAGGATGATCACCCTCATAAATATGTTTTAAAGAATTGCTACCTATTAGGTTTTCTTTAGGTTTTAGGAAGGTTTTTGTGAATAGATTATTGGCATAGGTATAATTCCCTTTGATATCGGTTCTAACTACATAAGCAAAATTTACAACATCAAAACTATTTAATCGTGAATTGTTAAGGAATAGATCTCGCTTTAAAACTAAGTTTTCCTGCTTGAGCTTTGATCTTTCCAAACTAAAGCCAATGGCTTTTTCCAAAGTTTCCTTATTAAGGTCATTCTTGTTAAGAAAATCCTCCGCCCCCAATTTGATAGCTTCAAAACCGAGTTCTTTTTTAAGGTTTCCGGTAAGTATAATTACACAGAGCTTGGAGTTAAGGGCCATAATGCTGCGTAGGCCTTCAAGATTAGTAGAGTCTGGAAGGGAAAGATCGAGCAGTATAAGGTCTGGGATATCTGTTTTTAATTGGTCCAGCGCCGTAGCAAGGCGATTAAAAGCGACTAAACGATATTCCCACCTTTTTAAGGAAGTTAAATAATTTTTGACAATTACTTGATCGCCTAAATTATCTTCTATGTGATATATTGAGAGGGACATATTTAATACGATTGTAAGGGAAAGGTAAAGGGTTAAAGCAAAAATTTATAATATGGGCAATTAAAGCTTTAAGTTGCCCGTAACTTAGAGGTTTAATCGCAAAGCAATTTGCACCTAAAAGGTAAGAATCAAAAACGTCGTTAGGATTGCTCGAGCTACTCAGTACAATTTTAGGAATTCTAGCCATAATAGGGTCTTTGTTTAAAATATTTAAAAGATCAAAACCATTGATTATGGGAATATTAATATCGAGTATTATTAGAGATGGTGAAATCTCACAATTATAAATATAGGTTAAAAAGGCTCTGCCAGTTTCAAAACTTTGGAAATCGGTATTAAATCCTGATTCTAATAGTGCACGATTAATTAAAAGTGTATCACCAGGATTATCGTCTACCGACACGATTAGAAATTTTCTCTTATCCATTAAAAGGTAATTCGATTTGAAATACGCTACCTTCTGAAGTACTCGATTCTATTGAGATATTTCCGTGGTGCTTCATCACTATTCTTTTGCAAATGGCCAAGCCAATGCCACTTCCTGGATATTCTTGAGCGGTGTGAAGACGTTTGAAAATTCCAAAAACATGTTCGAATTGAGAATTTTCTATACCTATACCATTATCCTTTAAATAAATGAAAATTTTATTATTATCTATTGTACTCCAAATAGAAATATTGGGTACCCTGGTGCAGTATTTGAGAGAATTAGAAATTAAATTTTGAAATAATCGACTGATTAGGGAGGTATTACCTTTTATCGATTCGAGCTTATCTATATTGATAATTGCATTTTTTGAAGCTATTATATCCTCAAAATTAATGAGAACGTCTTTAACAAGTTGATTTAAATCGATGGTATCAAAGGCTTCATCGTTAGTATTGACTCTACTGTAGCTTAAGAGATCACTTAACATGGCCTGCATTCTTCGCGCTCCATCAGTAATGAAACCTAGGTATTGCTGTCCTTCTTCATCAAAGGCCTTTTGATAGCGCTCTTCAAGAATTTCTATGAAACTGTAGATCATCCGCAAAGGTTCTTGTAAGTCATGGGAAGCAACATAAGCAAAATCTTCCAATTCTTTATTTGATCTTAACAATTCCAAATTGAGCCTTGCGTGTTTTTTCTCCTGCTCTGCATAATTGGTGATATCTTGGATTGTGCCCCAGATACTAATCATTTTACTGTCTTGAAAGCGCGGAAAACCTTTAACCTCTACAATTTTTTCTATTTTTTCGGCATCCGTAAATTTAAAAATGCTTGAAAATCCCTTACCTGTTCTAATGGTTCTATTAATTAGAGTATTAAGCTCTTGTTGATCTTGGTCATTATAAAATTTTAGACCATTATTTAGGTTAGTATGGAAAGATTCGTCAACTTTATGAATATCGTAAACTCCTTTAGTCCAGGTAGTTTGGTGAGTTTCAATGTTTAATTCCCAGCCTCCAATTTTCACAACATCGCTCACTTGGTCTAGTAGGGTGTTTATTTGATCAAGGTGCTGGTTTAAGCTAATTTCCTCCGTTTTTTCAATTAAGTTAATGGTTAAATATGCCTTTTCACTTTTCTCTACCTTTATAGGATTGGAAGAAACCAAAAAGTGGCGCACGTAGCCTTGATTTAATTTTATAGAAAGTTGCTTTTGGGCATTTTGACCATTTTTAAGACTCTGTTTTACAAGGTCGATGAATTCCCCGACCCAATCTTTAGGAAGAAAAGATAGTAAGCCATTTAGCTTGTTTAATTTTTGTGAGCTGATTTCATCTAATACTTTTTTAGCATATCTATTAAAATGTAAAATTTCGAAATGCTCGGTACAAAGTATAAATCCCTGTAAGTCATTATCTAAGATGCTTTCTAATTCCTTATTGGCTTTTTCCATCTCCCTTTCTTTAAGTTTGATCAGTTCGTGGATATCGCGCAATTCTTGGTAAGCAATCTGCATTTCCTCATTCGTACTTTGCAGTTCTTCATTGGTTGTCTCTAGTTCTTCGTTTACACTTTGTAACTCTTCATTGGTGCTTTGCATTTCCTCGTTAAGTGCCTGCATTTCTTCATTTGAAGTTTCTAATTCTTCAATGTAACTCTGCAAATGCTCGCGGGTAGAATCGAGTTCCAACTCCAATTCGGATATGCGGATATTTTCGAAATCTTGATTCGTAACTTTTTCGGCACTAATTAATTGATAATCAACTTCGATGCTTTCAAAGATTACTAGAAAATGTGTTTCTTTAAAGTGAAGCATAGGATGGACTACAAAACGGAAGAGCTTAAAATTATCTTCGTTTTTTAATTGTCGAGGAGCACTATTTGCAGTCTCTAAAGTTTTAATGGCTCGTTGAATAGTCTGGCTTAAAGATAGCTCAATCTCTTTCTTACATTGCTTTAATATATTGGAAGACATGGCTCCAGGATTGAATTGCAGAAAGCTCTTTACATTTCCTGAAACATACTGAATTTCATAGCTATCGTTAATAACAGCATAAGGGTGAACGAAGCTAGAAAACAAAGTTTCTTCGACTCTTTCGGGAATAGTTTTATTATCGAAGCTAACCCGATTTTTCCGCAATTTTAGAGAAGAATTAATCTGCGTAGGTGCGAAGTTGGGTGATGCAGAACTAGTTCCGCTTTTGCGGCGCCAAATTTTATGAGTTTTACTAACTGTATCAAATAGATCGCTATGCACACCTAAAGTTTCAGACTTACCTAGAAAAAGTAAAGCATTTTCTTCTAGGGCATAATGAAAAATGGGAATGATCCTTTTTTGCAGCTCTGCGTCAAAATAGATCAGTAAATTTCGACAGCTAATGAGGTCTAGTTTTAAAAAAGGTGGGTTGCTGGTTAGATCATGTCTTGAGAATAAAATTATACTCCGAAGTTTTTTGTTTACTTCAACAAAGTCATTATGCTGAATAAAGTGCTTTTTAACCAAGGTTGAATCCATTAGCTCGATGGCGGTAATGGCAAACCTGCCTCGGCGTGCTCGCGCAATAGCATCATCGTCTATGTCCGTCGCAAATATTTGAATATTCCATTCTACGATATCCTTACCTAAAATCTCATGTAATAAGATACTTATGCTATAAGCTTCTTCCCCTGATGCACAGCCTGGATGCCAGATGCGCAGATTTTTTTCATTCTTAGCTGAAATTAGTTCCCGTAGATTTTTTTCTAATTCCTCAAAGGCAAATGGATCACGAAAAAAATTGGTAACACCGATTAGTACATGATTAAAAAGTTCGTTTATCTCGCTAGGATTAGATTCGATGTATGAAACGTACTCAGTGAGATTTCCCTTTCTTACAATATTTAGTCGGCTTTCGAGTCTACGTTGAATGGTACTGAACTTATAATGACTAAAATCTACCCCTGATTTCTTTTGCAGCAGATCAAATATTTTATCTAGATCTGGTAACTCACTATTTGGTCTTTTTTCGCTTACCTTGAGATATTCTCCTTTTCCAGAACAAATTAGCTCTAAAATTTCACCGATTTCAGGGGTGCTAATAATTTTAGTTGGAAGTTTAGCTTCTAAAGCTGCCTTAGGCATACCATCATAGGCAGCAGTTTGTGGCTTTTGTACAAGAATAAATCCTCCATGTTTATTTATGTCAATGATACCTATCGAGCCGTCTCTTCCCGTACCGGATAATACAAGAGAAATAGCTTGCTCTTTATAATTTTCGGCAATAGAGCTAAAAAGTAAATCAGCGGAAGGTTTAGGACCAATACTGGAACTAGGTTTACTTAGTAAAATCCGCCCTTTCTTAATTATTATATCTCGATCAGGTGGCGTTATGTAAATGTTTCCAGTCGCTAACTTTGTATTATGCGCGGCTTCATTTATAGGCCAACGTGAAGCTTTAGAAAGCAAAGCTACCATGTGACTTTTATGGGTTGGGCTTAAATGCTGGGCCACCACAATAACGAGATTAACATTTTCCTTTTCAGGTAAATGTGCGAATAAGTTGGTTAAAGCTTCAAGTCCACCAGCCGAAGAAGCAACCGCTAAAACATACATTTGATTAATTTCTTTGACTTCTATTTTTTTAGACACAACAACTTTTTTAGTGTAAAATCAGTTTTTTATAAACATTAAAGGGAGCTTTAAGCTAAATGTACTACCCTCTGCATTTCGGCTTTTCACATCGATGGACCCACCATGTCTTTTACTAAAGCCTTGCGCTAACATTAAGCCTAAACCAGTACTAGCTTCCCCCGCTGTTCCTTGTCTGCCAACGGTGGTTATGCCCGAAAATAAATTCTCCAGCATTTTCTCAGGAATACCGATACCAAAGTCTTGTATGCTTAAAACATAGTCACTTTCTAAGCTTTCACCAGAAATGATAATAGTGCCATTGTGATGGCTAAATTTTATGGCATTGCTGAGCAAGTTTCGAATAATACAAGCAAGCATTTTCGGATCCGCTACTATGATATCCTTAGAATTAAAATTTAGAACAAGATTAATTCCTTTAGCATTAAGATTAGAGCCTAAAACATCCAAAACCTCATCAATGGAATCTTTCACGCTAAGTTCTTTTGGCTCGAAAGGTAGCTTGTTTAATTGTAATCGTGACCAGTCTAATAGATTGACTAGTAGGTTATTAGCTTTTAAAGTGGATTTATGAATTAAGTCTAAATAATTGTTTAAATCGTCCCTTTGGATTTCAGGGCCTTCACCTTTAATAAATTCTACCAAGCTTAAAATTCCTGCAAGAGGCGATCTGAGGTCATGGCCAATAATCGAGAACAAACGATCTTTCGTATGAATAGCCGCTACCAATTGCTGATTTAAATCAAAACGTTCCCATGAGTATTCAATGGCTCGTTTTAACTGATCTCCGTGCAGCTTATTTTTCTCTAGGTAGTCTTGTGCGCCCAATTTAAGCGCTTCGATACCCAATTTTGGATTGTCAGTACCAGTAAGCACGACAATGGGCTGATCGAGATTCCAATTAACTAACTCAATCAAGGCACCTAAACCAAAATAAGGCGGTAAGCCAAGGTCTAAAAGAATAATCTGTTTCTCAGACTGAGGATTTTGTAAGCTTGTTTGGGCTTTTGCGATGCTTTCAAACTGTAAGACCTTCCATTCAGGCAAATAGTTTCGTAGCAGCGAGGACACTAAGACGCGGTCGCCTTTATTATCCTCTATATGTAAAATTTGCATTTTCTCTAGTTAGCTCCGTAAAGTTAGCTACTTTTTTAGACACTTTTTAAATATCCAAACCTAGAAAATAGAGTATCAACGTAAAATTTTTGTTGGAAAGTTATCGAAACAACAAATATTCAAGCCTTTAGAACTAGCCGTATTGAGGGAAATTCACCAAAAATATTCGGGGATTAATAGGGATATTCTGGCCTTCATCAGTAATTTAGCTTAACTAAACTAAAAATCCATGAACAAGATACTTATTGCCAACCGAGGAGAGATTGCTTTGCGCATTATGAAATCGGCTAAGGAAATGGGAATTTCTACTGTGGCGGTTTATTCCGAGGCTGATAGAAACTCACCCCATGTAAAATATGCCGATGAAGCGGTATTACTAGGGCCAGCTCCTTCTTCACAAAGTTACCTCTTAGGAGATAAAATTATCGAGTTCGCTTTAAAACTCAAGGTAGATGGGATTCACCCTGGATATGGCTTTCTTAGTGAAAATGGGGCTTTTGCACAGGCAGTAGAAGATGCAGGTATTACTTTTATTGGCCCCAGCGCTGATTCTATGAAAATAATGGGGGACAAACTTTCCGCCAAAGAGGCTGCTAAAGCTTTTAATATTCCTCTAGTACCTGGTACAGAAGGCGCCGTGGAAAACCCTGCGGAAGCCATCGATATTTGTAAAGAAATTGGTTTTCCAGTTTTAATTAAAGCTAGCGCTGGTGGTGGTGGTAAAGGAATGCGAATTGTAGAAAAAGAGGAGGAGCTGGAAGAGCAAATTCATTCAGCTATTTCTGAAGCGAAAAGTGCTTTTGGTAATGGCGCCGTTTTTATAGAAAAATATGTAGCCTCTCCGCGCCATATTGAAGTACAAGTACTTTGTGATACTCATGGCAATATGGTTCACTTATTCGAAAGAGAATGCTCGGTTCAGCGCCGTCACCAAAAGGTAATTGAAGAGGCCCCATCGGCCATAATTAGTGAGCAGTTAAGAGCGGAAATGGGAGCAAAGGCAGTAGATGTAGCGCGTGCTTGCGACTATATTGGTGCTGGAACGGTCGAGTTTATAATGGACGAGCAACACAATTTCTATTTCATGGAAATGAATACGCGCCTGCAAGTTGAACATCCCGTTACAGAAATGATTACCGGTATCGATCTCGTGAAAGAACAAATTAGAGTTGCGCGTGGTGAAAAACTTTCTTTTAGCCAAGATGATCTTAAAATCCAAGGACATTCCATTGAGGTGCGCGTTTATGCCGAGAATGCCCGTGAAAACTTTATGCCCGACATTGGTAATTTAAGAGTTTACAAGCGTCCCCATGGTGTGGGCGTTCGAGTTGATGATGGTTTTGTAGAAGGTATGGATATCCCTATCTATTATGATCCAATGATTTCTAAATTAGTTACTTATGGTAAAGATCGTGAAGAAGCTCGCTTACGTATGATAAGAGCCATTGAAGACTATAAAATAGTGGGGTTAAGCACCACTATGGAGTTTGCGAAGTTTGTAATGGAACACGAGGCTTTTATCTCAGGTAATTTTGACACTCATTTCGTAAATAAACATTTCTCACCCGAGCTTTTAGATAAAACAACAGCTGGTAATGAAGATATCGCTGCCATGATTGTCGCTCACCTACTAGCAGGAAACAAAGAAAATAAGGCTGCAATGCCATCAGAGGGTAAGGCTGCTAAGACAAGTAAATGGAAGGCAAATAGAGTATGAGGCATTTTGCATTAGTCATCACCTTATTATTTAGTAGTTCTGTATTTGCGCAAAAAGATAGCATCGTTCAGTACGCTAGTAAAAATCGAAATAATATAATGGATGCCATAATTGTTGATGGGGATACTATCCCCATTTTCGTTTTGGACGAAGTTTTATTAGTGGATAAGCCGACTTTTAATAGCAATGAAGCGCGTAGGCGCTATTTCATTTTGAAGCGCAAGGTGATGAAGGTTTATCCTTATGCCGTTATTGCCGGAGATAAGTTGGATAGTCTTAATCTTACTTTGGTAGGCAAGAGTAAAAGAAAACGCAAAAAGCTAATTAAGGAATTCAACGATTATTTAAAAGATGAATTTGAGGATGAAATGGTCAAGCTTACTCATAATGAAGGACAAATTCTTTCCAAATTAGTTTACCGCGAAACAGGCATGTCTAGCTATGATTTAATTAAAAATTATCGCAGTGGTTGGAATGCCTTTTGGTGGAACGGAATCGCCTATTTTAATAAGATAGATTTAAAAACTCCTTACGCTCCAACGGAAGATGAAGAGGATAAACTAATTGAAGGTATTTTAAATCGTGCTTTTATTGAAGGACGCCTAAAAGAGCGTGTGCCTATCACAACGTTAACTCCTTTTAATTAGGTGGTTAACCCGTTTTAGTAAAATCAATCATTACGGTAGCTATGATCACCGCTATACCTATCGAGTAGAAAATAAAGGTGATAATAAAGATAAGAAGGGTTTGCCAAAACGACTTCATCCAAGTGAGCTGAAACATACCCTTTAAGGAGAGCATATAATGAAAAGTACTTAAGATTAAGTAAATTATCATTAATACTGAATTGTTTATCCATTTATCGGTAAGAAACATTAGAAAAATAATATTTACAAAAACGGTGTAATAGGTATTCAGCACTAAGTTTTCTGCATAATTATAGCCACTTTTTCGGTTAAATAACCAGCTAAAAAGGGCCATACATGGAATAAATAGCCACAGAATCACATTGGTATAATCCTCCAACATTTTCATAATATAAATAGAAGCTTCGTCACTAGAAAGGCCTGCATCAGGACCTTTAAGTGCTTCGATAGTGAACTGATTAACCGATGAATATTTAAAGGCAATCAACACTAGGGTAGTGGTAACTAATAATAATCTAATTGGTGGGGTAAAATCTAGTCGGCCATGATAAAGATAGCTTCTTACCATTTCACCCGGACGATAAAAAAGGTTTTTGATAGTATAAAAAGCTCCATAATCCATACTGAAGCCATCTAAAATCCAAGAAAAAACATTGGATAATTTGAATCGTCTAACGCTGCGTCTTTGCACTAGCTCTAAATTATCTTCAACTGGCTCCAATTCCTTTTCCATATTGTGAGTAATTATTCCACTAATTTAATAGAAAGTTGAATACGTTTTTTATTCGCATCTACCTCGAGTACTTTTACCCTTACTTGTTCCTGTAATTGTACTACTTCTAAGGGGTCTTTTACAAAACGATTGGCTAATTGAGAAACGTGTACCAAGCCATCTTGCTTAACACCTATATCTACGAAAGCCCCGAAATTAGTAATATTGCTAACGATCCCGGGTAATATCATCCCTACCTGAACGTCTTCGATTTTGCGCAAACGTGGGTCAAAAGAAAAGGCTTTAACCACGCCGCGGATATCACGACCAACTTTTTTCAATTCTTCGATAATCGCTTGCACTGAAACCACACCAAAACTGCTGTCGGTATAATCGGCTGCTTTAATATGCTCCAATTGATCTTTGCTTCTAATTAGCTCTTCTAAACTAAGTTTTAAGCTTTGCGACATGGCCTTTACAATAGGGTAGGATTCAGGGTGAACGGCAGTACTATCTAAGGGATTTTCGGCCTGGGTAATTCTTAAAAATCCTGCACATTGTTCAAAAGCTTTAGCGCCCAAGCCTTTAACTTTCATTAGCTCTGAACGTTTCTTAAAACCGCCAATGCTTTGGCGGTGACTAATAATTTCTTCCGCTAACTTTTTGCCAAGTCCTGAGATATATTGCAAAAGGTGGCTACTCGCTGTATTCAAATCGACACCCACTTGATTAACCACGCGCATTACGGTATTATCTAAGGATTCTTGTAGTTCCTTTTGATCAACGTCATGCTGATATTGTCCGACCCCGATAGACTTAGGGTCTATTTTCACCAACTCGGCTAAAGGGTCCATCAGGCGACGACCGATCGAAACTGCTCCTCTAACGGTAATATCATAATTGGGGAATTCCTCGCGAGCAATGGGCGAAGCGGAGTAGATAGAGGCTCCAGCTTCATTTACCGAATAAATGCTAACCTTGCGGCGATACTGAATTTGCTCTAAAAACTCTTCTGTTTCTCTTCCCGCCGTGCCATTTCCAACCGCTATTGCATCAATTTTATAGGCTTCTACTAATTGCGAAACCTTACTCATCGCTTTCGCTAGCTCGCTGGCAGATGAGGCATGCGGAAAAATGGTTTCATTGTGAAGCAAATCGCCTTGTTCGGATAAGCACACTGTTTTGCAACCCGTTCTAAATCCAGGATCAATGCCCAGTATTCGCTTCGATCCTAAAGGAGAACTCATTAAGAGCTGCTCTAAATTTTTAGCAAAAACGGCAATTGCTTCCTTGTCGGCTTTTTGTTTTAAGTCTTTTAAAAGCTCATTCTCCAAGGAAGGCCGCAAAAGACGTTTGTAGGCATCTTCTAAAGCCAGAAACTTCTGCTTGGAAGCCTCATTATTCGCCTGAATAAGAACGCGTTCCATTAAAAAGAGGGCATCTTCTTCCTCGGGTCGGCAAGTAATGCGAATAATTTTTTCCTTATCAGCCCGTAAAAGTGCTAGCATTCGGTGACTAGGTATGCGACTACTTTCTTGTTGGTAATTAAAATAATCGCGAAATTTCTCCCGGTCGGAATGATCTATTTTGGTTTCCTTGCTTTCTAAAATGGCCTTTCTCTGAAAAAGACTTCGCAGGCTTTTACGTAGATGTAAACCCTCAGCTATCCATTCTGCCATAATATCACGTGCACCCTGTAAAGCCTCATCTGCACTAGCGACAGTACCTTTTGTAAATTGCTGGGCGAAGCTTTCGACATCGTACAGATCTTCTTTCATTAAACGAGCAGCTAATGGCTCTAAACCCTTGGCACGGGCATCATCAGCTTTCGTTTTTCGCTTGCTTTTGTAAGGAAGGTATAAATCCTCTAGCTCTTTTATATCCCAGCAGTTTTGGATGCGCTCTTTAAGTTGATCGTCGAGCTTATTTTGCTCAGTAATACTACTGATTATAAATTCTTTGCGTTTGCCTAATTCGACATAATACTGTTCGCTTTTTTGAATGGCTTCTAAAGCTATTTCATCCAATCCACCGGTTTGTTCTTTGCGATAGCGCGCCACAAAGGGAATGGTGGCCCCTTCCTTGAAAAGCTTTAAAACACTATCTACTTGGTGGTTTTTTATCGCTAAATCGCGACTAATTCTTTCGGTATTATTCATAAAAATAAATCGCAAATTTCTTGAGGAATACGGCAAGGACGCATGCTTTCTTTATCTACTAAAATCCAGCGGCTATTGCATTTACAAATGATTTTGTTTGCCCTAAAAATCTCGACACAACGAAAACTACTGACGCCTTCGGTTTTATCTACATAGGTTTTTAAAACTAATTCTTCATTTAAAAGGGCAGGGGCAAAATACTCGATGTGATGATCGCGCGCCACCCATACTAAATCGTCAAGTTTTAGATTGGCAATAGCAGAGAACCAGTGTTCTGCCGCAATATCTTGAACCCATTGCAAGTACACCACATTATTAACATGTTGTAAATCATCAATGTGCTGGGGACTAACCCTTAATTCTTTGGTAAATGTGTTCGGCATAAAGCTATTTCACAAAGGTATTGGCTTTTTTTTGCTCACGTCGCGCAGACATGGAAATCTATCGCTAATTTTACTCCATACCACCAAACCACAATTCATGTCTGAATACGAAATAAGACCGCGTTATAAATTTAGCAATGTCCGTAAGGTAGCTGACCTTAACAAAAGTTTACGTCAGGCCATTGAAAATGAGCCGGATAAATGGCCTTTGCAGTTTAAAAGGACGCATGGGCACCTGATCTTTTCTTACAAAAAGCCTATCAAGCATTTATGGTCACCCGAAATGGACTTAAATTTTGAAGAACAAGCAGAAGGGGAGGGAACCATAATTCGCGTGGTGATTGGTCCGGCTGCCGCTGTATGGACTTTTTTCATGTTTCTCTACAGCGTGTCTGCCATTATGCTTTTTGGCGGTTTTATTTTGAGTTATTCTCAGTTTACCTTGGGCAAAGATATGTGGGGTTTTTGGTTAATTCCAGCTTCCGTATTCTTTGCCATCACTGTATTTTTGGCGGGTTATTGGGGCAAGAAACGCGCTCGCAGGCAGATGATTAGCTTAAAAAAGTTTTTCGATAATGCCTTACCTGGATCAGTTTTAATGGAGGGTAACTTGAATGTATGATCCTACTTTCAAGGTCTTTTTTATTCATCCTTTAAAAAGAAGCGAATACCCTTATCGGTAGCTTCAAAATCGATCACCTCCCATTTTAGAAAGAGGGCAAGGATTTTTTCGGCCTTGTTTAAAGGGATTTTCGCCAAACGTGAAAATTTACTCACGCTAATATCTTTATTGCTACTTAAGTAATCGAATAAACTTCGTTCGGCGGGGCCATAGGCTACTAAGTTTTTTCGCTCATTACTGGGGCTGCGATCGCGTAAAAAGCGCAACAATACTCGATTTGCGACAAAATTCTCATCGTGTTGACGAATATAGGCCCGTTGTTGACCAGTGCTTTCCTTTACAAAATGTGGACGCTCTTCTGAGGTTTTGATGTAGACGACCAAAACGTATTTCTCTTCCACATCATAAACTTGGTAATCGAATTGTACCTTAGGCTGGCAGTACAATTCTGCCGCGCCCTCAATCATAAAATACTCTTCTTCTGGGCTTATCCCGGTAATTTTGCCATTATCCTTTACACCTATTAACAGGCGGCCGCCTTCACAGTTAGCAAAAGAGGATAGGGTGCGGGCTATTTTTATGCTGCTGTCTATTCTAAATTTAAAATCGAGCTGCTGATGCTCTCCTTCTCGAATAAGGCGGTACAATTCGTTATTATCGCCTCGTGCAATTTCTAGATGTCTGTTGTGCTTGTCAATTTCCCAGTCCATAAGGGTTAAAGAAAAAAATGCTCTTAAAGTTCATAGAGTTTAAACCTGAGTTCGATAAAAATTAGGCCTCAGACTTCTTATAAATAGTAGGTTTTAAGGGCCTCGCCTTGCGCCCATATTTTAGCATTGCCTTTTAGTAATACTTTATTGAGGTGCATTTCGCAAATAAAATAACCACCACGTGGGCTTAACTGATACGCTTTCATTTCACTTTTCATCAGGCGTTCACTCCAAAAAGGAGTGAGAATAGCATGGGAGGAACCAGTAGCGTGATCTTCCAACTGCTGTACCTTAGGAACAAAGGTGCGCGAGACAAAATCAGAATGATTGCCAGGTGCAGAAACGGCATATCCAAAAGGTTCTAATCTGGCTAGCGCAAGGAAGTCGGGTTTTAAGTTCTTTAAGACATCTTCACTGCTTACTAAAACAATATCTTTATTATTGGTGGTGAAATAGTCTACAATCCCGGTACCCAAAGCCTCTGCTAGTCCTGCTGGTGGCGCTTTATGTTCAATTATTTCTATGGGTTCTATCCAAATGAAATAGTGCTCACCATTAAAGCCTACCTGTATAATCCCATCCTTAAAATGCAAGGTCGCCTTATCTTCACCTTTCACTTCGCGTAGATAAGCAGCAATAGCAAGTGAGCCATGGCCACAAAGACCGATTTCACCATCTGGGGCAAACCACCGAACGGCATAATGCCCTTCCTTTTCTTTTTTAATAAAGCTAGTTGCTGGCTGATTAAACTCTTCCGCTAAGGCTGCGCAGTTCTCGGTTTCAAGATTAATAGTTAGTTCAATTACGGCAGCAGTATTACCTTTTATTTTTTGATTAATATCATGGAAAACCGTAACAATACAGAAGTTATGCATAGCATTTAATTTGTTTGAATTTCTACTTTGCTAAATCTTAGAATAAAGAAAAAACCTAAACCGGAAATCCCCATTAGTAAACCCATGGGAAGAGCCGTGTCGTTGTGTAAAAGCGAAATTAAAAGAGAGGCTAAGGCGCCGCTTAACATTCTTAAACTGCCCACTAAAGCAGATGCAACGCCCGCATTTTTAGAAAATGGGCTAAGCGCTAAAGCTTGCATGTTAGGATTAATAAAACCAAGGCAGGAAAGAAATAAGAAAAGATTTAAGAGGAATAAATACATGTTCGGTAAATTTAAAAGCACCTGCAGAATTAGCATTAAAGAAAGAACACCAAATATTAGCGATACCCTTTGCGAAATATGCTGAGTGGAATAGCTTTTTAAAAGACGCCTGTTTATTTGACTGGCACTGATATAGCCAATAGCATTAGCTCCGAAAATCCAGCCAAAGTATATTTCATCAAAAGCTAGTACTTCACGCACCACAAAAGGGGAACCCGAAATATAAGTGAACATGGCTGCCATGGCCACACTACCCGCCAAACCATACACAAAGAAGCTTCGGTTTTTTAACACTTTTCCATACTGAATAAAAACCTGTTTTGGCCAAAGCGACACGGTTCTATCACCGCTATGACTTTCCTTTAAAAATAGGGCAGAAAAAGTCAGAATTAAAAGTGCATAAACTGCTAAAAAGAAGAATATATAGGGCCAGCCAAAATTTTGTAAAATCACACCGCCTAGAAGAGGGGCCAGTATAGGAGCAACCCCCATCACTAAAATTAGAGCGGAAAAGGCCCGAGCCACTTCATTTACTTGAAAACTATCTCTTATTATAGCGCGAGTGGCCACCATTCCTGCGCATCCGCCCAGAGCGAGAAGAAAACGCAAGGAAATAAAAGTGATAATGTTGGGTGAAAAGGCACAACCTAAAGCGGCTAAAACGTAAATGCTAAAGCCAATTAACAAGGGCCTTTTTCTGCCAAATCGATCGAGTAGTGGTCCGTAAATAATCTGCCCCAAGGAAATTCCGATAAAATAAGCGGTAAGACTCAGACTCAGCAACTCTATTTCCGTTTCAAGGTCTTTTGCCATCTCGGGGAAACCCGGCAAGTACATATCAATACTTAAGGGCCCAAGTGCTGCAATAGCACCAAGAATTAAGATTAAGCGGCTTGCTTTAGTCACAGAAGCTTTTATTGAGTTTTAGGACCTGTGCTATTATCCTTATTGGCACTTTGGTTTTTTCCTTTTGGCCTAAATGGTCGTTTGCCGCCATTATTTGCCTGGCCGGCAGATGAGTTCTTAGGACGAGGCTTGCGTTTAAAACCGCCACGACGTTCTTTGCTTTGTGGCTCATCCCAGCGGGGTGCTTCGCCCAAGCTTTCGGGTGGGTTTAATTTCTCGTATTCACGCTCTACAAATTGCTCAATACGTCGAAATTTATAAATCTCTTCGCCACTAATTAGTGTAATTGCCAAACCTTTGGTTGCCGCTCTAGCCGTACGCCCCACGCGGTGAACATAGTCTTCCGCGTCATTGGGAACATCGTAGTTTATAACCAAATCAATATCCTTGATATCAATACCACGACTTAATACATCGGTGGCTACAACGATGCGGGTTTGGCGCGATTTAAACTGTTGTAAGATGCGTTGACGTTCACTTTGCTCATAGTCACTACTCATGCCCGCAACATTCATATTCTTGCGTTGCAAAGAACCCACTAGTTTTTCTACTTTCTTTTTGGTAGAACAGAAAATGATGATGCTTTTAAAATCGGGATATTGAGCAATAAGGTGGCGTGCTAAGCTTTGTTTTTGCTCTTCGTGCGCCATGTAAACCATTTGCGTTACACCTTCTGCTGGCTTGGAAACAGCAAGGTTTATTTCAAACGGATCATTGAGAATTTCTTTGGCTAGCTTACGTATTTTAGGCGCCATGGTAGCGCTAAACATCAGGCTCTGACGTTCTTTTGGCGCTTCTTGAATGATTTTCATGATGTCATCGTAAAAGCCTATATCCAACATACGATCTGCTTCATCTAAAATAAGATACTGAAGCGCTCCTAATTGTACATACTCGTTACGAATATGCGCTATTAAGCGGCCTGGAGTGGCAATAATAATATCCGTACCCTGACTTAAGGCCCGACGCTCAGCTTCCCATTCGGGGCCTGTTCCGCCTCCAAAAACGGCATAAGTAGTGATATCACTAAAATAGGCCAGTCCTTGAATTTGCTGTTCTATTTGAATTGCTAATTCTCTTGTGGGGCAAAGGATTAAGGTGTTAATACCTTTGTTTCTTTGCGATTGTAATTTATGTAAGATGGGTAATACAAAAGCAGCCGTTTTTCCAGTACCAGTTTGGGCACAGCCGATAATATCTTTTCCTTGTAAAATTACGGGGATTGCTTGCTCTTGGATTGGGGTAGCCTCCGAAAAATTCATATAGCCTAAGGCTTCGAGGAGGTCTTCATTTAATTCTAATTCCGAAAATGTCATTTATAAATTGGTATCAATAACTCTTATTCATTAAGAGCCTTTTGCTTTCGCAAGAAGGGTTAGAACCCTTTCGCGGTAAAGTTCTAAAATACTAGGCTAACATTCGTATTTCTAGCCACTTTTCTTTGAATCAAGGTCATTTTATTGCAAAAGACTGCCAAGCCTTGGATTCACCTCTGTTTGAGACCCGAAAAATTTATTTTAAATTATCACTTCTGGCTTATATCTTAGCCAAAAATCAAAATATGCGGAAAATTATATTCTTTCTCGGCTTTATCGCTCTCGCTGCTTGCTCGGCGGATTTGGCCCAATTAGAAGTAGAGAAAAACCTAATGTTACAGGGAGAAATGCTTTTTGAAGGAGCAAATACTCTTTCCATGGACAATGATCAAGACCTGATTACACTAATAGAAGAAGCTGGTTTAACCACGGATCAAGTAGAGTCGGTAGGGATTTCAGAAGCTAAAATAACACTGAATTCATCTGAGAAAAGTATCGCAGAAAGTCTTCTTTTACAAATTGTTAGCGATAACAATGAACTCATCACTTTAGGTACCTTAAACCCTCTCCCCGAAGGAGCTATTGTTGACTTGAAACTTGCAGAGGAAATCGACATAAAGCCTTATTTAGAAGATAGTGGTTGCACCTGGGTTCTTGACCTTAACCTATCAGGAGACGCCAATGAAATGGCGATAAAGTCTAAAATTAAGTTAGTTGTTAATTATAAAGAGAATTAAGACATGAGTAGATTATTAGCAGTTCTTTTATTTGCGCTTTTCAGCAGCCCAGCCTTAATGGCACAGTCTCAAGATGCCGATAAATTGATAGGCGTATGGCAACCCAGCGACGGCCGCTCCTATTTGAAGATTGATAAAATTGGCAATAAGTTTTATGGACGAGTAGTTTGGCTAAAAGAACCCAACGAAGAAGATGGTTCGCCCAAACTAGACAAAAATAACCCAGATGAGTCATTGCGATCAACGCCGTTAAAAGGCTACCGAGTAATGAAAGATTTGGTGTATGACGAAGAGGTAAAATTGTGGTTATACGGAACCATTTACGATCCTAAAAATGGAACGACTTACAATTGTAAGATTGAACTAATGGATGATAATAAAATAGAGGTTCGAGGCTTTGTGGGAACAGCTGTTTTTGGTCGAACAGATGTCTGGACTAGATTACAAAAAAAGAAGTAAATTTAAAGCTGCCTTAGGGTAGCTTTTTTTTTGTCACGTGGCTTAGCTGCAGTATTAGTTGATCCCATTTGTAAATTGTGAGATCAAATATTTTTGTAATGCTTTGTTTAAACGATATATTTTGCAACTGAAACTGTAACGATCCAAACACCACTATTTTTAGGATAATTTGATATAATGATTAAGGGTCTAACTCACTTTAAATCAAGCTAGCATGAAAACAATTGTTCTCGCCATCGACTTTGAATGGCAAAGCACCAAAATACTCGCGGTGGCCAAAAAGTATGCTTTGGCCTTTAAAGCACATTTACATCTTGTGCATGTTAGCACGCTAGTTACTAAGCCAATTAATTACGATCCGCTCGAAGAGTCAGATCATATTTCTAAGCAGCCTGAATTAGCAGCAGAAAGACGTCTTCTAAAACAGCTCTGTATAAACCTCAAAGAAGAAGGGGTGCAAAGCGATTTTAGCATTTTAGAAGGTGATGTTAGCGAAAACCTACTAAGACAATCAGAGAAACTGGAGGCCGAGTTAATAATAATAGGTCATCACCAGCATGGCTTTATTATGCGGGCATTACTAAAAAGCACCTCCGAAGAGGCGCTTCAAAAAACTAAGATTCCATTATTATTAATTCCGCTTGATGCCTAGGGGCTAACGTAGCTTAGCCCAATGGTAAAGTAAAGAGGATTGGTAAACTCGTTCTCCATAAAGAAAGGAGTATCATCACCTAAGAGACGCAAAAAGTCACCGCCTTCATCTACATTATAGCTATAGTTAATGCGATAACCTGCTTCAACGCTCAGCCAAATAAATCCACTCAGTGCTTGCTGATAATTAAAGCCAGCTCTAATACCAGATCGTCTTAATTGCACATCTTGGGCTTGTGCCAAACTGTTAAAATTTGGCGCAACATCTTGACTAATAGATCCAAAATTGGTTAAGCCGTAACTGGCTCCCATGAAGTTGTATCCAAAAGAAAGTAATTTTTCAGAATTAATACGGTAGCGAATCATCGCTCTAGCTGGTAATAAGGCTTCTACTCCCCATTTCTCATTGAGAAAAGTGTGGTAATAATAAACCACAGGTAAGTAGTTTAAGGCTCCCCCTAAATAGGTTCTTGATACACCAAAGCCATACATCAAGCGATCGCTAGGTTTCCAACCGTATATTAAGGCGGCAGGAATAAATGGAGATGCAAATTCAGGATTATCAGTACTGTAATTACCGTTTAACTCGGCGCCAATTTGCCCCAATAAAAATGTGCGATCATTTAAAGGCTTGAAAACGGTAAAAATCAAGGCGCTTCTTCTTAAAACCTCATCTTCAATGATTTGATTAAAAGGATTGTTCGTTTCGGGGTTATCCACCGCCGAGTAACGTTGCTCCTGATAAATTGCGTTTAAATTGATCAATATGTTGTTGCGCGAGAGCAAAGGAAAATTACCTAATAATGAAACTTCATGCGCTGATCTAATATCACTAGTGCTGTTAAGTTTATTGCCATCTACATCATAAAAAACCTGAGAATTCAGTTGATGACCACCTTGTAGATTATAAAATAGACCAATAAGCGAGGTTGGGCTTTGACCTAATACCTTATTATTGCAAAAGGCCTTTTCTGCAGGGGCCGCTAGTTCAAAATCCGAAAAGTCAAAGTCATTACTGCTGCTCGTGTCGGTTTGAGCCTGTAAAGTAAGGGAGGCTAATAAAAGGCTGTAAGAGATTATGTATTTTTTTGTCATCTAAACTTTTAATTTGGCTCTAAATTTAATGCAGAAATTGCTATCCTTCAATAATTTTTAAGAATGAATACTTATAAACCCGCCTTAACACTCTTATTCTTAGCCTTTTTCTTCTCCAATGCGGTTTTGGCCCAAGGTGAGAAACCCTTAATGCCCGAAGAACAAATAGTTAGTTTAAATCAATTTATGGATTCTTGGCATCTTGCTGCGGCAGAAGCGAATGCCGAAGATTTTTTTGGTAGAATGCGTGAAGATGCTATTTATATTGGAACCGATAAATCAGAGCGCTGGCTGCGCGACGATTTAAGAAAATGGTCGGCTAAAGCTTTCGCAAGGGAATCGGCGTGGACATTCGTGGCAAGCGAAAGAAATTGGCAAGTTCATCTAGATCAACAGTTCGCAATTTGCGATGAACTACTCATTACTTGGATGGGGCCTTGTCGCGCTACCGCGGTTTTGACTTGGGAAAAAGAGGGATGGAAAATCATTCATTACCAACTATCTGTTACTATTGATAATGAAAAAATAGAGAGTTTTAAAGCGCTACAGGAGCAACCTTGATTTCACAATCTGTCTAAATTTAATGCAGAAAGTACATTTTCTGACATGTTTTGGAAATGCTTTATAAATACTTTTAACACATTAACTAAAATTAATCTGTTATGAATACATGTATAGAGTGTGGATCCCGCATTGTTGGAAGAACTGATAAAAAGTTTTGTAATGGCTCATGCCGCAATGCTTATCACAATGAAAGGAATCGTGAAGAATTGAATTCTGTTCGCAAAACCAATCGGATTTTAGGACGTAACCGTAAAATTCTTGTCGAATTAAAAAGTGAAGGCATTCAAAGAGTACATCGCAAAGTATTGCAGGCCTTAGGTTTTAGTTTCAAGCATTTTACTGCTTTCGAAGAGTTTGCAAATTATGGACTGTGTCCTGTTATTTATGATGAAGTTTACCATGTGCAAGAGGGAGGAATGGTGCTATTCTTTAATGCTGCAGAAAGCTTTAAGCAATCTGCCTAAATAACAATCCGCTTCGAACCTTTTAAGTGCCCAGGTCTTTTTGATCTGGGTATTTTTTTGTCGCAAATTTGCGGATATGCTTATCCCAAAATTCCAAATTCATTGACGGGATTTATTATTTAAGCATTTCAGCTAGAGTGGAACAAAGCCAAGCCTTAGCGGTTAATTTAAAAAGAAGACCTTGGAAATTACTAGTATAAGCTTTTACAAATATTCTAAAAAGAGTGAACAGTGGTGGGCTTTTAAGCAAATGCGTTTAGCTTATACAGCGCTGTCAAACACCCCAGGCCTAAAGTATCACAAACAGTTAGGAAGTGGCGCTGCAGAGGGTTTTAGTATTTGGCCCGATTGGCAAGTTTATGCACAGTTAATGGTTTGGGAGAGTAGAGATGCTTTTAATCGTTTCCGCCAAACGAACAGTTATCATCAGGAAAACCTTTCGAAAAGTGATCATCAATTGCACATTTTGCTGCAAGCAATTCAGTATAAAGGATCATGGAATGGTTTACATCCCTTTCAAGTCAATAAAAACGCATCTAGCGACAGCGATTTTATGGCAGTAATTACACGTGCGTCAATTAGACCAAAAAAAATGCTCTCCTTTTGGTTTAATGTTCCTGCAGTATCCAGGCATATTAGTCAACAAAAATCACTGCTTTTTGCTAAAGGGATAGGCGAGTGGCCCTTAATTGAACAAGCTACCTTTAGCATATGGAATGAAAAGGAGGCGATGCAAGATTTTGCTTATCAGCAAAAGGAACACCGCGAAGTAGTTAAGAAAACTCGCGAAAAAGATTGGTATAAAGAGGAAATGTTTGTCCGTTTTAAAGTCTTAGAGTATTTTGGTGACTGGCAGTCAAAGCCATTCACGAATCTTTTTGCTAAAAAAGTGGAGGCGAGCAATAAGGATTAAGTCACTATTATTTTCTTCTGCCCTGGTGCAAGGAAAGCATTCGTATTAAATCGCAGTCGGAAATTGAAATTATTAGTATTTATGTGCGAATGCTGCCCATTATCTATTATTTTCGCGCTGTTAATTAATTGCCAAAATAATTCGCAGTAATGAGCGTACTAGTAAATAAAGATTCAAAGGTTATAGTTCAGGGTTTTACAGGAAGTGAAGGCACTTTCCATGCCGGACAAATGATTGAAGCCGGAACCAATGTTGTTGGTGGTGTAACCCCAGGAAAGGGTGGCCAAAAGCATTTAGATCGTCCGGTATTTAATACCGTAGCCGACGCTGTAAGAGAAACTGGAGCAGACGTTTCCATTATTTTTGTACCGCCTGCTTTTGCTGCTGATGCAATTATGGAAGCAGGAGAAGCTGGTATCAAAGTTATCGTGGCTATTACGGAAGGAATTCCCGTAAATGATATGATTAAAGTGAAGGAATATTTAAGCGATAAAGATTCTCGTTTAATAGGGCCTAATTGCCCTGGAGTAATGACTCCTGGTGGTGCAAAGGTTGGTATCATGCCCGCATTTATCTTTACTCCTGGCCGTATTGGTATCGTTTCTAAATCAGGTACCCTTACTTACGAAGCCGTAGATCAAATTACTAAAGCTGGTATGGGGCAAAGTACAGCAATTGGTATTGGTGGAGACCCCATTATTGGCACTTCTATGAAAGAAGCTGTTGAGCTATTAATGAACGATCCTGAAACAGATGGTATCGTTATGATTGGTGAAATTGGTGGGCAAATGGAAGCTAATGCGGCTAAATGGATTAAAGAATTCGGAACTAAGCCAGTAGTTGGCTTTATTGCAGGTGAAACTGCTCCTGTAGGACGTACTATGGGTCATGCTGGCGCCATTGTTGGTGGTAGCGAAGATACTGCTCAAGCTAAGAAAGCTATCATGCGTGAATGTGGAATTCACGTAGTTGATTCTCCTGCAGACTTAGGTTCTAAAATGAAAGAAGTTTTGGCTTAACTGCTATTTATAAATACATCAATTAGCCCTGCATTAGCGGGGCTTTTTTATATGAAAATATCTGATTTCAAACAACTTGCACATGAAAAGTTAAAGTTACAATTTAGCTCAAATGAGGTCAATCAACTCCTAACTATTTTAATAGAAGAAAGGCTATCACTGAATCGTTTGGACCTTATTAAAGTGGGTGATATTACGCTAAAGCCTGAGCATGAATTGAGACTAATTACAGATCTTAATTTATTAGCACAAAACAAACCAGTGCAATATATCCTTGGTCAGGTTAACTTTTTTGGCCTTAAGCTTTTGGTCGACGAAAATGTATTGATTCCGCGCGATGAAACCGAAGAGTTAGTAGCCTTGATTTGCGAAGACTATCGCTTAAAACAAGCAAACCCCGCTCGAATTATTGATTTTGGAACGGGGAGCGGCTGTATCGCATTATCGATGGCGAAAGTTTTCCCCACCGCAACGGTAGAAGCTTGGGATATTTCGGAAGGTGCTTTGGGATTAGCACAAGAAAACGCTAAGCTGAATCAAATAGAAATCGACTTTCAGCGAAAAAGTATTTTAGCCGAACAACTTGAAGAAAATCAACTATATGATTTAATGATTAGTAATCCCCCGTATATACCACCTTCTCAAAAAATGGGAATGGAGGAGAGGGTTTTACAATATGAGCCTGATTTAGCGCTATTTGTAGATGAGAAAGAGCCACTGCTATTTTATGCAGCCATTGTTAAAATGGCAAAAGTTAACCTGAAGCAAGGAGGAAGCCTATATTTCGAAATTAATCAATATTTGGCCGATCAAACCTTATCTTTAGTTTCTGAAGGTTTTGAAAGTGAATTATTGAGGGACTTAAATGGGAATTCCCGTTTCATACGGGCCATTAAGGCATAAAAAAAGACCTCTAAAAGAGGCCTTTTCTTATTTTATTCAGTGCTTAGAGCTTTGCGTTTAGCTCTGAACCAGCCTTAAATTTAGCTACAGTTTTTGCTGGAATCTGGATTGTAGCACCAGTTTGTGGGTTACGACCTTCACGTGCTGAACGCTCAGAAGTAGAGAATGTACCAAATCCTACTAATGAAACTCTACCACCACTAGCTAAAGTAGCAGATACACGATCAGTAAAAGAATCTAAGGCTTTTTTGCGGCTGCTTTGAGATGCCTGCATCTTCTGCCATTGCATCAATTAGATCAGCTTTGTTCATTTCTTAATTTTTTTTGGTTAGACAAATATCTCGAACACCAACAAATTTAACCGAAAGCCGCTATCTACCAACATTTCAGGCGAAAAAAGCATGTAATTGTTGAAAATTATAAACTTCTGTTAATAACCTAAACGATTAAAGTGCTTGTAACCAAGTGTTTAAATTATTTTCGCGCCTTCTTCCAAGATGCGTCCATTTACGAAATCTTGTGCATTCATGCGTCTCTTCCCCTCTATTTGCAAGGCTTTGAGGCTTAATACGCCATCTTTTAGGTGTAAAATGATTTGATTTTTATTCCAAATTTCAATTTTACCGATATTGGATAAGGGTATATCTTCTAAAATTTCACTTGCAAATATCTTTAAACTTTTCTCTCCGTCTTTAGTCTGAAGGATAGTCCATGCTCCAGGAAAAGGAGACATTCCTCTAATAAGGTTGTAAATATGAGCCGTGCTATCTTTTAGATTAATCCTTAAATCATCTTTAAAGATTTTCGGAGCCTCCCTGCGATTGGGGACTTCACTTTGGGCTTGGGGTTTGAGATCACCTTTTTCAAGAGCGTTCGCGGTTTTTAAAACGAGCTCTGCCCCAATTATCATTAAGCGGTCGTGCAGAGATCCTGCATCTTCATCGGCTGCAATGTCGGTTTCCGCTTGCAAGAGAATTTCGCCGGTATCAATGTTTTCATTTATAAAGAAAGTAGTTACACCCGTTTTTTTCTCGCCGTTAACAATAGCCCAATTAATGGGAGCGGCGCCGCGATAATTAGGTAAAAGTGAAGAGTGTAAGTTGAAAGTGCCTAATTTGGGTAAAGACCATAAAACCTCAGGTAACATGCGAAAAGCAACCACTATAAATAGATCGGCATTTAAAGATTTAATTTCCTTTAGAAAGTCTTCATCTTTTAACTTTACGGGCTGTAAAATAGGGAGTCCGGCTTCTAAAGCAAATTGCTTCACCTCAGATTGATTTAATTTCCGTCCTCTGCCAGCGGGCTTATCTACGGAAGTAATAACCGCAACCACTTCATGTTTACTAGCATGTAAAACTTTGAGGCTCTCCACAGCAAAGGCGGGAGTGCCCATAAATATAATTCGCATAAAAGTCTTTATGTTTATAAATCCCAGCTTAAGCCTAGGTTTAAGGTAAGGGCATTAAATGCTCCAAAGGTGTAATCTGCGCTAACCAAACCAACCAGTAAAAACTTAGCTCGAATACCAACATTTCCAGCAAAACCAGAACTTTCATTACTACTAAAAGATAGTGGATCTTTTATCTGCTGCTCGGGATTTAGAATATTAGTGGGGTCGATATATTCATATGTGCCGAGTAAATTGACGTCAGCATTATTAATATTATAACCTGCTCCTGCATAAAAAGTAAGGAAAAGCAATTTCTTAGAAACCAATAATCGGGTAATTAGGGAATTAACATCAAGGGTAACTTCCTTATCATTTCCGCTACCAGGCTCTAATTCTTGGCTATAACTTAAACTAGAATAGGCTACGAAGGCCGAAAAACTAAAGGGTAGTAATTTCCCTTTCGGTAGATAGCGTAGCAAATCATGCTTTAAGGCTAGCCCCCACTGGCTCACATTCGACCCATCTATAAAAGTGGCACCGCTTGAGGGTAAGAAACGTCCCTTTAACTCAAAATCGAAGGGAAGACCCACACCCGCTTGAATTCCAGCCATAGGCATTACACCTATACCAATTCCGCTGGGCATATTGAATTGAGAACTAACTAATCCTCCAAAAGCGGGGTTTGAATAACGCAAAGCCACACCAGGGCTTTCAGAACCAAATACAGTAGGTGTTACATTATCATTAGGGTTCACCAATTCCAATTGCTGCAAACGATTCTCGTCAATTGTGAAGCTTTTCATTTCACTGGGCACCATACTAATGGAAGGAATAAGCGATATTTCAAAGCGCAATGTTTTACGGACCTTTGCGGTATTGTACCAACCATTCGTAGTAGAATAGGAGAGTGCATCTGCGAAAGGGCTTAAATAACCTTCGCCTAAATATTGAATATCTGCAGCTGTACCAGCAATTGCATTACTAGGATTTATTTGAGCTTGAATGTCGCTGCCAAAAATGAAAACAGCTAGAAGTAGGCTAAGTTTTTTCATGAGAATTTAATTGATTGGGCCTCAAAGATAGTAAAAGCTCCAGGGCTATAGCTTCACCAGTTTATCATTTTTAAGACCAACTATCTCTTCCTTTAAAAGAAGTCGAAGAACATTTAGATAGTGACTTTCTTTGTTTACAGCTGTTTCAAATTCGTGCAAGCTCATCTGATGGCTTGTTATTAAATTTAAAATTTGTGTTTTAATATATTCCTCACTACCCGCTTTTTGCAAGCGTTTTTTAGTACGGCAAACATCGCAAGTGCCGCAATCTTCCTTAAGGTTTTCGCCAAAATAGGCCAGTATGGTTTTGCTCCGGCAGAGGTCATCGCTATTAATAAACTCTTCGACCGCTGCCAGTCTCTTGGCCAATTCCGCTTTACGGAATTCAATATTCTCTTCGCTTAGCAGAAGATCTTTGCTGTTGGCTCTTTCGCGTAATAAACTTAATCCCGCTTCACCTGATTCTTCTTGGTAACTAATCATTCCGTGATTATTTAATTCACGTAAAAAGCTTTTAAGTTTATATACACTGGTATTGAGCCGCCGGGCAATAAGGTTTTCATCGATTCGCAAGTATTCCACGTCTAAGCCGCCATAAGAACGAGTTAGTAGTTTGATAACATCATCCATTTTAGGATTGCGTAATTGATAGTCGTAGAGGGTTCTGCGATCGGCTTTAATCATCATGCGCGATTGACTAAAGGCACGTTCGTTAAATTCCAATACACCTTCTTTGTTTAAGATTCGCAGGGCGTGGTATAGCTTAAAAGGACTCAAACGGTACTGATTAGAAAAATCATTTAAGTCTAGTCCAAAAGTGCTACCCTCTTCCGATCCTGCGGCGATTTGTAAGTAATTGATTAGGGCCTTATAAACGCGCAGTAAATACTCCCGATCAGGAAAGGAGTCGAGGTAACGTGCTTTTAAACTTTTAATATCGTTCGGGCCCACTAAAACAATGGAGTAGGCCTTTTGTCCGTCGCGGGCCGCCCGACCAGCCTCCTGAAAATAAGCTTCTAATGAATCGGGTAAGTCTAGGTGCAGCACTAATCTAACATCTGGCTTATCGATCCCCATTCCAAAAGCATTGGTGCAAACCATAATGCGTAATTCATTCTTTACCCAAGCATTTTGGCGATTTTGCCGCTCATCTACCTTTAGTCCCGCATGGTAATAATCGGCCGAGTAGCCCATACTGCTTAGCCATTTACTCACTTCAACTACGCCTTTGCGATTGCGAAGGTAGATTATGGCACTGCCTGGAATTCGATTGAGGATTTCGAGACAGGACTCCATTTTATTTTCAGTTTTACGCACATTATAGCTTAACTCGGGGCGCAGAAAGCTTTTTTGAAAAACAGCCCCATTATTAAAGGCTAGTTTAGCCCGAATATCTTCTACTACTTCGGGGGTAGCAGTAGCCGTAAGTGCTATTACCGGTAAATTGGGCTTCAATTCCCTTAGTTTAGCAATATTTAGGTAGGCTGGTCTAAAATCGTAGCCCCACTGACTAATGCAATGCGCTTCATCAACCACGATAAGGTTGACATTAATATACTGCAGTCTATTGAGTAGCTTCTCATTATCAATACTTTCGGGCGATAGATAAATAAATTTATAATAACCATTGGCCGCATTTTGCAAAGCCAATTCACGTTCACTAGCGCTAATGCTAGAGTTTAAGGCTATGGCATTAATCCCTTTTTCTTTTAGGTTTTGCACCTGATCGGCCATTAAAGCAATAAGCGGCGAAATAACCAAGGCCGTTCCTTCCATGGCAATTGCGGGCACTTGAAAGCAGATCGATTTTCCACCGCCCGTAGGCAGAAGTGCAAGGGTATCTTTTCCTTGCAAGGCAGAGTTTATAATATCTTCTTGTAAAGGCCTAAATTGATCGTAGTGCCAAAAGTCTTTGAGGATTTTGTGAATTCCTGTCACTTAAGGCCTAGTCTTTTTAAGATGAAGAGAACCCGTTCTTCGGGGCTGAGCTTAGGCACTTCGGTTATTTGATAACCAAAAAATTCATAAATGTCTTTTAGCGCCGCGTGAATCTCCAACATTAACTGTGTGTCTTCCCAACGCACTTCGTCGTTGCCATAAATTTCTTCCCAAGGTGGCGTTAAAAATACTTCCTTGTGGTAAATTAAGCCAGCAGCTTCCTCTTCTAGTGCATGGTTTTGAAGCCCATCTCTGCGCAAGTAGCCCAAATTATCGGGCACGCCACGATCGTAAAAATTATAGGCATTTGCCTGAGCGTTAAAATACTGTTCTTTCTGACGTTTAAATAGTTCAAAGCCGAAATCAGCATGGTTTTTCCAAGGAACTAAATCCGTTCCTAAATCTTGTTGTTCAGCAATTAGGGCCCTCGCCATTTCAAGATGAATAGGATAGCCGCGTTTTTCTAAAAGGCTGAGTATAGTGCTTTTCCCTGTTCCTGGGGCGCCGGTAATAACCACGCGATTTGTCATTAACTAGTATTTTATTCCAAGGCTGCGATAAATGAAGCCTAATATCCAAGCTGGCCCAATTAATAAGAATTGTAGATCCTTTAAAAAAGAGGGTTTCTTGCCTTCAATATGATGCCCGATGAATTGGCCAATCCAAGCCAGTACAAAAATAATTAAGCTCGATGACCAAAGGGGTATGGGCGCCATTTTTAAATAAACAATTCCCTGTAAACAAAGAAATGAAAATATGGCAATGCCAATAAAAATGGGGATGGACAGTCTTAAGTAGAATAAAAGGCCGATTAAAATCAATAAACTACCAAAATGCAGGTAATCTTGTAAGTTCGCTGGCGCAGATGCGAAAAGTGAAGCTGTGGGAATAGAAGCCAATAAGGCTACAATGCTGAAGAATATTAGGGGTACGCAGATATAGTGAATGGATTTATTCGTGGCATTTTGATGACTAACTGCGTACTCATCGAACCAATTTTGAATGCTTTTCATAATTCTACAAATTAGACTTGCCTAAATTAAAGAAGTTTTCAAATTTTGAGGCCATGGAAGACAATAAAGCAAAATACGATAAATTAAAAGAGCAATTAGGCCAAAGTACCACTTGGCCAAGCCTATATATGTTCAAGTTTATCGTTCCTGCAGAGAATGAAAAGATAGCTCAAGTTGAGGGTCTTTTTAATAGCAAGGAATCGCAAATTCAGATTCGTGAATCACGCAAAGGCAACTTCGTTAGCATTACCGCCAAGGAGATGATGATGAGTCCTGATAAGGTAATTGAACGCTACTTGGAAGCGGAGGGTATTGAAGGATTAATATCATTATAACTTATTGTTCGATAGACTGATAACTAAACTCAGTTAAAGTGAAATTATGTGCAATAATTGTAAACTCAATGGGGTTGCAACAACGTTCACAATCTTCAATATATTCTTGCTCGCTTACGCTAAGATCGGCCAAAATTGAAGATTCACTAAAGCAATACGGACAGGTATAAAATATCTCTTCCACTTATAGAAATTGTTTTTCTGGAACAATAAAAGTACCTCTGCCACCTACCACTAATCGCTCTACTGGACTGTTGGGATGTGATGGGTGTAAGGCGTCGATTTTGCGATAATTAACAAAGAAATCGGCTGGGAAATTGCCGTAATGCGTGTCTTCGGCGATGGCTATCGCGATTATTTCTTGTCCAGCCTTGTATAATTTAGCTAATTCGGCTTCGCTTATATCCTTGCTTATTCTTAGAGGATGAATGCCCGCTTCGAAGAGCATTTCATCAGCAATCCAATTTCCTATTCCGGCAAAAAGTTTCTGATTGAGAAGACTGGTTTTAATGGCGACCGTTGGTTTTTTGAGTCTTTCTTTAAAGTATTCCAAACTAATGGTTAGGAAGTCATCGCCAATTTTAGCAGCTTTTTGGTAAGCTTGCGGATTATCTACAATTTCGATTACCCCAAATTTACGTAAATCACAAAAGGCGAGCTTCTCGCCGCTTTCAAAATGGAAAACCAAACGTGCGTATTTGGGGAGATTATCACCCTGAAAAAGCACTAAATTGCCAGTCATGCCAAAGTGTAAATGCAAGTATTGTCCCGTGGAAATACGTGCAAAGAGATATTTTCCAATGCGTTCGGTTTCAGTGAATCGTTGTCCGATTAAGCTTTTCTCTATGACCTCGGGAGTACTTTTATACACTTTAGCAAGTTCGTCGAGGAAGTCAAGTTGGATAATGGTTTTTTCTAGGGCGCATTCGTTAAAGTAACGACGCATTATTTCTACTTCGGGAAGTTCTGGCATGAAAAAGATTTGAGTGTAAACAATGCTCAGCTGAGAAGGTTTACATTCCAAGCGTTTCATTAAATTAAGGCTAGCGACCAATTTAATATGCCTATTAAATGTGCACAAATAAGTCTTTATGGTTTTCCAAAAATCAATCTCGGCTTAATACCTTTACCCTTTAAAACTCATTCCATTTGTTTGCTATAGTTGATATTGAAACCACAGGAAGTTATGCCAAGGCAAATAATATCACCGAAATTGCGATCTGCATAAGCGATGGACAAAATATAATTGATGAATATTCTAGCCTAATAAAGCCCGAACGCAGCATTCCTTTGAGTATTACGGCCCTAACCGGTATCGACGATAATATGGTTTCTGATGCGCCCGCTTTTAAAGATATTGCTACCGACATCTTAGCTTTTTTAGGCGACTATACCTTTGTAGCGCACAATGTCAGCTTCGACTTAAGTTTTATCCAGGCCGCATTTAAAGAGCTAGGTATAAATTATAATCCCAAACGTTTGTGCACTGTGCGCTACGGCAGAAGGGTAGAGCCAGGCTTGCGTTCTTACAGTTTGAAAAATATTAGCAGTCATTTTGGTCTTTATAACCAGTCTGCTCACCGGGCTTGGGGTGATGCCAGGGTAACCGCCCAGTTATTGCATAAGTTATTAGCAAAAGATAAGTCGGGAGAATGGCAGATGATGATTCGAAAGAATAGCGGCGAAATCAACTTACCTTCTAATCTTAAAGCCGACGATTATCACAATTTGCCCGATGCTCCAGGGGTCTATTATTTTCACAATAAATCTGGAAAGCCTATTTACATTGGCAAAGCGACGCGACTAAAACAAAGAGTAAGCACCCATTTTACGGCAGAAAAAAGCTCGGCAAAGAGTGCCGGGTTTAAACGGGAAATTCACTCTATCAGCTATCAGCTTAGCGGCAGTACCTTAATGGCTGGTCTTATAGAAGATGAGGAGATTCGTAAATATTGGCCCGAGTATAATCAGGCTCAGAAGAAGCCGAAAATCCGCTTTGGGATTTTTCCTTATAAAGATCAAAAGGGTAATAACTGCTTGGTTGTAAATAGGATAGGGGTTCAGCAAAACTATTGGTTAGATTTTTACTCTTTAGATAAGGCACGTACTTGGCTAGCAGCTAAGGCAGAAGAGTATCAATTGGCAGAAAGTCTCTGTGGCTTCCCCAATAGCAGTATTAGCATTGATGAGGAAAAGCATAACAACAATTTTGCGCGCCTAGAGGCGGACTTGAATAAGCTAAAGGAGCAGCAAATAATACTTTCTCGTGGTCGCACCGAAGAGGAGCAGGGTTTTATTTGTATAGAAAATGGTCAATTAGTGGCTACCGGTTTTGTACCTAATTCTGAGTCCATCAGCAGTATGGAAGATTTAGAGCACTTTTTAGAGTTGCGTTCCAGTTCTTCTACTATTGGTGGATTGATTCGTCAGGCCTTAGAATCGCGGAAATACCAAATTATTAAAGTGCCGCTAAAAAATTAAAGCAGGCAGCTAATAATTGTTGGCTATGTGCTGGCAAAGCATCTCCCTTAAAGGGATGAACACGCCCAAAAGTATGATTAGCCCCTTCAATAATCGCCACTTTAGCTTGTGGATTGCATTCTTTTAAGGTGTAAGCATCTTTTACAAAAACCGCTTCATCCTCATCACCATGGGCGATGAGCCAAGGGATTTCAATCTTACGAGCGCTTGTCTCTATATCTAGAGTGGCTTTATTATTTTGCCATTCTTCAAAAAGCTCAAAACCAATAGGCAGATCTTGCTTGGTGCGGCTATTCGGACGATAGAATACACCTTTTTCGCGCCATTGATCAATTTCATCGGGATCTAAATTAGACCAAGGAGTTTTTGCATGAGCAACGGAAGCCCAGGTTATTAAACCGTTTAAGCGAGCATTTTCAGGAGCGTTTAAAATTACATCGGCGCCACCGCGACTGTGACCAATTAAAACAATCTTTTTAAAGGCAGGACCTAAATCTCTTTCTAAAATATCATCTACGAAAGTGAAAATTTGTGCTAAGTCAAACTGCCTTTTTAAATAGGTATCCTGAGCATAGGCGGCCAAGTTATAAAACTCTTCTAAATGCGTAGGAGTCGTTCCGTTGTGCGAAAAGTTAAACTTTAAGAAAGCCCAATCCTGCTTACTAAATTCTTGGGCTATTTTATTCATGCCGCCCCAATCTTTAAAACCATTAATGCCGTGGGCATAAATTACTAAGCCCTTAATATTGCTTAGGTCTACAGGTATAGTTAAATCAGCTGCCATTGGCAGTGCATTGAAACCGGAGATGGTATAGTTAATTTTTTTCAAAGGGTAATAGTGATTTAAGGGGTAATGTAAAAGCTAAAAAGGCAATTTGCTAAATTAAGATCGAACTCTCGTTAAATTGCGATAGTAGGCCCCATCATTTAAAATAAAAAAGCCCCGACGATAATCGTCGGGGCCCATCGTTCAACGATTTGCAAGCGGTGAACTTAAATTAAGATTTTGACCATTTGGTTATTGCTTCTTCTAACATAGCATTGTAGCCAAATTCTTTGTCGGCCTTGTCGGCTTCATTTTGACCAATTTCCATGGCTTTCTTTGCAGCCTGAACCGCTTCCTTATTGCGACCTAAAGAACTTAGTATTTCGCCATGAATGTAGTGGCTATACCAATTATCTTCTTTTAATTTTACAGAAGTTTCAATAAAATTAAGCGCTTCTTCTTTGTCTAAACCGTTGTTCAGGTAATAATTGGCTGCATTGCGATTTACGATCCATAATTTATCTTTCGCACTACTCTCAAGAGCGTCCTTAATGTTACTCATAGCCTTTTCGCTTGTTTCAACTTCAAAAGGAACGGAAACCACAGTATTAGCAAAACTTATTTGCAAAGAGGCGCCGTTGGTGCTAATGTTCGTAAAATCAATAGTAAAGGTTTCGGTCATTTCACCTTCGGTGGGAACCACTGCAATTCTTAGAGCATCTTGTTCTTGATTGTACTCGTTAGATCCCCAGAGCTCAGTTTCTTTATTTAACATAAAGCTCCATTTGCCTTCAGCGGGTATAGTAAAGATGCTATATTTTCCGGCTGGAACAATCTTTCCAGAAAAAGCAACATCAGTATTGAATTCAATACTTGTTGCCTTGTTAGCACCTGTTCTCCAAACTTCGTTGTAAGGCACTAGTTCGCCGAAAATTTCGCGATCCTTTACCCCAGGACGGCTGTATTCAACGGTGAAGTCGGTTAAACCCACTCTTTGTGTTAGGCTAGCACTTGGGCTAGGGGCTGGTAATTCTTGCGCATTCGCAAAGCTGAAGCTAAGAGCTAAAATGAATAGACTAATTTTTCTCATAATTTTTCGATTGTTTGTGTACCGCAAACCAAATAAAAAAGATTGACAATTAAACTATAAGTACATCTGTTCCGTCTATTTCGAAGATTTCAGTCTTAAAGGACTGCAAATCTTCTTTATGTTGACGGTATAAATTATTACGTTCAAGTAAAGCTTCTAAGCAGTCGTCATAATTACCATAAAGCCCTACCAAAAGTTCACACACTTCGCGCACCCCATGCTCATTACCCTGACTGGCAGTAATATAATCGGCCAATTCGTTTTCTTCGACATAACGCAGAAATAATGGATTGGCCAGACGTCCCATGCAAAAGCTTAATCCACATTGCTTAGCAATAGGAAGATCAATTACATCATCGTATACAAAAGCTACTTCCTTGGCCTTTAGGCCATGCTTGTTACAAAAATGCTCAAGAGCCACATTTTTATCGAGGGCCTTTTGGTAGAGAGCGTTGCCATTTTGTTTTTCTAATAGCCATTTAGCAGTGGGGTTTTCTGCGCCAGTGATAATCGCCAAAGGGGCATTAATTTGATTAGTCTGATAAAAAGCAAATCTTAGAAGTCGCAAACCAGCGCTATCTATCTCCGAGAATCCACTGCCGACTGGAGAATGTTTAAATCCATCATTAAAAACGCCATCCCAATCAAAAATAAAGGCTTTGATGTTCTGTAGTTTCTGCTGCATCGTATAAGCACTGCTAATAAATTGCCCACCAACAGTGTTAAAATGATCTTCTAATTCTATAAGTTCCATAGGGTAAATTTTGTCTTAAAATTACGATATTACTAGCGGTTCTAAATTCAATACGAATATTAAATTTCATACTAGAGCTTAACCTCTCATTAATACAGAGTTAATTTTAGATACGCAATTTTGCTACAAAATTAATATGGAGAAGCGTGAAATTCCCATTGTAGTTCTTTCCGATTTGCATCTGGGTACCTATGGCTGTCGGGCCAAGGAACTTAGTGACTATTTAAAAAGCATTCGCCCAGAAAGATTGATTCTAAATGGTGATATTATTGACATTTGGCAGTTTAGGAAACGCTATTTCCCAAAAAGCCATTTGAAGGTTTTGAAGCAAATTTTAGCGATGGCTTCCAAAGGAACTAAGGTATATTATCTTACTGGTAATCACGATGAAGCACTGCGCCGTTTTTCAGATTTTCGGATGGGTAATATTGCTTTACTCGACAAGCTTGTATTAGAATTGCCCGAAGGGAAAGCTTGGTTTTTCCATGGAGATATATTTGATCATTCCATTCAAAAAGCCAAATGGTTAGCCAAACTTGGTGGCTGGGGATACGATTTACTAATTCGTTTTAACAGTTTGGTAAACTGGACTTTAGAAAAAATGGGGAAAGAACGCTACAGTTTTTCAAAAGCAATAAAAAGTAGTGTTAAAAGAGCCGTGTCATATATCAATAGCTTCGAAAACATAGCGAGTGAACTAGCTATAGAACAAGGATTTAACTATGTTATTTGCGGCCATATTCATCAACCGCAAATGCGTTTAATTGAAAATCAGAAAGGCCAATGTTGGTATTTAAATTCGGGCGATTGGATTGAAAATTTGAGTGCTTTAGAATATGATGGGAAAAAATGGGAACTTTATCAATATGAGAAGGATTTAATTAACGCGACGGAAGAAGAGAACCTGATAGAAGAGTTGAATTTGAAAAGTCTGATTGCAAAAGTCACCGAAAAACAGAGCGAACTTGCCTAAAAAACTAAAGGTGCTTTACGCCTTTCAAGGTACGGGAAATGGACATGCTGCGCGGGCTTTAGAAATTATCCCTATCCTGCAAAACTTTGCTGAAATTGACATTTTAATCAGTGGCAGCCAAAGCCAAGTCAAGCTTAATTTTCCGATTCAATACTCCTATCGAGGAGTCGTTTTTTTCTACAGTAAAAGGGGAGGCCTAAACTACCTTAAAACTCTGTTTAATAATTCGTTGATAAGCTTATTTAAAGAGTTAAATCAGGTTCCTGTGAGGGATTATGATTTAGTAATTAACGACTTTGAAGCCATTAGCGCCTGGGCTTGTAAGCTGCGAAAAGTCCCCATCATTGGACTCAGCCATCAGGCCTCTTTTTTATCGGACAAGACGCCACGCCCTCCCCAAAAGAGTTGGTTAGGAGAACTAATTTTACGATACTACGCTCCGGTAGAGAAAAATATAGCATTCCATTTTAAGCCCTATGATGATTTTATATTTTCACCAGTAATCAGAGCGGATATAAGGGAAGCAAAACTCAGTAATTTAGGACATTATACTGTGTATTTACCCGCTTATACCGACGATAAATTAATCAAGCTTTTAGTAAAAATCGAGGGGGTTTCTTGGCAACTCTTCAGCCGAAAGGCAAAAGAAGTAAAGCTACACGGGAATGTTTTAATCTGTCCGATAGACGCGAAAGAGTTTGCTAAAAGCATAACTTCAAGTGCTGGGCTCTTATGTTCTGCTGGTTTTGAAGGCCCGTCGGAAGCACTTTTCTTGGGAAAAAAACTATTTGTGGTTCCAATTAAAGGTCAGTATGAGCAATACTGTAATGCCGCCGCATTGCGTGAATTAGGCGTTCCTAGCCTAAAAGTATTAAATAATCAAAATCTAGAGCCATTGAGAGACTGGGTTCGCAAGGAGCAAAATATTCAGATCGAATTCCCTAATCAAACCAAGGCGATTTTAGAAAGGGAAATTTTTGCAAGCAGTAAATTAGGTAGTATATCGAGATGAATGTTACATACAATTAGGTATTTGACGCTTTGCAATTAGTCGAAATAGAGCCAATTGGTCGAGATAATGGCGGGTTGCGCGAAGGATACAAGTGGAAGATACTCCCTTTCATGAAGGGACCTACAAGGTTTTCTAGCAAAAGTTAAAATATTGTAGTCCTGTGTTCATGGGCAATGTAGATCATTTTTTACCTTTTGTATAAAATCTAAAGTTAGAATTATGGCTTGAAGCCAGCTGAAAGAGAATAAGCGGAGCAGGCTTGCGTTTTTTCACTAGATTATTCAAGCCAAATTTGTACTTTTGCCAGCTGATTTATGGAGAACAAATTCAAATACCTTAGTATTTTCGTCCTGCTATTTGCTTTAGCCTCTTGTAATGAGTATCAGAAGGTTTTGAAAAGCCCTGACGTTGACTTTAAATACGAGAAAGCAGTAGAGTATTTTAACGACGAAGAATACGCCAAAGCCTATCCTTTATTCGATGAGTTATTAATCCTTTATCGTGGAACGGATAAGGCGGCAGAAGTATATTATTACTATGCGATGACCAGTTATCAATTGAAGGATTTCATTTTGGCTGCATATCATTTTAAGAATTTCGCGAAAACTTTTCCCAATCACCCGAAAACAGAATTAGCTTATTATATGATTGGTTATTGCCACTATTTGGAGTCTCCGTCATTTAGTTTAGACCAAGACTTTACTTTTAAGGCAATTAACGATTTACAACTTTTCGCCAACCTTTATCCTACCAGCGATAAATTGTTAAGTGCAAACGAATTAATTGACGAGCTTAGAGCGAAGTTAGAACAGAAAGCTTTTGAGCGCGCCATGCTCTATTATCACATGGAGTATTATCAGTCTGCCGTGGTAAGTTTCAACATTGTATTAGATGAATTCCCCGATACTGAGTTTCGCGAAGATTGCATGTATTATCGCAGTGTATCGGCTTATCGTTTAGCCACCAATAGCATAGAGGAAAAGAAATTACAGCGTTTAATAGAAAGCAAAACTTCTTATTTAGAGTTTAAGGAAGCTTTCTCTGAAAGCAGGTACAATAAGGAATTGGAGATCTTATTCTCAACCATTCAAGCAGAAATAAATAGTTTTAAAATTCAATCTTAAATTCACTTTATGGATTTCAAAAAAGTAGATGCACCACGTAGCACTATCACGCGTGATCATAATGATATCGATGCACAAACTCAAAACATTTATGAGGCAGTGAGCATTTTAGCTAAGCGTGCAGATCAAATTGCCGAGGATATTAAAATTGAATTGCACGACAAGCTAGAAGAATTTGCCACTAATAATGAATCATTAGAGGAAATCTTCGAAAACAAAGAGCAAATTGAAGTTTCTCGTTTTTACGAAAGTCTGCCCAAGGCCCACCACATTGCGGCCACAGAGTGGAAAGAAGGCAGAATTTACTTCCGTAGACCAGAAGAAACTAAGGAAGAAGAAGATTAGTTAAGATGTTAAGCGGAAAGAAAATACTACTAGGAGTAACTGGTGGTATTGCCGCCTATAAAACTACGTACCTCGTGCGCTTGCTTGTAAAAGCAGGGGCCGAGGTACGTGTTGTTTTAAGCCCTAGCGCGCGCGACTTTGTGACTCCTTTAAGCTTGTCAACTTTAAGTAAGAATCCTGTTTATTGGGAATATTACGATAAGGAGAGCGAAAGTGGCGAGTGGCATAATCACGTTGAAATGGGTTTATGGCCCGATCTCTTAGTATTAGCACCGCTTACCGCAAATAGCTTAGCCAAAATTGCTCAAGGGCAATCGGATAACTTCCTTATGGCGGTTTACCTTTCGGTAAAATGCCCCGTGTTTTTCGCTCCAGCCATGGATTTGGATATGTATAAACATCCCGCTACCCAAAATAATATTTCGGTACTCAAGTCTTTTGGTCATCACTTTATTCCAGCTGAAAACGGTGAGCTAGCAAGCGGTTTGAGTGGAGAAGGGCGCATGGCAGAACCTGAAACAATTCTCCAGCACATTAATGCTTACTTATTCGAGCAGGCTCCTTTAGCGGGAAAGAAAATCTTAATTACGGCTGGACCGACCTATGAAGCCATTGACCCAGTGCGTTTTATAGGTAATCGCTCTAGCGGAAAAATGGGAATGGCCTTAGCAGAAGCTGCCGCACAAAAAGGAGCCCAGGTAACCTTGGTATTAGGTCCAAGTGCACTTAATTCAACTAATAATGCGATTTCCATTATTAGGGTAGAAAGTACCTTGGAAATGTTAGCCGCTGCCGAAGATAATTTTAGTCAGGCCGATTGGGCTATTTTTAGCGCTGCAGTGGCAGATTATCGACCGAAGAATCCAGCTCAACAGAAAATAAAAAAAGTTATTGGAGCGGAAGAGATGCGTCTTGATTTGATTCAAAATCCAGATATTTTAAAGACCTTGGCTGCAGAGAAAAGAACAGACCAGGTAGTAATTGGTTTTGCCCTAGAAACTGAGAATGCCCTTGCAAATGCTCAAAAGAAATTACATACCAAAAACTGTGATTGGATCGTTCTAAACAGCCCTGATAAAAATGAGAGAGGATTTGGACACGACACAAATGAAGTATATTTAATTGGCAAAAATCAAGAGCAGATTGCTCTTTCCTTAAAATTGAAGAAAGAATTAGCGCATGAAATACTGGATATTCTGCATCAGCATCATAATTAGTTGCAATTTTTTACAAGCGCAAGAGCTTAATGCTAGGGTACAAGTTTTAACGCCTAATATTCAAGCTACCAACAAGCAGCTTTACGATAATATGGAAAAGGCCATTCGCGAGTTTTTAAATAACCGTAAATGGACGAATGAAAGCTATTCGATCGAAGAGCGTATTGATTGTCAATTTGTTATAACCATCAATAGTCGTAGCAACAATAATTTTAGTGGCACCATCCAGGTGTTTTATAGCCGACCTATTTATAAATCAGATTATAAGTCGCCTATTTTGGTGCATCAAGATAGTGATTTCGATTTTGAATATTTGGAGTTCGATCGATTGGACTTCGCCCCGAATGCCTATTTATCCAATCTAACTTCCATATTAGCTTATTATACTTACATCATTATAGGACTGGATCATGATACCTATTCCGCTATGGGTGGAACAGAGTTTTACACCGAAGCACAAAATATTGTAGGTAACGCACAGTCAAGCAATAATAGCGGTTGGAATAGTTTCGGAGGTAGCAATAAAAACCGCTATTGGCTTAGCGATAATTTATCTAGCCCCGCCTTTGATAACTACCGAGTGGGCTTGTATACTTATCACCGCCAAGGTTTAGATTTAATGCATGATGCCAGTAAAATTCGCATGGGAAAAACGAATATTAAAACAGCCTTGATGTCCCTTAAAAAAGTGAACGATCAAAGGCGTAATAGTTTTATATTGCAATTGTGGTTCGATGCGAAGCAAGCGGAAATTGTTAAAATCTTCAATAAAGGCGAATCTATTCCAATTGGCGACCTAAAGGATCTTCTTATTGAGCTTGATCCAAATAATAGTTCATCGTATCAAACAATGGGTCAGGGTTAATTATGTTACAAAAGCTTTCGGTAGACAATTTTGCTTTAATAGAAAATCTTCAATTAGATTTTCCTAAAGGTTTCAGTGTAATAACTGGCGAAACGGGTGCCGGCAAATCCATCCTTTTGGGAGCACTAGGGCATTTGTTAGGAGCGAGAGCCGACCTTAAGGCTTTGCGTAATCCAGAGAAAAAATGCATCATTGAGGGTGTTTTCACGCTTTCGCGAGATATGTTTTTAGAAGCATTTAAGGAACATGATTTAGATTTTGAAGTAGAAACCATTATCCGCAGGGAAATTCAGCCTAGTGGTAAATCGCGAGCCTTTATAAATGATAGTCCCGTTCGACTCGATATTCTGTCCCAAATTACCGAAAGACTTATTGACGTTCATAGTCAGCACGACACCTTATTATTAAATAATAATAGTTTTCAGCTGGAACTAATTGACAATTTCGCGGCAAACACTAAAGTCAAAAGTACCTACCAAAAAGTTTATAATCAGCATCTTGCCCTTACTAAAGAGCTAAATAAGTTAGAGGCGCAACAAAAAGAAGAAGGCGGCGATGCTGATTATAGGCAATTTCTTTTTGAAGAATTGGCCTCGGCCAAACTTGTACCCGGTGAACAAGATGAATTAGAGGAGAAACTATCTCGACTGGAGCATATTGGCACTATCGAATCTGCTGTAGCAGAGGCTTTAAAGTTAGCACAAGCAGAACCTTATGGGATTAGCGAGGGCTTAAAGCAAAGCAGAAATCAACTAAAATCCGTGGGACGTTTTGATAAAGCCTTGGCCACCTTAGCGGAGAGATTAGAAAGTCTCAGTATCGAATTTGAGGATATCAGAGCTGAATTAGAGCAAATAGGTGAGAGTAGCAGCTTCGATCCATTAGAAAAGGAAAAATTCGATCAACGACTTAGTCATTTAATGGGTTTGCAGAAGAAACATCTTGTTAGCTCTAATGAGGAATTGATTGCAAAACGAGAGGAAATCGAGGCTAGCATTGCTAATGCCTTAGATAGAGATGAAAATCTGAGCCATCTGCGAAAGCAAATTGAAGACAAGCTTATTGAATTAAAAGGAGCCGCGGATGATTTGCGTAAATCCAGACAAACTATCTTGGCTAAATTACAAGCTTCTTTAGAAGAAATTCTTGCAGGCTTGAATATGAAAGATGCCCAATTTATTATTGAAATTAAAGAAGCAAAAGAATATAGTCTTACCGGAAAAGATGAAATACATTTTTTATTCTCTGCCAATTTAGGTCAAAGGCCCGCCTTATTAAGTAAAATTGCTTCTGGCGGTGAGTTAAGCCGAGTAATGTTAGCGCTTAAAGCGATTCTATCGCGCACCAAAGCCTTGCCCACCATTATTTTCGACGAGATAGATACTGGAGTAAGTGGGGCTACGGCTCGAAAAATTGCCGATATCTTAGCTGCAATGGGCAAAGATATGCAGGTTATTTCCATTTCTCACTTAGCGCAGATTGCTGCCAAAGGGGATAGCCACTTTAAAGTTTGGAAAGAAAATTCAGAAGGAAATACTCAAACGCATATTAAGGAATTGGATGCTGACCAACGACTAGAAGAAATTGCTCGTCTACTAAGTGGTGAAGAGATTACAGAGGCTGCCTTAGCCAATGCAAAACAATTAATGGCTCAATAAATTTACTGCAGTATTGAATTGCGAAATCCCAGCTTTTTCCTTTATTTTTAGCACCCGCAAAGGAGTTCCAACATTATGAAAAAAGTAGTACTTAGTATTTTAGGTCTTAGTATAATTTTAAGTTCTTGTAAAAAAGACGAAAATCCACAACCGCTTCCTGATGCGCCTCGTAAGGCACTAATTGGAATAGAGGGAATCTCTCCCAACGGAATCAGCTCTTTAGCATCTTACGATATCACCAGTCAAACAGTGGAAAACAACGTTTTTCGCAAGGCAAATATTAATCCTCTCGGTGCTCAATTAAGTGATATGATGGTTGATAAGGAACGCGGACGATTAGTATTAATAGTGCCTGGTTCTGATAAAATTGTTTTCACCAATTTAGATGATTTGAAAATAGAGCGGCAGTATGCTAATTTCATGCAAATTAAAAACGTGGTACAAACTACTGCGGATGAATACTATATAAGCACTTGGGAATTTGATGGGGTATATGTAGTAAACGCCAATAACGGTAACATTAAAAAAGAAGTAGAAGTAGAGGGTACTGGGCCAACTAAAATGTTGGTTTACAATGATATGGCCTTTGTTTGCAATACGGGGGCATTTCTATTTGATAGTACGGTTACGATCTTAAGAACCACCGAAGACACCATTATTTCTAAACTTAGTGTAGGGGGAAAGCCAAACAGTATGGTTATAGACTCCGATAATAATTTATGGATTTTGAATGGAGGTAAAGTAGATAATAACAATCCATTTGCTTCGGGTTTAGGTAGTCTGTACCGTTACCAATTGGATACATTAACCATGGCCATTGATTCTGGATGGGCCATTACTCCGGATACGGTGATGTACTTTACTGATAATTTGTTAAAACCTCATTCTTTAACTATCAATTCGGAAGGCAACCAATTATTTTATATTGGTAATAGCCCTACTGGTTCTGTTTTTAGCATGTCGACCTTTGCAAAAAGAGTAGATGAAAATCCAATTATTTTAGGAAACTACTATGGACTTGCTTTTGACGAATTAGAGCTTGAACTTTATGCGTTGCGTTTACCAGACAACCCTGACCAAGATGGTGACTTACAAGTTTATAGTCCCGCAGGGAATTTAAAAACTAGCATTAAAATAGGAGTAAAACCTAAAAATGTCGTTTTTAAATAAGTATCACGTTCACATAGAAGGAATTAAGGATTTATCTGATAATGAACATTTTATCAGGTTTAAGACGGAAGGCTACTTTACTAAAAGTAGCCTTGGTCATTTTTATCCGCTTCTCGAACGCTTGGCCTTAATTCAGCGTCAATTTCCTATTGCTCCATTGAAGCCAAGTATTCTTACTTTTGTTGCCGATCATGGTATTTCAAGAGCCAATACCGAGGAACACGATAGCCATGAAACGATCCTTCATATTCTTGCTAAGCCCAATTACTATTTGTTTCAAGCAGAGAAGAGAGCTTTTTTAAATCATCGCATCGTTGATTTAGGAACTTTTAATTCTGATGAAAACAATTCTACATTTTGGATGCATCGTGGTCAAGGATTTATTAATGCTCGCATAAACTCGGGAAGTGCTAATTTCGCCGAATACCCGGCTATGACTACAGCCCAATGCGAAGAGGCTTTTGCCGTAGGGCAAAAATTGGTCGAAAGAGAACTTTATTCGGGAGTTAACTTTCTGGTTTTAAATAGCTTTGGTAATGGAGACGATATTGCTTTCTTCGCCTTATTTGCCGCACTTGAAGAAAAGTCTTTACTAGAATTATGGCAGGCCGACTGTCTAATCACATATAATCTAAAGTTTATCGTAGATCTTAGTAAAGCTCTGCGCAAACACCCTATTAGCCACGAACCCTTTACTATTTTGAGTTTTTATGGTTCTTTTGAAACCGCGGCTTTATGTGGTGCTATTTTAAAAGGCGCCGAAAAAGGAATTTCTCTTGTTTTAAATTCCCCAATGTCGAAAATTGCCGCAATTATCGCAGCAAGAGTAAATCCTAAGGTTTTGGACTATTGCATATTAGGACAGAAAGGAAACCTTAAGATCGAAAATGATTTGTTCCTAAAAAAGGAGCCTGTTTTTTTAGATTTATCGCAAACGCGTTTTAAAGAGCCCATTAACTTAAGATCTCATCTACAGCTCCTACAAGACCTTCTTGTTGAATTAGGCTACAAGATGTAACTTTCTCTACATCTATATCAGCCTTTTTTTAACCCTAACTGACAAGGAACAAGGCATCAAAGAAGGAAACACTGAAGTTTAAGATCTATTTAGACCGACTTCATGCTGAAAGCACTGTCCTTACTGAAATACCAGTAAGCACTAAAAATGCCGTATGCGTAAATCAAACTTGCTAAACTGCCATTTATTAAGAAAGGTAGGCCCGCGACATAGGAATTTACTAGGCCGTAGAAATTTTGGGTGTACATAGGGTTACCTAACCATGCACCAAAATTGGTAACAAAATAGAAGAGTAGGGAGGATGAAATAGCCGCTAAAGCAAGGTTCAAAGGTTTTCCTTTAGAAATAGCCGCATACTGACCTATAAATACCGTAAGAATTATACCGAGATACATAAAGTAAAAGCCTTCGCTTAGAAATTGGAAGCTTGGGTAAAACGCTCCATAAATAACATTATTTATGATTAGGTCACTCAAGAATAGTGCTACCAAGGGGATAAGGTAAGCTAATGACTTCTTTTTATAAAAAGAACCACTAAACAATGCTGCGGCGCCTAAAGCCGTGAAATTGGGCCAGTGGGGAAGTAAGCGTGTACTAATGGCTAAGGTAATTAAAGCGAATGCAAGGGCTATTTCTTTCTTCATGTGGGTATCTAAAACTAGCGGCAAAGTTAACTAATGATTGGGGAAATAAAAGCTTATGGCTTGTATTCTTCCATGCTTTTATCAGAATAGAAAATAATTACCCTTTCTATTTCTCGCTTAGCCTTAGAATTAACATTTGTATATACATTTGTTAACTCTTGTTTCTCATGTGATTTAGGTTTATCCTCTTCTTTGTTTATATCAGGTTTAGGATTGATAGGTTCACGATTAGGTAATGGAGCACCAGTAGGAGCAGACACTGTTCTAATACCATCATCATAAGCACTAAACCCCTGCTTTGGAGTATTAGACGACTTAATTAAGCTGCCATCCCCATTGAGCAAGTAGGTTAAATTAACATTTGTATATACATTTGTAATTTGTTGAACTATGTGAAGAGATGGCTTATTCCGACCGCTAAGTATATGACTAATAATAGCCGGAGCAACATCAATAGAATCTGCAAAGTCTTTATTGCTTAATCCAGTAAAATCAATGATTTCGCGTATTCTTTCGGCAATGGGATCCATAAAAAAGGGTTTATTTTACAAATGTAATAAACCCTTTAGAAATGTGAAAGATATTTTTTACACTATCCTAGATTATGACTTTACATTAAAGTACTTAAATAGCTGAAAAATAACATTTTAAAATAATTAATTTATAAATGTTTATTCGGGAATCGAATAGCTTTTTAAAAGTTTACCCTTATTATCATAGAAGCTGAAATCTAAAACTCGAGATTTACGAGGACCACTAATCTTAGCAATGGCAAAGTTTCGCTCCTGAATCAAACTACCTTCAACTTGTAAATCGTTTTGCTCATTTACATTGGTATTTGCAGAACTAGTTAAGGGCGAAACTGTAAAATCATAAATCGTCTGCCCATTGCTTAATTCTAGCTTCGAATATTCACTGTGATGGCGATCTCCCGTAAGGAAAACTACATTTTTAATATTCTCTTCCTCAATACGCTTAATGATATAGGCTCTTTCCGCATCGTAGTTGCTGTGATTTTCATAAACTTTCGCGGTGTTTAAAAGTTGACCGCCACTTAAAACAAACTTAAAGGGAGCGCGACTCTGCTTTAAAAGATCAATCATTCGGTCAATTTGAATTTTGCCAAAAATCTGACCTTCTCCTTTACTATTTACTTCGCTGCGATAAAAGCGGTTGTCCATCATTATAAAGTCGCAGTCGCGGTAGTTAAAAGCACTGAAAGTACTTGGCATATCGCGGTATCCGAAACTTGGGTTAGGCCAAAATAATTTAAACACTTCTAAAGCTAAATCACGGTGAATCCAAGAGCCACTGGCATCATTGGGTCCAAAATCGTGGTCATCCCAAATGGCGTAGTTATTTGCCTTGGCCATTAAAGACTGTAATTCAGGAACAGCACGGCTGTGGGTATAACGTTTTAAATAGCCGGTACGGGAAAAGTAATCGGCTTCTCTTAAATAGGTATTGTCCCCCAGCCAAAGTAAAGCATTAGGTTCCATTTTCTCCATGGCTTCAAAAATGCCGTATTCGCCACCATAAGGCCGTCCTGGGCGATCATATTCGCTTTCATTCACATAAATACAACTTCCTGTGGCAAAAGTAAAAGCGGGTGGCTCGGTACGATAATCCCATAGCGGTTCGGTTTCAAATTCTAAGGGAAAATCAAAATCCTGTCTTTTCCCATTTACATAGATGTTATATCGGTATTTCCTTCCAGGTTCAACTTCAGTAAAACGTAACTTTAATGTGTTCGCTACCGAAGCCGATGTACTAACTGTTTCACTGTAAAAGTCCTCTATATTATCTGTGCTCAAATCATCGTACACAGCGTATGCAGAAGCGCCGTCCGACAGCTGTAACCAAATAATCGCTTCACGCATTTCAGCATAGCCAAGGACAGGTCCATTAATCACCTTAACATCTTGTGAAACAGAACTTAAGGAGCTTGTTACTAAACTTAAAATTAAGTAATACTTATTCATCTTTCCGTATTTTAAAGTGCCGAAGTTAAGTCTTAAAAGCTACTTTTCTTGTTCCTTAACTTAAACTTAATAGCGTTATTTGTAAGGCATTCAAGTAATGAGGATTTTAAATAGATAAAAACTATGCTAGCTGAGTTGAGAAATAAATCCTGGCAAGAAGATCTTAGTGGACCTTGGTTAGTTAAGGCAGACTTAGAGCCTTACCTTACGAAGTGGTCTAACTATGAAGGCTTTACACTGGAAAAGTTTGGTGAAAGTGAAGAAAAAGTACCCTTGCACTCATTAAAGTGGGGGAAGGGGAAAATTAAAATTGTGCTTTGGTCGCAAATGCATGGCAATGAGGCAACCGCTACCTTAGCGATTATCGATATCATTGAGTTTTTTCATCGCCTAGTTATAGAAAATGATGAGGAACTGAAAGATCTTAGTACTAAAATTAGCATTGTTTTTATTCCCATGCTAAATCCGGATGGCGCGCAGCTTTTTACGCGCCGTAATGCGCGCTTGGTGGATATGAACCGTGATGCCATTAAACAACAATCATCTGAGATGCGTGCTTTCTTTGCCTTATTAAATGGGCTAAAGCCAGATTGGGCTTTTAATTTACACGATCAACGCACTATTTTTTCCGTGGGCGCCGAGCGAAACTGCGCAACCTTAAGCTATTTGGCCCCTTCGCCCGATTTTGCACGCAGTAAGAGTAAAAGCCGAATTAAAACCATGCAGCTAATCGCCGGAATGCATCAAAAAACTAAATCACTTCTAAGCGGGCATTTTGGCAAGTATAGCGATGAGTTTTACCCCCGTGCCGTGGGCGATAATTTAATGGCCGCCAATATTCCCTGTGTTTTACTTGAGGCAGGCAGCTTTCCCAATGATCCCAAACGAACTAGAGCTCGACAGCTTATTTTTCAAAATCTTATACACGCTTTTAGTTTAATTTCAGATGAATCTTATCTTAGGTATTCTATAGCAGAGTACGATGCAATACCTGAAAATGAACAGCTATTGCGTGATGTGGTTTTTAGAGATGTTAACTATCAGGGCCAAATATGCGATATCGCCTTACAAGAACAACAAGCGGTAATAGCAGGGCAGTGGCATAGTCATTATATTCTCGACGATTTGGGTGATTTATCCCATCTCAAAGGAATTAAGGAGTATAAAGGAGGGCAAGTTGTGTTAAAAGCTCCCTTAATGCTACAGGGAAAAGTTAATCTTCAATACTCCAATCAAACCCTAAAAATATTGATTATCGAGGGAAGGATTAGCTAAGTCAAAGTGGGAGTTTATGTCTGCCGTTTTGAAAATAGATTTAAATGAGACGACCAAAGACGTAAAAGAGGAAAATAATCACAATAATGCCTCCAAGTACATAAAAGCTTCCATTGTAATGAATTTTATGAAGCTTTAAATCTTTGCGATAGCCCCATAAAAGGTAGCCTATGAAGATGGTCATGAAAATGCCCGCGAAAATCCAATGCCCTGTCGTAATATTTTCCATTCTAGCTTTTCTATATTCACGGCAAATTTACACTCCTTATGAAGAAACAGTTATCCGCAGTTGAGAAATTCCACGATTCTTTTGGCATAAACAATAATTATGCTCCCACCGCCGAGCTTTCTCGCGACACTATAATGCTGCGCTACAAGCTAATGCGCGAAGAAAACGAAGAGTACTTGGAAGCCGCCGAGCAAAACGATTTAATTGAAATTGCCGATGCTTTAGGCGATATGCTCTATATTTTATGTGGTACCATTTTAAGTCATGGCCTACAGCATAAAATAGAAGAGGTATTTGAAGAAATTCAGCGAAGCAATATGAGTAAGCTCGACAAGGATGGTAATCCGATTTACCGCGAAGACGGCAAAGTGCTAAAAAGTGACCAGTATTTCAAACCCGATTTGGCAAAAATTCTCGGTTAACTTATAAGGTGGAAATAGCGTCTATAAAGCGCTGCGCCAATACCTTATGAGAAAATTTGTCTTCCATTAATTGGCGAGCATTTTTCGCTACGGCAGATAATTTCTCAGGATTAGACAGCAAAAGCTCGATTTTCTCGGCCATCTTTTGGGGTTGCGTAGAGCAGAGAAAGATATTTTCCTCATCCTTAAAATAGCGTCGCATACTAGGACTATCCTTGGTAAGGATGGGTTTTGACAAGGCAGCATAGTGGAAAATCTTATTGGGTACCACCGAATCTGCTTTTAGTGAATCGCCAAATATGCCCAAACATAAATCATAAGAGCTAATCGCTTCCGCTAGATCCTCATATTTAAGCCATCCTCGGAAACTAATGGTGTTTAGCTTTAATTTTTGGGCGAGGTCTAATGCTTCTTGGTACTGATACCCGCTTCCAATTATCTCAAATTCCGCTGGAACGCCCATCTGCGAAAGCAAAGCGGCACATTGAATAATTTTTAAGGTTCCCTGTAAAGGAACGAAACTGCCGTAAAAACCTATTTTGAATGGAATAGTGGATACTCTACTTTTTTGTACCGCCCCACGGAATACTTCAGTGTTAACCCCCACTGGTAAAGTTAAGGTTGGAAGGCGCTGCGGGAGAAAAAAAGTTCTTTTAAAGTAGGAGAGATGCTCTTCGGTATCGGCGATTAGAAGATCGCAATTACGAAAATCTCGGTAGTCAATCAGCCATTTTTGTGGGGCTTTGTGATAGTGCTTATAGTCGATAACTTTAGTAAGGAATCGAGAGATAAGCGGATCGAAAACCACAGGAGCAGAGCTGTATTTTCTAACAAAAGCAAGGTCGCGGTGACGAAAAGGGGGCACATAAACCGCATTGGCATCTTTTGTAAGCTCTTTTAATTGCAGGCCAACGATTTTGTTTCGATCGGCAATTTTAAAAAGAATGATTTCAATATTGCCAAGACTTTCTAAGCCGGCACGTAGCACTTTTACGCGGTTGTAATCAAATCCATCTTTAGCTGCAAAAACTATTTTCATAGAAACTATTTAATTGATGCGACTAAAGATGGATTCGTTTTTTAGTGCTGATTCATTTTAGTTTTGATCTTGCGAATCTGACCTTTCAACTTTTCAATTGATTCATTTACAGACTTTTCGAAAGACTCAGTCTGACTTTCGGCATAGATATCATTCCCAGGGATATTGAGTTTGATTTCGGCTACTTTGGTGTTATTTTTATCGTCTTGAACTAATTTCAAGTACACTTCAGCACCTACAATCTGATCCCAGAATTTAAGTAAGCCTTCGGTTTTTTCGCGAGTGTAGTCAACTAATTCATCTGTTGCACTAAATCCTACGGTTTGGAAATCCCATTTCATATTTCGAGAGTTTGGAAAATTTGATAAACTTTGAATTGCAAATATAGTCGCAGCATTAAATTAACGTTAATAGAGCGACAGAAAGTTAGAAATATTAGCTTTGCACATCAAAGAACAAAAATCGATGAAGAAAATAATTTTATTCGCCTCGCTTGTTTTAAGCACAGCAATGTGGGCCCAAGAAAAGCCAATTATCTCTAGTGCCGTTATTGCTATTGATCGCAATAACGATGTAAAAACCGCCAAGGAGTATATTGATGAAGCAGAAAAAATAATTACCGGAAAGCCACTTTCCGAGATTAAAAGCAAGGACTTAGCTAAGTTTTACTTTTACAAAGGTAAAATCAATTACCGCGTAAGTGCTAGTGAAGACGTAGCCATAAAGGCTCTTGATCCCAATGCACTTAATAAATCTTTAGCAGGCTATGAAAACCTTTTAAAGCTTGAAAAAGAAACGGGTTCCGATCGTTACACAAAAGATGCGCAAGATCAGTTTCAAATTTTAGCCAACGATATTGCCCGCAGAGGGATTGAGGCAAATGGTGATAAACGTTGGAAAGATGCCTACGATGATTTTATGAAAACTTATGAGTTAAAGCAGAATCCTGCCATCGGTTTAACAGACACCAATATGCTTTTTAATGCCGCTATTATGGCTCAGAGTGGAGAAATGTATCAAGAAGCCATTGACATTTACAAGAATCTAATCGATATGAACTACAAAGGGGTAACCTTTAAAGCGGTTAATGTTGAAACAGGTGACACGGCAATTTTCCCCTCTAAACCAGCGATGGAGCGTATGGTTAAACTAGAGAAATTTAAAGACCCCATGATAGAAGGGGATATCCGCGCTAGTGTTTACCAGTCTTTAATTTACATTTATTCAAAAACAGAAGACAAAGAAAATTATGCGGCTACCATTGCGGAGGGACGCGCCAAGTTTCCTGAAAATACAGCTTTATTAAAGGCTGAATTACAGATATTTTTTGATAACAAGGAATATGACAAAGCTTTAGCCAACCTAGATCAAGCCATTGCTCAAGATCCTGAGAATGTGGTAATGTACTATAACAAGGGAGTGATTTTACAAACTGAGTTGAAGCGTTTAGATGCCGCAATTGAGGCCTATCAAAAAGCTTTGGAAATAGACAGCATGTATTCGGATGCACTTTATATGAGTAGTATTATTTTTATCGATAGCGCCAACGCAATTGGAAAAAAAATGAATGCTTTGCCATTAAATGCAACGTCAAAGTATAAGGCTTTAGAAAAAGAACAAAAAGCTGTTTTTACAACTGCTTTACCGTATTTACAAAAAGCTCGCGAAAGTAATCCAACGGATAGCCAAGTAAAAAATGCCTTAATGCAAGTTTACCGCGCTTTAAAAATGTACGATAAGGCTAAGGCTTTAGCAGAAGAACCACAATAGTATAGAACAAGATAAAAAGACAAGGGGATTTATTCCCCTTGTTTTTGAAAATGTTATTTGACATAATATTAATTATAGGGTAATCATGGCAAAACCCGAAATACGCAGTATTTAGCTTAATATCAGATATAATGGCCGCTAAGCCTTACATCGCCCAATATTATGTTAAGAGTTTTGCGGAAGTATGAATCGCAAGCTTTTTTAGTGAAAAGTTCTACCAAATTAAAGCCGAAACATGCAGTATTTGAAAGATTTTATTGTGTTCAGCTATGTGCGGATTAAATCGTTTGATATTAGCTTAATGCGGATTCAGATAAATGTCCTGCATCATAACTGGATAATGCATTTGCCTTATCCAGCTCCGTTCAGTAATTCTGTAAATTAAAAGTTAGCGAGAACTTGGTTCAAAAATAAATATCGGAAGTCTGGACGGACAATAACTTAGTTCTTTATGAATTTTAGTTGATGGTTTTTTAAATCTTCATCCAAAACCTTTAAATAATAAACTCCCGGTGCTAAATTTACTAAGTTGAGGCTACCATGTTCTAAGCACTGCTCCATAACTTTATTTCCAGAAATGCTATAAACTGTGGCCGAGCCTCGCTGTAAATCACTTATCCATAACTTATCCGAAACCGGATTTGGATAGGCTTTTAATTGGTTTTTAAAGGGCGTTTCCATCAGCGAAATTGTATTGGACACTATGGCCTTCAAAAGATAATTTTCCTGATACACTCCAAAATAAAAAGTAGAATCATTGTCAATTAAAATGGCCTCAGTGTTTCGATCAGATATATATTGATGGTTAGAGCTTGTGTCCCATATAACATCAAAAAGCTGGGTAGAGTCTGTTTCATCAAATCGTCCAATAAATCCGGCTAAAGATGATGTTCGTGAGCCAACCCACACTCTTCCTTGGCTATCCTCAGCAAAGTCATCAATCCGATCCATTCCAAAATCCCAGGGTTGCATATTGGTTAGCACTGTCCATTGACTGCCATCATGATAAGCGAGGTAAGCACCCCCAGAGCCCACATAAAGGTGTCCGTTTGATGCAACATGTAAGGCACGGGCATCTGCTACAAACTGGTTATTGATGTAAATAGGCATGTAGGTAACCGTGCCGCTAGCAAGGTTTAGTTTTACAATTCCTGTATCCTGTGTGGCGAAATATAGGTTACCTTGGTTATCAGCCACCGCATCGTTATAAGTGGCACTGCCAAAGGTGGATGCAATGCCTGGTATCTGATTGAGGGCAATATTGTAGCCTGTAAAAATGCCATTGGTCAGTGAAAAAAGAGAGTCGTTATTTTTATTAAAATAGAGCGTATTTCCATCTTGCGATTGTGCAAATATATTCTGCTGAAAAGGGGTTTTGCGCCAAATACCATTTTGATAATATTGGCCACCTTGGGTGTAAATGATGCCATTTTTGGCCTGGGCATAGTAGGAAGCACTAATATCCCGCATAGCTGAAACGGTAGAGTCGTAAAACTGGTCGTGATAATTGTAAGTGCTACCATCGTATTCATAAAGGCGATAGCGGCTAGCCACTTCAGAGTTGAACCAAATGTGGCTATCCTGAGTTTTGATCGTTTGAGAAGGGGAATTAACGCCCTGCGTAATACCCGTAACGGAAGCATCAATCTTGGTAAAAACTTGAGCCGATCCAATTACTGGGAGAGCGCAAAAGAGTAAGAATAGTTTTTCATAATTAAATTTTTCAAAGAAGGTTGGTTCTGAACAGCATGTTAACCAAGGTTATAGCAATATATTAACAATTACCTATATGGTAACAGCCTCCGATTTAAAATAATTACAATTTTTCTTTAGCCTTATTTATCGACTTTTAATTCTAGCCAAAAGAAAAAAAATTCTATGCGCTCCTACTCTGCCAATGGCACTTATATGGTTGCTTTTAAAACTACTCCCAACAATTTAAAAGGCTTATATAGTGGTGCTTATGATACTGTAATTCAATTTTGTAGCTACTCTCCTACTATTTTTCAACGCCATTTGGACTTATGACAATAATGTTTCTTCTCCTATGTTTTTTGACTTTGAGAGCTTAAACTCTGCGGAAATCAGTACTTGTTATTTTGGTTTATATCCTAACCCTGCTGCGAAAATTATCTGGCTTGTAATAACTGCGGATATTAGTAGAGAGGAAATACTGAATTATAATTTATGGGGCTTATTACTTTAAATCTTGCCTGCAGGTCCAAAGAATTTATTTTTCTAGTTCTTCCACTTTCTCTAGCATAAACTCCCAATTATACCAGTCTTGATTTTTCGCTTTTATAACAATGTTATTTAAGCGCTCTTGAAACTCCTTCTGTAAACCGTGATAATGAACGAAATTCAAGGCTTGCACAAAACTGTTCGCCAAACTTTTAAAGAAGGCCTCGGTTTTTTGAGGACGTTTAGCGTTAAAATGTTGAGCGGTTTCAAGGTTAAAAAGCATCAAATCCGCCAATAGCCTCTCCTCCATTCCAATTTGCAGAAAATGCTTAAAATACTTCTGCGCTACCCCGCGGCGTGCTTTGGGCCTTTTTCTAGTTTGAGGAAAGTACTCTTTGTCTATTTTCGTTTTCGCTTCATTGATGAGTTTATCCTCCTTCGGGTTAAATATGAAATTATAATAGGTTTTAACTTCGCCAAAACGCTCGTACAAATCAATAATTTGTTCCTCTAACTGATTCTTTTTAAGTTCCTTAAGGTATATTTTCAGAGCGCGCTTACTCATGATTTGATAAAATTTAGTTTACGAAATTTTTCTAAACAAACTTCTTCATCATTTGCTTATTCACCAGTAATGACATGAGCCCACCGGTAATATAAGTAATTGCCAAAGCAATGAAAACTCCTTCTATTCCCGCTAAACGATTGCCTAAAAAAATAATGGGGATGCCTATCACAAGCATTTGAATTACAATAATTAAGGAAGCGGGCAAAGGTTTGTTTACCGTATTTAAATGGCTATTGATAATCCCGAGAACCCCTTGTAATCCATAACCTGCGGGCACAATCCACAGATAACTTTGTACCGCATCCAACACTTGCACATTATCATTAAATATTGAGGCGACCTCGCGTGCAAATTGAGCTAAAACACCCCAAGCAAAAAGCCCCCACAAGAAAGAAAATCGAAGGCTAATTCGCACGGCTTCTTTTACTCTATCTAACTGCTGGCTACCAAAGTTTTGGCCCACAAAAGGACCCATGGAAGCGGCTAAGGCGAAGAGTATACTGGAAGCTAAAAACTCAATTCTACTACCAACTCCAAAAGCCGCCACGGCATAATCGCCATAGCTTGCCATAATACTAGTAATAACCCCAGTGGTAATGGGTACTACCAGTCTGGCTAAACCAGAAGGCACAGCAATATTAAGGATGCTTTTCCAGCAGCCTCGCAGTACTGCCCAGCTTGGAATATCGAAGACAATGAGTTTTTCACGGCGAATCAGCACATAAAAAGCTAGTACCATAGTGAGGGCGCGGGAAATTGCTGTAGCAACGGCAGCACCTTTTAAGCCCATGGCAGGTGCACCGAGATAGCCAAAAATTAAAATAGGGTCGAGAATAGCATTTATGAGGACAGCAAATAGCATTATTAATGCGGGAGTGCGGGCATCGCCTGTTGCCCGAATGGCGCTATTGCCGACATAAGGAGCCGAAACAAAGAAAAGTGCGACATACCAAATTTGCATATACTCTTCCACTAAAATGGCGGTCTCAGCATCGGCACCCAATAAACTAAAGGTTGGCTTTAGGGTAAACAAGCCTATTATCACAAAAAAGCCCGTAATTAAAAGTGTCAAGGAAATACTATCGGTGGTTTCTCGGGCCGCTTTGTCATGCTCTTTTCGTCCGATAGATTTTGCAATTAAAGCGGTAGCACCAATCCCCAAACCTTGGATAAAACTGAAGATAATCATAATTACAGGAAAGGTGAAGCTAAGGGCTGCTAACTCCTTCTTTCCCAATTGACCTACATAAAAAGTGTCAATCAAATTAAAGGCCACCATGCTGATAATCCCTAACATCATTGGAAGCGAAAGCTGTACTAACTTCTTAACAATACTGCCTTGAGTCAGGTCTTTCTTATTAATCATGTTCTTTAGAACTTTTTTGGGATAAATCAGAACTGAGCTTAGGTCTGGAAAAGCCTGCACGAAAATACTGCTATTAATTTGATTTGAGATTGAAAGATACATGCGAAGATGCCGTCACGCTGCTGCTTAGCTCGTGCTCGATTTTCACTATTTACAAGGGGTCTAAGGCCTGATTTTACGTCGAATTCACGTTATTTAGAATAAAACTAATTTTTAGCTGGAAGGCATTAATTCTTATCCAGAACCCGCTAACGACTTTAAGAATTTAACTTTGCAAAAATTAATTTCATGCCCCACACAACACCTCCTTGCCCCCAATGCAAATCAAGCTACGCCTACCCCATGGATAACCTGTTGGTTTGTCCAGAATGCGGTCATGAGTGGAATCCTAGTGAAGTTGAGGAAGAAGCGGGACTGCTGGTAAAAGATGCCAATGGCAATCCACTGAGCGATGGAGATACCGTTGTAGTGGTGAAAAACCTCCCAGTGAAAGGTGCTTCAGCGCCTATAAAAGCAGGAACCAAGGTCAAAAATATCCGCTTAACCGAGGGAGACCATAACATTGATTGCAAAATTGATGGTTTTGGAGCAATGGCTTTAAAATCGGAGTTTGTTAAGAAAGCCTAGTGCTTATCTTTGTCGAAATTTAAAATTAATAGAATGTCACAACACAATCATAGTAAACGCTCTTTGAGCATCGAAGTAGAGAAACTACTTAATGAGCAAATCGTTTTAGAAGGTAAATCTTCTGCTTCTTATTTAAGCATGGCTTCTTGGTGCGAAACCGAAGGCTACGCCAATGCTTCTAACTTTTTGTACGCCCATTCTGATGAAGAGCGCGGACATATGTTGAAATTATTTAGCTATATCAACGAGGCAGGTGGACATGCTTTGCAACCAGAAATTACCAACATCAAACATAAATTCTCTTCTTTAAGGGAGGTTTTTGAAGATGTTTTAGAGCATGAAATCCACGTTACCAAATCTATTCACGAAATAGTTGACCATTGCTTAAGCAATAAGGACTTTAGTACTTTTAGCTATTTACAGTGGTTTGTTACCGAGCAACGCGAAGAAGAAAGCTTGGCCCGTCGCATTTTAGAAATCTTCGATATTATTGGTGAAGACGGTGTGGGTCTGTGGACGATCGATCAAGAAATTGGCAAGATTTCCGCAGCTCAAGCGGCGGCTGCTAGTGCTGGAGCATAGAAATTGAAAAAACATAGAAAGGCGGTCTTGCAAAAGGCCGCTTTTTTTTTATGGTATTAGATTTTACAGGTTTGAAGTCTAATTTCACATCGAACCCCGGTTATAAATTAATTGTACCGCATTATAGGCCGTGCGCGCACCAATTGCAATTCCCATCCCGCCTAAGCGGAAAGCGCTGAAAAGTCCTTCATCCAGTTTTTGCACGATAGGTTTTTTTTGAGACCCGACGCCTAAAATCCCCGACCATTCTTCGGTAAATAAATCATCTGCTTCTAAGCCTAAAAATCGCTGTGTAAATTGCTTTAGCGCTACTTTAATTTGGGGGTTGATGCCAAATTCAGCGCTGGTTTCGGCTTCTTTAGCTAAATGTCTACCGCCGCCAATTAAAAGTCTATTTCCCAATCTACGAAAGTAGAAATAGCCCATTTGTGCATGATAAACTCCCGCTGGAAAAGGCCATTCAATTTCTTTAGAAACTAAAACCATATTACGGACCGCTTGTAAGTCAAAATCGCCAAAACGACCGCTAAAGGCATTGGTGCAGAGCAATAGTTTTTTAGACTGTAAATCAGGAAGTTGATTAAGGTTTAGCGTAAACGTATCACGGGAACGCTGATACGATTTTACCTCACAATTATAGTAGATTTTTACGCCAAGAGCGATGGCTTTTCGATACAGAGATTGCATCATTTTGGCGGGGTTTAAAGAACCCTCAAAGGGACTGCGGATACTGCCAATACAATTTGAGAAGGATTGATAATCATTACTCTCGGCAAAGACATTTCCGCCAAAAAATCTTGCTAAATCTTTGTTCAATGGAGGGATTAGTTTTTTGCAAGCCTGCCACTCCTCTGCTTGCTCGCTACTAAAGATTTCTACGCCGCCACAAGCTGAATAATCCATTTCAGACGCTGGAACTAGTTTTTGCAAAAATCTTAAACCCTCATATCTTTCTTTAACCAGCTTTACACAAGCTTCATAGCCGTTTTCTAAAATGTCGGCCTGCAGCTCTCCTACCGAACCAAAGCAAGCGAAGCCCGCGTTTTTAGTAGAAGCCCCTTCGGGTAAAAAGCCCCTTTCTAAAACCACAATTTGCTCTTCGGGTCTACTCTGTTTTGCAAAAATAGCCGCAGATAAACCAGTAATTCCTGCACCAATAATGCATAAATCGGCTTCTGACCAAAATTCACTTTTCTCCCAATAACTCCAGGTTTTTTCCATACTTGGCTCTAAATATTACTTTGCTTTAAAATTACCTAAACTTAACAATGAAGGTGATAAATATCATAGGTCTTTTCGGTAAAGCGCATTAATATAGCCTAAGATTTTAATCTACTCTCAATAATGAAAAACTTAAACATTCTTTTCCCAACTGATTTTAGCCATTTAAGCATCGAAACCCTTAAAACCATTCTACCAGTAGTAGAGCAAGGTAAAAATCACTTGGTTATTCTCCATGCTGCCACTCATGAAAAAAGCGATGCCACTGCCGACCGAATCCGAATCAAAAATGAAATGGAATCCTTCTTAAAGTCAGTGCCAGAAGTGAGATCAGTAAGTTATGAAACACGCTGGGAGTATTCCACTTCACGCGATTTGATATTGAAAGAGTCTGATAAGGTGGATATAGACCTAATAATAATGGCCACCAAAGGAGCGCACGGATTAAACACGATTTGGGGTAGTAAAACTGAAGCAGTAGTGCGCGATGCTATCGTCCCCGTAATTGTTATGCCTGTGGGCGCTAAGCTGAGCCTAATTACTAAAATTGCCTTAGCGGCTGATTATGATTCTCTGCACCATGAACATTCCTTAGATACTCTTTTGCACATTGCCGATCATAATACCACTTCCATCGATGTAGTTACCATTAATCGCACGGAAGAGCAATTAAGTCGTAAAGAAAAAATGAATCGCAAATACCTGAAGCGCCGTTTGCAAAACTTCCCTCATCGTTTTCAGCATCATTTCGAAGACGAAATTAGCCATGGCCTTATCGCCTATGCTAAGAAACACGGCTCGGATTTAATCGCCATCCTTCCGCGTGACTATCGCTTTTTAGAAGGTCTTTTTACCGAAAGCCTTTCTAAAAGAATGGTTTACAAAAGTGAAGTTCCTCTTTTAATTCTTAAATAATGAGTGCCGATTATACCCATCTGGATAAGTTAACCGACCAATTATACGCCGATCTCATCAGCAAAAGCGAAAAGGAAATTGCAGCGAAAGAAGCTCTTTCTCTAGAGAAAGTAGCGGCTGAAAAACTTAAAGCAGAAAAGGAAGTTGAGGCTTTTAGAAAAAAAGCGGAGCAAGAAATTGCCCAAGAAAGAAAGAGAATGGAATCTGAACTAAGTTTAAAGGCGGAAGTGGTTTTAGACGACTTACGTTTAAACTTGACTAAGATTTTAGCGGCCAAAATGGTAACAAAACCTATGGAAAAGCTCTTTTCTGACGAGGATTTCATTAAAGAATACCTCTTAAAGCTGGCCGAGCAAATAAGCCGCTCCCCGCTTTCATTAAGTTTAAGCCTTTCGGCAGATGCGCAGGAAAAATGGCAAGCGCAATTGAATAAGCATTTTCCCAATCTAAGTATTAAGCTTGGAGCGGATGAGCATGAAATAAAAATTCTTAATGAAGCGGAGGGTTTTCATTTTTCGATAGGTGAAAAAGAATTAAAAAACCTCTTCTACTCCTACCTAGATCAAAGCCTACAAGCGCGCTTAAAGCATGAGTAATTATTACTACATACTAAGTTCATTACCGCAATTAAAACTCGATAAGTCACTTTCTGAAGAGGATTTAGATGAGGCCTGGCGACTAATTCAGCGCAATGCAAGCGCGGAAGATTTAAAAGAAATTGCCTGGTTTTGGCAGCGAAATGATTTATACAATTTGCTGGAAACTTGGCAAAACCGCTTTCTTAACTATCCTTTGCGACCCTTGCGTAAACCTTACTCTTTAAAAACTGAGGACCTAGCAGCGAGTGAAAAGGATATAGATATTCTCCCTCCACTTTGGCGCGAATTCTACCTAGAGCATAAAGAGGAAATAATGCATTGGTCGGCCAATGAAATGGATAATCGCGCTTTGGACTATTATTTTGATCATCTCGCCCTTAAGGCCGCCCCATTTATTAGCCAATTATTCGCCTTTGAAAGAGAAGTCCGCAGCTTAATGGCTACTTTCAATACTAGCCTTTATCCTTCTGCAAATAAGGATATTAGATACGGGTCAACACCTTTACATCAGCAGCTTTTAAAAGGTAAATCATCGCTGAGCGAAAAGCAAAAACTAGGTCAAACCTTTCTCCAACCTTTACTTAATGCTTTGGCTACTAAAGATCCGCAAGCCATTACCAATGCCGTGCATCAAGTGCTATGGGACAAAGCCGATACACTTGCTTCCGCCCATTATTTTGATCGCTTAACCTTGTTAAATTATTGTAGCAAACTCTTTTTGATATACCGACGTGAACAGCTTTCTGCGAATCAGCACAAACCCTTTTTAGGGGATTTATTAGAAGAAGCGCTTAAAAATATCAATCACCATGACTAAAGGGAAAATTAAAGCCATTGTCAGCAATCTCCTAGAAATTGAATTCTACGGAGAAGTGATGCAAAATGAAATCTGCTTTGTCACTCTAGGTGATAAATCACTAATGGCAGAAGTAATTAAAATCCGTAATCAAAGAGCTTATGCTCAGCTATTTGAACTAAGCACGTCGCTTAAACTAAACGACGAAGTTTTGTTTAGCGGTGAGCTGCTTCAGGTGGATCTTGGACCAGGAATTTTGTCTAAAAACTTTGACGGTCTGCAAAACGATCTCGATGCTATGAAAGGTACTTTTATTGAGACTGGCCAAAAAAATGTCAGTATCGATTTCGATGCCGTTTACACCTTCACCCCTTTACAAGAAGTGGGTGCTCTAGTACAAGCAGCCGATTGGCTAGGTGAAGTGCCCGAAAACTGGATTGCCCATAAAATAATGGTGCCATTTAAACTTAAAGGCACCTACGAATTAGTTAAAATCGCCCCCAAGGGTGATTATAAAGTGAGCGATGAAATAGCGCAACTGAAAGGCAAAGATGGCGAGATAGTTTCGGTGACTATGGCGCAAAAATGGCCCGTGAAATGGGCTTTAAAAAGCTACCGCGAAAAATTTAGACCTTCCAAAATATTCCAAACGGGATTGCGGGTAATGGATACCTTAAACCCAATGGCAGAAGGCGGTACCGGCTATATTCCGGGCGCCTTTGGCACCGGTAAAACTGTGCTGCAGCAAGCCATTGCCAAGAACAATCAGGCCGATATGGTAATTCTCGTTGCCTGCGGTGAGCGTGCCAATGAGGTGGTGGAAATCTTCCACACTTTTCCCCAATTGGAAGACTTGAAAACGGGTCGTAAGCTCAAAGAAAAAACCACCATTATATGCAATACCTCCAATATGCCCGTTGCGGCCCGCGAGGCCTCGGTTTATGTGGGGATGACCATAGCCGAGTACTACCGCAATATGGGCTTAAAAGTTTTACTGCTGGCCGATAGTACTTCACGCTGGGCCCAAGCTTTACGCGAGATGAGTAATCGTATGGAAGAACTTCCTGGCACTGATGCCTTCCCAGTAGAATTACCTGCCGTTATTGCCAATTTTTATGGTCGTGCGGGCGAAGTAGCCCTGCATAATGATAGTCGTGGCTCGGTTACGTTTTTAGGCACCGTATCCCCTGCGGGAGGAAACTTTAAAGAGCCCGTAACCGAATCTACTGCTAAGGTAGCTCGCTGCTTTTATGCGCTTTCGCAGAAGCGTGCCGATGCCAAACGCTATCCTGCAATTGATCCTATTAATTCCTATTCACGCTATTTAGATTACGAGGAGTTTCAATCCGAAACAGAAAGCATTTTGGGCGCCAATTGGATTGAGAAGGTCAAGAAAATGAAAGACCTTTTACAACGGGGTATTGAAGCACGCGATCAGATTAGCATTTTAGGTGATGATTCCGTTCCGCTTGATTATCACCTCGATTTTTGGCGCAGCGAGTTGCTTGACTTTGCCATAATTCAGCAGGATTCCTTCGATGACATTGATATGAACAGCCCCCTCAAACGTCAACAAAATATGCTAAATCTTGCGCTCAATATCTGCGAATATACAGGCGAATTTGAGGATTTTAATCAGGTAAGTACCTTTTACAAAAAACTCATCAACACTTTTAAGCAATGGAATTACAGTGCTTTTGAAAGCGATGAATATGAAAAATATGCCCAGGAACTAAATGCCACTATAGCCTAAAACGAATCGTATGGAAATTCAAGCTTTTCAAGCCATTTATACCGAAATAACGGCCCTCACCAAGGCTACATGTACGCTTAAAGCCAAAGGCATTACCTACGATGAGCTAGCCTGGGTGGATGGTAGAAATGCCCAAGTAATTAAAATTGAAGGCGAAATGGTTACCCTGCAGGTTTTTTCAGGCACGGAAGGAATTGGCACTGCCGCCAAGGTGATCTTCGCAGGGAAACCGCCTTCGTTGGCTTTAAGCCCCGCTTTGGGCGGAAGGTATTTCAATGCTTTTGGTCAGGCCATCGATGGTTTATCGCAACCGCAGGGCGAAGAGGTCAATATCAAAGGTCTAACGGTAAATCCCGTACGACGGCAGTTACCCTCGGAAATGCTTTCCACTGGCATTGCGGGCATAGATTTGAACAACACTTTAGTAACGGGACAGAAAATTCCCTTTTTCGCGGATCCCGATCAGCCCTTTAATCGCATTTTGGCGGAAGTAGCACTTAGAGCAGATTCTGATCGTATTGTGCTGGGCGCCATGGGGATTAGTCACGACGATTATATAATGTTTCGCAATAGCTTTAAAGAAAGAGGCGCCAGCGATAAAATTGTAAGCTTCATCAATACTTCCGAAGATCCCCCACTTGAGCGGCTACTCATTCCCGATCAGGCCACCGCTACGGCTGAGTATTTCGCCTATGAGAAAAAGGAAAAGGTATTGGTTTTATTAAGCGACATGACGCTTTACGCAGATGCCTTGGCTATTGTTTCTAATAAAATGGATCAAATCCCTAGTAAAGACGCTATGCCTGGCTCTTTATACAGCGATCTAGCCCGTATTTACGAAAAAGCAGTACAATTTCCAGAAGGCGGTTCCATTACCATTATTGCCGTTACCACCCTCAATGATGGCGATATTACCCACGCCATCCCTGATAATACTGGTTATATCACGGAAGGTCAGCTTTATTTAAAACGCGATACTGATACAGGCTTAACCATTATCGATCCTTTTCGCAGCCTATCGCGCTTAAAACAGAATGTGATCGGTAAGAAAACACGAGCCGATCATCCCCAATTAATGAATGCCTTGGTGCGCTTGTATGCAGATGCGTCTGAAGCGCGCTCCAAACAAGAGAATGGCTTTGATCTTAATGACTTTGATGTGCGTTCCCTAGCCTTCGCCAAAGATTATGTCCGCGAATTGCTTGATGTGCGCTTAAACATTGATAGTGAAAGCATGCTAAATACTGGTTGGAAGCTATTAGCCAAGCACTTTAAAGTATTTGAGCTCGGTATTAAGCAAGAGTTTATTGATAAATACTGGCCGGGAGAAAAAGTCTAAACATGCTAGAGAAGTTCGCCTATAATAAAAGTACCATTCAGGATTTTCAGCGACAGCTAAAAGTCCGCCGCGCCGCTTTGCCCGTTTTACTGCGCAAGGAAACGGCTTTGCGTAAGGTAATAGCAGAACTGAAAATAGAAATAAGCGCTAAAAAAGAAGATTTTGAGGCTTTGGAAAAGCGACTGAATAACTTCGAATCCATTTGGAATGAGTTTCCCCCCATTGTGAAGGTGAAAGGCTTAGAATTTAAGCCTGAAAACATTGCCGGCACGAAAGTAAATAGCTTGCAAATAGTAATTTTTGAAAAGCTTGATTTAAAGCTCCTTTATGAGCCCGCTTGGCTTCCCGCCGCTACCGAAGCTTTAATGGAATACACCAAAGCTTATTTATTCCTGCAGAACCTTGAAAAAAAATTAGAGACTTTGGAATTAGCGCGTAAGAAAACTACCCAAAAGGTAAACTTATATGAAAAGCTACAAATTCCTGCTTATGATGAAGCTATTCGTCGCATAAAAAGGTTTTTAGAAGACAAAGAGAACATTGCCACGGCCGCCAAAAAAATTGCCAAAAACAAAAATATCAGTCGCCATGAAAGCTAGGATGAAAAAAATTGAAATCCTCTGCCCTCAAACGACGGTAAAGCCTTTGTTAAATGAGCTGCGCGACTTAGAATGCTTGCATTTTGAAGCCTTAGAGGAAGATATCAAGTTCTTGGAGAACCCAGACTACAAACTCTTTCATGGCGCTTATCAATTGGCTGTAAAAAATCAGACGGAAAGTCCCACCACCCTTTCGGGAGATGCGCAAGAAATAAACCTGACGGAGCATTCTAAACTAATTATCGCCTTAGAAGAAGAGCTTAAAATACTGGACAGCAAGCTAAAGAAGAACAGCCAGAAGCTTTTTTTAAAAGGAATTTGGGGTGATTATGACCTCAATAAATGGAAAAGATTAGAGGCCGTCGGTATGAAACTCAAGTTCTTCCGCTTAGCTAAGAGCCAGTTTGAAAAGCTCAATAACGAAGAGGTGCAGCCTATTCTTATTAAGGAAGAAAAGGAAAACTATTATTTTGCCCGCATTATTTCCGAAGAGGAATTGGATACTTTTGCCGCTGAAGCCTTATCCATGCCTCTGGAAAGCCTCGCTGTATTAGAGCAGGAAAAAGCGCAATTAAATGCCCATCTAGCGAAAGCGCAGAACGAAATAAAAGCGGCCAGCTTATACCTAGCCGACTTGAAAAAGCAAACCCTTTCTTTACAAGACAAGCTCAAGGAAGAACGGATTTTAGAGTCTAGTTATCCTCTAGAAAAGCTAAAAACCAAACATCTTAAGTGCTGGTTTAATGATCTTAACGAAGAATTAGTTCAACAAAAGCTTAATGAATATCACTGTGCCTATAAAATCAGCTCACCCAGCAGCAGCGACCCTGTCCCCATATTATTAAGCAATAATAAGTTCAATAAATTATTCGAGCCGATTACCGAAATTTTCCAATTACCCCATTATTTCTTTGAATTCGATCTCACGCCCTTTATTGCCGTCTTCTACCCCATTTTATTTGCTTACTGTTTAGCGACGCGGGCTATGGATTTATCGTAAGTTCCGTGGCCATTTCGGCTATTTTAGTTTAAAAACAAAAAGGTCTAGCCTTACTTACCTTAGTTTTAGGACTCAGCACCTTGGTAATGGGCTTTATAAAATCAGGTAGTTCATTTGCATCCTCTTTATTGGAAAGCAGCTCCCTGCCTTGGGTTCGTAGCCTTCTAATTTAGTGCTAATCCCTGATAATAGCGACTATTTCTTCAATGCTTTTAATGTGGCCTTATTAATAGGTTTGCTGCAAATTTTGGGTAGGGATAATCATTGCAATCGTAAAAACCTGGACCTACAAGGGCTTTCTTCCCGCGCTGGCGCAGATGGGTAAACTGATCATCGTGATAAGCAGTGTAAGCCTTTTCCTAGAAGATACTTTATTGCTTACTGAAAGTATAATACTCTTTCTGAAATTAGGCTTAGCCGCAGGAATTGCTATGGTAATGCTCTTTCACGATATGTCACAACATTTATTCAGCCGACTGGGATCTAGCGTTTTACCGCTATTTTTCATCTTTACCGGACTGCTTGGCGATGTACTTTCCTACGTACGACTCTTTGCTTTGGGCGTAACTTCGGGGGTACTTGGTTTAGTGGTTAACCAAATTGGCACCGATATGATGGGCGATTCTTGGTACTCCTATGTTGGCGCGATTGCCTTTCTCATTTTTGGTCACAGCCTCAATTTAGCCTTAGCTGTTTTAGGATCTTTTATTCATCCCTTGCGTCTCACTTTTGTAGAGTTTTATAATAATGCCCAATTCGAAGGGGGCGGAAAAGCCTTTGAAGCTTTTACTAAATCAATTAAAATCAATTAATTATGGAATCTGTAAATCTAGCTCTAATCTTAGCCTTTGTTGGTTTTGGTATTTTAATTTCCCTTTCGGGGATAGGTAGTATAATGGGAACGGCTGCCGGTGCGATGGCAACGGTAGGAGCAGTAAAAAAACGTCCCGAATCTTTTGGCTCCTTCATTGTACTGAGTGCTTTGCCAGGTACTCAAGGTTTATATGGCTTTGCAGGATTCTTTATTCTGCAAGAATTTATTGGTCCGGAAATAACCATTTTACAAGGAGCGGGTATTTTAGGCGCTGGCATCGCTTTAGGCTTGGCGGGACTACTGTCGGGCATTTACCAAGGAAAGGTATGCGCTAGTGGTATTGATGCCATCGGTAGCGGCAATGATGTTTTTGGGAGAACCTTAATCTTAGCGGTTTTCCCAGAACTATACGCTATCATCGCCTTTGCTGCGCTATTCTTAATCCGAGGAATTCTATAATCATGCAAGCCTTAGCCTTTAAAACTATCTTAGTGGCCATTGATGGCGGGAATATTGACCGAAAAGTCTTGGCTTATTTAGCCTTCTTGCATCGCAGCCTCGATTTTAAAAAGATTTACTTTCTACACGTAGAACATAATTTGGAATTACCTAGTTCTATTCAAGAAGAGTACGCCGATTTACTTGCACCTATCGATGAAAATATTGAAGATCAGATGCGTAAATCTGTGGCGGAGTTTTTCGACTTGGAAAAGGCCGACTGTCATTTCAGTATTCGCGAAGGCCACGTTTATGAAGAAATCCTTCATTGCGCGCACATAAAAAATGTAGACTTATTGGTAATGGGTCGTAAAGCGGAGAAAGATCGCCATAAGCATTTGTCTAGTCGCCTAACAGAACAAGGCCCATGCTCTATTTTACTAGTTCCGGAAACCACTTTACCTGAAGTCCACGAAATAGTTATTCCGACCGACTTCAGTGACCAGTCTCTTAAAACCATACTATTTGCCGACGCTTTAGCACAGGAGTTTTTAGCCGACTTACGATGTATTCATTACTACAGCTACGCTTCAGGCTATTTAAAAAACGGCAGCAGCACGGTAGAATTAAGAAGAGCGGTAAAATTACACAGCTATCAACAGTGGGAAGATTTAAAGAAAAAACACCAGCTCAGAGATAGTTTAAACTGTGAATTCGATGAGAATGAAGGCAATATGGAAGAACAATGTTTGGCTCGAGCTCGCCATATTGGGGCCGATTTAATGGTACTTAGCTCCAAAGGCCGAAACGCCTCAGCCTCTATACTGTTGGGATCCTTTGCACGAGAACTGATGGAAATAAATCGCAGCATTCCTCTCTTAGTCTTAAAAGAAAAGAATGAAAACCTTGGTTTTTTTGAAGCGATTAAAGCCTTACTCTAGCGTTTCTGCCAAAAGAAGGGCATAAATAATATTAAGACGGTAAAGAGCTCGAGTCTACCCAAAAGCATTAGAAAGCTTAGGAAAAGCTTAGCGCCTTGTGGAATATGTGCAAAATTATCTACCGGTCCTACTGAGCCTAACCCCGGACCAATATTACCCAAGGTGGCTGTAACCGATCCCACGGCAGACATGAAGTCTAGACCAAACATAGACATTACAAAGGCGCCAATAAAGAAGACAATTAGCCAAATTAAAACAAAGCCCGAAACGGTATTAGTAATATTTTGTGGCACCGCTCGTCCATTAAAACGAACCGGAATAATGGCATGGGGATGTATCTGCCTTTTAAGCTCTAAAAAACTGTTTTTAATAAGAATGATGTGACGCATTAGCTTAATTCCTCCTGCAGTACTACCCGTAGAACCACCCGAAAAGAAAAGGATAAATATGATGAAAATCAAAAAGTTAGGCCAAAGTAAATAATTGTCCGTTACAAAACCCGTGGTAGTGATGATGGAAATTACGGTGAAAAAGCCATTACGAAAAGACTCTTCCACGGGCGTACCTTGCACCAAGACCAAAACTGCGGTTATAATAGTTCCAAAAATAAGAGTGTTAAAAGTGTAGACCTTTAATTCTTCATTGGCAAGAATATTTTTAAACTTACCCGTAAATCCGAAAAAAAGCATGGTGAAATTCACCCCAGCTAAAAACATGAAAAAGATAATTATATAATGAATGACCGGACTAGTATAATATGCGATACTGGCATTTTTAGTGGAGAATCCGCCTGTAGCCATCGTAGCCATCGCGTGGTTTACCGCATCAAATAAGTCCATTCCCGCCACATACAAGGCAATGCTTTCGGCGAGAGTTAGTATTAAATATAATAACCACAAACGTTTGGCTGTACCAGTAATGCGCGGGTGCAATTTATCAGGACTTAGTCCGGGGGCCTCGGCATTAAAAAGCTGCATTCCTCCTACTCCTAAAAGCGGTAAAATGGCCACTGTTAAAACAATAATTCCCATACCGCCAATCCAATGTGTCATACTTCGCCAAGCAAGAATAAAATGCGGTTGACTCTCAATATCAGTAAGAATAGTTGCCCCCGTTGTGCTAAAGCCGCTTACGGTTTCGAAAATTGCATCGATCACTAGGGGAATGCTGCCGCTAAATAGAAATGGAAGACTTCCTAAAAGAGACATGGAAACCCAGCCTAAGGCAACAATTAAAAAGCCATCGCGTTTGGTAACGTCTTTTAATCGATTCCCGAAATTAATTGTGTATAAACCAAAACCAAAAGCCGCAGTAATACCACTAGCTAAAAACATGGAGGCCCAGTCTTCGTGAAAATATATCGCCACACACATTATCACTAGCATCATTAATGAAACTATCAATAATAAGGCGCCAATGGTGGCAGCAATCATTTTGTAATTAAAGCGATACATAGCTAACGAAAATAATGGCCCACTTTTTTAGCACATTCTGTTTTGGCAAAAACCACCACTTTATCCAAAGGTTGAATTTCAAAATCACCGGTGGGGATAAGACCTTCTCCGTCGCGAATAACCCCGCCGATAATAGCACCTTTGGGCAAATCCAAATCTTTAATGGCTTTTTGAGTAACCTTACATTTAGAAGTTACATTAAACTCCATTACTTCTGAATCAATGCCATGAATAGTAGATAGAGTAACGAAATCGCCCCGGCGGATATAGCGATAAATGAAATTCGCCGCCGCTAATTTTTTATTTATGAGGGAATCAATGCCTATACTTTGGGTGAGTGCTAAGTATTCAATGTTTTCTACCATCGCTATCGTTTTTTTAACCCCGCGATCTTTGGCTACTAAACAAGTAAGCACATTAGTTTCGGAGTTTCCCGTTACGGCCACTAGCACATCGGCATTTTTAAGCCCTTCTTCTTCCAGCTTTTCTACATCGGTACCGTCAAAATTAAGTACCATAATTTCGGGGAACATGGAAGCAATTTTATCAGCTTTTTCGGCATTTTGCTCAATTAGCTTAACGTGAAATTTCTTACCCAACTTGCGGGCCAGGTGCATTCCCGTTCTACTTCCACCAATAACAATAATATCATTAATCGCAATCTTACGGCGGCCCGTAACTTCTAAAACTTGCTCCATGCCATCGGCATGGGTAATTACAAAAAGGTGATCGCCAGCTTCTACTACCGTATCTCCTTTGGGAATAATGGTATTGTTTTCTCGGCGAATGGCCACCACCACATAGTCGCGTTTGGAGCTAAGTTTGGCTACTTCTGCCATGGACTTCCCTACTATATCAGCATCTTTATCAATGTCGAGACCGAGTAAAGTTATCTTGCCATTTTCGAATTCAATCGATTCAGAAGCTGCGTTGGTGTTGATTAAATGACGAACCTCACGAGCCGCTAAAGATTCGGGGGAAATTAGTTCGTCGATACCAAATTCACGAATATTTAAAGTGTCTTCATCCGTAAGGTATTGCATTTGGCTAATGCGAGCAATGGTCTTTTTAGCACCCAATTTCTTTGCATAGATCGCACTTAAAATATTTGCCTCTTCTACGGAAGTAACTGAAATAAAAAGATCGGCCGTGTCCACTTTGGCGCGCATCAAAACATCAAAATCCGTCACTTCGCCGGAAAAGGTTATCGCATCAATATGCGAATCAATTTTTACTAAAGTGTCTTGGTCGTGATCAATGATGGTAATATCATGCGACTCGCTCGAAAGCCAAGTAGCTAGGTGAGTTCCTACCGCCCCAGCCCCGGCAATTACAATCTTCATAATTTAAGAAAATAGCTAGCAAAGGTAAGCATGACAAATCGCTCTGCAAACAGCCGCCTTAGCTTTCGCTAGATAGCTAATTAAACAGAAAAATTATTACAAATTGCTAATTATCAATAGAATAGATTTTATCCTTGTTAGAATTTAGTTTAATGGGTCACGAAGACTTAACTATCATCTGATAAATTATGACGAAAAATTGCTTAAAATTCTGATTATTTGATTTTCAAGCGCATCTGCCGAAAGGCGCCCAAAAGTGCTTTGCGCCCCAATCGCTTATCTGAACTTAGGAGGCTTCAGAAGCCAATACCTTCTTATAAACTTTACCAATACTTAAACCTTGCACGATAATCGAAAAAACCACCACCACATAAGTGGTAGTTAAGAAGAGTTCCCGCTGCATATATTCATCTAAACTTAGAGCCAGAGCAATGGAAATGCCTCCCCGCAAACCACCCCAGGTTAGAAGAAAAGCTGTTTTAGGAGCGAAATTGAGATGTTTTTTAAAGATTAATACTGGTCCAGAAACCGCGATATAGCGCGCCGCTAGGCCAATAGGAATGGCAATGAAGCCAATGAGCAGGTAAAAACCATTAAGTTCAACAATAAGCATTTCCAAACCTATGAGCACGAAAAGAATGGCGTTTAAAAACACATCTAAAAGCTCCCAAAACTTATCAATGTACAATTGCGAAGTTTTACTCCAGGCCTCATCAGGCGATTTATTTCCCACTAAAAGTCCCGCTACCACTACAGCTAATGGTCCGCTAAAATGTAAATAACTGGCGAGACTGTAAACTCCCATAACTAGGGCGATGGTAATTATAACTTCTGTTTCGTAATTATCAATAGAACGCATCAGCTTAAAAGCGACATAACCAAAGGCGAAACCTAAAAGTACCCCGCCAATAATTTCTTCGGCAAAAAGAGTAGCGATATCTATCGCCGAAATTTGATCTAAGCCTTCGCGAGCAATGGATAATAGCACTAAGAATACGACCACACCTACCCCATCATTGAATAAAGACTCCCCTACAATTTTGGTTTCCAAATTTTTTGGTGCACCTATTTGCTTTAAAATACCCAATACTGCTATAGGATCAGTAGGCGCTATAAGCGAACCAAAAAGGAAACAGTAGATTAAATCGACCGGGTAATTAAAGAGTATTAGCAAATAATACATAGCATAACCAACCAACAAGGCTGAAAGGAGCACTCCTAAGGTGGCAAGCATTAAAATGGGGCCGCGATTTACTTTTAGTAAATCCAATTTGGTATGCAAAGCCCCTGCAAAAAGCAAGAAGCTAAGCATCACATCCAGTAAAAGCGATTTAAAATCTAATTCATGCACCACCGCTTTCGCTTCACTCAGAAGATCGGGTATAAAGGAACCGAAAATTAGCAGTACTATGGTGAAAATCAAAGCCATAACCATTAATCCTATAGTGAATGGCAGCTTTAAAAATCGGGTGTTAAAATAGGCGAAAACCGCTGCTAGAAAGGTAATGGAAGAGATGATGCTAAATAGATCCATAGAATTTTATTGATGGGCGACCAAAGTAATTATTTAAGGTGAATTTGAATTCTGCCAATAATTATTTTCGGAAAAAATAAAGTCGACTCTATTACAAAAGACTACATTTACTAAGCATGCTTCAAGATTTCTGATTTTTTTGACTTGGTGAATATGTCCCGATTAATCACCTTTAAAGTCACTCACCAAACAAAAGGTAATTCTTGCATTTGTAATAGTAAAACTATTACTTTTGCGTTTTTAGAAATTACAGAATATGCATTCACTTTTAGGCAACCTCAAATTACAGATTCCGGAGAAACTTTTTGTTAAAGATCCCGATTCCAGCGACTTAGGTAAAAGAATACTCACCCACAGTATTATTTTAATCGAATCCTTGGGGTTTGAAAACTTCACTTTTAAAAAGTTAGGTTTAGAAATTGGTTCGCCCGAGAGTACTATTTATCGCTATTTTGTGAATAAGCACAAGCTTCTACTCTATTTAACTTCCTGGTATTGGGGTTGGTTAGAATATAAAGTAGTTTTTGCCACTGCAAATGTAGAGTTGGCTCAAAGACAATTGGAAAATGCCATTTGCGCTATTTGTGAAACAGTAAAAGAAGATCAGAACTTCTCCCATATTAATGAGGAGTTGTTGCAGCGAATTGTAATTTCGGAGTCTTCCAAAGCTTTCTTAACTAAGGAAATTGAGCAAGAAAATAAAGATGGATTTTTCAAGTCCTATAAAAACCTAGTAGAACGCATCGTTATAATTATTCAAACCATAAACCCTGATTATCCTCACCCTAAAACATTGGCATCTACCCTACTGGAAACCAATCATATGCAGAAGTTTTTCAGCAGCCATTTGCCCACTATTACCGATTTAGGCAAAGATGATGAGCAGGTAATTAGTTATTTTAAAACCATGACTTTAAGTATGATTAACAATGGCAAGTAAAGATCCCAAAATGCCACTAAAGCGCTTTATCAGTTTACTGGTTAGCGAAAAGAAGGATATCGGCAATATTTACATCTATGCGATTTTTAACGGACTTTTATCACTTTCAATTCCTTTGGGGATACAGTCTATTATTAACCTTATTCAAAGCGGTAGTAGCTCTACTTCGTGGGCCGTTTTAGTTATAATCGTATTAATAGGTTTAGCCTTAGCGGGCGTTTTTCAAATTTTCCAGTTGAGCGTAGCAGAACGCATCCAACAGCGCCTTTTTGTTAACGCTTCTTTAGAATTTGCCTACCGCATTCCTCGCCTTAAGCTTTCTGGGCTAAAGGACTATTATTTGCCCGAATTGGTAAATCGCTTTTTTGATGTAATAACGGTTCAAAAGGGTTTATACAAATTACTCTTTGACTTTTCGGTAGCGAGTTTACAGATCGTTTTCGGATTGATTTTACTTTCCATCTACCACCCCTTCTTTATTGCATTTGGCTTCTTTTTAATATTCTTACTTTTAGTCTTCTTCCGAATAACATCGGGTAAAGGTTTGGAAACCAGTCTTGAAGAAAGTAAGCACAAGTACGAGGTAGTTAGCTGGTTAGAAGAATTGGCTCGCAACCTTTCAACCTTCAAAATGGCGGGTAAAACAGATCTGCCCATGGAGCAAACCGACCTTTTAAGCGGTAAATATCTAAGAACCCGCCGTGCGCATTTCTCGGTTTTAATTCGCCAATATTCATCTTTAATCTTCTTTAAAGTATTTATTGCTGGCGGTTTGCTGCTTTTAGGAGGTTTATTGGTTTTTGATCAGCAAATGAATATCGGTCAGTTTGTGGCGGCTGAGATTGTAATTGTACAGATTATCAGCTCGGTAGAAAAACTGGTTTATAGCATTGAAACTATTTACGACGTTTTAACTGGTCTTGAAAAATTAGGGGCGGTTACCGATCTCGAATTGGAAAATCAAGATGAAAGCGATCAAGTTGCCCTTGAAAATGGTGCGAAAATAAACATCAAGCTGAAGAACATTAATTTAAAATCACCACAATGGGGACATGACATTCTCAAGAATATCAACCTAGAAATTCCCCACGGCAAAAAGATTGGCATTGCAGGTGAAATGTCTTCTGGTAAATCTTCTTTACTGCAGCTTATTGCTGGATTATTTGATAATTTTGAAGGAAGCCTGCTCTACAATGGCGTTCCATATAACAAAGTGAGGTTAGAAAATTTGCGCAGCTTAATTGGCGATAACCTTCGACAAGAAGAAATTTTCGGATCTTCCATTTTAGAAAACATCTCTCTTCGCCGCGACAATGTTAGTAATGAAGATGTTGCGCGACTATTAGATTTAGTAGGACTAAAAGATTTTGTAGAAGATTTACCCGACGGTATGTTTACCCAATTGCAAACTTCGGGTTTAGGATTAGCCAGTAGCACGCGTAATCGTATTTTAATGTCACGCAGTCTTGCCGGCAGGCACAGCTTACTCCTCTTAGAAGACAATTGGTTTGATGTCAGTCAAGATACACGCGACAGATGGCTCGACTTCCTTTGTTGCGACTGCGAGCAGTCGGTAGTAATGGCCACCAATAATGCCGCTTCTTTAGAACGCATGGATCATATTTACCTCTTGCAAAAAGGTAAAATTATTAAAGAAGGAACCTACGCGGACCTTAAAAACGATTTACCATGTTAAATATATCGCCTAAAAACTCTGTCGAAAACAAGGTTGACAATCGCAAATATTCCAGCCTCCGCGTTTTTTTAGATGAGGCCAAACACCATCGCAGTAGAAAGAAACTTTACCTAATAGCCTTGGCTATTTTATTCTCAGCCCTCTTTTTACCATGGACGCAAAACGTTATGAGTAAGGGTTTTGTAACCAGTTTACAACCCGATAAAAGGCCGCAAACCTTGCAATCGGTTATTGGGGGTAGAATTGAAGAATGGCATCTTCAAGAGGGCCAGTTTGTGCGCAAAGGCGATACCCTGCTCTTTATTTCGGAAACTAAAAATGAATATTTTGATCCGCGTTTGCTGGAACGTACCGACGCTCAAATTAAAGCCAAGCAGTCTTCCAGTGAAAATTACAGTCAAAAAGCGGCTTCTTTGGCCACTCAGGTAGATGCGCTCAAAGAAAATAAACGTCTAAAATTGCAGCAAGCAGTTAATAAGATTGAAATTTTCCGCTTAAAGGTGGTGGCTGATAGTATGGATTTTATTGCTGCGAAAACCGACGAGATTTTTGCAATGGCGCAGATGCAGCGTATGGATACTCTTTTTAATGATGGCCTCTATTCGCGGACTGATTTAGAAAAACGTCGTCAGAAATTGCAGGAAACAAGCTCCAAACGTATTTCTGCGGAAAGTAAACTATTAGCGACTCGTAACGAGTTAATCAATTCCAAGGTGGAATTGAATTCGATTAATGCCGATTACGATACCAAAATCGCCAAGGCAGAAAGTGAACGTTTCTCTACCCTATCAGCCATGTATGGTACTGATGCAGAGGTTAGTAAAATGGAGAATCAGTATTCTAATTATGCTATCCGCACTAGTAATTATTATATCACCGCTCCTCAAGATGGTTATATCACTCAGGCCATTAAAACTGGTATTGGTGAAACCGTAAAAGAAGGAGAAGATATCTTAACTATTATGCCCGCCGATTACGATTTGGCCATTGAAATGTATGTTCGCCCATTAAACTATCCTCTCATGCATGTGGGCGAAGAAGTACGTTTGCAGTTCGACGGTTGGCCTGCCATTTTCTTTAGTGGTTGGCCTGGTGTTTCGGTAGGTACCTTTGGCGGAAGAATTGTGGCCATCGATAACTTCACCAGTGCGAATGGACTTTACCGCATTTTAGTATCTCCCGATCCAGAGCAAGAGTCTTGGCCTGAAGGCGTGCGAGTTGGCGCTGGTGTAAAAACCTTCGCTCTCCTAAACGATGTGCCTATATGGTATGAGATTTGGCGTCAGATTAACGGTTTCCCGGCAGACTTCTACATTCCTGAAAACTCAAAAGATCAGTCTAAAGACAAGAGCTCTAATGAGAAGAAAAAGTAATTACTTTCTATTAATAATTGGGCTTTTTTGGCTGTGGCCAGATGCGCAAGCACAAAGCATCGACTCTACCGTTTTATCGGTAGATACCTTTGTTGCTATCGTAAAGAGACATCATCCGGTAGCTTTGCAAGCGGAGCTAATTAAAAGACAAGCGAAAGCCGAACGCCTTAAAGCGAGCGGTGCTTTCGACCCAAAGCTCTTTAGTGATATCAATCAAAAGCAGTTTAGCGAAAAGGATTATTATCAATTGCAAAACTCGGGAATTGAATTTCCCGCTTGGTTTGGTTTGAAAGCTAAAGCCGGTTATGAGTTAAACGACGGTATTTATTTAAACAATCAAAATACTGTTCCAGGCAGCGGTTTATGGTATGCTGATGTCTCGATCACCTTGGGGCAAGGTTTATTAATGGACGAAAGACGGGCCATGTTAAAACAGGCGCGTATTCTGCAAGAATCAGCCGAGTTTGAAGTCGACTTAGCCCTCAATGATTTATTGGAAAAGGCTTTAACGAGCTATTGGCAGTGGTATGAAGCTTATCGCGAGATGGCGGTAATTAATCAGGCTTTAGATGCCGCAGAATTTAGGTTTAAAAGTATTAAAAGACAGGCGATTATCGGTGAAAAATCCATGGTGGACACGCTCGAATCGGCTATTCAAGTACAAGATCGCTCGATTCGCCTGCGTAAAGCAGAAGCGCTTTTTATTCAAAAGCGCAACGAATTAGCGACCTACCTTTGGTTGGATGGTGTCTTACCCCTTAACCTTCAAGCAGGTTCCAAGCCTGAGTTAAGTGAAGGGGCCATATTAAATATCCTCCCAGAAAATTGGTTCGAGCAGCATCCTAGTCTAAACTTTTATCGCTTAAAGCTAGAAGGCTTGGATATTGAGCGCCGATTGAAGGCTGAATCACTAAAACCGCAATTAGATTTAAACTATAAGTTTCTCAATCAGCCTTCGCCAAACGACTTTTTCGCCCAATATTCACCCGATAACTACAACTGGGGTTTAAAAGCCACTTTCCCCATATTTGTGCGTAAAGCGAGGGGTGATTTAATGAAGACTAAGGTTAAGATAGAAGAAAATAATCTAGAGCTCGAATTAAAACGGGTAAGCCTACAAAATAAGGTGCAAGCTTTAGAGCAAGAGCTGCTCTTAAGCCAGGCTCAGCTTATTGAAACTCGTTCTATGGTTATTAATTACCGTAGACTTTTAGAGGCGGAGAATAATAAATTCCGAAACGGAGAAAGTTCTTTATTCCTTATTAATTCACGCGAATTAAAATACATTGATGCACAGATGAAACAAGTGGAATTAGAATCTAAGGTAAACTCGGTTCGCGCTAAGTTGCAAGCTGCTGCAGGGGTTTTGGATAATTAGATTAAATGGCCATAGATTAACATCTTTTCGCGAGGAAGCAGCGATCTTTAAAAGCACTTAGCTTACAGTTTTCCGCGAAACGATCTGCGTTATTTGCGTAAATCTGTGCTTAAATACACTACTATAGAATCGCAGATGATCGCCGATTTACTAGGAAGCAGCGATCTTTAAAAGCACTTGGCTTACAGTTTTCCGCGAAACGATCTGCGTAAATCTGTGCTTAAATACCCTACTATAGAATCGCAGATGATCGCCGATTTAGCAAATGATCACAGATTAATTCCGATTTATTTAGAAGCAGCGATCTTTAAAAGCGTTTGGCTTGCAATTTTCCGCGAAGCGATCTGCGTTATCCGCTTAAATCTGTGCTTAAATACCTTACTATAGAATCGCAGATGATCGCCGATTTAGCAAATGGTCACAGATTAATTCCGATTTATTTAGAAGCAGCGATCTTTAAAAACACTTGGCTTGCAGTTTTCCGTGAAACGATCTGCGTTATCTGCGCAAATCTGTGCTTAAATACCCTTCTATAGAATCGCAGATGTTCGCCGATTTAGCAAATGATCACAGATTAATTCTGATTTATTTAGAAGCAGCAATCTTTAAAAACACTTGGCTTGCAATTTTCCGCGAAGCGATCTGCGTTATCTGCGTCATCCGCTTAAATCTGTGCTTTGATGGCAGCCTTTACAATCGGAGATTTAGCAGATGATTAAATATCTCCTCTATTGGACTTAAATCAAGATTCCCAACGTACTTTGTTATCAATACTGCTAAGTCTGCGACCCACCGGGTTGGTCTTACTCGGCTTACCAATATAAAGCAGTCCCATAGACTTATGTGATTCATCAAAATGCATAAAATCGCGGAAGGCATCGCTAAAGGCGAAACCGGGAGTGCTCCAAATTGCACCATAACCTAAGCTATGAATATAAAGCCACATGTTTTGCACGGCCATAGCTACGGCGCAGCTCTCCTCTATTTCGGGAATTTTGGGATTGGAGTTCGGCTTCATGGCAATGCCAATAACGTGGGATGATAATAATGGCTTTTCTAGGAGCTTTTTGTAACGAATCTCGTTAAAGTCTTCAGTCTCTTTATTTGGTTGATCATAATCGGCCATAAAACGACCTAAAGACCTTAATGCCTCGCCATGGTACACCACAAAGCGCCAAGGTTCCGTATAGCCATGGGTTGGAGCCCAATTGGCCTGCTCCAAAATTTCTTTAATCTGCGTATCAGGAATAATTTCTCCCGTAAAAGTATCCGGTTTAACGGTTCTGCGTTCAGCGATAAGCTGTGCTAAAGTATTGTGCATATTAGTCTTTTAATAGTTTTTGCATTTCACCAAGGTAGGCTCCTTCAATAGCTAGCTTTGAATCGAGCGTAAAAATAGCCTGCTCATAATAAACGCTGCGTTCAAATAGATGTTTAGCGATGTACTCTTTTAAATCTTCATCTTTTAGGTGAGCCAATAAAGGACGCTCGCGGCGATCTTTCAGCAAGCGCTCAAATAAGATGGGGATATTGTGTTTCAAGTAGAAACTGACGGCTTTGGAGTTAATCAAAGTCATATTATCATAGTAACATGGTGTGCCCCCACCTGTAGCCAAAACAAAATTATCCTCTTCCATGAGAACTTCGAGCAAAGCCCTTTCCTTTTTCCGGAAATAAAGCTCCCCTTTATTGAAGATGATTTCACTAATAGACTCCCCCTCTTCTTTTTCGATTAATTGGTCGAGATCCAGTAATTTCAAGTTCCACGCTGCCGATATATCCCTGGCCAAGGCCGATTTTCCGCTGGCCATGTAGCCAATTAAAACGATTTTCATAGCTGTAAAATACTGAGTACAAAAGTAGTGCATTCTTAGGGCCTGATGGGCAAAAAAAAACATCAACATTTTTTCTATTTTTCTTTGGTGGTACAAGTTTTAACTCTTTATATTTGCAGCCCCAAAACGATAAGGGGTCAACGACTCAGTAGCTCAGCTGGCAGAGCATCTCCCTTTTAAGGAGAGGGTCCAGGGTTCGAGCCCCTGCTGAGTCACCAAAAAAGCCCTAAACAGGGCTTTTTTTGATAGTACAAAGATCAAGTGATATAAAGACAAAAGTCTCCGATCTCACATCTAAGTTCTCTGTGCTTATAAATGCCCAGGTGGCGGAATTGGTAGACGCGCCACCTTGAGGGGGTGGTGATCGTAAGGTCGTGCAGGTTCAAGTCCTGTTCTGGGCACATCTAAAAAAACAAAACCCTTGTTAGTCAATTGATTAGCAAGGGTTTTTTTTGGTTTTTACTGAAACTTTTCTTTCATTAGGGTGCATCATATTTCTTCTAAATGCACGTTTTTTCGCAATCAATAAATTTTGATAGGTTCATCAGAGCAAAAATTTAGCTTTGATTAGTTTCTTTAAAAAAGAATAGTATTTACAGTATTGGGTTAAGTTCTTAAGGTCATTTAAAGCACTGCTCAATAAAAATACAAACTAGTGATTCAGCAGTTCAAAGAAGTCCACCTGCTGCTCGAAGAGGAACGCCATTTCGTCTTCAAAGTGGTGAAGGCCTACATGAGCGATTTCAATATATCAGGCCTACACCTTATAAAAAACCCGGCTCATCAGCCGGGTTTAGTTTTAGGTATCAATTTCTACAAGATCAACATATTTCTAATATAATTACCAATGTTCCACCACACCTGTCCAAAATAATTTTCAGAGCAGATAATTTCTGTTGGGAACCAGTTACCTAGCTCCCAAAAATAGTATTTTCTAAGAATAAGCCCTTTACTCTCTAAAAAAGCCTCAGTTCAGGTGGTGGTTGAGGATTGATTTCAAAAGGTTGATGGATCCATTTTTCAAGACTTATTTTAGTGTAGAGGTTCAGTCTTAAAAAGGTGATGAGATTAGAAAGATGCCAAGGGTATTTAGCTTTAGATTTCAGGTATCTAAGCAATAACATCCCGATTAAGGAGCACCACATTTGAATACGCACTGCATTTTCTGAGGTTCCCACAAAACTCTTAACTCTAAAAAGTTGCTTGAGATGCTTGAAAAAGACCTCCACATCCCAGCGTGCCTTATAAAGCTGCGATACGGTGTCTGCTGTCCAAGAAAGATTATTGGTTATGACTTTAAGGTAGCATTGATTTTTCTCATCCCACACATGAACTAAACGTAGTTTTTTCGGGTAGTGCTTTGAGGCTGTACCCCCTTTTAAAACAATATCTTGATCCATATCAATATGTGGCTGACGTGGATCTAAGTGATATTCCTGAATGGGCTCATAAAGCAGGTTGCTTTTCAGACGTGTTACAAATAAAACGCCCTTACTGTCCAAATTAAATAACCACTCGAAGTCTACATAAGCACGATCCATCACCAATACCGATCCTGAGGTATAATCTAATGTTTTAGCTTGGGTAATGTCGCTGGTTTTGCCATCCGAAAGATTCACATAACTAGGTAAGCCACTGTCATAATCTAAAACAGCATGCAACTTCAAGGCGCCTTTAGTGGTGCGGTATTTAGCCCAATCGAAAAGACTTAAACTTAAGGTGATAACACTAGCGTCCATCAAATACACCTTGCGTTTTAGTTTTCGGGCATAAATACGTCGCTTGCGCAATGAGGGTTCAAGCTTTTCCAATAGGTTGAAGTATAAATCCTCAAAAAAAGCAGCATCCCGTTTTTTGTTTAAATAGCTCAAAGAGGATTTACAGGGCACCCGACCTATGTTCAGATGATTCTTCTCCAGGGAAAGACTGCGCAGTCCGTTTTGAATATCTCGCAAAGAATCGATATGCGCGAACTGCATAAACAGCATACTTACAAAATGTGTCCAAGTGCTTATACCCTTCGAGTACTTGTCACTGGAATGCTTAGTTACTAGCTTTTTAAAAACCGAACGGTCTATATGTTCTAAGAGTTGAGCAAAAAGATTTAGTTTTGTCTGGGGCATGAAATAAGGGTTTTGTTCGAACCCCAAAATTGGGGAAAACCTTCATGCCCCTTTTATTTTATTTTGGACGGGTGTGATCGAGGATTTAGATTAAGCAATTAAACAGGTCGGTGCAAAAGAATTTAACTAGCTTAGAAGTCTTTAAAACAACAACCATTGTGTTTTTATTCGCAATATTTGGCACAGGTTTACATGAATTAATACACTATATCACAGCAGTTCTTTTGAAATGCGATCCTGAGTTATTTTTAACACATATAACCAAAGGAGAATGTACACTATTGAGAATAAGATGTATGCCCTTGGGGACCAATGCTAATTACTGTTTAAATGATTTTCTAGTAACGTCTTCAGCACCTGTATTGGGTCTAATTATAAGCTTGTTAAGTTTGTTTTCACTAAAGAGAGAAACAGTAAATTTTTATTGTAAAATGATAAAATTACTTTTCTCTCTTTTTTTTGTCAGGTCGAGCTTAGTGCTATTGATAAGCGATATACTGATTTTTTTTGGACAAGAAGAAGTGTTGAGGCTTTCGGATGAGGATAAAATTGTTATTTATTTAGACTTAAATCCATATCTCTTTGAGGGATGTGTTCATGTAATAAGTGTATTAATATTGATTTTTGGAACTTATATAAGCGGTATGACTTTTATAAAAAGATTGATAATCCCTCTATTCCTAGGGGTCTTAATAGCTATGGGTTTTTTGTTAACCTTCTAGCTATATTCATTCAGTCAATAAAAGCAAATGTTTCTTTTGAATTATCCAGCTGATTGTTTTGGTCAAAAGCATTTCTGAAGTCACACCTGTCCAAAATAATTTTCAGAGCAGATAATTTCTGTTGGGAACCAGTTACCTAGCTCCCAAAAATAGTATTTTCTATGAATAAGCCCTTTACTCTCTAAAAAAGCCTCAGTTCAGGTGGTGGTTGAGGATTGATTTCAAAAGGTTGATGGATCAGTATTTAGAAGCTATGAATAGAGAGTTCCATATAACCGCGAACTATAGTAATAGCTAAATTAAGAGCTTAGCGATTGTATTTTATTATACCTTGTCGATTATGCGGTATCTGTTGTCTTTTTTATTGATTTTCGCGACCACTTTAAGTAGCGGTCAAAATGTATTGTTTCTTGACTCTATTAGTCTCAAGCCTATTCATAACCTTAGAGTTTATCACGATGATATGGTACACTATTCTGACGAATTAGGTTATGTTACTATTGCTAGTTTCAATGGTGAGAATGCCTATGCAATCCATCCTGGCTATCAATCCCAAGAATTCAGTTTGAAAGATACAGTGCTACTAGAACCGACCAATTTCATTCTTCCTGAATTGGAGATCACTGCCAAAGCTAATCCAAGAATTTTAATCAATAAAAGGAATAGGCACTGGCGCCTATCAAGTGTTGGTATTAGTAATGGGTCTATTCACGGTGTTAGTCTTGATTTAGAACAAAGATTAGTAATTAAAGGAGTACGTATCTATTTCAAGAAATCTTTACAGGAAAGGATCTATTGTAGGTTAGTAATATTTAACACCGCAGATACCCTTTCCCATAAACCTACTCCAGTATTTGGTGCTTCATCATTCGACACTATTGTCAAAGGCACTAAAAAATACAATCTAAATATTGCTGAATACCCATTAAATAACTGCCCTGATACTAATTATTTAGTAGCAGTGGAATTCAAATTTGATGAGTTTTTATGGGGTGAAAGTGTACCCAGCCTAGAATGGTGGGAAACCTCTAAGGTCAATTATTACTACTTTAGAAAGAATCATACATTGGTAAGGGACAGATTTCATTTTCCCAAGCTAGCAGAAGAGATTCCGCTGACAACTATAGGAATGGAGGTAATTGCCTCTAAGCTTGATTGATTTTATTCCAAGCCTTAATTCGCTTAAGCTATTAAAACCATTTTCACCTTCACATTTCCTAAATTGCCGCATGATTAAAATGAAAAGCTTTCTCCACTATTTAAGCTTTGTACAGATACCCTTGTACTTGCTGGGTATGTATTGGTTTATCCACCCAGCACTGGTAGGCGGAAAAGACATTTTAGGTGATATTAATGCCGCTCTTCTTGCGCTTGGTGTTGCTTTAAGTTTCTCTTCCTTAAGTGATCCATCAAGAAATAGAGCCCTTGCTAAAAAGGTCTTTAAGGCCAATCGTATTAAATGGTTGACAAGAATGTTGTTGTTAATGATAATTCTATTATTTGCAATGGCCGTTTTTTTGAGTCTGGCCGAAAATAAGATCTCCGAAATAAGCACGAGTCTTTTTGTTTTGGGAATTGGATTGATGGCCAATCTAAGGCAACTGGTAGAGATGAATGAATCTGCCCAAGCACAAGAAGGATAACAAGACAGGTTAAGAAAAGATTTTAATTTAGCCTTATTTTCCTCATATTTACCTTCTCAGAATTTACGCCATTTAGGGATAAGGCTTTCTAGACTAATTAATTAGAATGGGGGATTTAATTGGGAAATTGATTAACCTGGGGGAGGAAGCAGGTTTATCTAAGCAAGAGATTGGGAAATTAAGGATTGTTAACGCAAAATGACTCCCCACAATCTTAAGTATTGTTGTTGGAGTCATACCAGGGCTTTTCCACGGCTGCAATCATCATTCGATCAAAGAGTTGCCCTTCAAAATATCTGCGTTTAACTTTGTAACAAAATTCATTGAGGTAGTTTTGTAGGTTTCAGGTTTCCTGAAGGATGGTTGTGGGCCTTAAAAAGTGACAGTAAAAGTGTCAGGAGCAGATAGTATCAAAAAGGCCATGATTTTAAATCTCCTGATCTTCATCATGTTAACAATTTGTTGGAAAATAAACATTCAGACCTTTGTTTCAGATGGTCTAAAACAAAAAAAGCCTCGTAATCTATTGACTACGAGGCTTTTTAAGGTGGTGCCAGCTGGAATCGAACCAGCGACACAAGGATTTTCAGTCCTTTGCTCTACCGACTGAGCTATGGCACCATTATTTTTAAATTTTGTCTTTCGAAAGAACTTCGTTTCACACATTCTCTGTGTTTAACGGGGCGCAAATGTAAAACATTTTCTTTCTCACCAAAACAAAAAAATGTCTTTCTACCTTTATACCCTAAAATTTTTACTGTGTACATAGTCATAGATGGCGGTAACACCCGAATTAAAGTAGCTCAATTTCAGGATGAAAACCTCCAAAATTTAGAGATTTTCGCTGATCAAAAAGCCCTAAATATTTTTTTAAAAAAATGTCTATTGGCCCAAGCCATCATCGTTTCCAATGTTGGATTTTGGACTTTTGAAGCTTTAAACTCATTTCAGGGTAGGTTAATTTATTTAAATAAAGAAATTAAAGTGCCTTTTCAGTCCTTTTATGCCAGTCCTCAAACTCTAGGCAATGATCGTCGTGCTTTAGCGGCAGCAGCGCTTTATGAGTTTCCTAAGCAAAATTGCCTAGTACTTGACGCTGGCACTTGTTTAACGGTGGACTTTATTGATGCCAAGGGGGCTTACCATGGTGGAGCAATTAGCCCTGGATTAAATATGCGCTTTGAGGCATTGCATTCTTTCACCCAAAATCTTCCTAAAATTAATTGGTCGGATAAAAATTTACCATCATTAATTGGTGACTCTACCGTAAATAGCATTCTCAGTGGAGTAGTGCGAGGTTATTTGGCCGAAATCGAAGGAATTATTGAACAATATAAAGAAGAATTTAACGATTTACGCATAGTATTATGTGGTGGAGACACATCTTTGTTGCGCCCGTGGCTTAAAAATGACATATTTGCACCCTCAAATTTTTTGATTAAAGGACTTGAATACATTCTCCGATATAACCTGGAAGGCTTTGAAAAGTCTTAATTTACTCATTTATTGCGCCCTAGGCTTTGGTACTTTGGCTCAAACTAATTCAGTTTCTCCTTATTCGCGCTTTGGCTTAGGAGATACTTACCATCAACTTAATGCGAGACAAGTAGGTATGGGAGGCGCAAGTTTAGCGACTTACGATGCCTTAAATATTAATTTTCTTAATCCCGCTTCTTACACGGATTTGCAGTTAACCACTTTTAATGTGGGATTTGAAGGTAGCTTAATAGACCAAATCCAAGATAATCCTTCCATAAGCGTAAGTAATAACCGTTCAGGTATGCGAGATCTTTCGGTGGGTGTGCCTTTAACCAAGTGGTGGGGATCTGCCGTAGCTTTGGTTCCCTATTCTTTTAAGGGTTATGAAATTAGTTCTAGCCGATCTGCTTTAAGCGATACCAACGTGAGTATAACCGATCGTTTTTCGGGTGATGGTGGATTGAACTCTATCATTTGGGGAAACGCATTTAAGGTAGCCGAGGGATTATCTATTGGAGTTAATGCACAATATGTATTTGGCTCCATTAGGGAAAATACCATTATTGATTACCGGAATGAAAGCTTTTTCGATACTCGTTTAGAAGAAGAGAGTCAGATAAGCGGATTACTTTTTAAAGCGGGCGCAAAATATCAGTATCAATTACCCAATGACCGTTTTATTTCGGCAGGCTTGAATTTTCAAAATGCCAGTAGCCTTCAATCAGATAACCTAAGCTACCAATACACCTTAAGCGGTGTTAGTCCGGTAGATACTCTTAAAGGAGGGAGCACCACTTCAGGTGAGTTTAACATAGGAAGTGAATTTGGTTTTGGTTTGTCTTATGGTGCACAAGCGAGCGGTGCCATGCAACCTTCTTGGGGAGTAAACGTCGATTATAAAAGTACCAATGGTGCCGATTTTCGTAGACCAGATGGTAGCGGTGAACTGCTGAATGCTTTTCAATTAAATGTTGGTTCTTTTTTGACTCCTAGACAAAGTTTTAAAAAGTTAGAACGTAGCACGAACTTTTTCACCAACGTAGAGTATAGAATTGGTGGTTTTTACGAAAAGATGCCTTTTCAACTGTCTGATACAGATCTTTACAATTATGGCATCACTTTTGGCTTAGGTTTACCGATCAAGCAAAGATCACAGGCACCAGGAGAGTTTAAAGTAAGTACCGTAAATATCGGTGTTATGGCTGGCAGAAGAGGAAGCTTAGAAAATGGCCTAATTCAAGAAGAGTATCTCAGCTTTTATCTGGCAGTTACTTTTAACGACAAATGGTTTATAGATTATAAATACCGATAATTAATACCCAAATATGAAAACGACCCTTTACGCGCTCGCTATGCTAATTGGAATGAGCGGAATGCTTAGAGCTCAAGAATATGGTGAGGACAGTGCCAAGTGCCGCGAAAACCTTTACATCTATTACGAACTAGCCAAGAAAAAACAGTGGGCGGAAGCCTACGATAGCTGGAAAATGGTTTATGATATCTGTCCACAGTCTAGTAAGAACAACTTCATATACGGTCCTTACATTGTAAATGCCAAAATTGATTTGGCAGAAGAGGCTAAAGATGAAGCGGCCTTAGCGAAGTACCGTGCTCTTTTGATGGATGTTTATGACGCTAGAAATAAATATTATCCCGGAAAAGAGGGCTATGTTTTCGCAAGAAAAGCTCTCGATATGCAAAAGCAATATCCAGATAGTTTAGAAGCCATCTATAAACTTTTTAATGACGCTCTTGAACTGGATGGTCCAGAGCAGAGCGCAGCATTTTACAATTATTTCTTCGTTACGGCTGCTCGTTTGTTCAACGAGAAAATTTTTGAAGTTAATGATGTGTTTCAAGCTTATAACGTTGTTATAGAAGGAATTGAGGTTAATAGTAATGCCTTAAACCTATCCATTGCGGCATTAACTGAAAAGCGTGATTCCAATGCAGTAGCACTAAATCAAAAAGAGCAAAGCGAATTAGAAAAAGCCGAACGTGAATTAGATCGCTACACTAAGGTAGAATCTAATATTGAAAAAATCCTCGGACCCATTGCTACTTGCGATAAGTTGAATTTGATCTACAATCCTGAAACTTTTGCCGCTAATAAGTCAGATACTCTTTGGTTAAAGCGTGCAACAAAAATGCTTCAAAAAGAACGTAGAAATGAGGAAGGCGATTTTGAAGATTGTACGGATAACCCCATCTTCTTCGATATTTCAGATGCCCTTTACAAGCTAGAGCCGTCTGCACCATCTGCACGCGCAATGTTTGTTATGGCTTATCGCAATAAAGAATCTAGCAAAGCGGCCCAATACATTAAAGAGGCTATTAGCTATGAGATTGATCCGATCAAACGCGCTGCGGATTATGTTAAATTAGGCTCAATTTACATTAAATTAGGAAATCTTGCGGCAGCTAAAGCAGCGGCGCTCAAAGCGGCAGCCTTGGATAAATCTAGTGGTGATGCCTATATCGTTTTGGCAACTTCTTATGCTCAAGCAGATGGAACTTGTGGAAATAATGTCTTCGAGAAGAAAGCAGTATATTGGGCTGCCATTGATAAGCTAAATGTTGCGAAAAGTGTTGATCCTAGTCTTACCAATAAAGCAAATAAGATGATTAACGCATACAAGCAGCAATTACCAGATAAAGGTTTAAGCTTTCAGTTAGGGCACACCGCTGGCGAATCTTATACCATCGGTTGTTTTATTAATGAAACTATTACAGTAAGTTTTTAATGCGTAAAGCATTTTGTCATATTAAAAGCATCGTTTCTTTTGGAGCGATGCTTTTTTTAATTTTCGCCTGTGAAAATGAGGTGGCTAAGGTGCAAAGCTTAGCGCGTGATGAGCGCATACCGATGGAGATACAGCAAAATTTTAAATTGATGTATTCGGATAGTACTTTCCTGAGAATGGAATTAAGAGCGCCGATCGCCGAAAGCTACCCTCAGTTGGAGAACCCACAGCGTGAGTTTAAAAAGGGCATTAAGGTGCGGTTTTTAGACGCTGATGGTCTCGAAAGCTCTAGCTTAGAATCGGATTATGCTTTGCAACTTATCAATAAAGATTTGTGGGAGGCACGAGGGAATGTAATCGTAATCAATAAAAAAGGGGAACGGTTAAATACAGAAAAACTATTTTGGGATAATCGTAAGGAGATAATTTACAGTGATGAGTTTGTGAAAATCACCACTCCAAATGAAATTATTATGGGCGAAGGCTTTCAAGCTGACCAAAATTTTGAAACTTACGAGATCAATCACGTATCAGGAATAATAAATATAGAAGACGACGATGCTTAAAATGTTAAGGGTAGTAGAAGTAGTATGGGCAGCTATGGCAATTTTTTGCTTGGTAGAATTTGTCCGTCTAATTAATACCGAGGGTGAGCAGAAATGGATATATGGTGGCTTTATGCTTGTATCGATTTTTATGTTTTTCTTTAGAAGGAGAACTAGGAAGCGCTTTACCCAAATTAAGGAAGAGCGCGAAAATGGTAAAACAAATTAATTAAGTGGAATACTTTCTTATTATTAGTATTTCTATCTTCTTTTCCGCATTTTTCTCGGGAATAGAGATAGCTTTTATTTCTTCCAATCGCTTTCATATTGAGCTGGAAAACAAAAAGGGCAGCTATATTTATAAGATAATTAGCTTCTTAGTACAAAATCCACCACGCTTTATAGCGGCTATGCTGGTGGGCAATAATGTGGCCCTTGTTATTTATGGACTTTTTATGCCGGAGGTCCTTTCGCCCTACTTACCCCTAGAAAACCCCTACCTTTTACTGCTGGTGCAAACGGTTCTCAGTACGGTGCTAATCTTAATTTTCGCTGAATTTTTACCGAAAGCTTTGTTCAATGCAAACTCAAATGCCTTGCTAGAGTTTTTTGCTATTCCTAGCGGCTTTTTTTACTTTCTATTTTATCCGATAGTTAGTCTCATGATTGGAATTAGCAATTTTGTGATGCACTATATTTTTAAAATGGAAGAAGAGGAAGGTCAAAAGGCTTTCAATAAAGTAGACCTAGACAATTATATACGCGAACGTACGGATCTAGCGGATGAGAAAGAAGAAGTAGATCACGAAATTGTAATCTTCCGTAATGCGCTAGACTTTAGCGATCGGAAGGCAAGAGAGTTTATGATTCCACGGACCGAAATGGTGGCCATGGAGGTGAATGAAGATATCGAAGAATTAAAAGCGGAGTTCATCAGCTCTAACCTTTCTAAAATATTAATTTACAAGAATACAGCGGATCATATTATTGGCTATGTGCACTCTTTTGAACTTTTTAAAAGACCTAAAGATATACGAGCTATTCTTCGTCCTGTTAGCTTTCTTCCCGAAAGTATGCCCGCCCATGAAACCTTAAAACTTCTGATGAAAGAAAAAAGGAGTATTGCTGTGGTTCTCGACGAATTTGGGGGCACGGCGGGATTGGTTACGGTGGAAGATGTAATCGAAGAGATTTTTGGCGAAATCGACGATGAGCACGACGTAGAAGAAAATGTAGAAAAACAGATTTCTGAAAACGAATTCATTTTCTCGGCGAAAATCGAAATTGATTATCTCAATGAGAAATACCAGTTTACCTTACCGGAAGATGATAACTACAACTCACTAGGCGGTTTAGTCATCAATTTATTAGAATCCATCCCCGAAAAGGGAAAAGAAATTCGTATTGAAAATTATATTCTTAAAATGGAAGAGGTGAGTAACTCTCGTATCGAAACCATCCGCTTAAAACGCAGTGAAAATGATTAATTTAGAGTCCTTTCTTTCGGATTTCATCGAAGTTTCGAACCAATAACTTATTGGCTAAGCGAGCATTGTAGTCGAAATTACCGTCTTGCATTTCTGGTAACATCTCTTTTGCAAACTCCATTACTTTATCCTCAAGCTTGTTCATATAGCTTTGCGAAGGCTGGCCAGTTACGGTACAGGCAATACTTATTCGCTTAAAGGTGATTAAGTAGATTTTATAACCGTTAAAGTCTACCCAGTCAATGGCTTGACCATTACGTAAAATAGCGTCTTCTACCATGCGACGAATTGTGTCCAACATCAATGAGGTAACCTCATTGTTGTCGCTAGAATACTCACTTAGCATGCCGATAAGGCTGCGATTTTCATTTTCTAGCACAAAAACGTCACTCAGTTTTACCCGCACATCATCTTGAACTTTCGACTCGATTTTTTCACGGTATAGATGGGTAGGATCCTTAAGTTTATTAACCTTTCCGAAGCCTAAATTATTTTTCAGACGGCTAAAACTAGTGCTAAAATATTCCGACATCATGTTGTGAAAAACCGGACTAAGTGCAGCTTGAATTCTTTCTGGATTCTCTTCGATTTCCTTTTCTAAAGTTTGATAAAATAAATGACCAAATTCCTTGGGAAAATCTCTGCGAAAGCGCATAAACCAGTCCACTAAGATAGGCTCCATATTCTGCTCGAGTTTCTTGCGAACAGTAATTTCTTCTCGTACAGACTCTATCTCGCTAAAAGCATCATCTGTTTGTTGACGTTCTTCACGAATTAATAAGTCCTTAAGAATTTCTAATGAACTGGGCTTCTCACTCATCTAGTAGTTGGCTTAATTTTTTCAAAGTTTCACGTAAGGCCTCTTTTTTAGAGTTGTTCTCAGTGCGATTAGCAAGCTGGCGCTGAGTTAGATCGTACATGGCATCTAATTTAGCTTCCATGCGGATATTATTTTCGTAAATTTTACGATCCAAACGATCGGCGATTTCCTTCAGTGCTTCAGGGTCTCCGTAATTATTTTTAATCTTATTGTTTAAGCTTAGTTCAACGTCGTTTAATTTAGAGCTAAGGCTTTCAAATAACATTTTTACTTGATCAGCTTTTACGCTACTGCCAAGTTGTTCTTCCGCTTTACTAAGTCTATTTTCTATAGTGGAGGTGTTGGCAATGCTTTCACGCATGAAAGAAACCACATCATTTTCCAATACTTTTTGAAGACCATTAAATTGTTGAGTCAGTTTTTTACGATCATCTGCAGCGTAATCAAATCTTTCGTTCACACGACCCGTTAAACGCTCTAATAAATCTTGAACATCATTTTCGAAGTTGTTTTGACGTTCTGAAATGGTATTTTGGAATTCTAGGTTTTTAGGGAAACCTTGGTTTCTTAAGGACTTAATTTCTTCTTCTAAGTTAGAGAGACGATTACTAACCTTTACTTGATCCTGCGCACTAACGCTATCTTCTAATTCGCCTAAACGATTTTCAATTTTTGAACTAAAAGCGACTTGACTAGCGGTAATTTTTTCTTTAAAAGCATTAACCTCTGCCTTCAGTGCATCGGCCTTACCATCTACCTTATCGTTAATATTTAATTCAACTTGGTTCAAACGTGACTCTAAATTACTTACTAATTCTGCTTCAGCTAATTTACCTTCTTTCTTGGCATCAACAAATTCTTGGATAAGTTTTTCAACCTCAGGATTTAATGAGCTGTTTGTTAGGCCAGAGCCGTTGTTTCTTAATTTCAGGGAAGCCATCTCTTGATTTAGTTCCTCTATAATAGAAACTAAGTGGCTATTAGAGCTTTCCACACGACGACTAAGCCCACGGAAACGATTTTCGATTCTTTCAATCTGATTACCAACTAGAATCTTTTTGATCGCATTCAATCTTTTATCGTCTGCAGATTCATTCTGTACGATGTCTGGGGTGCTTTCTAATCTGATCTCTTTAGTGTCCATGTCTCATTTGCTTTTTAAAGTCCCTACAAATAAAAAACACTTACTACCCACAGGCCCTGCTTATTCGATAATTGGTAAAATTTAGCGGATTAAAGTACATTTCTTTATAAAAGATTGCATTGAGTGCCATAAATATAAAAGCTTTTACCACAACAATTGTATATTCGCAGCCTTAATTTTCAAAGCTTAGAATCAATGGCTACATTAGAGCGTATAAGACAACGTTCCGGACTTCTTCTCATCGTTATAGGTTTAGCGATGCTTGCATTTATCTTAACTGACCTTTTAGGTTCAGGTAATTCTATGTTACGCAATAATGCTAATGTAGTAGGTGAAGTTGACGGTACTGAAATTGACATCAGAGATTTCAATATTAAAATGGATGAGCGATTAGCTTTAATTCAACAGCAGAACCCACAACAAGCAGCAGGCATCAGCCGCATTATGTTGGCAGATCAAATTTGGAGAGAATATCAAGAGGAAATTCTTTTAGGTGCCAATTATGAAGAACTAGGTTTAGCAGTAAATGACTTAGAACTATTTCAACGCATTACAAAAAATCCTCAAGTAAGAGGACAAGAGGGTTTTAAAGATAAGGTAACGGGTAAGTTTAGTACTGCTCAATTAAAGCAGTATATCCAAAATATCGAGGATAATGTAAATAACGATCCTCAGGCTTCAGCGGCTTTCCAGCAATGGATTAACTTCGAAAATGGTACTCGTGATGAAGCTTTACGCAATAAGTATCTTTATGCAGTGCGTAAAGGTTTATATATGCCTTCTGCTTTAGCAAAAGCGGATTACAATCGCCGTAATGATTTAAGCACGATTCAGTACCTCGGATTAGAATATAGTTCTATCGTTGATTCCACTGTTGAAGTTAGCGATAGTGAATTAAAATCCTATTACAAGAAAAATAGCGATGACTTTAAAAGCGAAGGCACTCGTGATATAGCGTTTGTTAATTTCCCCGTGCAGCCTTCTGCTAAAGATCGTATGGTTTTACAAAACGAATTAAGAGAATATTTAGCCGATCAAATAATAACCGTGAGAGGCAGAACAGATACCTTAGTAAGTTTTGCTAATACTGATGATGACTCGTCATACGCGGTCGGTCGCTCTGATTTGAATGTTACCGCTGCCTTCTATGAGAAAGAGGCTTTAACAGCACCCATGGATTCCATCTTATTCGAACAAGAAAAGGGCTTTATTTATGGTCCTTACGAAGAAAATGGCGTTTATGCTTTAGCTAAGATTAGTGATATTGCCTACGTTCCAGATTCGGTTCAAGCCCGTCATATATTATTAAGTTTTCAAGGCGCTGCTAATGGTCGCTCAGAGTCTACTCGCGCACCTCAGGATGCCAAAAACCTAGCCGATAGCCTGTTAAAGGTAGTAAGCGAGGATAGTACTCAGTTTGGTGCTTTAGCAAAACAATATTCAGATGATCCGGGTTCCGGTGCAAAAGGTGGTGCTTTAGGTTGGTTTAGCCAAGGACAAATGGTGGCTTCCTTTAATAAGTATTGTTTCTTTAATGAAAAGGGAGATATTGGCCTTGTGTTCTCTCAATTTGGCTTCCATATTATTCACATTCAAGATCAGAAGGGTTCGAATAAATCTTTGAAATTGGTTAAAATCCAACGTCAAATTGAAGCAAGTGATGTTACCCGCGATAGTATCTACGATTTAGCAAGTAAGTTTGCTGCTGAGGCTAATGCCGAAGGGGCTGATTTTGCTGAAGTTGCTTCTAATTTAGGATACAACCCTCGTCCTGCAGCTAATATCGGAGTATTCCAAGAGAGCATTTTAGGGATAGGTCAAAACCGTGAGGTGGTGCGTTGGGTTCACAATGAAGAAACTGCTCTAGGTGCCATCCAGTTATTTAATCAAGACAATAATTCTTTTCTGGTAACTCAGTTAACTCAAATTCAGCCCGAGGGAACACTGCCTTTTGAAATGGTTAAAGAAAGAATTGCACCTTTAGTTCGTAAAGAGAAAAAAGGTGAGATGTTAAGCGAGAAACTGAAGGCTGCTCAAGCTAGTCAAAGCGATTTTGCAGCTTTAGCCGCAGATTTAGGGGTGCAGGTTAAGAATCAAGGAATTAATTTCGCTACTTCTAATTTAACCGGTTTCGGTAACGAGCCGAAAATAATTGGCGCTGCCACAAGCTTAGCTTTAAATACTACTTCAGAGCCAATTATTGGTGAAAGAGGTGTTTATTTAGTAAGAGTGAGCGCTCGAACAGATGCCGAAGAATTAAGTAGTTACGAGTCTGAACAAATTAGAATCGAAACCGAAATGGTAAATTTAGCTGATCAGAAAGTATTCGAGTCGATTAAAAACTCGGCCGAGATAATTGATAATCGTCCTAAATTTTACTAGTCCAAAATAGTCTTTATACTGAGCCACCCAGAAGGGTGGCTTTTTTTTTGGAAAAAATCTACTCTTTTGCTCAAAGCGGAATAAGCTTAGTTATTTTTGTGTTCGTATAAAAAATTAGAATGAAAAAAGTATATCTATTCCTACTCAGTCTTAGCATTTCTTTCAGTGCCTTAGCGCGCGAAGGAATGTGGCTGCCGCAGCTTTTAGCGCAGCTTAATTACTCAGAAATGCAACGCATGGGCTTGCAAATTAGCGCCGAGGATATTTACAGCGTAAATCAGTCTTCCCTTAAAGATGCAATCGTTCATTTTAATGGAGGCTGCACGGGCGAGCTAATTAGCAGTAAAGGATTATTGCTCACCAATCACCACTGTGGTTTCAGCATGATCCAATCGCATTCTACTTTAGAAAAAAACTATCTGAAAGATGGCTTTTGGGCGATGAATCTGAAGGAAGAACTTGCTAATCCAGGTGTATTTGCTTCGATCGTAAAATCATTAGAAGACGTTACTAATCAGGTATTGGAAGGGGTGGATCAGAACTTATCTGCCGAGGAGCGAGAAAAAGCCATGGCGGCCAATATTAGAACCATTTTAGCCGCCGAAAAGGAGAAAAATCCCAAGTTAGATTTTGAAATTAAAGACTTTTTCTACGGTAATCAATACATCCTTATTAGCAAAGCCATTTACCGCGATGTGCGTTTGGTGGGAGCGCCTCCGAGTAGTATTGGAAAATATGGCGCAGATACCGACAATTGGGTTTGGCCTCGTCATACTGGCGATTTCTCAATTTTTCGCGTGTACGCAGATGCGAATAATGAAGCTGCCGAATATGATCTTAACAATGTGCCTTATACGCCAAAACAGCATCTAAAAGTAAACATTGCGGGTACTAATGACGGAGATTTCACCATGGTCTATGGTTATCCTGGTAGCACGCAGCAATATTTACCTGCTTCTGAGGTAAATAATATTATAAGTGAATACAACCCTTTTCGAATTTCCATTCGCGATGAAATTTTGGCAATTTTAGATGCGAAAATGCGTGTAGATGAGGCTACTCGTTTAAAATATGCAAGTAAATACGCGCGTATCAGCAACAGCTGGAAAAGATGGAAAGGAGAGATTATTGGCGTAGAGGCAACCAATGGAATTATTGAGAAGCGCAAAGAAGAAGTGCGTTTTACCAAGGCATCGCGCAAAATTCCCGCTATTGCCGAGTATGAGCACTTGGTACCAGAAATGGTTATTGCTTATGAAAGGCGCGTTCCGCTTTATTTAGAGCGCTATGCTTATATCGAAGTTGGATATTACGGCTTGGAAAGCTTCCGTCATTTATTGGCTTATTCTAAGTTGGTAGATTTAAAGGAGAAAAATGCTTTGGCAGATGACTTACAAAAAGAAGGCGAGCGTTTGGCTTTGCGTTTAGAAGGTTTTAGGAAAGACTTTGATGCAGACCTGGAAGCTGAAGTGGCCCAAAAAATTCTACCTCTTTATTTGGATGCAATTGCAACGGATTTGCCCGAAATTATTGAGGAGCTAAAGTCGAAAGATGCCAAAGCAAGGGCTAAATATATTTCTAAGTTATTCGCTAAGAGTCCATTAGCGGATCAGGGTTTTAAAGATTTATTGGCTAATGATCCAGGGAAAGCGGCCAAGATGGTACTAAAATCAGAGGCTTACCAATTAAGTATGGCCATGTACAAGCACTTTATTTCTGTTTTAAATCCAGCTGTCGCTGACCAAGATGCCGAAATTGAAAAACTACAAGCCACTTATGTAAAGGCTTTACAAATTGCTTTTCCAGAACAAGCTATGTATCCTGATGCGAATAGTACTTTAAGAGTATCTTACGGAACGGTAGAGCCTTATGAAGCGCGCGATGGAGTGGAATATGAAAGCCGTACTTATTTAGAAGGGGTATTGGAAAAATATGTGCCAGGAGACTATGAATTTGACCTTCCCTCTCGATTAATTGAATTGCATAATAGCAAGGATTATGGCCCTTATGGCGAGAATGGTAAAATGCCTGTTTGTTTCGTAGCTACCAATCACACTACTGGCGGTAACTCGGGTAGCCCTGTTTTGAATGCTTACGGCGAGCTGATTGGTTTGAATTTCGACCGCGCTTGGGAAGGAGTAATGAGTGACATGTACTTTGATACCCGTCGTTGTCGCAATATTATGGTAGATCTACGCTACGTTCTTTTTATCGTTGACAAATTTGCCGGAGCAGGCTATTTGGTCGAAGAAATGGATTTGGAAACAGAAAGCGTGGCTATGCGCATAGCTAAAGCAGAGGCTTTAAAAGCAGAGCAAGAAAAAGTATTGGCAGAATAGAATTCGAAATTTGGGCTGAGAAGCCTATTTCTAATCGAAATGTGATAAATAAAAAGCGGCTAGGTCTTTATACTAGCCGCTTTTTTTTATGCCTTTTAAGGACTAAGTAGATCCAAAAGGTTTTTTTCTAAGCTCTCATAGTCTTGGTAGCCACGCGCAATTAAATAGGCTTTATCCTTATCTTGAAATATTACTGCGGGAAAACCACTAATTCCCCATTTGCGAACAATGGCAAATTCTTCATTAACCAGTTCTAGGCGATCTTTATCTACCATTAATTTCATAAAGTCTTCGGCATTCATGCCAAAGTCTTCAGCACAGTGTCCATAGGTTTTAGCCGATGCAGGCTCCAGCCCTTCTTGGTAAAAAGCTTGCTGCATGCGTCTAGCAAATGGTAGGGCATTATCAGGCTGATAAGTTCGGAATGCTGCCAGCGCTAAAGCGCCCGGTAAAGAGCTTAAAAAAGCTTCTCCCTTTTCTTGTAAGGCATAAAATTCAGGACTAAATGGTTGTCCGCTCATTTCTTCAATGCGCTTAAATGTATTTACTATTTCTGGAGATAAATCACCTATTGAACCTTCGCGGTCGCCGATTACCATCCCACCCGACATTACGCGAAAGTCGATCCGATCTTTATATTCTTCCTGCAACTTTTGGATGTTGGCACTAAAGCCATAGCACCAACTGCAGAGAACGTCAAAAACATAGTATATAACAGGTCTTTCCATTATCTATTGAAAATTAGTGGTTTTGATTTCCTTATTGCTGATATTCAGTATTTACAAATATTAATATTTCTTGTATATTCGCCTTAGGGAAAGCAAGAATTTGATCTTTAAATAAAGTCGCAAAGTACTAAAGTACGAGCAAAGCCATGAGGGTCTTTTCTTAAAAGAAATTAGTTTTTAATTCTGTTAAAGGGCGGTATATGAAAGTAGCAAGTAGGCAAATTAAGGGCTCATCAGACCTTGAATTCGGGCTCTATTTAGATTCTGAATTGATTATCAATCTGCATGGATATGAAAGGCTTACGGCCTTGGAAATCTTACAAAAGTCATTTATCCCTTCGGTTGAATTCTCAAATAAAATTCAATTTTAAGGTTTCTTGCCGACAGCATCGGTTTTAAGCACAATCAAATACTAAACTAAGATTTTGTCAAATTCTGCATCGATGAGTGAAATCGAAGATTTAAATCGAGCTTTAGAGGAAGAACGAGCAAAAGTGTGGAAGCTAGAGAGGGATTATGCCCAAAGTAAAGCAGAACTTTCTCAGTGTAAGCGAGAACTACAATCATTAGATCAACGAGCAAATGAAAGGTTGAATGCCAGTATTTCAGCCTTGCGCCGCCATCGTAATTTTTACGAAAGTATCCTCAATAATGTACCGGCGGAAATTGTGGTGGCCGACAAGCATTTTAAATTTATTTATATAAATCCTCAAGTTGAGGAGAAAGAAGAAATTCGTGATTACTTAGTAGGTCGCGATGATTTTGACTTTTGTAGAATTAAGAAAAGACCCATATCTATTGCCGAAAATAGGCAAAGCATGTTCCTACAGGTACAGAAAACCAAGACCTTAAGTGAATGGGTGGAAGAAGTAGGAGAAGGCGAAGAAAAAAAGTTTTACTTAAGAAAACTGCTACCACTTTTTGGGGAAGACGAAACAATTGAACTCTATATTGCCTACTCTTTAGAAATAACCGAAAGTGTTCAGTATCGGGAAGAATTGATTAATGCCCGTGATATAGCCCAAAAGGCAACCTTGGCAAAATCTGAATTTTTATCTAAAATTAGTCACGAGATACGCACTCCCCTAAACGCAATTATAGGTTTAACCAATATTCTCTTTCAGGAGGAACCTAAAACCGAGCAAGTTAATTACCTGCAGGCCATGAAGTTTTCCGCTGATACACTATTGGGTATCGTAAATGAAGTGCTGGACTTTTCTAAAATAGAGGCGGGGAAATTAAGCTTTGAGCAAATTCCCTTTAATCTTGAACACTTGTTACGCGGTATAGAAAGAACTTTTAGCTTTAAGCTCAACGAGTTAGGCATTGAGTTTAAGATTGAAACAGAAGACGGGATTCCTCCATTTCTAATCGGAGACCGCGTAAAGCTAAACCAGATCTTTTTAAATTTAGTGGGTAATGCGGTTAAGTTCACAAGCCAGGGTGAAATTCTCATTGAAGCTGAAATTGAAGCGCAAGATGATAAGAGTATCGAAATCCTTTTTGCAGTAACCGATACTGGGGCAGGTATAGCAGCCGACAAATTGGAAACCGTATTTGAAAGTTTCACCCAAGAGGGCGATGATACTACCCGTAAATTTGGTGGTACGGGCCTAGGATTAACTATCACCCGCAAATTTATTGAAGCCCAAGGTGGAAAAATCTGGCTCGAAAGTAAAGCAGGGGAGGGGAGTACCTTTTTCTTTAAGCTAACTTTTGGTTATGAGTTTGAACCAAGAGTTGAAAAAGATAATGCACAATGGTCGAAAAATTTTGATAGCATAAGTAGCAAACGCTTATTGGTGGCAGAAGACAATTTGATGAATCAATTGGTTTTGCGTAAAATGCTCGAGCGTTGGAACCCTTCTATACTATTTGTGGAAAATGGCGCCGAAGCTCTTAATGCTTTGGAAACGGAAGCTTTCGACTTGGCCTTTTTTGATGTACAAATGCCTATTATGGATGGCATTACCGCGATAGAAATATGGCGTAAACGGGAGGCTCTTTTAATTAAAGATCCTACTCCTGTTGTCGCTCTTACGGCAGATGCGTTTAAAGAGTCACGTGAACGAGTATTACAAGCAGGAATGAACGATTTTCTGAGTAAACCCATCGAACTCTCTGAGTTAAGAAGGGTACTCGCTAAGTTTTTAATCGATTAAAAAATTAACGAGCATCAATTATAAATATGCTTGGCTTTTTTTCTAAGTCGGGTTTGTTCTTTTTCCATTCTTGAATGGCCATTGATTTGATAAATTCGCTGGCTAAACTCACTTCCCGAGCAATGCATAATCGCGTTTGCGGCTGGCAATTATTCATCAAATCATCAAATAGCTTGTCATTGCGGTAAGGAGTTTCCATAAAGATTTGACTTTGGCCTGTTTTACGACTAAGGCTTTCTAAATGCCTAATTTTCTTTTTTCTTTCCGCAGAATCCAATTCTAAATAGCCTACAAAAGCGAAATTTTGCCCATTCATTCCGCTAGCCATCATCGCCATAAAGATGGAGGACGGTCCTACCAAAGGAACTACTCTAATGTGTTTGGAATACGCAATATTTACGATTTCGGCTCCAGGGTCTGCAATGCCAGGCGCTCCTGCTTCCGATATTACCCCCATGTGTTCACCTTTTAAACATGGTTCTAGATAGGAAGGATAGTCTAGGGGGTCGCTGAATTTATTAGTTACATAAAAAACCAAATCGCTTTGATTCTTAGCTGGAAATACCCTTTTAATAAAGGCTCGAGCCGTTTTTTCGTTTTCAACAATATAATGATCGCAAAGATCTAAAACCTTTTTTACGGCTAAAGGCAAAACCTCTAAAGGTTCTACTTCTCCCATTAAAGAGGGAATTAAATAAAGCTTTCCCGGCGAATCAGAGTGTTCCATTATCTATTTTTTCTGCTATAATTTGGGTGGATGCGTCCAGTAAACGATAAACTTGCTCAAAGCCTTCTTCACCGCCATAATAAGGGTCAGGCACATCTTGATTACCATGGGGACTAATTTGGTTAAGAATGAGATCTACCTTATCAAGATCGTTTTGATTACGAGCGAGCGTTTTTACATTATGAAGATTTGAATGATCCATTACAAATATATAATCAAAGGTATCAAAGTCTTCAACGCTAAACTTACGTCCTACAAATTTGCTGATATCTAATCCTTTTTTACGAGCGTGCATTATAGTTCGGATATCGGGCGCTTCGCCAATATGATAGGCTGCGGTTCCTGCACTATCTACCTCCACCATTTTAGGATTAACCTTAGTCCGCAGTAATCCCTCGGCTAAGGGGGAACGACAGATATTTCCTAAACAAACCATCAATATTTTTTTCACAAGAATTACTTTAGGTTTTCAATTTAGTCAGAATCTTTGAAGTAAAAGGATAGAAGCATTCCAAAATTATCTTTCGGCTGAAGCTTTAGTTCACCTCCGTATTTTTGTAGCTGACCTTTAATGAGATCCATACTTTCAGAAAAGCTAAAGAGTAAAGAAGAGTCTATGTAAGGAGAATGTTTTTTCATTTTCCTTAAGACCATAGGCAGATCAAGTTCAATTATTTTAAAGGAAGCTTCTTTACGGCTATTTATGAATAAATCTATGCCTTCTGATTTATTTTCAGCCAAGGCCTGCGCAAAAATGGTGTAAAAGGCGTCTTCTAAATAAGCGGGGAAATAACGCACAGTGAAAAACGGGTCTCCTTGATATTCAATATTTGCAAGCTTAACGATAATGTCGTTCGCCAACAATTTTTTGGCTTTTTCTACAAATTCGGCTACATTCAGCTCGTCTAAATTTTCAGGGTCTTGACTTTCTGCTTTTAACATAGACTGTAAGCTAGCTAAGGATGCGCTTAAGCTGCGAGTGGTTTCGTTTAAGATCTTAACCAATTCGGATTGAATCATTTGGTGGTTACTTCTTTTTAGTTCATTAGCTAAAGCCTCAATGTTTTGGCAATGGGCTAAAAAACTATGCGAGGTAATATGGGCAAATGATTTTAAGCGGTTATTTTGCTCATTGATCAGCCTTAAATTTTGCTGAGCTTGTTTGTTCTGTTTTCGCTTATTTGAGATGTCGATAGCAATAAAAATATAGTTTTGTAGCAAACCATCAGAATTGTAAACAGGCGTAATGTTTAAGTCTAGCCAAAACTTTTTACCAAGTTTATGCCTGCCTTTGCGCTCAAGCTTTAGGAACTTGCCTTTCACAATTTCTGTTTCTAAGTCTTGTGCAACCTTTTTTGAAAAAAGTTTAGTGCTTATTACTTCATTAAGGGTCTCTGGCAGTGTAAATCCACTCAAGTTTTCGAAGCTTTTATTGACCCAAATAACCGCGAGTTTGTCATCGGTAATGATGACTGCATTTTCTGTTTTATTGGCAACTAAAGAAAGTCTTCTGAGCTCTTCCTCATTTTGATGTTCTTTTTCAATATCACGGATATTTATAAAGGCCTTTAGTCCTTGATCCGTTTGCTCTATCTTGCCGTTTGCTTCCACCCAACGAGTAGAGCCATTTTTGTGTAAACCTCTAAAAATAGATCGTGTTACTTTACCAATTTGACCGTCCGCCTCAGAGTAGGCTTTTAATACGGTTTCGTGATCATCAGGGTGAATGAGATCGAAATTATGCAAGCCAATAACTTCGGAAGGCTGGTAGCCCAGAAGTTTCGAAATATTGGGTGAAACGTACTCGTAAATAGACTGTTCATTAAGAGTAACGAAAACATCGCTCGACTTTTCTATATAGCTTCTGAAGCGATTTTCCGCAGCTTTTAAAGCCACGCTGGACTCTATGATTGGTGATAAATCTAAAATGTGCATCCAAGCACTTTGTTCATTATTTTCTTCTTCCGTAGTAAAAGAAGAGAGGGCTACATTAATAATGCTTTGATCTTTACGAATAAAGTTTAATTGAAAACTAATTGCACCTACACTTTTCCTTAAGATATCCATTTCTTGATAAAAGAAATCCTTACTTTCTTCGGGAATAAGATCCAGGAGCGACATTTTTAATAATTCTTCGCGACGGTAGCCCAATATATTTAGCAAAGCTTGGTTGCCGTCTAAGCATTGAAAATCGTCTAACCTAATTAGGGAGACACCAATTAAAGACTCTTCGAAAAGGCGTCGAAACTTTTCCTCTTCTTTGCTTAATTGGTTTTCAAAGAGCTTAGCATTAGTATTATCGTGCATGGCACCGATAAGGCGATAAACACTACCGTCTTTATCCCGTAAAAGATAGCCCCGATCTTCGATGGCCGCAAAGTTTCCATTTTTTGATTGGAAGTCATAGCGGCAAGACCAAAAATTGTCATCACTTTTAAAGGCCCTTTCAAAACTTCTCTTAACGCGTTGCTGGTGTTTACTAGGGATTTTAGACATCCATTTGTCAACGGAATCAAGCTCTTCTGCTTTCCAGCCGAATTCGGCTTCTACATTTTCGCCCCATTCAATTATATTGGTATTGCAATCAAGATCCCAAAGAACATCTTTTGAGGCTCTACTGGCTAGCTCAAAGCGAAGCTTGCCTTCTTCTAAAGCAAGGCGACTTAGCTTTTCGGCATTAATGTCGCGAACGCTGGAAACAATACCATCGATACCAGGGGTATTGCGTCGATCGACCACAATTGCTTCTATCCAAATATAGCTTCCGTTTTTGTGACGAATGCGGTGCTGGACGGTTGCTCTTTCCTTTTTGTATTCGCGCACTTCTGCTATTACAGAATGACTTTTAACGGCATCTTCTGGCAAGGTGAAATCGGCGGTATCTAATCCGATTAAATCCTCTGGGCGATAGCCGGTAAGGCGAGTAATACCTGGACTGGCGTATTTAATAATTCGTGAACTGTCGGAAATTAAGATAGCATCAAAACTATCTTCGAGTAGACTTGTAAAAGCGTTTACATTGGACTTGTAACTTTCTTCTAATTGACTTTTTTCGGGCCATAAGTTGAAATTAAAAGTGTGATAGGTTTTTCGCCCTTCAGTATGTATGGTTTTATCGAGGTAAACTCTATAAATATCAACCTTTTTGGTAGAGCGCAAACTGAGCCATTGATGAATCTGTTCCAAGTTTAAAAGACCCTCTACTGGCTCAAAAGATTTTAACTCTCCAAAGCGAAACTTAATGGGAATATCCGAAAACTTAGTAAGCTTCTGTCCTTTAGGGAGATTAAAGAAATTGTAAATACACTTGTCGTTATAAATAATTGCTCCATTTTCATCACAAATCAGATGTAAATGCCTGGGCGCCTCCCTTGTTACACTATTTATCTGCAGAAGGTAAGGGTGAAGTAAATCGAGAATAAGTTTGGTATCATCTTGCTTTAAGCAATAGCTTGCATGCCGAAATAATTCAGAAGGCGGAGTTTGATTGGCGGCACAAACTAAAATTAACTTGTAGTTTGTGTGGTTTAAGGGTTGATACTTACTAAAGTATTGATGATCAAGAAGTATGATTAATTCTGTTTGCTCCGAAAGTAGGAAGGGAATTTGGTTAAAATCCGTAACCGCCGAGTAGTTGGCCTTAGGAATAACATCGATTTTCACACCGAAGTTTACAATCCAAAACGAAGGAACACTATTTTTAGGTAATTTCACTTAGGATTTCCACCTTTTTAGATCCTCTTTTAGAACATTAAGATCTAGAGGCTTTTTAAGGAAGGAAATAACATTAGGGTAATCCTTGGCTTGATCGCGATCTTCCTGATCAATAGAGGAGGTAAGAATTGCTACAGAGGGCAAAGAATCGCTTGCGGTGGTTCGTTTCGCTATCGAATCTAAAAAAGTCCAACCATCCATAACCGGCATATTTAAATCCAATAGAATTAATTCCGGTTCTTCCGTTTTAGCCCCGCGATTCAGATAGGCATTAAAGGCCTCCTGGCCATTTTCGAATTCGATAATAGTATGACTAAAGCTTTCTTTTTCTAGTCGCTTTTTGATTAAAAGTCGAGCAATTAAATCATCGTCTACGATCCAAATACTTTTTAACTCCTCTGCCATTCCCTTAAAAGGATTAATTTGACGGAAATTACTAAATTAGGTTGGACCATCAAAATAATGCAGACTATTTACTTTAGTGTTAATTTTTTCCGCAAGTCATCTACGTAAGTGCGAAACCTTTTATCGGTTTCTGTAAGGTTATTAACCGTTCTACAGGCATGTAATACCGTAGCATGATCTTTATTTCCGCATTGAGCCCCAATGCTGGCTAAAGAATTTTTGGTAAGCTGTTTCGAGAAGTACATCGCTAATTGACGGGCCTGAACAATTTCTCTTTTACGAGTTTTAGACTTCAAAAGTTCAATAGGCATATCAAAGTAGTCGCAAATCACTTTCTGAATGTAGTCAATGCTTATTTCGCGAGTGGTGTTTTTAACAAACTTATCAATCATCTGCTTCGCCAACTCCACCGTAATTTTCTTCTTATTTAAAGAAGATTGGGCTAAGAGAGAAATTAAGGCTCCCTCTAGTTCACGTACATTAGAATTAATGCTGTAGGCTAAATATTCGATTACATCCACCGGCATTTCTACCCCGTCGTTGTATAGTTTTTGGTTGAGGATGGCGATACGAGTTTCTAAATCAGGAACCTGTAAATCGGCGCTTAAACCCCATTTAAAGCGCGAAAGCAATCTTTGCTCCATGCCCTGTAAATCTACCGGGGCACGATCGGAAGTTAGTATTACTTGCTTACTATGTTGGTGAAGGTGATTAAACACTTCAAAAAAGGCACTTTGCGTTCCTTCTTTACCGGCAAAGGAATGCACATCATCAACAATAAGCACATCTATCATTTGGTAGAAATGCAAAAAGTCATTTTTGTTGTTCGTACGTACGGCTTCGATAAATTGCTGTTGGAACTTTTCAGCAGATACGTACAAAACTGTTTTTTCTGGATAGCGATCTTTAATTTCGATACCGATAGAGTGGGCAAGGTGGGTTTTACCTAAGCCATTACCACCATATAAAAGCAGGGGATTAAAGGAAGTTCCACCGGGCTTTTTAGAAACGGCGAAACCTGCAGAACGGGCCAATCGGTTGCAATCGCCTTCCACAAAATTGTCGAAAGTGTAATTGGGGTTTAACTGCGATTCTACATGAACTTTACGCAGGCCTGGAATAATGAATGGGTTTTTAACACTGTTTTCGCCAATTTCCAGTGGCATATTAATTTTGGGATTCTTGATGCTACCGCGGTTGCTACTTGGTATTTTAACCGTTATAGGGTTAGCATTGCCGTAGGTATTTTCCATCACGATGCTATAAACCAATTTAGCATCTTCACCTAACTCTTTACTAATCGCACTTTTTAACAACTTAATATAGTTTTCCTCTAACCATTCGTAGAAGAACTTACTCGGTACTTGTATGCTAAGTACCTTATCTTTAAGTTTTAGTGGCTTGATAGGCAAAAACCAAGTTTTGAAGCTTTGGGATGAGATATTATCTTTTATGTATATGAGACAATTATCCCAAACCGTTTTTGCAGTCAATTCCATTCTTACTCCTAAATTTTTAATTACTTCCCTGTTTTAACCCCTCAATCAATAATTTATATGCCTTGGCATACCTCCTCCTAGTGGCCCACAAAAGTGTGGAGAAAAAAGTGATAAAAAAAATCAAATTGGTATTGACTATCTAGTTTATTTGTCGGAAATTATGCAAGGCCTAATCGCTCTGTATCCCGCATTAATTGAGGTAAAGAGTCTAAAAATCAAGGAATAAGAAAATGTATTTTTCAGAAACAAGTCTTCGAGTTCGATATGCGGAAACCGACCAAATGTCGTTCGTTTATTATGGCAATTATCCTCAATATTTCGAGGTGGCAAGGGTTGAAGCCCTGAGAACCCTAGGTTTAAGTTATAAAAAAATAGAAGAGGAAGGGGTGATGCTTCCCGTTCTAAAATTGGAAGTTAAATATATTGCTCCAGCCAAGTATGACGATTTGCTACTTATCAAGACTTGTATTTCCGAAATACCGAAAACAAGGATCACTTTTGAGCATGAGATTTATAATGAAGCAGGTAAGTTATTAACCATCGGAAAGGTGGAATTGGTTTTTGTAGATATAAAAAGTGGAAAACCTTGTCGGGCTCCCCACTTTCTCACAAATGCTATTGAAGCCGAATTTAGTTCCGGAAAACTTTAAAGCTTTCCGTGCTTGTTGCGGTTTGTACAATAATTAGGTATAAACCAGTTTTAAGATTTGGAGCTTCAATTTCTCTTTCGGTACCATTAAGTTCGCCTGCTTGTATTAACTTTCCATCTAAACTTAAAATTTGATACGATTGTAACTTTTCAGAACTCTTAATAAAAAGGCTTCCGCCTGATGCGAATGCAAAAGAATTGTACACAGAAATAGAACTCTTAGCTAAAATAGATTCATCCAAGCTAAAATCGCTATCTAAAACATTTCTCCTTACAAAGGCATCCTTGATGATATTAAAGTGAGCGCCATTATTTAAAACTTGGTCTGCGTTGATAATCATCATTGCAAAATCTCGGTAGGTACTGCTCCCTTGTAAACTAAAGAGTGCTTCTAAAATAATTTGATCACTTGTCGCGCGGCTGGTATTGAAAAGTATCTCGCGTAAGCAGCTCACCATTAGGTCGGTGTTAGTATAAATATTACCCGCAAAACTTACGTTTTGATAGTTTTTGGTGCTAGTTGCATTGCGTCCAGGCCAAAAAACATTATGACCATCCCAATTAAAAATGCGGTCGGTTTGATTGTTGGTGTATTTGGTAGAATAGCTCAGTGCGAAATAATCACAAATGGCTTCTTCCATACCTGCGCGTTCATTGATGCGATTAGTATTTGCATTGGCTCCAAAAACCACTGCGTGAATGTATTCATGAATTACCACATCAACGTCTTCTGCATCATCAACGCCTCCTTCACCCATGTAAATTTTCCAGTCACTACTCGTGAAAAAGCTTTGGTCGGCATCACTTAAGGCGTGCACATCGATTTCTATTAAATTACCGGGTATAGAGCTGAAACCTAAACTGTCTATGTAGTTTTTGAAAATAGATAAATGGGCAAAAGCATTTACGTCTTCAAATCCATCTTGATCGCGGGTAAGATTAAAGTTAGGACTAGTTTGCGTAAGCGGCGCAATAGAGGGGGAGCTGAAATCGGAAATTTTAAGATCCGCATTTTCCAAGCGGAAAGTACCATTGCTATAATCGGCTTTAAAAGTAATATTCCGTCTTTCTATGTCCAGAATAGGCATAGGGCCATCATTATTATCTACATATAATCCACCGTAATTCACGTTAGCCGTACTCAGCGGATCAGGTGCAAAAATAGCAGCGGTACAAGTGCTATCAACCCCTTGGAAATAAAGTCTTTGATCTTCTAAAACTAAAATTTCGTCCGCGGCACTAATCAATACATAATGCAAACCATCTTGACCGAAAAAGTCGGTGCGCAGTGCTTTGAAATTGCTAATTTGATTTGCCCAATAAATAGGTTCACTACTAAAGCGCTCGGCTTTTAAATCGCCTTTCAGCATTTCTAAATCGATGCTCGAGCTAAAATCACCCCTATAATTAGTGCTAAGAATAGGATACTGAACAGTTGCAAATCCATTAGGATAGTCGTGTACCACCGCTTTTTGTCCGTAAAAAGGGATATTATCCTTTTCAATTTGGTAGAAAAAGTGTTTCCCTGCAGCACTATTTGATACTTTGATTTGCTTAAAGTTAATGCCTACATGGGCCATTTTTTCTTCGAGAAGCGAAAGACCTGATTCTTGCGCATCTAAGGAAACCGAAACATAAAGCGGCGCCTCATGTAGGCCTATAAAATTACTTTCTTTCTTGCTGTTTTGGGCACTTAAAGCGAAGCTAATGCTTAGAAGAGCGATTAAAATTGATTGTTTTCTCATGGGTTAATTTCCTTTAATTCACCTTGGTAGAGGTTTTTTATTTGTTCAAGGGCAATGTTCAGTTTGCTTTCACGGCAACGTATTATATAGCCTGCATCTTTATCCATAGTTTCTGAAATAATTTCAAATAAACTCTGGTGAAGAATGTTCATTACTTCAGCCATAGCAGAGTAGGGAAAGCGCAATTCGTAATAACGGTATAAATATATATCAATTCGTTGGCAATTTTGAAGCGCTTCCACTGCAGATTCACGATAAGCAGTTATAAGTCCAGGAACGCCCAATTTAGTCCCCCCAAAATAGCGTACCACTACCACCGCAATATCCCAAAGTTCAGCACTTAAAATAGCATTGAAGATGGGCGTGCCTGCCGAGTGAGCGGGTTCACCGTCGTCATTGATACGTACTTCTGGCTTTTTGGGTTGGAAGCGATAGGCATAGCAGAAGTGCCTGGCATCGTGATATTGGCTTTTTAAATCCTCTAAAAAGCTTTGAAATTCGTCTAGGCTTTTTACGCATCTAGCGAAAGCGATAAATTTGGAGCCCTTGTCTTTAAAAAGTGCTTCGCCATTAGTGCTAATGCTCTGATAATGATCGCCTTCTATCGCTTCCTGAATCATAAAACGACAGTTATTAGCAAAATAGAAATAATGGCTACTATGATTCCGGCGATATTTAAAGGGCTCAGTTTTTCCTTAAAGGCAAAATAACCTAAAAGGGAAGATAAGGCCACGATGCCAACATTATTAATGGCAAAAAGGCTAGAGCTTTCTAAACCGGGACTATCGAGCGCGCGTAACAGGAAGTAGATGCTCCCATAATTGGGGATTCCCAAGGCAATGCCTCCGATGATGGCTTTAAATTGCAGCGGCACATGCATTTTAAAATAACGGTAAATCATAGCAAAAAAGCCAAAAATAGCGGCGAAACCAAAAATACTACTCGCAAACCATGCTTGATCTTCGGCGGGTACAAGCTCTTGTTGATTGTATTTTAAAAAGGAATCGAGAAAGCCTGAACCGAGAAAGAGAAGTATCGGTAAAATTATGGAAAGGGGATTGGACTTGATTCTCGCGGGCTTGTAGGTTGACATCCACACCGCCAACAGGGCTAGAATTATAGCACTGATTTTTAAAGCTGAGGCACTTTCATGGTAATAGAAGATGCCAAAACTTATAGGAACCATCACCGACATTTTAACGGCGATACTAACGGTGGTAAGACCGAAATTCTGACTAACCCATGCCATTAAGTTAAAGAGGGTAATAAAGAGAATACCCAAAATTAATACCGAGTTAATCCATTCTTGCTCTATCACAGCTGCAAGCGGTTTTGAAAACCCCATCTGGGCTTGACCAATACTGAAAGCAACGAGGTAATTAACCAAAATAGCTTGTAGGTTATCGATGGAGAATTTTTTGAGGTAAGTGAAAACCACAAAGATTAAAATGGAGCTACATATGCTCAATACTATCCAAATCATAGAGGTAATAGTCTTTGGATGCGATCCTGTTTTAAGTAGTAGTCTTCCGTAATTATGCCTTTAATCTTGGGGGCGGCCAAACCTTGACTTAAGGACTGAGGCCCAGTAATAAGAAGTGCTTCATCCCAAAGCTTGGCGTTAATAAATTGTTGTAAGGTATAAGCTCCACCTTCTACCATAATACTCAGAATATCCTTTTGGTGAAGTATCTTAAGAATTTCAGGCAGCGGATTTTCGGTATTTATTATATGTGTTTCTACTTCTCGCTTAGCGCCAGAAAAGTAAATAAAATGTTGATCTCTAAAAACTTGGGACTGGGGCGCTACTCGCCCTTGTAGGTCAATTATAATACGCCAAAGTTTTTTCTGCGCTGGGAATTCACTAATGCCTAAATGGGGGTTGTCGTTAATAATGGTATTAGCTCCCACTAAAATGCCATCAACTTCGCTGCGCTCGCGGTGCACGAAGGGGCGGGTTTCAGGACTGCTAATCCAATGCATACCTTTTTGATGAGCTAGACGATTAATATCGAGAAAGGCATCTTTACTTTGCGCCCATTTTAATAAAATATAAGGTCTTTGTTGGGCGTGAAAAGTAAAAAAACGACGGTTCAGGAATTCTGATTCTTCCTTAAGAATATCTTCAATAACCTCAATGCCAGCATTTTTCAGCTTAGCAATGCCTCGGCCATTTACCAGACTGTTTGCATCGCGACAGCCAATCACCACTTTGGGTATTTGCATATCAATAATAAGATTGGAGCATGGTGGTGTACGGCCTTGGTGGGAACAAGGTTCGAGATTTACATAAAGAGTGGCTTTTTTGAGGAGTTCCTTATTAGTAACATTGGCAATAGCATTTACCTCGGCGTGGGCTTTACCCGCCTGTTGATGCCAGCCTTCGCCAATTATTTTCCCTTGATAAACAATAACTGAGCCTACCATGGGGTTGGGGCTAGCGCTGCTCGCTCCATGTTGCGCCAATTGCAAACACCGACGTATATATTTCTCGTGTTCTTCTTGCATAGAGGCGCAAAAATAATCGCTTTAACTAGTTGGCAAGCTAAAATTAGTGTTCAAGTTTTAGAGCGCTAATTTTAGAGCATCGCCCATTTATGGTTAGCTTGCCCATTATTGAAAATTTGAGGCTATAATTTTAGGTCGAATTCACGTTAGTTAGAAAATACACCACAATATGAAATACGCATACACCATACTTTACGTAGAAAAGGTTAACGAAAGCATTGCATTTTATGAGAAAGCTTTTGGCTTTAGTATGAAATTCATCACCCCAGAAAACGATTATGCCGAACTAGAATCGGGCGAAACTACCATAGCTTTTGCATCCATGGAGTTAGGCGCGGCAAATTTTAAGCAGGGTATAGAAAAAATGGAACTTTCAAAAAAGCCTATGGGAATTGAGTTGGCTTTTACTAGTGAAGAGATTGAAGATGATTTTAAACGCGCCGTTGATGCTGGCGCTAGTATATACCAGTCCATTCTCGATAAACCTTGGGGACAGAAAGTGGGTTATTTAAGAGACAATAATGGTTTTTTAATTGAAATCTGTACTCCAATTAAGGGCTAAATTTAGCTTATACCAGCGGCAGGAAGCAAAAACAGGAGAAGTAATACTATAATATGCGGGAAATAGATTTCGAAGACGACCAGATAATTTGGAAAATCTTAAAAGAGCATATAGAGGAAGCTAAGGAACTGCAAAGAATGGTAGTTTCGAGCGTGGATGAAAATTGTCGGCCACAAGCGCGCACAATGATTTTGCGTGCGGTAGACCATAAAACTAAATGCCTTTATTTTTATACTGATGCTCGCAGTCCCAAAATAGGGCAGTGGCAGAAAAATCAGTTTTGTCAGGTACTAGCGTATAGTTCTAGTGAATTACTACAATTACGCTTTACTGCAAAAGCAGTAGTATGGCAAAGTGGAGAATTGTATCAGTCGGCCAAAAGCGGATTAAAAGAACATCAATGGCGCGATTACTCTAGCTTTTTAGCTCCGGGTAGTGACTATGACCCAGCATTAAAGCCTAGCAGTGACAAGCTAAATTTTGCCCTCGTACAGATAAAAGTGGAGCAGATGGAAATATTAAAACTGTTACCCAAGGCCCAAGAGCACCTGCGTTACAGTTTCAATTATGAGGAGAAGAATGAATTCGCTAGGCGCTTAGTGCCTTAACTTGTCGTAGATAAGGGAGATGATTCTCGATATCCTTCATAAAACAATCTACATTATTTAAACAATGGCCTTCAACTGAAATAAGCTGAGTGCGCGACCGAGAAAGACCTATCACAAGATTGGGCACTTCCTCAAGAACAGCGAGACCTAATGCGCGTTTTTCGCTTGTTTTGCTTAAAACTAAATTCTTTTCTTTAAGGAGTCTCACTAATTGAGCGGCTTTAATTTCGTATTGAAGATTGTTGCCGCAGTACTCTATGAAAGAGTTTAAAACACGCGATTTTAGTAATTCGAGTTTCATGGGGAGTAGATTTGGTGGTTTAACTAAATTACTAAAAATTCAGCTATCTCTAGCCTTATCAGTCAAATTGATCTAAAAAATCGTCCAATTCTCTCTCCTTAACGTACTGTCGATAGCATGCTTGCACGGATAAAAGGAACTCATAGTCATTAAGGATGTTCATATTTACCAAGGCAAATTTGCAATAAAACATAAAGGCTTCAAGTTCCTTTTGCGAAAGCCCGGTAAGACGTACCACTGCAGTTCTGTTATTGGATTCTTCTAGCTTATCGCGATAAGCATCCTCTGCTTTTAGTTCGGCCAATTTTCTTAATTGCTTTGGCTTTGAACCAAACAAATTATAGAGGAATTCGGCGGGATTATTAATACCAGCGGCAATTAATTCTGGATCTCGAATTTGATCATTGCTGGGAATGGAAGGTTTGCGTAAGGGCATCTCCTTCGGTTTGTTGGTGGTTAAGGTGTAGCTAAAAACGCTTACTTCGTCTAGTAAGTAGTTTTGTTCTTCCATCTTAATAACCACCTCATTCAGTACTACCGTGCTATCGGAGTAGATAAAGTAGAAGTACTTGTACGCAATGTTGGAGAAGATTATTGTATCGCCTCGTTCTAGCTTAAGCGAAAAATAACCATCACCATCGGTGGTAGTTCCTTTTAAGGTGCTCTTATTAATAACATGCACGCCAGGTACGGTTTCTTTGGTCTTGCCGTCTAGGACCCAGCCGTCGATATATTGCTGTGCACTAAGGGGAGAAAGCACACTAAAGAATGCTAGTAAAAGATAGTAGTGAAAACACTTACTCTGCTTATCTTTGGAGCCCAATTGCGCCGATCGGCAAGGGTTCAGTTTAATTGATTTAATATTTTTCAAAGAGATATGTCTGAAGATAATAAGGTGATATTTTCAATGAGTGGGCTTACCAAAACCTACTCGCAAAATAACAAAACGGTACTTAAAAATATTTATTTGAGCTTCTTTTATGGGGCGAAGATCGGTATTCTTGGTTTGAACGGAAGTGGTAAGTCTACCCTGCTAAAAATTATTGCTGGAATTGAGAAAAACTACCAAGGTGATGTAGTATTCTCTCCTGGATATAAAGTAGGCTACTTGGAACAAGAGCCGCAGTTGGATGAAACAAAAACAGTAATTGATATTGTAAAGGAAGGCGCCGCAGAAACGGTTGCTATTTTGGAAGAGTACAATAAAATTAACGACGACTTTGGTTTACCGGAGGTTTACGAAAACCCCGACAAAATGGAGAAGTTAATGGCCCGTCAGGCTGATTTACAGGATAAGATCGATGCTACTAATGCTTGGGAATTGGATACGGTTCTTAATCGTGCCATGGATGCCTTACGTTGCCCTGAGCCCGATACTCCGATTTCTGTCCTTTCAGGAGGAGAACGTCGTCGTGTGGCGCTTTGCCGTTTGTTAATTCAACAACCGGAAATCCTACTACTCGATGAGCCTACCAACCACTTAGATGCCGAATCGGTGTTATGGTTAGAGCAGCATCTACAGCAGTATAAAGGAACGGTTATCGCCGTAACGCACGACCGCTATTTCTTAGATAATGTGGCCGGCTGGATTTTAGAACTCGATCGTGGGGAAGGAATTCCGTGGAAAGGGAATTACAGCTCTTGGCTCGACCAAAAATCGAAGCGCTTGAAGCAAGAAGAGAAGCAAGAAAGCAAGCGTCGTAAAACTTTAGAGCGTGAGTTAGATTGGGTACGTATGAGCCCGAAAGGCCGCCAAGCGAAAGGAAAAGCGCGTCTTAATAACTACAACCAATTATTAAGCGAAGAGCAAAAAAGTAGAGAGGATAAGTTGGAGATTTTTATTCCTAACGGTCCGCGTTTAGGTACCAATGTAATTGAGGCCAAAGGCGTTAAAAAAGGTTTTGGCGATAAGCTTCTTTATGATAACCTCGAGTTTGATTTACCACCTGCCGGAATTGTGGGAATTATCGGACCAAACGGCGCAGGTAAAACGACCATCTTCCGCATGATCATGGATCAGCAAAAGCCTGATGCCGGCGAGTTTAAAGTGGGAGAAACGGTAAAGATTTCCTATGTAGATCAAAGTCATGAGGCTTTATTACCCGAGAAAACAATTTACGAGGTAATCTCTCAAGGCGACGAAGAAATTATGGTGGGCGATAGAAAAATAAATGCGCGTGCTTATTTAAGTCGTTTCAATTTCGCTGGCTCTGAGCAAAGTAAAAAGGTTGGCAGTCTTTCGGGGGGTGAGCGTAACCGCTTGCATTTATCCATGGCGCTAAAAGAAGGTGGAAACGTTTTATTACTAGATGAGCCCACTAACGATTTAGATGTGAATACTTTAAGGGCTTTGGAAGAAGCCTTGGATAACTTTGCGGGCTGTGCCGTAATTATTAGTCACGATCGTTGGTTCTTAGACCGTGTTTGTACGCATATTTTAGCCTTTGAAGGCGATTCTAATGTGTACTATTTTGAAGGTGGCTTTAGCGATTACGAAGAAAATAAGAAAAAACGCTTGGGCGATCATCAGCCCACCCGAATCAAGTATCGTAGACTTTTAAAAGATCAATAGATTTGGGGCTTAAGCTGCTCTATAAGTTAAAAGAAATATGGGCCTCACTCTTTTCCCCCGTGGAAGTAGAGGAGGCCTCTCTTTTTGTCGCTACCGTCTTTAAAAATGAAGCTCCTTATTTAAAAGAATGGCTGGACTTCCATTTGGCCCAAGGCGTGCAACGGTTTTATTTGGCCGATAATTTTAGCGAGGATCATTATGCTGAGGTTTTGGCGCCCTACCTTAAGTCGGGACAAGTGTATTTGCATAAAACTCGCAGAGGAGGGATGAACACGCGCTTGCAAGCCGAGGAGCTCAATCGTCTTTTAAAGGTGATTGCTTTAGCCGAAGGCAAGCATGCTTGGGTTGCTATCATTGACATAGATGAGTTTTTATTCAATCCTGCAGGGAAAAAGGTTCGAGCACTTTTATCTCAGTTTAAGGGACAAACTATCGACGCAGTTTTTGTCAACTGGTTAATGTTTGGCACCAGTAATTTAGCCCAGCTGAATGCGGAGAAACCCATGCTAAGTCAGCTAACATGGCGCGCTCACGCTAGCTTAGGCGAGCATAAAATGGGCAAGCCTATTCTTTATCTGTCCAATAGTTTTGGCTTTTTAGAAGGACCCCATTTACCCTTTCGCAGAGGCGCAAGTAAAGTGGTTTATGCTAATGGAGAGGAATACTCACCTCAGGATCCTCAAATCCAACATGAAGTTTTACGTCTCAACCATTATTGGTACCGCAGCGAAGAATACTACAATAGCGAAAAACGTGAAAAGCGCTGGGCCTTTGGCGACAGCCGTAGCGGTAAACGCGAGCAAGATCATATAAAAGCCTGTAATTACGAGCAAGATTTCAGCATTCAACAATTGTTAAAAAGCTGAGAATAATTGATTTTTTGATGTTTAAAGTCGTTTTTGTTTTCCATTGTAATTCGGGGGGAAAGGAAGTGGATGGCGTAGAGAGAATTTAGAAGGAATTCAATGGAAGCTGCATGCAATTAAATGAGCTGCGGCAGCTGCGATATCCAGTTAACGTGAGTTCGACTTAAAATTAGGCCTCAGACCTCTTGTAAATAGTGGGTTTCAAGCCGAAGCAGTGAAGCAATAGCGGGCTATTGTGAGCTGCTGAGGCGTGGAAAGCCGCTTTTTAGAAGGGGCCTAAACGGATTTTCCAATAAAAATGAAAATCCTGCATCTAGCTCATTTGCTGTAGCCCACTACAGCTGCACGATCCAGACTAGTCTTTTCCTTTCATTGAAAATCTGAGGCTCTAATTTATTGTCGAATTCACGTTAGTTAGCATCCATCGAAAAGCGAACGGCGCTTGTCTTTTTGTTGATTTCGGTTTTCTACCGAGATGTCGTCCCGCTGGGACTTTTGTAACAGAGCTAAACAAATTCCGATAAGGTTATACATTATAAATCAAAATCAATCCCGTAGGGATAACATGATTATAGAAAAGGGATAAAAAAGACATACAACCCCGTTAGGGGTGACATGATTTTTTGGGTCCGCTGTTTTAAAACTTTCACGAGAATGTGCATTAATAATGCGCATGGATCGGTGTACATCCGCGTTCATCCGCGTTTTTATCAGATCACGCTGCTTTAAGATGGTTTCTGTAATCCATCGTAATTCGGTGGGAATTCAATTGTAAAGCAGGTAATTAAAAGAGCTGCGGCAGCTGCGGATTTACGGTACACCCATCCTGATTCCCATACCTTTTCCAAAATAATGGCGGCTCTCATCTTAACCTTGAAACATAAAAATAGGCGCTTAGCGCTGTTAACAAAATCTGCACTTTTAGCAATTTAATCTGCGCGAAGCCTTTAAATTTGAAGCTATGAATACGGAAAGCGCTCAGGCCCAAATTTTAGCCCTTCGTAAGGAGCTGGAACACCATAATCATCAGTACTATATACTCGATGCGCCCGAAATATCGGATTACGATTTTGATCAGAAACTGGAGGAATTACAAAAACTCGAAAAGGAGTATCCGCAGTTTAATGACCCCAATTCACCCACCAAAAGAGTAGGAGGCGACATCACCAAAGACTTTCCCACCAAGCAGCATAAATACCCCATGCTCTCCCTAAGTAATACCTACAGTCGTGAAGAGCTAGAAGAATACATAGAGCGCATTCAAAAATTGATTCCTGAAGAGGAAATTGATTTTGTCTGTGAACTAAAATACGACGGTGCAGCCATTAGCATCCGCTACGAAAATGGAGAGTTGGTGCAGGCTTTAACCCGCGGTGATGGCAGTAAAGGCGACGAAATAACCAATAATATTAAAACCATTGCCACCATTCCCTTGCGTTTGCGTGGCAGCAATTTTCCGGCTGAATTTGAAATTAGAGGCGAGGTATTTATGCCCCTTGCGGGCTTCGCCGCTTTAAACCAAAGTCGCATTGAGGAAGGCCTCGAAGCTTTCGCTAACCCAAGAAACTCAGCCTCGGGTTCCCTTAAAATGCAAGACTCAAAACTGGTGGCCGAGCGTCCCCTCGACTGTTTCTTGTATTATGTGATGCTCGAACAACGCCTCTTTAGCAATCACTACGATGCGGTAATTGCCACGGCCGATTGGGGATTTAAAATTCCTTCACCCGCCAAGCGCTACATCGAAAAAGCAAAAGATGCGGAAGGCATTTTTAATTTCATTAATTATTGGGACAAAGAGCGACATAATTTACCCTTTGAAATTGACGGTATAGTAATAAAGGTGAATGATTACCGCTTGCAAGATCGTTTGGGTTTTACCGCCAAAAGTCCGCGTTGGGCCATTGCCTATAAGTTTAAGGCCGAACAGCAGGAAACCATTTTAGAAAGTATTACTTACCAGGTAGGCCGCACCGGCGCTATTACTCCCGTTGCCAATCTACAAGCAGTCTCTTTAGCCGGAACGACGGTAAAACGCGCCAGTCTGCACAATGCCGACCAAATTGCTAAGCTCGACTTGCGTATCGGCGATAGCGTATATGTTGAAAAAGGCGGCGAAATTATCCCGAAAGTGGTGGGCGTTAATTTTGAGAAACGTTCGCCGCATGTGTCAGTATTTCACTATACCGAAACCTGTCCCGAATGTGATACACCTTTGCGTCGCGAAGAAGGAGAGGCGCTGCATTATTGTCCCAATGAACTCGGCTGTCCCCCGCAAATTAGCGGACGTATTCAGCATTTCATTAGCCGAAAAGCCATGGATATAGAAGGTATGGGCGGCGAAACAGTAGAGCAATTTGTGCAAGCGGGCTTAATTAAAGATGCGGCCGATTTATACCTACTAAAGAAGGAAGACCTATTGCCCCTCGATCGCATGGCAGAAAGGTCCGCCCAAAATATAATTGATGGTATTGCGGCGAGTAGCGCCATTCCTTTCGAGCGCGTGCTCTTTAGCTTGGGCATCCGCTATGTAGGTGAAACTGTCGCTAAAAAATTGGCCCGTCATTTCGAGACCATCGAAAAATTACAGGCAGCCAGCCTCGAGGAATTATTAAACGTAAATGAAATCGGCGAACGCATCGCGCAAAGCCTATTAAGCTACTTTAAAGACGAAAGGCATCTCGATATTTTAAAACGTTTACAAGCGGTGCCTTTGCAATTTGCCATAGAAAAGCAGGAAGGAGCTAGTGCTAAATTAGAAGGTAAAATCATCGTAATTTCCGGTACTTTCGAACGCTATTCCCGCAATGAAATAAAGGCCCTTATTGAACTACACGGTGGAAAAAACACCGGCTCCGTATCCGCCAAAACCAGCCTAATCATCGCCGGCGAGGGAATGGGACCAAGCAAGCGCAAAAAGGCAGAAGACTTGGGGATTAGCCTTATCGACGAAAACGAATTTCACGATTTAATCAGCGCCGAATGAGACTATTAGAATGGTATCGTCAACGCGATTTAAAGAAAATACAAGCCCAAAGTCAGACTGCGTATACGGGTTTTGAAAGTAGTAAATCCTATTTACTTTTTTACCAATATTCGCAGTTGGCGCAGGCGGAGGTTAGCGCTTGGGAGGCACTGCTAAAAGAAGAGGGTAAAATAGTTGATTGTATTGCCCTCTACACTTTTAAGGAAAAAGAAGTGCCGCATGATATTTATCCCCAGTATATCAGGGCCAAAGAATCCACCTGGTGGGGAAAGCCTAAAGGCGAGGTTTTCATTAAAGCCCTCGAAAAGAAGTACGACGTATTTATCGACCTCAGTAGTGGCGATCACATCGCGGCAAAATACCTGCGCTATGGCAGTCATGCCGCTTTAAAAGTTAATTTTGGCCATCAGAAAAAGCCCTGGTCAGACTTGCAATTAGACTTTAAACTCAAAGAGCAAGGTCCCGCTGCCAGAGCGGCATTATTGAAATTACTAGCATTTATAAATAAGTAAAATGAATACATTAAGAGGGACTGGAGTCGCCTTGGTCACTCCTTTTAACAGCAGCTTTGCCATCGATTTTAATGCCTTAGAGCGCTTGGTGAGCCATTGTATAGAAGGTGGTGTGGAATACTTGGTGGTTATGGGAACCACCGGTGAAAATCCTGTTTTATCGGCCCAAGAAAAGCAGGACGTTCTTAAGGCAGTGGTGGAGGCTGCTGCTGGCAGAGTGCCCATTGTTTACGGTATTGGTGGCAATGATACCCATGCGGTGGTCGCCTCCCTTAAAAACGATGACCTCACGGGCGTAGATGCCATTTTATCGGTTTCACCTTATTACAACAAACCCACCCAAGAAGGCATTTATCAGCACTTCAAAATGGTGAGCGAAAACAGTCCCTTACCCGTTATTTTATACAATGTGCCCGGTCGCACCGGTTCTAATGTAACAGCGGCCACCACCTTGCGCATCGCCCACGATTTCAAAAATATTGTGGCTGTAAAAGAAGCCAGCGGCGACCTCGAGCAAGTAATGGCCATAATTAAAGATCGTCCCGAAGGCTTTTTGGTTTTAAGCGGCGACGACAATCTTAGCCTGCCTATTATTGCGGCGGGTGGCGACGGTGTAATTAGCGTTAGCGGACAAGCCTTTCCCGCGGTTTTCACCGAAATGATTCGTCAGTCTTTAGCGGGCGAAATGGCCACAGCTCGCCGTTTGCACTATCGCTTATTTACCGTTACCCAATTACTTTTCGCCCAAGGAAACCCCGGTGGCGTTAAGGCCGCCCTCGACATTTTAGAAGTCATTCCACCCTTTATGCGTCAACCGCTTTGGCCCATCAGCAATGACCTACGCCAAGCGATCGAAGCAGAAATTGTAAAGCACGCGCTCTAATTTTTTTGGGCGCTACCCTCCGCAAGCTGCGGGTCGGGCTTTCCCTTCCAAGTCCTCGGCCTAGGGGCCTGCGGGCTTTCCAGTACAATCCCTAGCGCGGGTTTTAGTGTAAAACGGGGCGAAACCGTTTTCAAAAAAGAGGTCAGCTATTTTTGGATGACACTCTTTTTTTTATGTCGAATAAATTTTATTTTTAGCCAAGACATAGCAAATACTTCATTTTTAAGGCTTTAAAATCGTTAAAAACACCAAAACATGGATAAAAAGACCTTTTCAGACTTGAGCGATCAAGAACTTCTAATCGAAAAAAAGAAGCATAATAAATCCAAACTTTTCCATGCGGCATTAATTGGCTTTCTGGCGGGAATACTCATTTTTGGACTGGTCGCCTGGCTTTTATCGCCCGAGAAGAGATTGGGGTTTTTCATTCCCATGCTTATTCCTATTGTCTTCCTTTACAAATTATTTAAAAACCCCAAAATCAATAGCGATTTAGAAGAAGTATTAAAAGAAAGGAATTTGGATTAGGCTGAAAATTTACTTTTTGGCGGAACAGAAAGGGACTTTACTTTGAAGGGTAATATCGGATAAACGTTCAGTGCTCGATGTAGGATCAAAAGTGGCACGACAAAGATCTAAAAAAGTCTGCCTGGCAAAGACCGCCAAATTTGCTTATAAAGTTCCACCCCAAATTCCTAAGCAAAGGCATTTTAATCTATCTTTAAACGCAAATAAAAAAACTAAATGAAAGCAATTAAATTATTGGTATTAGTGGCCTTTTTAGTGCCTAGCACTGCTGGTCTTTTCGCGCAAGAGAAGAAAGTGGCCTTAACCACATTTTACGTAAACAAGCACATCGGCTTTAGTGAAGTAGGCGGTGGAGCAGGTGCCGTAGCTGCAATATCTTCCTTAATGGAAGATCCTAATTTCAATTTACAGCCCGTTCTAGACAATTTTTACAAAACTTTCCAAGAAGATTTCGTTCCTCAATTTCCTTTCGTACTTCTTCCAGAAGAAGATGTTTTACAGAATCCTGCTTATTTAGCTTATGAAGGTCGTTTTAACGAAGAAGAAGACGCTGATAGAAATATATTTTTGCAGCGTTTTTTAACCGCGGAAGGCTATAAGCCCTTGCAAGAGTCTCTTTTTAATAATGAAAAGAGTAACCAAATGCAAATGGTAGAGATGTACAAAGAAACTGCGGATGGTGTGATGTTTGTATCAATGAATTACGAGTTTGTAAAGAAAATGGTTCCTTTTACCGCTGGTGTAAGAGCTTATGTTCGCATTAAAATTTGGAACAAAGAAGGTAAGAAAGTAGTAACCATCGTTGAAGGCGCTACTTCCGATAAATCCGTTGCAATGGTGGGTGGTATTCCCGTTATGGATCCCGCTAAATTACTTCCCATGTGCGAAGATGCTTCAGCCGAATTATTGATAGATTTACAAAAGCGTTTGAAAAAGATCACTAAGAAGGCGGCAAAGAAATTGTAGTCTATTCTATAAAATAAAGAAGAGCGTCAGACTGATAGTTTGACGCTCTTTTTTATTGAGCCATCTGCGAAAGTGCAGCAAGCCTTTATTTAAATTTCGCCGCTGCGTAAATAGGAACCGAACAGATCAGCGAAATTAAATCCTTCACGGATACGTTCTTTATTCAGTTTGGAGTATTCCGCCAAAGCCCATAATACCATTTCCATTAAAAAGTATTGATCTTCTTCGCTGGCTTCTGGCTGATGGGTTTTAATAAGCTTGGCCAAGGGTTTTACTGTGAGCAATGCTTTTTGATATTCACTGTCCGAATAGTCGAAATGTAAATCTACGGTATTGCTTTTACTAAACCAGGCGATGAGGTCGCGGTAGGGACTTTGCTCGTCGCTTGCTTTTAGTTTATCTAAATCGGGGAAGTATTTTGGGAAAAGAGTTTTAACGGCTAAACCTATAAGCGATTCGGCCACCATGCCTGCGCCTTCTTGCTCACCTTCGTACACCAATTCTACCTTACCCGTAATGGCGGGGATAATGCCCATAAAATCGCTTAAACGCACGCGGGTATTAGCTGAGCCGCTGATTAATTGACGGCGTTCGGCAGTGCTTATTAAGTTTTCTAAGGCCGAAATAGTTAAGCGGGTAGAAACCCCACTTTTTGCGTCAACATATTCGTTATCGCGCGCTTCAAAAGCAATCTGTTCCAAGAGGTCTAAGGCGATATCAGGAATGCCAATATGCTCAGCTTGCTCTTGCTTTAATTTCGCTTCTTGAGAAGTAATTTTGCGTGCAATTTCTATCGTTTCTGGGTAGTGGGTTAAAATCTGGCTGCCAATACGATCTTTGAGAGGCGTAACAATAGATCCACGGTTGGTATAGTCTTCTGGGTTAGCGGTAAAGATGAATTGCAAATCGAGTTTTAAACGCAATTGAAATCCTCTAATTTGAATATCGCCTTCTTGCAAAATATTAAACAATGCGACTTGGATGCGCGACTGTAAATCAGGCAGTTCGTTAATTACAAAAATACTGCGGTGGGCGCGGGGAATCATCCCAAAATGTAAGGTGCGCTCATCCGAATAGGGTAATTTTAAACTAGCAGCCTTAATAGGATCGACATCACCTATTAGGTCGGCCACCGTAACATCGGGAGTAGCTAATTTTTCGTAATAACGCTCGCTGCGGTGTATCCACCGCAAGGGAGTAGCATCGCCTTTTTCAGCAATAATGTCTTTAGCAAAACGAGAAATAGGTTGAAGTGGGTCATCGTTTATTTCCGAACCAGCTACCGCTGGAATGTACTCGTCTAATAAATCCGTCATTTGCCTTGCCATACGTGTCTTGGCTTGACCGCGTAAACCCAAGAAATTAATATTGTGACCCGCTAAAATAGCGCGTTCCACTTCGGGGATTACGCTGTCTTCATAACCATGAATTCCCGTAAAAACGGTGCTGCCCTTTTTTAAATGCTCAATTAAGTTTCTGCGTAGTTCTTCTTTAATGCTCTCTGGCTGATAGCCTGAAGCTTTTAATTCCCCGAGGGTTTTTATATTTTTCATTGTTTAACGAATGGTTCTTTTGCGGTTGTTTTCATAATCTTGAAAGATAAACTCTCCCAATCCTTTTAAGCCAGTGTAAAAGGCCTTGCCTTTATTGGCTTGGGTGAAGTTTTGGATAAACTGCTGTAGATAAGGATCTTGCGCAATCATAAAAGTGGTGATAGGAATATTAGCGCGGCGGCAAGCGGCCGCGCGATTGTAACATTTGTTGACAATCACATCATCGAGGCCAAAACTGTTTTTATAATAGCTGCCGTCGGGCTCGTGTAAGCAGCTAGGCTTGCCGTCGGTAATCATAAAGATTTGCTTGTTGGAGTTTTTCTTGCGGCGCAAAAGGTCCATCGCTAAATCTAGGCCCGCCACAGTATTGGTGTGATAAGGCCCTACTTTTAAATAGGGCACTTCCTCCAATTCAATTTGCCAGGCATCATTGCCAAAAACAATAATATCGAGGGTATCTTTCGGGTATTTACTCTTTATGAACTCCGCTAAGGCTAAAGCTACGCGCTTGGCTGGGGTGATGCGGTCTTCGCCGTAAAGAATCATGGAATGACTGATGTCAATCATTAAGACCGTACTCAGCTGCGCTTTGTGAAATTCTTCGCGCACCACTAAATCATCGTGACGCAGATCCAAATTGTCGATACCATTATTAGCGTAAGCATTTTTAATGCTTTGGTTCATGTCAATCTGATTGAGAGAATCACCAAATTGAAAAGGCTTTAAATTGCTGCTGCTTTCATCTCCGGGACCAGTCTTATTGGTTTGGTGATTGCCTTGCTGGCCTTTCTTGAGTTTCCCAAAAACTTGCTCTAAGGCGCTTTTGCGGATAGATCGCTCGGTTTTTGCAGTGATACTTAATCCACCCTCGCCGTCACCATTATCAATTTCTTCGCGTAAAAAGCCCTTCTTTTTAAGATCTTCTAAAAAATCGTCGATCGTATATTCAGCCGTGGTGAGATTGTATTCTTTATCCAATTCACGCAGCCATTCGATAGATTCATCCACATCGCCAGAGGTATGCAGTAAAAGCTCTTTGAAAATGCCAAAAAGCTTTTCAAAAGGTGTCTGGTTTTTACCGGTAAACTCGCTAAAACGTATTCCGCGCATGCTTTGTATTAATAGTTAAATGACAAGCTTGCTGTCAAATTGTTTAATTGATTGAGCCTGTTACGCGTTTCATAAAGTTATTGAGCGCTTCTTTGCGTGCAGTACCTGTTTTCATGTCTTTATGGACTTCAATGGCGCCGTAAAAGTTAGAAAGTAATTCGCCAATTACGTCGAGCTCTTCGTCTTTTATTCCCTTGGCATCGGCCATGTGCTCTAAAAATTCGATGGTTTCGTGTACCCAATCTTCGTCGTTGGCTTCTATAAAATCTACGGCGTGCTTAATTATTGGTAATCTCATGATGTAATTATTTTGACAACAAATTTAATATTAGTTCTAATGATGTCTTTGTAGATTTGATTAGCAAAATCTATTTAACTATAATTTTAATACTTAGATATCTCCCGTAGAGGGATTAACTTCGCCTCATTATCCTCCATTTAAATTTGAGAGCGCAATATGGCAATCACATCAAAATTACAATACTTAGGCGCATTACGCTTAGAGGCAGAGCACTTAAAATCGGGAAATACCTTTATCACCGATGCGCCTACTGATAATCAGGGCAAAGGCGAAGCTTTTTCACCTACCGATACTTTGGCAACCGCCCTTGGTGCTTGTATGATTACCGTAATGGGTATTAGAGCGGTAGAAGAAGGTTTCGATTTAGAAGACTGTTCTGCCACCGTACAAAAAGTAATGCATTCCGATCCACGTAGAGTAGGAGAAGTGCACGTAAAGGTGAGTCTTAAAGCCAATTGCGATGCGAAAATGCAAAAGATATTGGAAGGAATCGGACGTAATTGTCCTGTGGCCAAAAGCTTGCATCCCGATTTAAAACAGGTGATTAGCTTTGAGTGGACTTAGTTTTAACTAATCCTAAAAATCTAAACTAAACTGCCCTTTCGGGAGATGGATAAAATCATCTTGATTGAATGTAAAGACTGGTTTTTCGGCGAAGTACTTTCGCTTGGCTAAGTTGATGGTGGCTCTGATCTGTTCGGCTAAGGGGCCTTCACCGCGCATTCTTCTACCCGCCTCAAAATCTTCTAAATTTCCGCCATGGCATTGGGCAATGAGGCTAAGTACCTTTTCTTTCCGGTCTGGGAAATGTTCTTGCAACCATTGACTGAAAAGCGGTACCAAAGGGCCATTGAGGCGCACTATAGTATAGCCTAATTCACTCGCGCCCATTTCGGCGGCTCGCTGAGCGAGGTCTAATACTTCATGACTGTTTAGCCCGGGGATAATAGGCGCAATCATAATCCCCACGGGAATATCATTCGCGGCCAGCAGCTCCATACTCTCGAAGCGTTTTTTAATAGTCGCAGTGCGCGGTTCTAGTTTGGAGCGCAGTTTTTCATCAAGGGTATTAATAGAAAAAGCCACTTTTACGAGACGATCCTCATTGAGGCGCTTGAGCAAATCAATATCTCTTTGTATTAAAGCATTTTTCGTTAAAATGCCCACTGGGTTTTTATATTCGAGGAATACCTTTAAAAGATCGCGTGTAATTTTAAAGTCTTTTTCAGCCGGTTGATAGCAATCGGTATTACCGCTTAAAAAGATAGGCTCGCCCCGCCAAGATTTGCTCTGTAGCTTACTGCGCAGTAGATGCGCCGCATTTTCCTTTACCAGTATTTTTCCTTCGAAATCGAGGCCAGCGCTATAGCCCCAATAATTATGACTTTCACGCGCATAACAATAAGAGCAGCCATGTTCGCAACCTTGGTAGGGATTAAGACTCCATTGATGATCAATGTCGGGGCTTTTTACAGCATTAACAATGCTTTTAGCTTTCAATTTAATGAAGCTCGTTTTTAATTTTTCTAAGGGCTCTCCACTTTGGTAGAGATGCTCGAGGAAACTATCATCTTCTTCGTAAGCGTCTTTATCAAAGGGATTGCTAATATTGCTGCCGCTACCTCGGCCCACGGTATTTTTACTTCTCAAGCTTTTGTTTTATTTGCTGCATATCCTTGCGCATTTCTTCCAAGCTTGCTAAGATTAAATTGTTTTCAGCGTCGCGAATATCCTGCTCTTGAGGTACTTGAAAGCTAAGCACTCCCTTGGCCAACCACAGTTCTAAAATTTGATCTCCTTCAAGGTAGTAAGGCTTATAATCGCGGTTATCCGATTTTAAAAGCAGGCGATTATTTTGCGCTAGTTCATTCTCCACTCGTTTATAGACAATACCGTCGTTGAGCGTGAGAAGAATATAACTCAGGTTGTTCTTTATGGAACGCCAGTCTTCCACAAATTCACCAATAATATAAGAGCCTGGTTGCACGGGTAACATGGAGTCGCCTTCAATTTGAAATATTCGTAAAGTACCACTTTGCTGCAGTTCGGGTAGGGGCAAACTAATCGCCTTAAGACTTTCTATATATTCACTATCGGCATAACCCTGCGTATAACCCGCGGCTGCTTTCTGTGGAATAAGGCTAATTAGTTCATCACCATTCGCTTCCGTGGCCACTGATAAAATGCGCAAATTACCAGTACTGCTAACCTTACTTGGGGCCTTTTTATCAAGCGGTTTATTTAAAAGGTCATCTAGGGAAACCTTAAAAATATGACAAAGAATTTGCAGGGTTGCTAGCCTTGGTTCGCTGCGTGCCTCTTCATAAGCGCCAATAAGACTGCGATTAACTTTAAGAGTATTCGCCAGGTCTGCTTGGGTCCAGTTTTTTTGCTTGCGCAAGATGCGCAGATTAGAGCCGAGGTAATTCACTGTGAAAATTTTAGCTAAAATAAAAAGAATTCTAAAATTAATCACTTAAATAAAAAAAAAGGAGCCCAATTGGACTCCTTCTCTTAAAAACACTCTTAAATTTAGAAGGTGTAATCAATTTTACCGTTGGTAAGTTGCAAGGTGTCGTTTGATGAAAAGCTAGTGGCATAGCAGCTAAAAGTCGCTCTCACTCCGGTAGAATCGTTGGTGCTTAAAACCATGGAACCTACTGGATTGTCGCTTAAAACCGAGTTATTGCGACGCACCGCTACGGTAACGATAGAAGTAGGAATATTGAAAGTGTTAACACTATCTCGGGGAATGAAAATTTGTAAGCTAATATTTGAATTTGCTTTAATAGCATTTATCTGAGTTACTAAAGATGTTTCAATAACCTGATTGATGTCACCGCGCCAAGATACCCCGTCGATTTCGACTTCAACTTCGTTAGACAAAGGTTGAACGGTAGGTTCCGCAGTGCTGTTCTCATCTGCATCGTCGCTACAGCTGGTAAAGGCAAGTCCGTAGGCTAAAAAAACTGCCCAAAGAGTTTTAGATAATTTCATAATTCTTCAATTTTATAGTATGGCTAAAATAATATCGCAATTAAACTAAGCTAAGCCCTAAATCGTTAAAACCGCAATACTTATCAACAAAGAAAATTAAGGCCACCAGTAAAATTAAAACGGTGCGCAATTACATCAAAAATTAAGCTTGCAAGCCTGACTTAAATGCAATTTGAGGTCAAAAGCCTGTGTAATTTAACGTGAGTTCGACTAGAAGTCATAGCCTCAGATTTTACATCGAATTCACGTTAATTTAGCTCATTGAATTCTAGAGCCGAGGTAAAGGATTTCCTGGGCAATTTCAGCGCAACTAGCGTCGTAACTAGCCACTTCCATCGGGCTGTCATCCGCTGTTTTAGGATCTTTATAACTGAGGTTGAACTTTATTGCTGCCCCTGTTACTATAGGGCAAGCTTCCGAAGCTTCGTTGCAGGTCATTATTGCAATAAAATCGCTTTGCGGATTGCTAGGGTGTGAGTATACCTTGGAGAAAGCTTCGATGGGACTTAAACCTTTATCATACCTTATTTGGAAAAGCGGGTTGGCGCCAGCACTAACTTGTATTTCAAAACCGATACGGCTGAGGGCTTGTGCGGTGCGCGGATTTAAAGCGGTGGCTTCGGTGCCGCCTGAATAGCTCTTTACTTTTTTATTATGACCTAAATACTCGCTGATTATGTGCATCCAAATTTGGGCAAAATGACTGCGACGACTGTTATGGGTGCAAATGAATATTAAGTCTTTGCTACTAGATTGATTAATGATTTTGGCTAATTGATCGAGCTTCGATTTTCTTTCGTCTTCTATGGGTTTGCAAATCTTGTCGAGATCTTCCAGATAATTTTTAATACTGCTAAACATGTCAGGGTTTTAAGGTTAATTCCAGGTTAGTAATAAGCTCTGCGCGCTCTATTAATAATGTTACCTAAATCAAAGTCAAGAACAAAACGGATATTGCTCAAATAATTTGCTTCTTGGTAAAAGTTTCTACTCTGATTTTGAATGGGTAAATAAATTTCAACAAAATCAGTTAAAAATGCAAGTCTAATACCATAATCCCAGTATTGATTTTCTTCAGTTAAGGCATAATCGCCAAATAAACCTAAGAAACTATAGAGTGGCACACTTACACTGCTGCTAAGCATAAACTGGTCGGAAAAAACATTAGTCTCACTTTTGAATCCGCCATCACTGGTAAAAAACTGACGGCTCCAAATGCCATCTTGGTCGCTGCGCCCAATAAGGTAGTAATCAAATAAATAATCGGGACTCCCGCTCAGTCCGAAGCTGTAAAAATTATCTTTTATCCCATCTGCTGCAAAGCGATTATAAAGGAAATAGCCACCAAAGCTGCGCCAGATTAGCCAGCGCTTATTTGGCAACATCCATCGTTGATCCACTTCGGTGAAAATCTTCCCAAATTTATCGGCCGTTTCTAAATGAAATCGAAAAATCAAGGGTTTAAGAATATCGGTTTTTTCTAAGCGATAATTGGCATTGAATACACTAAAACTAGCGCTGCTTAATTCGTTAGTGCTGCCTTCAAAGTCTGAAGCAAGTTCACGGTCTACAATTACCCCGCGCAAGCGAATGGATTGAATATATGGACTGCGGGGACTTGGTTTGCGGATGCGAAAATTGATAGTGGGCGAAATGCGACTATAGGCTAAGTCTTCATCGTAATGGTAATAGCGACTAAAAATGGCAAATTGTACTTGCCTAAAAAAGTTAGTTTTGGGCAAGGTGTGATTATAGCTAAACGAAGCGGACCCGGTTAAACTGCCCGTGCCGGTACTGTACTCGGGAATGATATTATACTCAAAAGGTTTTTGCACCAATAAGGAGCGATTAGAAAGAGAAGCCCCAATTAAGAGTTTGTCGTAGGCATTATAATAGAGGGTGGGCATATAAAATACTTGACTGGCTTCGGGTGCTTCGAAACTGTTGTAAAACTGAAAGCTTAATGGCTCGGCACGGGGTAGCAGCCAACGATTGTAGTAGGTATTATTTTTCTGATTGTACTCGGCGTGGCTAAGGTGTGCATTGACTACAATCTTATCAAAGTCTTCGTGGTATAACTGCACGCTGCGCAAGCCTTCGTGCCCTTCAAACCACTCAGTTATAACCGCCTTTCCGTCTTTAAAGCCAGTAATAGAATAGGGCGTAATTAAATCGCCACTGTTGTACACTTTAGCAGTAGTAATGGTAGCACAGCGTTCGAAATCGCGTATTTGGTAATCGTAAATTTCGGCACTTTTCACGGTTTTGTCGAAAAACCAAGTAAGATCACGTCTTTCGAAGTAGCCAAAAGCGGTATTTAGACTGTTTGCTCCTACGAGCGCATCTGCCGACGAGCAATAACGAGCCATGGCCCTCTTAAAGTTAAGTTCACCAGTATAGGCTTGCAGGTGGGCCATATTAAGATAGGTTTTAGCCTGCACTACCGCTTCGTAATTAAGGCGCGAAAGATCTTGCACAGTGCTATTTGGGGCTTGATCTAATCCTTGCCGCTGGAGAAATAAAAAGAGAAAGCGATTTTGATAAGCATAATCGAATTCGTCTAAAGCAAACAGTTTATCTAAAATGAAGTTGCTGAAAGGGATCCAACGTTTTTGTGGATAGTATTGACGGATGAAATCGTATTTGTAAAAATAAGGAATGCCACGCGCCAACCAGGGTTCGCTAAAGCCATCTACACCTTGGTGATAGCGAAAAAAGGATTCGCCTTGGGCTTGCACCAAATCGCTGATTAGGGCAAAAGGATCTTTAGGAATCTCTAAGCTCAGGAGTTCTTCACTGTGATATTCGCCCTTTTTCTTTTCGAGGTAAAATATTTTGTGAAAGTAATTGAGGCTATCGTTTAGTTCAGACTTAAAATAACGCTTCGCTTGTTGACTCAAGAGAGCTACATTCTTGGCTAAACTTGAGTCACTTTGTAAGCTGTAAATGGTTTGATTAGCACTTAAAGTGTAGCTGTGAAACTGTGGGGCTAGGTGTAATTGTAAATTTCGGCTTTCGCCCTTAAAAATATAATTTCTACTGTTTCCCGCTGTGGATTGTGCCATTTCAGTAAGATTGGAAATAGCTTGTAGATAGTTGGGTAATTGCAGGTTAAGGGTAAAATTATCGCGATTCTGACAATGATCGAAATGGTAGGTAATCGGCCTTAGAAGCCATTCACCATTGCGGTAGGGTGCAGGGCGAGGTAATAAATCAATTATGTGAATGGAGTTTTCGGCTAAGCCATTTCCAGTAAATCCTGCATCCGGTAAAGCCATTTCGAAGTCGAAGGAAATTTGCAGGCTATCATTACTTTTAATAGGAATTGCAAGAGCGAGAAATTCCTTTTCGCCAAGATTATGGCATTCCTCCCCATTTATAAGAAGATTGGTGATTTTCAAAAACCCCTTTGTCTCATTCCCAGCGAAGTGTAGGTCAACGTCTTGGTATTCCTTTAATTGATCGTTTAAGAAAGAGTTTTTCCAAGTATAAGCGCGTGAAGGAAAGTGCAGGTAAAGACTATCGCTGTGGGGACGAAACATATTGAAATAACTCGAACCCTTTAAAACACCGTCTTGATAGTCTAGGTTGTATTGGATTACTCGAGGCTGAGCCGCAAGACTAAAGTTGCTGATAAACAGAATTATTAGGAAAAAGCGCTTGTACATATAAAGCTGCCGGATATAGGATTTTGCTTGGGCAAAAATGAGGAGAAATTTGCAATCCTCGTGCGAATCCTAGAACTGTCTCAGATATTAAATAAAGTCTACATAATTTTAATTTGCTTCAATTTTACAGGGGGTAGATTTACTTTTACTTGAATAAAAAAAAGTGCACCCCATGTTTAATAGGGGTGTGTACTTAAAAATTTGTTTTTATTGTCTTTTTGTGTTTAATTCGTTTCAAATTAAAATTAGAAATGGGCAAAAAATTAAACTTCATTGTTCTCTGCGCTTTGGTGCTGATATCCTTAGTTTTTACGGTTGATTACGATTTTACTGGGGCAGAGAACATTAACAAGGCCGATACTGCTTGGATGTTAGTTTCCAGTGCTTTTGTTTTGTTAATGACTCCTGGTTTGGCTTTTTTCTATGGTGGGATGGTTAATAAGCGCAATATTATTTCTACCATGCTTCAAAGTTTCGTGGCTTTAGGCGTGGTAAGTATCCTGTGGGTAATTGTGGGTTTTAGTCTTTGCTTCGGCGATAGTATTGGAGGAATAATTGGCAATCCGCTTACCTATTTTAATTTTAAGGGAGTAGGCTTAGGACCTAATCCCGACTTTAGCGAAACCATACCCTTTTTACTTTTCGCTTTGTTTCAGTTGAAATTTGCCATTATTACTCCCGCTTTAATCACGGGTTCTTTTGCGGAACGTATACGTTTTCGTTCTTACATATTATTCATTGTACTTTTTAGCTTATTAATTTATGCGCCGTTGGCACACATGACTTGGCACCCCGAAGGCCTCTTTCGCAATTGGGGAGTATTAGACTTTGCTGGCGGCACAGTGGTACACATGTCGGCGGGTTTTGCCGCTTTGGCGGGAGCTATTTATTTGGGGAAGCGTAAAGTGAAACAGCATGAACCAGCCAATATTCCCTTTATTATTTTGGGAACGGGCTTACTTTGGTTTGGATGGTTTGGTTTTAATGCAGGTTCGTCTTTAGGCGCTAATGCAGATGCGGTTGCTGCTTTTGCTAACACTAATCTTGCTTCGGCAGCGGGTATGATTACTTGGATTTTTTACGATCGTTTTCAAAATAGAAAAATGTCGGCCTTAGGTGCTTGCATTGGAGCCATTGTGGGTTTAGTGGCTATTACTCCTGCAGCTGGATTTGTAACCATGTCGCAGTCTATCTTCATCGGGTTCATTGCCGCTTTAGCTAGTAATTATGCAATTCGTTTTAAAAACAGACGTGAGATCGACGATACCCTCGATGTATTTCCTAGTCATGGAATAGGTGGAATTATCGGCATGCTTTTAACCGCGGTATTTGCCAAAGAGGTCGGACTCTATTACGGTGAAACGGAAACTTTCCTTTATCATTTGCTGGCCTTGGCAATTACAGCCGTTTTTACCTTTGGTGGTAGCTGGTTGCTGTATAAATTGGTCGATGCCATGATTACCCTGCGGGTTAGTCCAGAACAAGAAGAACGTGGTTTAGATGACAGTCAGCACGGTGAGTATTTGCAGGATTAGCTTAGAATGTAAAATCTGAGCTCCCATTTCAAGTAAAAACTGAGCTTTAAACCTATATTTGGGTTTAAGTAATTTCTATGTTAAATCCTGCTACTGGGGCTCCTTATGAGTCTTGGCAAGAACTTTTCGCGAGCAACGATTATATACTGGTGCTAATTATGTTTTCAGCAGCAGCCGTATTATTAGTCATGCCTATTTTTTATGGAATTAAAAGCTACCAACGTTTTTACCCCAAATCTTTAAGGCCAGAGTACATGTTGTATGTGGGGCAAATGGCTTATTTTCAGTCACTAAGTCCCCTTGAGCAAAAGCGCTTTGCCATTCGTTGCCAGATCTTCATTAACACAAAAACTTTCATTCCCCGTGGCGGTAATGGCTTTGTTTTAGTGCCCGAAATGATCGCTAAAATTGCAGCAGCGGCGGTGGAAATTAGTTTCGGTTTCCCTAAGATGGGCTTTGAACACTTCAGTCGTATTTTAATTTACCCAAGCGATTATTACAGCAGAATTACCAGGCAGTACCATAAAGGAGAAGTGAATGTGCGCGGAATGATTGTCTTGTCTTGGGCTTCTTTTCAGGAAGGTTATGCCAAAGATGATGACGGCATAAATTTGGCCATTCATGAAATGGCGCACGCCTTAAAATTAGAAAACCGCATCGAAAATGGTGATTATCAGTTTTTAGATCCGCAGTGGATGCGTGAACTGCGAGAGGAATTTAAAAGATTAAGTGCCATGCAGTCTCCCATGGAAACGACTATTATTAGAGCATACGCTATGACTAATATCCACGAGTTTTTTGCCGTGCTTTGTGAAAACTTCTTCGAAAGACCGGGTACATTGCAGCAAGAACAGCCTCAATTATACTCAATAATTAGTAAATTGTTAATGCAAAATCCGCTAGCGCAAAAAGATGTTAGCATGGCCTCTTCGAAAGCTTATGCATTAAGCGACTTTAGCGGACCTATTAAACGAAATTAATAATGGATTTACAGAAGATAGCCAAGCAAGCCCAAACGAGTAGGCGTTATTTATTTATGCTCAATTTTTTCCTTAGTCGCTTTGTGCCTTTCAACAAGGCGCATCGCTTTAAGGTGGAGTCTATTGGCGATCATCATCTGTGGGTAAAAGCACCTTATCGTAAAAGTAATTTCAATCACCTCAAAGGCATTCACGCCTGCGCACAAGCGACCATTGCCGAAATAAGCTCTGGATTATTGTTAATTTCTCTCCTTAATCCCAAGCACTATCGCTTAATCTTACAAAAATTAGAATTGGAATATCTTTATCAGGCCAAGACCGATATCATAGCCAAATTTGAAATTGAAGCTGATTGGTTGGAAGAGCAAGTGATTCAACCCTTAAGCAAAAATGACAGTTTGTTTATCGATTGCCCTATTTCTCTCTTTGATCTAAAAGGGAATAAAGTCGCGCAAGCAAAGGCGCGCTGGCAAATTAAGAACTGGAAGGCTGTAAGGACAGCGGTAAACTAAATGTTGATAAAATTCATCCAAAACTCCTTCTTACAAGATGAAAAAAGCTAGCTTTATAAAAAAGGAAGGATGGAACTAAAATTAGAGCAACAAGACTTATTTAAGGCTTTGGAGGACTTAGACAATGATGCTTATGATGAGCTTGATTTTGGGCTTATTAAAATGGACCGTAAGGGTAATGTTTTAGCCTATAATAAATGGGAGGCGCAATTAGCCGCGAATAATCAAGAGGCGGTAATCGGTAAAAACTTTTTTACGCAAATAGCCCCTTGCACCAATAATTTTATGGTTTCGGAAAAGTATGGTCTATTTGAAGGCCAATTGGATGAGTCAATGGACTATGTTTTTACCTACCGAATTAAACCCACGCCAGTAAGACTAAGGTTATTAGCTCACGAATCTTCAAGCAACCAATACTTAGCCGTACAATTAAAGTCGTAGCTAAATGAATGCAAATAAACAGTCAGAGTATTCTGAGCTGCTCGATTTCATTAATCAATGCCCTGTCGGTTTGGTTAAATCTAATAAGGCAGGCGACATTGAACTTTTAAATGCTTTCGCTAGCCAAATTTTGTTTCCTCTCAGTATTTATAGCTCTTGCGATTTAAGTAATATCAAAACCATTCTTAACTATTTCGATGCTCAGCTGGTAAATCAGATTGATAGCTTTGAGCCTACTTTCGGGCCTATTTGCGAGGAACATCGCTTTGAATTGCGTCCCAGAGATTCTGCTAGTTTGCAGTTTTATTCGATAACGATAAATAAGATATCAGAATCTGTTTTTCAATACGTGTTAAAAGATATTACGGCAATAGTGCGAAAAGAGCATGAGCTACAAGATCTTATTGAAGCTTCAGCCATGGAAGCGGGGAAACTCGAAATGTCTGTCGGTTTATTGCACGACGTTGGTAATGCGGTTACCTCTTTTGGTACCGAGGTGGCCAAACTTAAAAATTCATTAGAATGGCGGGAATTAGCTGATTTAGATAAGCTTCTAAATTTATTCTCATCCCACGAAAGTGCTATAGATCAAAGCATGGGTCACGGCAAAGGCCTGGCGATACTCAAGTATCTACGCGCTTTAAAAAATAGTTTAGCCAAAAAAAACAGTCTCTTGCAAGAGGGCGTCAATAAATTATATGAGAATACCAGTCATATTCAGGATGTATTAAACATCCAGAGGCATTATGTAAAGGATAAGGTTAAAAATAAGCGGGAGCTTATTTCCTTATTTTCAGTAGTAGAAGACGCTCTAGCGATTCAGGCAGGAATAATTTTGAAAAGGAATATTGAGCTGATTAAAGATTTCTCGCCCAAACTCCCTAGAATTAAGGGAGATCACACCCGCCTTATTCAAGTAGTAATCAACATTCTAAAAAATTCGGCCGAGGCTTTTGATTCAATTTTGCAACAAGACCGACGCTATATTAAAATAACTTTGCGAGCACTAGAAGAAGAAGGACTACTTTTATTGCAAGTTGCCGATAATGCGGGAGGTTTCGTGCCCGATAAAGCCAAAAAGCTTTTTGAAAAGGGTCTAAGCAGCAAGCAAACAGGAACCGGTTTTGGTCTCTATAACTGCAAGCAAATTATAGATAGCCACCACGGCGAAATATCTATTTCCAGCGAAGGCATTAATAAAGGTGCCACGCTCAGTATCAAACTACCTTATAAATAAGTATGTCAGAGGCAAATAGAGTTTTAATAATTGATGATGAGGAAATTGTAAGAGACAGCATTCGTGGTGTTCTCAATCCTCATAGTATAGATGAAAGCGAATTAGAGGCTGCGACTTTTGACCTTTTCCCGGAGGAGTCGCAACAATATGTAAGTAAAGCTTCGAAAACTTTTGCTCCCACTTTTAATATAGAGGAGGCAAGTAATGGTATTAATGGTCTAGAAAAGGTTAAGCAGTCGCTTAAAATCGGGCAGCCCTTTCAGGTAATATTCTTAGATATGCGTATGCCCGGTTGGGATGGTTTGCGCACTTGCGTGGAGATCCGTAAAGTAGACCCTAAGGTGCAAATTTATTTTGTTACCGCCTATTCCGATCGCTCGATAGAAGAAATTATTAAAGAAGCGGGTCACGATGTTGGTTATATTTCCAAACCTTTTGTGGCAGAGGAAATTATTCAGCTTGGCACCAAAGCCATTTACGATTGGAATAAATTAACCAATTTAGAAAAGCTTTTAAAAATTATTGGGGAAATCGGTTTTGGAACCTTAGAGTTAAACACCCTCTTGGTAAACATACTACACCAAATAGCAGATTATATTAAGTCTGATTTTGCTGTTCTTGGTCGTTTCCATAAAAATAACTCCTTTGAAGAAGTGGCCAAAATCGGCATCGCTGAAAACCGCATTAATATTGAGGCTTTACGCGAGAAGTTAGATTTCCAACACCTGCATAAAATCACGCTTTATAAGGGTATATTAATTTGCCCAATGGAGCACTTTTGCATACTGGCGGTAACATCTAGCGAAGAGCATTTTAACCAAGAGAAACTTTATTTAGTAGAGCTCTTTGTTGAAAACGCGGTAAGAGCGGTTAAAACGTCTGAACTGCAAACACAGCTTATTCAAAATGCGAGGCTATCGGCGGTAGGACAAGCTATTGGTATGGTTATGCACGATATCCGCACCCCCATTAGCCAAATTGATGGTATGGCGCAAATGATTGAAGCCGATCCTGCTAATGCAGAAATGAACGCTCAACTCAGCGTTTTGATGCGCGAATCTACTAGCCATGCTTACGATATAATTCACGACGTTTTAGATTTCACCAAAGATGCCAAGGTTAATTTATCTAAGGTAAATGTCAACAACTTTTTAAAAGCTATCATTACAAGAGCAGAAGCTGATATTGCCAATAATCACGCTGGCAAAATTAGAATAGTAGCAGAACTAGAAACGGAAGACTATTTTGAAATAAAGCTCGATTCGAAGAAAATGGATCGTGTATTAATCAACTTAATTAATAATGCCGTTGAGGTTCTGGCTGATAAGTCGATAAGTTCAGCCACCATTACCATCAGTTCTCGCCAAGAAAGCTCTTCTTTGGCTATTAGAATTAGCGACAATGGTCCTGGTATTCCCAAGGAAATTAAAAATAATCTTTTTAAACCTTTCATTACCCAAAACAAGGAAAATGGCACCGGTCTAGGCCTAGCGATTGTGCAACAAATTATTGATGCACATGATGGGCAAATTAGCTTAGAGCCTAGCGAGCAAGGCGCTTGTTTTCTAATCACATTGCCCCATGGCTAAACTTATTTCTCAAGAAGCCTTAGAACGCCTCTGGAAGGAAAAGTTAATGCGATTAGCGCCGCGTTTAAAATATCAAAAAGGGGATGTATTAGCACTTCATTTTAGGGACGACTTGGCTTTAGATTCGGTCGAAATACTGGAGCTTTATTCTTCTTTTATGGACTTATTCGCCCTACAGCTCAAGGCAGATGAGCAAACTTATCTCTACCAATACCAAACAGGCAAGGCGTGTATAGCTGCCATTTTAAAACACACGGAAAGGGCCGAATACCTTCATTTTAAATCTTCTGGATCAACGGGAAAGCCTGAAGGACATTTGCATAGCGTAAATACGCTTATTGCAGAACGCGACTTTTGGGCAAATCTTTGGCAAGATAGCCAGAGCATTTATTACTGTACTAATGGGATGCATATTTATGGCTTTATCATGGCCTTTTTGGTACCGAGTAAATTGAAGATTCCCGCGCAGTATTTTTCTCCTTTAAACTGGATTTCGGTGGTTCAAGATATGCCCGAAAATAGTTTAATCATCGCTTTTCCAGAAGCCATTGAACATATCCCCATCGGTCTTAAATTCCCCAAAAACTCGCGGTTGATAAGCTCTACCGCCCCCTTGCAATCTGCTTTGCAAAATAGAATATTAGAGGCTGGTTTAGAGCTTTATAAAGTTTATGGTAGTACCGAAACGGCGGGTATTGCCTATGCGGAAAATGAAAGTCCAGTCTATCAGCTTTTACCTTTTTGGTCTGCCGCCGAGATAACCATTACCAGTCGCTTAAACGGTAAAGAAGAAAAGTTCCCCGACCATATTTATTGGCAGTCTGAGCGCGAATTTACCTTGGGAACAAGAATAGATGAGGTAATTCAAATCGCGGGTCATAATGTTTCTTTGCCAGAGATTAGTCAAAAAATTCAAGCGGCCTTCCCCCAACTTATCAAAGAAATTTGGTTGCGAAAAATGGCTTTAGAAGAAGGTCGTCGCCTGAAGGCTTGGTTGCAAATGGAAGATATCACTCTTCTCAAGGAAGAGAATAAGGCTGAAATCTATCAGTGGATTGAGGCTCATCTGCCTCCCGAGGCTAGGCCTAAACACCTTACTTTTAGTGCAGACAAGGCTTTAAACCCTTTTGGGAAATTAACTGATTGGCCTATCCATGATTGAACTAATTATTACTGAAAAAAGCTTTATAAAAAGTGAAACTCTTTACGATTTGGCAAAGGATAAAAAGAGCCAAATTGTGCTTGCGCAAGATGCGCAGGAAAGGGTGCGAGTGGCCCACAGTTTACTGCAGACTAAAATTGCGGCCGGTGATTGGATTTACGGTTATAGCAGTGGCTTTGGTTCTTTAGCGGATGAAGCAACTAAGAAAGAAGATAATACCTTACATCAGAAAAACTTGCTTTATCATTTGGCTAGTGGTATAGGCGAGGCACTTTCGGTAGAGGAGAGTCGCGCCGTTTTAGCGCTGCGCATCCGCCAGCTAGCATTAGCTTACTCGGGAATTAGCTTAAATACTTTAGAGCAAATTATTGCCATTTTTAATGCGGGTTTTAGTGCCATAATCCCTTCTTTAGGATCAGTGGGTGCCAGCGGCGATTTAACCCCTCTAGCGCATCTCGCCCTGAGCTTGGCGGGAGAAGGCGAAGTTTATATTGACACTACCCTGGTGGAGTCGCATATTTGGTTTAAGCAGCAGGGATTGGCTCCCATAATTTGGCGCGAAAGGGAGGCTTTGGCCTTTGTAAATGGCACGGCCTGTATGACGGCTTTAGCAGCGCTCAACTTAGTTCAAGCCAAAAAGGCTTTGGCAAGAAGCGAAAAACAAGTTTTCATATATGCCGAAATGTTAGGTGCTTTTCGCGAAGCTTGGCATCCGCTTTTAGCCCAAGCGAGACCGCATCTTGGTCAAAAGGAGCTGGCAGAGAAATTATACCATTGGTCGCTCGATAGTGACTATTTCATTGATGAAGAGCAGTTTAAAGGTCAGGATGAGTTTGAGGGGAAATGGCCGCAAGACCCTTATTCCATTCGTTGTGCTCCCCAATTACTGGGAGCGGTGCAAGATGATCTTAAGTCTATTGAGGAAATCATTACTATTGAGATCAATAGCGCCAGTGATAATCCTACTATTTTCATAGAACAGGAAAGAATTATTCACGGAGGTAATTTTAACGGACAGCACCTAAGTTTTGCATCCGATAAATTGAATGAAAAACTAGTTTATCTCGCGGTGTATAGTGAAAAGCGCATCAGTAAAATTTGTAATCCTAAATACAATATGGGCTTAAGTGCTTTCTTGAAAAGTAAACCTGCGGGATTAAACTCAGGTTTTATGGGGGCACAGGTTACCGCTACGGCCTTATTAATCGAATTGAAATTATCAGGAAAATCGGTTAGTATCGAAAGCTTATCGACAAACGGCGACAATCAAGATATGGTGAGTCTGGGTACTTTAAGCGCTTGGCGCGGAAGGGAAATGTTTACCAAGCTTTTCAGCATTTTAGCCATTGAGGCCATGATATTATGCGAAGCAATTGATCAAAGGCAGGCCTTTAAGAAAAGAAAGCTTTCTGCGATTAGCAGAGACTTTCAAGACGAAATAAGGCCGCACTTTCCACCTCTTAAAAAAGACCGTGCCCTTGCTAAGGAAATAAGTGCCTTAGCGCAGTTTTTATTTCAATTCTAGCCTTGGAACGAAATGCCCATAACTAAGTCCTCCCGCGCTTTAATTAACCTCCATAGTAGTGCTTTACTCTTTGGCATGGCAGGTTTATTCGCATCTTGGTTGACCTTAAATCCGCTTTTAATTGTGTTCGGCAGAGTGTTTTTCGCGAGTATCACTTTAGCGATCATCTTAAAGCTTAAAAAGCAAGCTTTTCGCCTTAAAAGTCGTAAGGATAAGATACGTTTTGTAGCCTTGGGTTTTCTACTTGCTTTTCATTGGACCACATTTTTTCATTCCATACAGTTGAGTACTTTGGCTATTGCTTTATTTAGCTTTTCTACTTTTCCGCTTTTTACCTTTTTGCTGGAAGCCTTAATTCTTAAAGTCCCTCTGGGCTGGACTAATTTTGTAGTAGTATTAATCAGTCTTTGCGGACTGTATTTAGTGGTGCCTATCATCAGTTGGACGGAATCTTCCGTTGAATTAGCTGGCCTTTTATGGGGATTATCATCTGCCTTGAGCTTTGCCTTATTAGCGATCGCGAATCGCGCCTTAAGTGGACGGTATAATGCTTGGCAGATCAGTTTTCATCAAGATCTTTGGGCCGCAGCTTTCTTGGTTCCAGTGCTTTTTTTCCTCAACTTCCCGTGGAGCATCGAAAATATCGCTTTGCTAATTTTATTAGGCACCGTATTCACGGCTTTGGCTCACGGCCTTTACATTTCCAGCTTAAAAGAAATTAGTGCTACCACCGCCAGTTTGGTCATTGCCTTAGAACCTGTTTACGGAGTAATCGCAGCATTAGTTTTATTTAATGAAGTGCCTAGTATTAGGACAGTTAGCGGAGGAGTATTAATTTTATGCGCTAGCCTTTATGTCTCAATTAAGAGCAGAAAACCATTAAAAATTAAATCAACTCTATGATTGCAGTCGCCTTTCTCTTCTTGGTTTTGGGAGCTTTAATTAAATATGGTAAAATGTATTTCCTTATTTCGGGATATAACACTATGCGTGCCGAAGAAAAAGCCAAGTACGATATAAAGGGTATCGCCAATCTCTTTTGGCAAGCCATGCTAGGGATGGCGATCATTATAGCTTTAGGCACTTTGCTTAAGATTTTATTCGGGGAAGAAAAGTGGGAGGTTTATTCTTTGGTGTTAGCGGTTGTGCTGGGTCTACCTTATTTGTTAATCCAATCAAATTCGAAAAGGTATAAGCTGCCGCAGGATGGGCTATTTAAAAAGAAGGATCCTGAAAATTAGAAAGATTTGGTCTAATTATTTTCCCTTTCCTTTAAATGTAAGTTTTGGTCTAAAAGTTTTTTTCAATTTTAGTGAAAATCTTATATCGAGTTCATTTCCTGCCGCCCACTGCCACTTCACGATTGAATTATGCCTATGATAGGTGGTGGGAAGCGCGCAAAATATTTGGAGAGTTAGCAAATAATGCCCGAAGCTTTTCTGCGAAAATTTATACCTATGTTCTCTTGGTGGACAAATGGGCGTAGGTGCCGAACTCGCTATTAGTACCGATAAATTACATCACCGCGGGCCTTTAGGTTTAAAACAATTGGTGACCAATAAATACTACGTGCTCGGTAATGGCCAAGTAAGGGTTTGAAAAACTAACTTAAAATCGCATTTAGATTAAATCTGTTAAGCACTGATTTTTTGCTCCAAGTTGCAAGGCTTGGAGCTTTTTTTATCTTGGAAAATGAAAGAATGGAAGCTAAATAACGTGAATTCGACAATAAATTAGAGCCTCAGATTTTCATTTTTATTGGAAAATCCGTTAGGCCCCTTCTAAAAAGCGGCTTTCCACGCCTCAGCAGCTCACAATAGCCCGCTATTGCTTCACTGCTTCGGCTTGAAACCCACTATTTACAAGAGGTCTGAGTCCTAATTTTACGTCGAACTCACGTTAATTAAAATCTAGGGTATCTGCATCAATCATATCTACCCAGCGCTTCATTTTCTTCTGAATTACCTTAAAGTGGTGATTATCTTCTTCGGTCACAAAAGTAATAGCGTCGCCGGGGTTTTCCGCCCGCCCCGTTCTACCGATACGGTGAATAAAATCTTTAGGCGAGCGTGGCAATTCGTAATTAACCACATGCGGTAAAAAGGCAATGTCAATTCCGCGCGATAAAAGATCTGTGGCAACCAGTACTCTTAAATTACCGGCAATAAAATTAGCCAAAGAGTCGCTACGGCTACCCTGGCTTTTCTTGCTATGAATGGCTTTGGCATTAATATTATGCTTCACCAATTTGTCCGCCACTAAATCGGCTTGGTAAACCGAAGAAGTAAAAACCAAGACTTGCTGCCAGTCATTACTTTCAATAAGGTGACGTAATAAAGGTCCTTTCTGTTCCGCTTTTAGATAATAGCCCGTTTGCTTAATAAGCTCAACGGTATCTTTAGGAGCTTCCACCTGCAAAAGGGTCGGGTCTTTTAATAAAATACTTTCTACCGCTTGCACTTCTGGACTTAAGGTGGCGGAAAATAATAGATTTTGACGTTGACGAGGAAGCAAAGCAAAAATCCGATCCATTTCCTTTTTAAAACCCAGATTAAGCATTTTATCCGCTTCATCGAGCACCAAAGTGCTAAGATCCTCGAAGCGCATGGCATTTGACTCTGCGAGCTCTAGCAAACGTCCCGGCGTGGCCACCAAAACATTTACGTGCTGCATAGCAATCATTTGCGGGTTAATAGAAACACCCCCGTAAACCGCCATAGTTTTTAAGGGAAAAGGTAAGTTTTGCGCAAAGGCCCTAAATACCACTTCCACCTGACTCGCTAATTCACGTGTGGGTACAAGCACTAAAACATTAATATGTCGATTCTTAGTTTTAGTTTTCCCTTGCAAATTCTGAAGGATCGGTAAGGCATAGGCCACCGTTTTCCCCGAGCCAGTAGGCGCCAAACCCAAAACATCTTTCCCTTTTAAAATAACGGGTATCGCCATCTCTTGAACGGGAGTGGGGCTTTTATAATCCAGTTTTTTTATCGAATCCAGTAGGTAAGGCGCTAAGCCTAGTGCTTCAAAGTGCATGCTGAGTATTTGTTTCGCCTGCGAAGGTAGCTTTTAAGCTTTTTATACTCGACTATAATTCTATTCTGCTGGGCGATTATGCCAGATCGCTAAATATTGACGCGTTGCCATTTTACGAGCTTTTACCTTAGCCAGATCCGCCAGATCACCTATGTATAAAGAGTCAATCGTTTCCAACCAAAGTTGTAACCATCTCCCGAAATGAACCTGCTCAATCGTATGATTTGCAGTTTTATCTACTTGAAGGTGTTTCTCCACCGGATTGCCTCTAAATTTAGCCACTCCGAAAAGATTCGACTCCCAAAAGTCTGTCAGTTTTTCCAGGTGCTCCGGCCATTCCTCCTTACTAAGGTGTTGGGCGAAAATTGGCCCCAGCATTTCGTCTTCTCGTACTTTGGTATAAAAGGCCTTTACTAAGAGGCTGATATCCCATCGATCTTTAATTTGTTCTGGCATAGGGAAACCTCTTAATTAGCCGCTGCGGAAATTACCCGTTCACTAGTATCCTTTTTGGCTAGGGACAAACGGACTATACTATTCTTCACTGCCAGTAAATTGTGCGTAACATTCGCCTCTAAAGAGAAAATATCCCCTTCTTTCAAAAGATACTGCTGATCTTTTAAACCAAAATCAACTTCCCCCTCAATTAGGTGGATGATAATGGGATAAGGCGCCTTATGATCTTTCATTAATTGTCCGGCTTTGAGGAGAATTCGTATTTCTTTCGAAAAGCTAGTCTCTAAAATCACCTTAGTACTTATCTTTTCATCGCTAAACTTCAATTCCTCTAAAAGGGAGTGCATTTCCATGGCTTGATTTATTTTGGCTAACATTTATCGTAATAGTTTAAAGGTAGCTCTTGTTTAAGCGAAGGAACAATTAAATTCAATTCTTTTTGGGCCTTCCCCTCCGGGTCGCGCTTTCCGTTGCAAGTCCTCGCTCGTGCCTCGCTGTGGGCTTTCCACTGCAATCGCTAAGGCGGGGCTAGGAGCTAAAAATAAATCTCAGGGTTTTAATTGAAAATGTTTAGCTTAAAGGAATTACTAGAAAAGGGAGTTGAATATATCCTTACGTTGGCACTATTAAACTAACCTGGCAGCTTTACTTTACATTAAATGTAATAACTTTGTAGCCACAAAATAAAGGACATGGAAGTATCTATTATCAAAATCGGCAACTCAAAGGGACTAAGGTTATCAAAAAAGACATTTTAGCTCAATACAACATCAAAGACAAAATTGAGCTCATCCTTGAAAAGGTCATATAATTCTGAAACCCAAAACCGAACCGAAGAAAGGGATTGGGAAGAAGCTTTTCAGTATACATGACAATAATGACGATAAGCTTTTAATGGACGATGTATTTGAAGACGGAACTTTGAGGAATGGAAATAAAGCAATATCAAGTCGTGCTGGTTGACCTTAACCCTACTAGAGGTAGCGAGATTCAAAACCGACCCTGTTTAGTGATTTCTCCAAACGAGATGAATAAGTACTTGCAGACGATCATCGTTGCGCCCCGCAGCCCACGTCGCTAAAAAACTACCCAACTAGAATTCCAGTAGTACACAACAAGAAAAAGGTGCTGTTGCAATAGACCAAATTCGGACTATTGATAAAAGCAGAATAATTAAAACCTTCAGGACCATAACCAAGAAAGAAATAGAACTTTGTAAGAAGGTTTTTAAAAAAACTCTTGTTGATTAACTAAAAACGTGCCTAAACAACACCTATACAAAAAAAGCTAACTAAAGGAATAACAGAAAGGTCAGTGCTTCTATTCCGCCAAGCTGCGCTTTGACGTTTAGTTATAAATTTAAAAACACAAAACGCAGCTTTAGCTACCTTTAGTGCCTGGTGGAAGGTTTAGTCTTTTATATCTCGCACTGCGTATAGCCAAATCGTTGGCAATAATTATATACTAAAGTTGATAGGCAGCTAAAAATAAAATTGATTTGCTAATTATAAAGTTGGCAACCATTAACATGAAACTACTACAATTCCTAATATTACTTTTTCTGAGTTTTCAGGCTTTTGGACAAAAAGGTAACACTATAATCACATTGTTGATACAGCAGATGTTTGCAACCAAAGGGTAATGAGGCTGTTTGAAAACTACTTAGCTTCAAATTCTCAAAATAAAGAAAAAATGCATTTTATGGAATATTGAAGAGCAAGAGAAACATAAGAACGACTTCTTGGAAACGAATTTCAACCTTCCCTTTATATGGGCTTTCAGTTCACGTTTTGAGTTTTGAAATTTATAAATGAAATCTGTCAAATTAAAGCCCAGTTTTCCTATTGCAAAGAAAGATAGCCCATACGTTTTAGCTATAGCAAAATATATCAAAAATGGAAAACAGAGAATTCAAATTATTCAATGCATTAACTGTGAATAAAGAAGATTGGAATGCACAAGTTGGACTGGTGGACTTTATTATCCGACATACCATAATTTTGACTACCAAAAAGCGCAAAAACTTAATGATTTTATCCAAGAGATTTGTAAAAATTTTGGTGTCAAGCCAAAACCATTTGAATATTATCTCGCTGATGACTATGATGAAATTCAAGCACTAAAAGGACTCGATTATTACCTGGGCATGGGCGGACAGTCAAAACCTAGTGGCAAAGCGACTGACGACAAAGTCTATTGGGCGGTTTGGGAGAATACTATCCCTCACGAAGTTTTCCACGTTCAAATAGACGAACACTTTCCAAACAAAGCATTTTGGGTTTCCGAAGGAGTAGCGACTTTATTGGGTGGAAGCCGCGGAAAAAGCGCTTGGCATATAAAACGGACAAATATCTATTTACAGAAGCATCCCTGAAATAGACCTTGATGACAATACTCAAACTAACAAATTTGGATGGCGAAACTTCATATCATTATGTTTTGGGCGGACTAATAGCCAAGGAAATATTGGACAAAGGTGGTTGAGTCTGCTCAAAAGAGTTTATGTCTAGTGGAAAAACGGATGAAGACTATTACCGTGCGATTGAAAAACTCCTGGGGATAAATAAATCGGCACTTAACCACTATCTTAGAGAGCAATTACAAATTGAATCTAATAAACGTGAGTTCGACGTAAAATTAGGCCTCAGACCTCTTGTAAATAGTGGGTTTCAAGCCGAAGCAGTGAAGCAATAGCGGGCTATTGTGAGCTGCTGAGGCGTGGAAAGCCGCTTTTTAGAAGGGGCCTAAACGGATTTTCCAATAAAAATGAAAATCCTGCATCTAGCTCATTTGCTGTAGCCCGCTACAGCTGCACGATACAGACTAGTCTTTTCCTTCCATTGAAAATCTGAGGCTCTAATTTATTGTCGAATTCACGTTAATAAATAAAGGCTCCGAACCCCTCTCTAAATTACCTTCCCGCTTCACTAACCCAATCGGCTTCCCAAATAATAGAAATGATTTAAGGCCTAGAACTAGCCCAAACCAGAAAAACTTTTTTGAGTCCTTACTTATTCCTATGCTGCAAACTAGTTCTTAAATTCCTATCATTGGATTATCTGCTCGAGAGTCATTAATTTGCTAGAATAATAATCCTCCATTAATGAAAACCTTCAAATTAGTACTCCCATCCTTTTTCATTCTGGTGATGTTTTCTGCTTGTGAGAAGGATAGAAGCTGTTGAGAACAAACAATCCCATTATTCCCATCTTAAGCCTCAGATTCTAATTATGTGCAGTATGGCGTCCCCTTTGCGCATCTACCCACGAGTGAAGACTTAGTGATTTACAGGTAAACCACGGGCTTTTAGCAGCGGTGGTGATTTACCAGGGTGATAAACCGCTTAGATCAACTGCAAAATTTGGGCGTGAAGGTTATTTGGTTGATGCCAATTCATCCCTATTAGTGAGGTGAATTCTGTAAATTCTCCTTATTCGGTTAAAGATTTTAAAGCCGTCAGCTCCGAATATGGCAGCTTAGCCGATCTGCGCACCTTAACCGATGAAGCGCTAAGCGGAATGGCCATTATGATGGATTGGGTTGCCAATCATACCGCGGGATAATGCGTGGATGGCAAATAAAATTATTGGTACACCCGATGCCTCCAGGAAATGAATACATCCTCGGTACCAATTGGCTCGATGTCGCAATCTTAATTTCAATTCTATGGAAATGCGCTTAGCCATAATTGACGCCATGAAATATTGGATCTTAGAAGCTAATGTCGATGGCTTTCGTTGTGATTATGCCGATGGTGTACCCTTCGATTTTGGAAACAAGCTCTTGATAGTCTAAGGCCATTCCCAATCGTAATTTGGTCTTTTTAGCGGAAGGAGCCCGCGCCGATCACTTTGATGCGGCTTCGATTTAAACTATGGTTGGAATTTTTGGGGGGCTGAAAAATGTCTTCAACGGTCAATCGGCCAATCGCTTGTGGAATATCAATAATGAAGATTATAATAATGTAGCGGGGAAAGCACATCTGCGTTTCAGCACCAACCACGATGAATCGGCGGGATAATACGCCTATGGTTCTTTTTAATGGCAAGGCGGGCGCATTAGCGGCATCGGTAATTTCATTTTACATGGGAGGCGTGCCTTTAATTTATACCGGGCAGGAGGTAGGTCGTCAAAATCCCTTACCCTTTTTCTCTAATTCACCCATTAATTGGAATGCCAACCCCGATATGTTGCAGGAATATCAAGACCTACTCGCACTTTACACTCAATCGCCCAGCTTACGAAAAGGAAGCATTAATAATTACCCCGATGTAGATATCGTTGCTTTTACCAAGACTTTTGCGAATGAAGAATTTTTAGTGCTCGTTAATGTAAGAGATAATACCGTGAACTATTCCCTGCCCAGCGCTTTGCAAAATTCGCAGTGGACCGATGCGCTTAGTGGCAACGCGATTAATTTGGGGACCACACTTGCATTGGCGAATTACCAATACCTGGTTTTAAAGAAATAAGACCGATTAAGTAGTGGACTACGAGCTAAAAACATTGGAGATAAATGGACGGGTAGTTTTTCAAAAGCTACAGGTGCCTAGCTTTGAGAGGATACCGAAAGAGTATCACGAAAATGAAGCCTGCTTTGTTTTTGTAAATCAAGGCGCCTTTCAGGTGCGCGCCCAAACCGAAATTGTGGAGCTAAATCCCGAAAAGGGCATGCTGGCCAAATGCCTCAATTACTTTTATGAATCGCTTAAAAAGCGTGACGAAGCCTTTGATGATGTGGCCGTTTTGGGAATTATGCTCTATCCCGAATTAATTAAAGATTTATTCGATTTCGATATTAACAAATCTACCCATCAGGTTAACTATAACCTGAAGCAAGTGGAGGTAAATCAGCTCCTGAGGCATTATCGCGATTCGGTGATGATTCTACTTGAAAACCCCGAATTAGCGGATGAAGAATTACTAAAAAACAAACTGCGCGAATTTATTATTCTCATGACCAAAACCATGCAGGCCGCATCTGAGCTTGACTTTTTGGCCTCCATGTTTAAACCCAATTTCGCCAAATTTGAAGAGATTATTCAAAGTAATTTATACAGCAGTCTCAGTTTAGATGAGCTTGCTAATCTCAGTCACATGAGCATATCCACCTTCAAACGAAAGTTTAAGGCAGTCTATCAGGAAAGCCCTCAAAAGTATCTCAATCATAAGAAAATCGATAAATCTCTCCAACTCTTGAAAAAGCAGGAAGTGCGTATTTCCGACGTAGCTTATGACTTAGGCTTTGAGTCGCTCACTACTTTTAATAGAGTTTTTAAGCAACAAACGGGTAAAAGCCCTTCCGAATATCGTTTGCAGCTGAGCTAATATGATTAGTTATTGAGCCTTGCGGTAAAAGTTCGCTCCGCCCAAAGCATCACTTTTGCTTTGCAAATAATACAAAGCAAAACAGCATGACCAATAAAGATTTCAAGAATAAATATGGTGATTGGGCTCTAATTACGGGCGCAACTTCGGGCATAGGCGCAGAGTTGACTAGTCAAATTGCGGCTAAAGGCCTTAATATAGTTTTGGTAGCTCGTAAAGAAAAAGAATTAACCGAACAGGCGGCCGCATTACAAAAAAGGTACGGGGTGAAAACCAAATACATTTCCGCCGATTTAGCTACGGCCGAAGGCTTGGAAAAGGTGAAGCAGGTTGATGAAAAAATCGGACTATTAGTAAGCGCTGCGGGCTATGAAGTAAATGGTGCTTTTAGTAAAACACCCTTGGCCGGCGAGTTGAAAGTAATTCAACTAAACGTGGTGGCTACCCTCGAGCTTTGCCACCATTTCAGCCCCTTAATGGTTGAACGCAAAAAAGGCGGCATTCTCCTAATTGCCAGTTTATCAGGGCATATGCCCAATCCTTATTTCTCCAATTACGCAGGCTCCAAAGCCTATGTTTTAAACCTAGGTGCCTCGCTCTATGCCGAGTTAAAACCCAAGGGCGTTGATCTAACGATTCTCTCACCTGGGCTTACCAAAACCCCTATGACCGCCGACAATGGCGTGGATTGGAGCAAAACCCCCATGCAAGCGATGGAAGCTTCGGTGGTGGCAGAATTCGGCTTAAATGGTTTGGGCAAACGCTTACTTTCGGTGCCAGGCGGAAAAAATAAAATCATGGCCTTCATGTCTAAACACAGTCCCCTCGCCATGCTGGCCAAAATGAACGAAAAGATGATGCGCAAAGCCATGCCGCCCAGTAAAATATAAGTTTACCAGTCATTGCAATAGTCGTAACAGCCTCATTGAAAGTTTAGAAATTATCTTTAAACCATGCTTAATTCCATTTAGGCATGGTTTATTGTGTTTATTATCATGAGAATTTGGGCCTTCCCCTCCGGGTCGCGCTTTCCGTTCCAAGTCCTCGGCCTAAAGGCCTGTGGGCTTTCCACTGCAATCGCTAAGGCGGGGATTATCTTTGGAAATTATCATTGATCGTAAGAATTTTAATAAAATAACGTGAATTCGACGTAAAATCAGGCCTCAGACCCCTTGTAAATAGTGGAATTCAAGCCTATGCCGTGAAGCAATAGCGGGCTATTGCAAGATGCAGAGGCGCGGAAAGCCGCTTTTTAGAAGGGGATTAAATGGTTTTTCCAATAAAAGTGAAAATACTTCATCTAGTTCATTTGCTGTAGCCCGCTATAGCTGCACGATCTAGACTTGTCTTTTCTTTTTATTGAAAATCTGAGGCTATGATTTATAGTCGAACTCACGTTAAAATAGAATGATAAAATAAATGGGGGCACCAGATTTCACTACTTGCTAATTAAATACTGAACAGTATAATATGGTGCTGATGCCGATATTTAGAATTAAGATATTTGTAATTTATCTTCAATAAAATGTTATTAAAGTTTTACATCACTAAACTTTATAAATCAGTAGGGTCTGAAGCCTACTCACTATCAGTGCGATATGCTAGATTTTAGCTTGAGGGTCTAAACATTTAAAATCATGAATTAGACCTGATGAAAAGCCTTTGCCTTCATCCTCTAGATAGATTAATTACTTTTAGGGCTCCTTAATAGCGGTAGTAAATGGAGATTATTTACGGCTAGCTTTGATTTATAAACCGTTGTTAATCCTCTTTTCAGGTGATAGCAACATGGAAAATAAATGAAGCACCCTCAGGCGAAGGACTAGTATATAGTTCCTAGTCGATGTATTAATTTTTTTAAAAATAAACTTATGAAAACCTTAATCTACACCTGCTTCTTTAGTTTCCTAACCATCACTGGCACTTTCGGGCAAAAATCTAAACTACGTTATTCATTAAGCCCGGGTTTTAGCTTCAATTTAGCTCAGCTTGAGTATCAGACAGCGAAGGAATCGGATACGCAAGATTATTTTGAAGCCATTAACAGCTTTTCTCTTTCTTTTGGTCTGGAATACTTCTTAGAAGATCACCATGCATTCCGGCTGATCTTAGGGGCTTCTTATTTTGGTTATCAAGGTAGCATGGGTTATTCCGATCCACTTGGCTTCATTACTATCGTAGAGTCACAGGCTAGCATCACTAGCTTTCTCACGGAACTGTCTTACAAGTACTTTGTGAAAAGACGTAGTTATTTTAATCCTTACCTAAACGTAGGTATTAGTTCCGAAACTCCATTGTGGCCATGGATATACTCCTATTCTGGTGATCAAGGAAATAATGATTTTCAAAATTCACTGGCCCTTCTTGCTGGCTTTGGCTTTGACCTATGGAAGAGGGCAGACATTAGCATAGAAGCAAACCCTTACATTCAATATCAAGTAATTGACCCATATCGTTTATTAGATTCAAGAATGAATTTAAGTTTAGGGGGGCGTCTCCTTTTTAACTTCACACGCTGATAGAAATCGATGTATAATCCGAATAACTAAAGTTTGGCTTGGCAAATAGAAATCGCATCTTAGCGGATTCTTAGAGATATGCGACTTTAAAAATTCACTATGACCAATAATGATATTATCCGCCGACTGCGCTACTTCTTCAATTTTAGCGATGAAAAAATGGTCGAAATTTTCACTTTAGCCGAATTTACAGTCGATAAAAACAAGATTAAGAATTGGTTGAGAAAGGACGAAGATCCTGAATTGGTGGAAATTAACGATAAAGAGTTAGCTACTTTTCTCAATGGCTTAATCATCGAAAAACGCGGTAAGCGCGAAGGCCCAATGCCCATTGCCGAAGATCCTCTGACCAATAATATGATCTTGCGAAAGCTAAAGATTGCTTTAGATTTTAAAACCGATGACATCCTCGATTTATTTGCTGCCATCGACAAGAAATTAAGTAAACATGAGCTCAGTGCTTTTTTTCGCAATCCCGAACATAAGTCTTATCGACCCTGCATGGATCAGTACCTGAGGAATTTCTTGCATGCCTTGCAAACTAAATACAAGCCCGTATAGCCTGTTATAGATTTTAAATAGTTGTTTTCTGCCTATTTTTTATGCAGCGACTAAGTAAAATCAATCTTTACTTTTCAATATTCTTAAAAAGGATTTTGCTACTCCTAATAGTCGTGATATTTCTCGGGTTATTTTATCGAATTTTTGAAATGTTCGAAATGGAGCGTAGAGGTATAAATTCAGAATGGCTCCCTTTGGTCCTCTTTTTTATGCTGGTAGTGGAAGTCTATTTAGCACTCCTTTACTTCTGGTGTAGGTATATTAGTCAAAAAAGGATACATCATGTTCTTAAATTTATTCAGTTATTATTAATCCTAATTTTTGGAATTTTCCCTGGGTTTTTAGCGCTATACCCTGCATTCTTTAAGACTTAAAATTAAAGATTTTGATTACTCAAAGTGCAAAAAGAAAATGATCCTATTATAAATTGGGGGTGACTTAATAATTTTTCATGATAAGTAGCCGTTTAATAAAACATTAAACCAGCAACATGAATAAGAAAGACACTTCCTATTTTTTTGGATTGATACTAGTTGCGCTAGTTGCTTGCAATAATCAATCGCATAATGGCACCCTACAAAATCAAAAGACTGAAGCTAGGTCTTCGCCCCATGAATCAATAGACTCTCTTCATGAAATTGATGAGGGTTTTGCTTCTTCTTCAGAGGAAGACGTGCTTTCTGCAAATAGGAAAGGCCCTTTCATTAAGAACACCAAGCCTTTTTTAGTAGCTCCCATTCCGACTTTAAAAATTCCTTTTGAAAAACAGCGAGTACTAGCAGAGAAAGGTGCCACTTTTACCTTCAAATCGGGTGCTAGTATTAATTTTCCCGCCAAAGCCTTTGTTGATGAAAATGGTGAAGTTATTAATGGAGAAGTGCAAATTTCCTTGCGTGAGTTTATAAATCCACTTGATTTCTTTTTGGCAGGCCTACCGATGAACTTCGATTCTGCGGGAACGGCTTTCACCTTTGAATCGGCGGGAATGTTTGAAATTAATGCCCAGTATCAAGGAAAAGCAGCTTTTGTTAATCCTACCAATCAACCAATACTAAGCCTAAAACAGCAAAGATTAAAGCCTGGAAATAGTATTTACTATTTAGATACCCTAGCTAGAAAGTGGCTGCCAAGCCAAGAAAAGTTAATTAAAGTATCTACTACCATAGTAAAAGTTATTCCGATTGAGTCAGATTCTGGCTTTTCATTAAATAGGACGGTACCGCGGAAGCCTGTGAAACCCGCAATAGTAGAGGAGGATAAACCCATGTTCGATGTCTTTATTCCCTATGCTGACGCCTATGAAGAGCTGGGTATTTTTTCTAAAGCTAAATTTCAAATAGATGATAGCGAAAAGAATTATAATCCCGCGGAAGCGGACAAAGAATGGGATAAAGTGGATTTAAAACCTACCCAAACGGAAGGGGTTTACAATATTAGCTTTTCAACCAGCAAAATAAAAATTTCCTACCGTGTGCGTCCAGTCTATCAAGGAGAAGACTTTGATGCAGCCTTGCAAGAGTATTTGGTAAAGAAAGACGAGTACGAGCAAATGATGAAGGAATGGCTGGCGGCAGAAGAAAGACGTAAAAAGGCTTGGGCGGATCAAGAAAAAGCCGAGGGTGTAAAGGCGCAGTTTGCTCTAAATTCATTTGGGATTTGGAATTGTGATCGCTTGATTTACGGCAAACGAGTGCGAATAGTTGCAGACTTTATTAACTCGGAAGGGAAGAGTATTGCACTCACCAATATTAATTTAGTCAACCAAGAGGTAAACGGCTTATTTAGTTTTAATAGCAATGAAATTTCGCTAGATCCAAAGAAGGCTTATGCCATTTGGGGCTTTCTTGATAAGAAACTCTACTATCGCTCAATGGCAGAAGTAGAGCCCGCAATTGTGGCTAATCCCGGTAAAGTGCAAAAGATACAAGTACGAGAATTTAGAGGTGCACTAGACGATTATCAAAGTTTGAAACAGGCTTTAGGGCTGTGATATTTACAAGCTTTTCTAGGAGTCTGAAAAAAAAGAGAGAACTGCAATGAAAATAAAGAGGATCTTATTTCTTCTTGTATTGAGCCTGAATTTCAATTCTTGTTCGAATCAGCCAAGGGGGAAGGGCTTAAGTATTTCGGAAGGCAGCGTTAGCAAAGGCTCTTTAGAAAATGGAAGGAGGTTCCCATACCGCGGTTCTAATTTTAAATACTTCTCCTTTCTTAGCTATACTTTCTTTAACCGTGCTTGGGTGCATTCTAAGGTTTTAGATATCAGTCTTGAAGCTTATGAAGAAATGGAGCATACTTACCCCGAGAAGAACTTTTTATTGATGGAAAGCTCGCAAGAGAAAGGCGGGAGAATGTGGCCCCATCGTACGCATCAAAATGGCACTTCTATAGATTTTGGCGTTCCTTTAGTTAAAAAGGGTAAAGCCCGTCATTTGCACAATTATTTTGGGATCTATCACTATTTGATGGCATTTGACGAAGATGGACAGACCGGGCTAGCCAAAAATATTAGCATCGACTTCGAAGCGATGGCTCAGCACATCTTGACCTTAGAAAAGGCCGCTCGAAAGCGCGGTATGTTTATAAAAAAGGTGATCTTGAAAATTGATCTCAAAGATGATTTTTATAAAACGCCTTCAGGTAAAATCGTCAAGCGTAAAGGCATCTATTTTGCCAAGGCATTGCCTAAGACCATTGATGATCTGCATGATGATCACTATCACATTGATTTCGGATTTTTATAAGGACTAATATCAAAACTATGTCTTAGCTTTGTTTGCTGCTGCTTGAACCGATTTCCCTTGTTTCAATGTTCCAAATGACATTGAATGCTAAAAGTAATTTCTATTTAAAAATTTTAGATGAAAGCAGCGGTTTACCAGTCTTACGGCTCTCCTTCAGTTTTAAAGATTCAAAACATTGCGAAGCCTGAATTAAAAGCCAATGAGCTATTAGTTAAGATAGCCTATAGCACCGTTACCTCGGGCGATACACGCTTAAGAAGTTCTAATTTTCCGCCCTTATTTTGGCTTCCTGCCCGTTTGATTTTTGGTTTATTTAAACCTAAAAAACAGGTGCTCGGTCACGAATTCGCTGGCGTAGTGGCCGAAGTTGGCAGCGAAGTAAAGAATTATGCCATCGGCGATCGGGTGTTTGGTACTACCACCATGCTGAAAGGAGGCGCTTATGCAGAATATGTTGCCCTTCCTGAGAAATGGAAAAATGGTGTTCTTGCTCACTTGCCGAAGGCACTGGATTTCCAAGAAGCGGCGGCTTTACCTATTGGGGGCATGACGGCTTCTTATCTTTTGGAAAAAGCCCAGATTAAAGCGGAGGAAAAGATTTTAATTTATGGTGCCTCCGGTAGTGTCGGTTCTTTTGCCCTACAATTAGCGAAGCATAAGGGTGCCATAGTAAGCACCTTCAGTAGCGCTAGCAATTTTAGTTGGTTAAAGGCGCTTGGCGCAGATGCGCTTTACGATTATACCGACTTTGACTTTGATAATTTTAGCGAAGGCTATGACATTGTGCTTGACGCGGTTGGAAAACTAGGAAAATCGCGGGCCAAATCACTTTTAAACAAAGGGGGAAGATTTGTTTCGGTAGAGATGCTCACCAAGGAGAGAGAAAATGACTTAAAGGAGCTGGGAAATTTAGCCGCCGCGGGTCATTTAAAGGCCTACATCGATCGCAGCTATACCTTAAGTGAAATAGCAGAAGCACATCGCTATGTAGATAGTGGACGTAAGCGAGGTAATTTGTTAATTGAGATCGTTTAAATTATTTAAGGTGTATTCGACTACAAATCATAACCGCAGATAGTCACTTTTATTAAAAGAAACTTATAAGAAGTCTGAGGCCTAATGTAAGATCAAACCCAGGTTATGGTCTTTTACAAATAAGTAACTTCCAATACATGGGCATTTATGGAGTGCTGGTTTGCGTATAGGCTGTTTTTGGAATCTCTAGCGTGCTAAAGCTGTTTATTAGAGCCTTAGAAAAGCCGCCCTTTCTATCTAATCAGCCAGAGCCTTAGTGATTTTTAATGCGTGAAAAACAAATTATCCCTAAGCCTTAAATTAAGACTCCATTTTATTAAGTTTGAGGAATTAATTGTTGGGGATTAAATTTTCCTTGCTAATTGCCTTTGCCAGATAGCTCGCTGGGGATTTTTCTTTTTTTAGAATAATGCTCCCAATGTTTGAAGTATTGGCATTCTTTAAAAGGTGAAAAGGAAGTTGGGAGGTGGTTATGTGAATAGCGACCTTTAGGCAGGGGCTAATAATAGGGTTATTGAGATTATTAATGAGTTGGCGCTAATTTGAAAAATATGAA
>JAGYKI010000010.1 GCA_018401735.1 Schleiferiaceae bacterium
TAATACCTTCGCTATCATTCTAGGCTTTTAACCAGTGACTTAAATCCTGACCGATTAAATTCCCGAGCTTTTTGATGTCTTCTGCGTATATTTTATCCACAATCTCCTTTCTTAAGCTTGGTGAAAAATCTGCTTTCTGTAAATTCTTATTACGCAGATTATAAAGCCAACGGTTAATTAAAACATTGTCTTTCATCCAACGATGCAAAGCCGGTGCTAGCTTTTTCAAGGTGGTAATAAGCGGACTATTTTGCCCCACTAAATTATCTACCGCTTTATTTTTAACGGTGCCACTCTTGTTATACACAATATCGGTGGCCACCTTTATGCTAGGATCAATCGCTAAAAACTTAAAAATATCTTCTACCACACCAGCGGTGTCGTTGATAAAGTTCTCATATAAATAAACGCGAATATTCTCTTGAGGGAAATTATCATAATACCTTTTCAATTGTCCATAATAAAGACCTTCGGTAATCATATCGGGGCGAAGCCACCAGCTAGTTGTTTTATCAAAAACCTTGTCCAAACCGCCATCTTCTGGCAGTAAACCTTCTCTTACATAATGCGAATAACGCGAAAACAGGCGGTCGGCAGGATGTCTTAAAATAGCAATTAACTTCGCGTTAGGAATGTAATGCTTAATGCGTTCACAGGCCATTTCGCTGTTTAAATAGGTATTGGAAACCTCTCCTAATAACTGACTTTCCTTGGACCCTTTAAACAGTTCTAAGTAATCGTCTAGCTTCAATACTGAGTCGCGATAAAACTCTTTGGAGCTTTCTAAATCGAAGTCTTCCTCCTTGGCCATTTCATAGGCGAAGAAGTTAGGCTCCTTGCGCGTACTCATAAAAATCTGCGGATGTTCCTTAAGGTATTCATTTAAGGAGGTAGTACCGGATTTTCCGGCCCCGATCACAACAAAATCGGGTAGTCTTGTTTGGCTCATGGAAATTACTTTGCTAGCCAAATTTACCACTATAAATTTGTTACGAACAGGCTTCTGCATCAAAAAAAATAAGCCTAGTCTAATTTTTCGAGGCCCAGTCCCCAAATATTTATATTTAAGATTTTACCTTTGAGGAAACATCCGCTCTTGAAAAACCAGAATTTCATTTTTGTAGGCAATCAGCCTTGGGACATACCCATTGGAAGCAATTGTAAGAACATTGCCGAGGTAGTAGCTAAAGACAATACGGTGCTCTACGTTAACAGGCCCTTGGACCGCATTACAAAACTGAAAAATGATGAAAAAGACCGTGAGTTTATAGAGCGTCGTTTGTCAGTCCTCGAGGGAAAATCGGAACCAATTACGCATATTAAGGATGGCCTCTATACCCTAGATCCTGCCGTTTTAATGGAGTCTATTAACTGGTTACCCGACGGAGCAATTTACGATTGGGCTTTAAAATCAATTAGCAAAAATTTCTTTGCTGAAATTCGTAAGGCTGCCGCCAAGATGGGCTTTGAAGATTATTACTTCTTCAACGACAGTGAAATGTTTCAAGGTTTTTTAGCGCCTGAGCTGCTCAAATCCAAATTGAATATCTATTACTCACGTGATAACCTCACGTCTACAGGTTACTTTAAAAAACACGGTCTGCGCCTAGAACCGCAATTATTAAAAAAGTATGATCTGGCAGTAGCTAACTCTCTGTACCTAAAAGATTACTGTGCCAAGCATAACCCAAATAGCTACTATGTAGGTCAGGGATGCGATCTCAGTATATTCGACCCTACTTTAAATCACGCCGAACCAGCCGAATTTGCCAATATCCCGCATCCGCGCATCGGGTATATTGGCGCTCTTTTAAAGTTGCGATTGGATTTGAAATTACTAGAAGACCTCGCTGAGAATCGCAAAGATTGGTCTTTCGTTTATGTCGGTCCGGAAGACGAACACTTTAAAGCCAGTAAGTTGCACCAAATGGAAAATGTGTATTTCCTCGGTCCAAAAAAACCCGAAGAACTAGGGCAGTATCTTTCTGCTTTCGACTTGGCCATGAACCCGCAAGAACTGAACGAAATGACCATTGGCAACTATCCTCGTAAAATAGACGAGTACTTGGCTATGGGGAAACCTACTCTAGCAACCCCCACACGTGCTATGGAAGTTTTTAAAGATCATGTGTACCTAGCCGAGGGAGCTGATGGTTATGAAAAAGCAATAGAACTGGCCTTTCAAGAAAATGATGAAATAAAAAAGGCGGAACGCATCCGTTTTGCTCAATCACATTCTTGGGAAAATAGCGTAAATGAAATTTATCAGGCCATTTTGGCTAATGATAAGAACCCCTAACTTCTACTCGAAAGTTAGGCTATAGGTTTTATTTGCCAATTGGTTAGTTAATTGCAACAGGTAATAGCCTTGATAATTGCTATCAAAATCAATCTCTGCATTTTGAACATCCAACTGGCCTTGCTCTAGCACTTTTCCACTTAAGTCAAGAAGAGACCATTGCAAATCTCCACCAAATTGAGCTAAGCCTGAAAGTTTAACCTTGGAACGTGTAGGGTTGGGATAAATGCTAACTGAGTTTAGTAAGGCTTGTTCTTTACTAGAAACGCTTAAGGATAATAAAGCAAACTGCTTATTAAGCATTACTCCATTACTCAAAGAAATGGAAAAAGTATCCGTAAAATATCCAGCTTTGGAAACCACAGCTTGAAAGGTCCCAGCCTGCGCTTGTCCGGAGCGGAAATTCCCAAAAATATTAGTGGAGCCTATCATATCAGTATTTAATACCTCCACATTGGCAATAATGATATTTTGTCTAGTTATCGAATCTACTACAGTAGCATTAAGATAACAACCGCGGCTGTAATCTGATCTTAAAACGAATAAACCAGTTTGACGATCTGTCGCTAAAATATTGCCGCTTGGTAAATAAGGATAAGCTCCCCAGCAACCGCTAAAGCCATCGCCATTAGCAGGTGAAGTATCGTAGTAGCCTGTTTCAATCATAAAACCAGCTTGGCTCACATCTAAAATTTGTAAGCCCGCAGTATAGTAACTGTTTACTAAGAAATTATTGTAAAAATGAACATTATGAGGGATTACATCATTCCCAAAAGAAGTGCGAATTCTATCCGTTTCATTGATATTGCTAAAATCGCTAACATCGTATTCGGCAATAAAAGCACCTGATTTTTCATCGGTAGTAAATACGCGTTGGTTATCGTCGCTAAACCAAATATTGTGTGTAAAATTAAAGGGAGTGGTTTGGGTGGCTGAAATGCTTGGCGCTGATTTCACCGATACATCTATCGGCATAAAAAAACCATTTAGCACTGCTGCACCCCAAAGGGTATCACCACGTACTACGCCATCGTGTAAATAAAAATCGTCAAAAGCACCAACAAAAGTGGGGTTAGTAGGAGTAGTATTGAGGTCGAAAATTAAAGCCCCACCGTTTCCAAGATTGGCTCCAAATAAATACATAAAACCATTTTCATCGATATACAAATTATGGGCTCTTGTTAATGTTCCGGACGCGTTACCCACTGTGAGCGTTGGTTTACGTCGAAAAAAAGTGGGGAACTGATTGCCGATGGTCGTCATATCTACAATGAAAATTCCATCGGATGTACCATTAAAAACATCGTGCACCGTGTAGGCATATTTTCCAAAGGTTTTCATGTCGCGCCAAGTTGAGCTGGCACCGGCAAAAAAATTAGTTTGTACGGGATTGTTAGGATTGGTAACATCTACTACCGAAAGACCATTTTGAACACCCACTAAAGCATATTCTTTGCTATTAGCCGTGTCTACCCAGCCCCAAACGTCGTTTATAGTTTGGCTATAAGAGAGTTGACCTAATTTTTGAACATCTAAACTATCTTGCGCTTGAAGAACAAAAGCAGAAAAAAATAGGGCAAGCGTACTAGTCCAAACTAAGCGTAATTTGGCCATCGCTGCCTTCTGCTTTATCATTGTTGTGTTCATCATTCTGTTTTGTTTCCTGATCATTTGAGTCCTCCTCAGTAGATTCTTCTCCTACTAAAAGAGACTCTAGTATATTAATCTTACGAATAGCATCTCTACTTAGTTGGTTACCTTGGGCTTTTTCACCCTTTACGGAGATAAAGTCACTTAAAACAACCTCTTCATTCTCTCTTTGCTTACCGTTAATTTTGCGGAAAACTATTTCAATTCTTGGCTTTGAGTCTAAACTAACATATTCTAACTTCGATTCTTTCTCTTCGGAAATGAATAATTCTTTGCGATCTTCCACCTCGGGAATAAAGCGCTTTACAAAATGTCTTTCCTTTTCACCATCGTAATAGACGGCACTTAAGGGGCGGCTTGCTTGATACTTAGTAATAATAACAGCATTATCGCTAAAGTGAAGGTTCAAATCTGCCGTAAGGATGCGATAATAACCATCAGCCGTTACTTCCAATATTTTATCTTCTCCATTAAAACTGCCTAGTAAGCGGCCTCTATTCTCGGTGTTAATGCGATTTACCGCTTCATCGAACCAAATTTTTCGAGCAGAAAGCGTTGACACTCCTTCTTCTTTAATTTCAATTTTCTTTATGGGGTATTTGGTGGCTGTATTACCTTTCGAAGCGCGACCTTTAATAGCCAACTCGGCAAAATCAATTTCAAATTTGAGCCTTTTCAAACGCTGCAAAGCGCGGAGGTAAACCGTTACTACTTCGGCTTCTCCGTTAGGGTTTACCGTAAAATGTAGCACCTCCGTACCTGGCGTTGCAGGCGTCAAATCGTAGAGCTTATCGCGTGTTATGGAAGTCACCTGAAAGCGTTTCATAAAAGAACTTCCCTTGGAACCATCGCGATAAATCATATTATAAGTGGTGCGCTTGTCCCCTTTCTTCCATACACCCACATGGATGATATTCTTGCCAATATAAGTTTTTTGATCAACCCTAGTTACCATCATTTGGCCATTGTCAAGAAAGACGATAATATCATCGATATCGGAACAGTCGGTAATGAAAGTATCTTTTTTAAGGCTGGTGCCAATAAAGCCTTCTTCAAAATTGGCATAAAGTTTAACATTGGCCAGTGCCACTTTGGTAGCTTCAATATCTTCGAACAGTCTAATTTCAGTTCTGCGCTCCCGACCCGTTCCATATTTTTCTTTGATCTTTTGAAACCATGCTATCGCATAATCTACTAGATTCACTAAATGGAACTTAACCTCTTCTATTTTACCTTCTAAAGCTTCAATAAGTGCATCCGCCTTTGATTTATCAAATTTAGAGATGCGCTTAATGCGGATTTCGGTTAAGCGAGTTACATCATCGTCATTAACCGCTCGCAGTAAATGACCGATATGAGGTTTTAAACCTAGATGAATATTTTCTAGCACCTCTTCCCAAGTTTCCGCTTCCTCAATGTCGCGGTAAATTTTGTTTTCTATAAAGATGCGCTCGAGACTGGCAAAGTGCCATTGTTCTTGCAATTCGTTGAGCTCGAAATTTAGCTCAGCACGAAGAATACTTAAGGTATTATCAACATTGCGACGTAAGATCTCATCTACCGGAAGGAAAACTGGGGTATCATTTTCGATCATGCACGAAAGCGGAGCGATAGATATTTCGCAGTCGGTAAAGGCATAAAGAGCATCTATCATTTGATCAGGCGAGATGCCTGGGAAAAGATGCACTACTACTTCTACCTTATCCGAGGTATTATCTTCGATTTTACGAATTTTAAGTTTGCCCTTATCATTCGCCTTAAGGATACTATCAATTAAGCTTCCCGTTGTGGTTGTGTAAGGAATTTCATCAATAATAAGTGTCTTCTTATCAAGCACCGAAATACGGGCTCTAACCCTAACCCTACTCCCTCTTAAACCTTTATTATAATTGGTAAAGTCCGCAATTCCCCCAGAAGGAAAATCCGGTAATAATTCAAACTTTTGTCCCTTTAAAACCTTAATAGCCGCCGCAATCAGTTCTAAAAAGTTATGCGGTAAGATTTTAGTGGATAGTCCTACTGCAATTCCTTCTACACCTTGGGCTAAGAGTAATGGAAATTTAACGGGAAACTCTACTGGCTCTTTACCACGACCATCGTAGCTACTTTGCCACTTGGTGATTTTCGGACTATAAACAACATCTAAAGCAAATTTAGAGAGCCTGGCTTCGATATAACGCGGCGCTGCCGCACTATCTCCCGTAAGGAGGTTTCCCCAGTTTCCCTGGGCGTCAATTAAGATATCTTTCTGTCCTAATTGAACCAAGGCATCTCCAATGGAAGCATCTCCATGCGGGTGATACTTCATGGTTTGACCAATAACATTGGCTACCTTATGATAACGCCCGTCATCCATCTCGCGCAAAGCATGTAAGAGACGTCGCTGCACCGGCTTTAGGCCATCACCTAAAGTTGGAACTGCCCTTTCCAGGATAACATAGCTGGCATAATCCAAAAAGTAATCCTGGTACATTCCCGAAACGCGGGTAATGATGGGTTCATTTTCAGATTCTGGGCTGTTATTATTCTGTAGTTCGTTTTCTTCTTCCGCCATGCTTAGCTATCTGTGAGTATTTGTTTAGCGAGTTCGTTAATTTCTTTCGTTGGTCTGACGTTAAATGTGAAACGATAAGGCTTCTTTCCTTAACGGCCCCGCTACGACTGTTTATGTAAATTGTTAGTTTTCTTCTTAAAAACCAACCTTCTAATTTGTAGCTTTTAAATTTCCGTTTAGGAAATTCGTAATGCTTTTCGAATGATCTTAAAATTTTTCCCCAAGTTTTATCTTCGGTACTTAAATTCATCACTTCTCCTTCGGTGTCGTATTTAAATTTGGCTGGACCCCGATAAATTAGGAGAGCAATTAAAACAATCCCAAGGCCTCCCAACCACCAATTGCCGGAGTAGGCGCCTTGTAAGAATGAAAGCGTCGTATCGGTTAAGATGGCTATCAGTGAAAAGGTGAGAATCACCAGGTTAATTTTAGAATAACTATCCGCGTTAATCTTCATTTAGTAAAGCTTTTTGCGACTCTTCAGTTGGGTCTCTTTCGACCCGTAGGTTTTCAATTATAAATTCTTGGCGCTTCGGGGTATTTTTACCCATATAAAATTCCAAAATTTGCTCTATGGTAGAGTCTTTGCCAAGCATTACTGGTTCCAAACGAATATCATCCCCAATAAAATTCTTAAACTCATCCGGAGAAATTTCTCCTAAACCCTTAAAGCGTGTAATTTCAGCTTTTGCGCCAACTTTCAGCAAAGCTGCTCTTTTTTCCTCTTCACTATAGCAATAGAAAGTCTCTTTTTTATTGCGCACGCGAAACAGGGGTGTTTGCAAAATATAGAGATGTCCTTCCCGCACTATTTCGGGAAAAAACTGCAAGAAAAAAGTTATTAATAATAGGCGAATATGCATGCCATCCACATCGGCATCGGTGGCAACTACAACATTGTTATAGCGCAAGTTCTCCAATCCATCTTCAATGTTGAGGGCGGCTTGCAGTAAATTAAATTCTTCGTTTTCGTAAACTACTTTCTTACTTAAACCATAACAGTTAAGGGGCTTTCCTTTTAAACTAAAAACCGCCTGGGTGTTAACGTTACGCGATTTAGTGATTGAACCACTAGCGGAGTCACCCTCCGTAATAAACAAGGTAGTATCTAAGCGAAACTCGTCTTTTTGATCGTTATAATGTTTTCGGCAATCGCGCAACTTCTTATTGTGTAAGCTTGCTTTTTTAGCTCTATCACGCGCCAATTTTTTAATCCCACTTAATTCTTTGCGTTCCTTTTCGGCGCGAAGAATTTTGCGGTGAATGATTTCCGCCACGTCTTCATTTCTATGCAAGAAATTATCGAGCTTGGTCTTCATGAAATCATTGATGAAAGTGCGCACCGTAGGGCCTTCGGGACCAATATCATTCGACCCTAATTTGGTTTTTGTTTGTGATTCAAAAACCGGTTCTATCACCTTGATAGACACCGCTGCCACGACCGAATCTCGAATATCGGCTGCATCGAAATTTTTATTGTAGAAATCGCGAATAGTTTTTACGAGCGCTTCGCGAAAAGCGTTTTGGTGGGTCCCACCCTGAGTGGTGTGCTGTCCGTTTACGAAAGAATAATAGATATCACCTTGCGAACGTTCACTGTGCGTTAGTGCTACTTCTATGTCATCTCCCTTGAGGTGAATGATGGGATGAATAATGGGAGCATCGAGTGTATCGTTCAATAAATCTTTAAGGCCATTTTCGCTGTAAAATTTCTCACCATTATACATAATGGATAAGCCTGGGTTTAAGTAGGCATAATTCCACAACATTTTTTCGAGATACTCTTTTACAAAGCGGTAGTTTTTAAAGATGGCCGCATCAGGTTTAAACTGCACCTTGGTTCCCTTGCGCAGAGTGGATTCTTTAATTTCTGCATCTTCAACTAAAACCCCTTTTTCAAAACGAGCAATTTTGGTTTTAGCATCACGGACCGATTGAACGCTAAAATAATCGCTAAGGGCATTTACCGCCTTCGCTCCTACCCCGTTTAATCCCACCGATTTTTTAAAAGCCTTAGAATCGTACTTAGCACCGGTATTAATTTTAGAAACCACATCTACCACTTTTCCGAGTGGAATGCCACGACCGTAATCGCGCACCGTTACTTCACCGTCCTTTATGGTTACTTCAATAGTTTTGCCTGCGCCCATCACAAACTCATCTACGGCATTATCTAAAACCTCTTTTACAAGGATATATATACCATCGTCCGAGCTGGAGCCATCGCCTAACTTACCAATATACATACCGGGACGGAGGCGAATATGCTCTTTCCAGTCGAGGGATCTAATATTGTCTTCGTTATAACTAGTTTGCTCGGTAGACATGCTGTTCTTTTGGATGAGGGCTAAAAGTAGGAATAGCCATTAAATGCTGATATTTTTCAGGCTACAACTTTTTCACAATTTATTAAGATGCTTATACATTGAAGCGGAAATGCATCACATCGCCATCTTGCACGACATACTCTTTTCCTTCCACTTTTAATTTCCCAGCTTCTTTAACCGCAGCTTCAGAGCCAAAACTTTCGAAATCCGCATATTTTATAACCTCAGCCCGAATAAAACCTTTTTCAAAATCGGTATGAATTACGCCAGCGGCTTGGGGAGCGGTAAAACCTTTTTTAATAGTCCATGCACGAACTTCTTTTACGCCTGCCGTAAAATACGTTTGAAGATTTAACAAGGTGTAAGCTTTTCTAATCAAGCGATTAACACCCGCTTCTTCTAAACCTAGGTCTTCTAAGAACATACTGCGTTCTTCGAAGCTATCTAATTCAGAAATATCGGCTTCCATTGCTGCCGCAAGATGAATTACTTCGGCTTCTTCTTCCTTCGCCATTTGCTGTACCAGCTCCACCCATTGGTTGCCGCTTTTCGCAGATGCCTCATCTACATTACACACGTAAATTACTGGCTTATCCGTTAAGAACTGAATTTCAGCCAAAAGCTCATCCTCATCTTCACTACGCGAAAGAGAACGAATATTTTTTCCGGCTAAAAGATGCTTTTCTACTCCTTCGAGGAATTCCACATTTTTTTGCTCTTCTTTGTTACCAGTACGAGCTGCTTTGCGATGTTTATCTAAACGCTTTTCTAAGGTATCTAAATCCTTAAACTGCAGTTCGGTATCAATGGTATCCTTATCGCGCAGTGGATTTACTGTTCCATCTACGTGCGTGATATTCTCATTTTCAAAACAGCGTAAAACATGCATTATCGCATTACACTCTCTAATATTTCCTAAAAATTGATTACCCAATCCTTCGCCTTTACTGGCACCTTTTACTAATCCTGCGATATCTACAATCTCTACCGTGGCAGGTTGTACTCGCTGAGGATTAACCAGCTCTTCTAACTTAGTTAACCGTGGATCGGGTACGATTACCATACCTATATTGGGCTCTATGGTACAAAAAGGAAAGTTTGCAGACTGCGCCTTGGCACTCGATAAACAGTTAAACAATGTGGATTTGCCCACATTGGGTAATCCTACTATTCCACACTTCATGCTTTATTTTTTAAGATGCGCAAAGATATAGCTAATATGCTGAGTTCAGCCTTAAATTAAAGTGTCAGATTTTAGCCTAATGAAAGTATAGGGGTAGAGCTTAATCGGATAATAGGACGATAAAGTGACTGAGCTCTGCGATTTATCATATTTTTTCAACATCAGCCAAGCTAGTCCTTAGCTATTGGGTAATTTTGCCGCAAATAATTTTAGTCAAATGGCCGATATTGCAGCATTAGAAAAAATTTGCTCTCAAACTCGCAGAGATATTGTAAGAATGGTACACGCCGTGCAATCTGGCCACCCCGGTGGATCCTTAGGATGCACCGAGTATTTCGTAAGCTTGTTTCACCATATTATGGATCACAATGCCAGTGATTTTGATATGGATGGAAAAAATGAAGATTTATTTTTTCTTTCCAATGGCCACATTAGCCCAGTTTACTATAGCGTATTAAGTAGGGCTGGTTATTTCCCCCTGGAAGAACTTAATACCTTTCGAAAATTAAATACCCGTTTACAAGGGCATCCTACCACCCATGAGGGTTTACCTGGGGTGCGCATTGCCTCCGGATCATTAGGTCAAGGGCTCTCGGTAGCCATTGGCGCCGCCTTAAGTAAAAAACAAAATAAGGATCCAAAAACAGTTTTCTCCTTACACGGCGATGGAGAATTACAAGAAGGACAAATCTGGGAAGCCGCCCTTTACGCTCCGGCTAATAAGGTAGATAACCTTATTATGACGATTGATGCAAATGGGCAGCAAATTGATGGTTCTACCGACGATGTTTTAGCTATGGGAAGTTTAGCCGCTAAATTTGAGGCTTTCGGTTGGACCGTCCTTCATATAGAAAATGGTAATGATGTTGCGCAGGTTGTGACCGGCTTAGAAGAAGCTAAAGCACATACTGGAAAAGGAAAACCAGTTTGCGTTATTATGAAAACGGCCATGGGTGCTGGTGTTGACTTTATGGAAGGCACGCACGAATGGCATGGTATCGCTCCGAGTGACGAGCAACTTAGTAATGCCCTTTCTCAATTAGAGGAAACTATGGGCGACTATTAATTTGCGCATCCTAAGCCAAATATTACTAGCAAGCTTACTGAGCTTTTCTTTAAGTGCTCAAAAAGACAAAAAAGAAGACGTGGTTTTAACCCGTATCCTTTTTGTGTTTGATGGTTCCCAAAGTATGTATGCCCGCTGGGAAAGCGGTCAGAAAATAGATGTGGCCCAAAAGCTAATGAACAATATGCTCGATAGCTTAGCCCAGCTAAATAATGACAATTTTCAGCTAGCCTTGCGTGTTTACGGCCATCAAAGACCCGTTCCACCGCAAGATTGTAATGATACGCGTCTAGAAGTTCCATTTGCTAAGAATAACATCGGACGCATTAAGCGAACCTTGAAGGAAATTCGTCCCAAAGGCACTACCCCTATTGCTCGTTCTTTAGAACGAGCGGCTTACGATTTTGGAGAATGTGAAAATTGCCGCAATATCATCATCCTTATTACCGATGGCGTAGAGGCTTGCGATGAAGACCCTTGTGCTGCCTCGCGTTTACTACAGGAACGCGGCATCGCCTTAAAGCCTTTCGTTATTGGCATTGGCCTGGATGATAACTTTAAGCAAACCTTCGAATGTGTAGGCACCTTTTACGATGCCGCCGATGAAGCAACCTTCGAAAAAGTATTAGGGATTGTGATTTCGCAAGCCCTGGATAATACTACCGCTCAGGTAAATCTTCTAGATGGCAACGGCTTTCCCACCGAAACCGACGTGGCCATAAGCTTCTACAATAAAGTAAGTAGAAAAGTGGATCGTCAATTAATTCATACGCTTAATCCTAAAGGATTACCCGATACAATTTACTTAGACCCCTTGGTAAACTATCGCATGGTGGTGCATTCTATCCCTGAAAGGGAGAAAGATAACATTAGTATTTCGGCGGGAGCACATAACATTATCGGTTTAGATTTACCGCGTGGCAGTCTGCGTTTGGTAAATCCACAGCGGGTAAACAACGACGAGTTAGCCGCTTTAATTTATGTGCCCTCTGAAAATCGTCCCATTCATTTGCAGCAGTTTAATAGCAGTCAGCAATACTTGGAGGGTAAGTATGATTTAGAAATCCTCAGTTTACCCAGAATTTTTCTACCGCAAGTGGAAATAAACGCAGGTGAAACCACTACCATAAGCATTCCTCCTCCGGGAGTAGTAAACTTGCAAAGTTCGGCACCTGGTTTCGGAAGCATTTTAAAATACGAGGGCAATGAATTAATTTGGGTAGCGGACCTCGACCCTAAAAAATCTCGGCAGAGTTATAATTTACAACCTGGTCAGTACCGCGTTGTATTTAGAGTGAAATCATCAAGACAAAGTTTATATTCGGTGGTAGAAGAATTTACTATTGCTTCTGGCACCACCACCATTGTTAAATTAAATTAATATGAAGAAGTACATCGATACAGGCGCGAAAGACACTCGCTCTGGTTTTGGAGCAGGCTTAGCAGAATTAGGCGAAACAAACGAAGCCGTCGTTGCCTTATGTGCCGACCTTACAGGGTCACTAAAAATGGATGCTTTTAAAAAGGCACATCCCGATCGCTTCTATCAAGTTGGGATTGCGGAAGCAAACATGATGGGAATTGCCGCAGGATTAACCATTGGAGGGAAAATTCCTTTTACGGGAACATTTGCTAACTTCTCCACGGGCCGTGTTTACGATCAAATTAGACAATCGATCGCCTATTCGGGTAAAAATGTTAAAATTTGCGCTAGCCACGCCGGACTTACCTTAGGGGAAGATGGCGCTACGCATCAAATTCTAGAAGACCTCGGTTTGATGAAAATGCTACCTGGTATGACCGTAATTAATACTTGCGATTACAATCAAACGAAAGCAGCAACTATTGCCATTGCCGAGTTTGAGGGGCCAGTTTACCTGCGCTTTGGTCGTCCTAAAGTTCCCAACTTTACTGCAGCTGATCAAAAATTTGAAATTGGTAAAGCGGTAATGCTGCAAGAAGGTAGCGATGTTACCATTGCAGCGACTGGTCATCTTGTTTGGAAAGCCTTGGAAGCGGCCGAGCATTTAGCGGCCATGGGTATTAGTGCTGAAGTACTAAATTACCATACTATTAAACCTCTCGATGAAAAGGCATTACTAAAATCTTTGGCAAAAACGGGTGCTTTGGTATCAGCCGAAGAACATCAAATTGCTGGAGGCTTAGGCGAAAGTTTAGCAGGAGTGTTAAGCAGAAACTTTCCCGCACCACAAGAATTTGTGGCCGTAAATGATAGTTTTGGAGAAAGCGGTACCCCAGATCAGTTACTAGAAAAATACGGTCTTAGTACCGATAAAATTGTTGAAGCAGCTCAAAAAGCGGTGGCTAGAAAGTAACTCAACGATTAAATACTACTTATAACCGAAATAGGTCGCATTTAACATTGCGACCTATTATTTTTAACGGCATATAATTTAAGCTCATGTTGAAGACCTTCTTTTCAATGTCTTTTTTGCTATTTCTTTCCCTCACTTTAAGTGGGCAAAAAGACACTACTAATAGACCAGTAGAAATTTTAGAGATTTCCTCAGACGCAGATTCCGCCTTCGCCCAAGCGCGCGAGCTTGCCTATAGCAAAGAATATGATGCCTCTCGTAAGATTCTAGATTTACTAATCTATCAAAGTCCCACCAACTATTACCAATACAAGCTATTTAAAGCCCGCACCTTAGTGTGGGATGGAAAATATGCGCCCGCTCGAAGTATTATCGAAGAACTTATTTTAGAAGATACAACCGTCATTGACATCTACCAAATTCGATTAAATAATGAGCGCTATGACAAGGATTACCCACTTGCCATTCGCTATGCAAATGATGGTATTAAACGCTTTCCAAAAGACAATGAGTTTTTCCACGTTGGTAAAGTGCAATCGCTGGTTGCCGAAAACCGCTACCATGAAGGCCTTGACGCTGCCACCCTTGCGCTAGACAGCTTTCCCGAAAACAATGAACTTAAACAACTAAAGACCTTTCTTTTAAATCAACTAATTGTTGATGGTTTAGCGGTGGGCGTTTCGATGGATTATTTTTCTAAAATCTATAAGCCTTGGCTATTTGGCTTTTTACAATACGGACGACAAACTAAAATCGGTGCTATCATCGGCCGCGTAAATGTGGCCGATAGACAACGCAGTGCTGCGGTAGGTATTGCAGAACCAGGCGCCTTTTCTTCCTTAGGAGTGCAAGGGGAAATTGATATTTTCCCGCGCCTTAGTAAGAATTCCTACATGTACCTGAATGTAGGGTATTCTCCTTCAGCTATTTTTCCGAGCTTTCGCTTTGGAGCCGAATATTATAGCATGATTGGCAAAACAGAAATGGAAGGATCTTTAGGGATACGCTATCTCGACTTCTTAACCAATATTGTTACCATGTATACCGGTTCACTGGGCTATTATTGGGATTCCGAATATATAAACTTTCGCCCCTTCTTTATTAATGATGCCTACGGTTGGGGAAGTACCTACAACTTTTTATACCGCCAATTTTTTAGCGGGAAAGGCGATTTCATTCAAGTAACCTTTGGTGGTGGTGTTGTGCCCGATGAGCGAGTCTTTTTGCTAAATAATGGCTTGGTCGAGCAAAATTATCGCCTCGATAATCAGTATGTAGGTATTGGCTACCAAAAATTGGTCAATCAAAAATTCTACTCACGCCTAGATCTTACCATTACCCGGCAAGAAAATTTTAGCCAGCAAAACGATTACCTTTACATCTTCTCTATCGGAATGATTTTAGGCTATAGACTATAATAGGCCTCATTTTCAATTAAAGTCCGCTGGCATGCCCTTCATTTTTATAGATGCGCAGGCAAAGCTTATTTATCTTTTTGAAAACCCTTGACCAAAATCCGAGGTGAAATTCGATCAATTCTTTAAGTAGGAGATTTACGGAAACATTCGCATTAGAATTGCAGCTATTTATCCTCTCGGTTCGCATCGGTACTGAAGATCTGGCCGATGGTTCTCTGCTAGTTCCTAAAATAAACACATTTAATAGATTACACTTAAAAAGTGACGAGCCTTACTAGCCGATTGATGTCCAAACGTGAGTCCTAGTAATGCGGCAGCCGTGTTTAGTGCTTTCTTGCCTTTTATTTTTTCTAAACTTCAAGGTAAGAACTGAAAGAAGTAAACTCAGTCATTCTTTTAAAAGAAAAACTTAGACCCAAAAAAAGTCAAGCCTTCATTAATAGGGCGATTTCAATTGAAGGGTCCTTTTGAAAATCCCAGCTTAGGTCAGATATTCTTGATAGCATTCGTATTCATATCTGCGAAAGCTATACATAAGAAGGGTCCTTTTGAAAACCCAGCTTAGGTCAGATACCCTTTATAGCATTCGTATTCACATCTGCGAAAGCTATACACAAGCGAAAAAGCTTACGACGAGCTGGCACGGCTAAAAGCCTGAATACGATGTGATATCAGGTCACAGATCTTTTATAAATAGTGGATTTCAAGCCAAAACGCTAAAGCCATACCGGACTAAGAATACCGAATTGCAGGAAGATTTTATCGCCTATGACTTATCCCCTATAAAGCTAAAAGCAGAAAAAAAACTCGGAAGATGAGGCTCCGAGTTTTAGAATTATAGAAATAAATAGGGTTTAAAGCCTTTCTTTGATTACGATTTACGTACGAAATAAACACCACCACCACGTGCACTGCTGCCACTAGCATCGGTTCCACCCACCGCAAGGGCTAAGTGATTGGAAGAATATACTGATACATCTTTTACGTTAAAGCCACTGATGGAAGCATTAGTTGGAGGAACGAAAAGTCCTATTAAATCGTAAGCATTAATTAGTATACCACCATCATAACCGTTGCCAGCTATAACTTTCAAACCTTGCTCACCGGCTGCAGCATAAATCACCCTTGAAGTGGGATCATGCGTAAGCGCTAAGCAGTAGTTTACACCGTTGTTGATCTTCTTATGATTTTTAGAGTAAATTCCAGCCTGTCCTAAGGCCAATAAATATTCTGTACTTGCAACAGTATTTCCTGCATAAGTGTAAGGAACATAAGCCATACCCCCTCTTTCTAATTCAAGGGAGTTAATCCCAGCACCATTGTAATAGTCGATGGTAAAAGACATAGAGTTAGAAACAGTTTGGGAAGTATTCATGTCCGTTCTTACTTGCACCTTATCCGATCCTGTTCTATCCAACACTGCAAAATCAACACTGGAATTAGTAGCAGTAAAAGGGTTTTCTTTGATGAAAATCCCATCCGTAATAGTCATTGCTTCCGAAACATTACTGAGATTATAATCAGTTACATAAATACCACTTTGGGCATCTCTAGTGTTTATCCCTGTTCCGTTGCCGGTTACCACATAATATTTACCAGCTGAGGAAATAATTCCATTAGCACCATAACCAGGAACAGGAAGTTCTTTGTAGCTGCTTGCAGGTAGAAACTCGTCATTAATATAATCGTATAGAACCTTACCTACTACAGCTCCTCGATGACCATTTAAAAGATATCCTGAAGTTGATGGTGATCTTTGACCCACTGCAAAAATTTCATAATTACCAGTCAAGCTATTACGATTTACCACCGCTTCATGCCAGTCTGTATCAACAAAATCAATACGACCAGTATACTGGTAACTACCATTACTGCCATTTAGCTTGTAGGCTGAAATAGCACCACCGTATTTAGCGCCTTCTAAGTGCCAGGTTACGAAAACCAATTCGCCATCAGCAGTTACCGAAGTAGCTTGCGCCAGACTCGAAGTTCCCGTAGCTAGACCACCGTTTAATTCCTCCGTGTAGTCAAGAAAATGAGGCGCTTCCGCAAAGTTTTTATACGTGAAATTTAAAGTAGAGCCAGCTTTAGAGTTAATGGTGAAGTTATCCGAAAGTGGAATTAACTCCCCTCGCACTTGCGAACCCGTTTTTAACTGGATTCTATTATCCACTCCTACTTCTTCACTATCCATGTAAGACAAGTCGCGGTTACAGCTAAGTAACATACTACCCGCAATTAACATTAAAACTATCTTTTTCATAATCGTAGAATTTGGGATCAATGAGTACTATCACTCTTTGACACTACGAAGATGGCGTGAAATTAACCGCCCATATCAAAGTTTTAGATGAGAGGTCTCTTATCATCGAGGCATAGTTAAGCGGTTTATTTTTGTCGATAAACGACAGGGCAAAAAAAAAGGGCCCCGAAGGGCCCAATGTATAATTAGGAGATTTTAATCTCTATTTTTCTGTAGGAAGTATACTCCAGCATCGCCTGTGGCTAAAGCTATGTTTCTCGATCTATACAATGAAATCTCCTTAATGTAGAAAGTGTTGGGTAAGTTAGGGTTTCCACTAGCTGAAGTTGGAGGTACAAAGTTGCCAATTACATCATAAAGATTAGTAGTTGGATTGTTTACCACGTATTGACCCATAGCCAATACTTTCACACCATCGGCACCATCGGCATAATAAAGTAAGCCTGAACCTGCATCGAACTCGGTTGATAAACAAGGACCGAAATTAGCCACGCTACTAAAGTTTGAGTTTTGGCTTGGGCCCGCTTCGAATATTCCATCGATACCTGCAGCTATGATAAGAGAATCTGTTTTGCTTGCACCTGCCCCAATACCTTGAGCCCAGGTTAAGTCGCCTCTTTCGCCATCGTTAGTGCCCATGGTAATACCATTACTAGTGCTATAAGGTTGTAAAGCGGTGAAATTGGTTTGATCGGTGGTATAGTCGTAATTAATCGCTATTGATTTGATACGATATTCAGAACCACTTCGATCCAAAGTAAATACTTCTGCATAAGAATTGGCACCCGGATTAACACTTTGGGTTAAAGGGTTCACAATTAAAGCGATACCATCATCAATGCTTAATAAATCACCTTTCTCAACGGCAGACATGTTACGGTCAATTTGGTATAAGCCACCATCTGCGTTGCCTATTCCGTTCCCTGTAATAATATAATAATGAGCTGCCGCTGCTACAATATCATTAGCCGCTACACCTGGTAAGGGTAATTCTTTAGCGGAAGGTTCCCAAAACTCATCGTTAATATAATCGTAATCAATGCGAGTTACCACCGCACCTGCATGATCGGCCAAAAGGTAATTAGAAGAGGACTGATCTCTTTGTCCTACCATAAATACTTCGTAATAACCAGTAGAGCTATTCTCACTAGCTGATACTTCATAATAACTAGCATCAGGAAAGTCTACTCTATCCATAAAGGTATAACGACCGATACCGCTCTGCTTATAAGCGCAAATAGCACCACCAAAGTCAGATTGAGTAGTATGCCAAGTTACAAAAACCACATCATTCATTGAAAATATTGCTGATGCAGAAAGAGTCTCTGTACCACCCATAGTTGGGAAGGTTACCGGTTCTGCATAAGCGCGATAGGTATACGACAATGGTGCCGAACCCGTCTTGTTATTTATTAAGAAAGTATCATTCATATTTATCAACTGACCACTAAGGTCACCGATATTATAATGATTCATGATAACACCATTAGGCTCTACCGGTGGACTAAGCGGGCCTACTGGCGTTTCTCTAGTGCAAGATTGACTAACTAAAGTGAGAAGCGCAAAGATGAAATAGTTTCGTTCGTAACATATTAGAGGTAATAAGATTTAATTAAATTATTTCCAATCCTAGACATGGGTAGGTAAAAATTTACCGAAAGACTTCTTTGGCTTGGATATACCGGGTAATATTATAACTAAAAATTAGTCCCTTAGTCCTAATTTCTCGTTGAATGGTAATATCCTTCGATTAAGTGCAATTATTGAATCTGAGAAATAAAAAAAGACTCCCCAAGGGGGAGCCTTTTATACTGTCTAAAACAAGGTTAGTGATTCTTTTGAGGATGAACATTAAACCGTCATCACCTAGAGATATGGCTATGTGACGTTTGGTAAATCGTTATATCATTAATATTCTTATCGCTTAAATTTATGGTTCCACCTCCTACGGTAAATACACTAGAAGGTAAAGTTAATTCCCCTACTAAATCATGAGTATTAACCAAAGGCCTTATCGGCGGCATACTCTCCCATGGCAATTACTTTTAAGCGTGTTTGCCCGCGCCATTATCACCATATCACCCAGTAAAGAACGCCTAAAGCAGGATCAAAGCTAATCGCCGAGAAATTACCCATTTGTATCGCTCTATCATTAAACTTGAATAGTGGAGTAGCGCCCGGTATTATTTTGTCCACCTCTGGCTTTGTGAATATATCCATTTCCGCCATTGGGCACACAATAATTAATTATTGCCGATCAATTTCTGAATCCGTTGGGAACACCAGCTCCTAGTTACTTTGAGCAATAACCAAATGTCCTTTACTGTAATCTGCGGGCGCAATATCATTATTCAAATCTCTATGCCAAGATCCACCATCGAAACGGTGATCTCCATTGCTAGAAATTATGCCAAGGTTGTTTAAGGTAGCCCAAAATATTGATACTTTTTGATAAATATATTGGTTAATGGCGCTAAAACCGCATTGCGATCTAATACATAAAATTCACCACCCAGGCACTAACTGTTCTCAGGTCTACTTCGATATCTATTGCGTCAGATTTCACGCATCATAGGCTACCACATTTCGTAACGAACGGTCGACCCTGAAAAACGCCACCTGCACCATTGGAGCCACCTCTACCATCACCAGTAGTAACAAAATATTGGGCACCTAAAGCTACGATACCAGTTCCAGCCACGCAATTAATGGTAATTCCATAGGGGGCCTTCCAAAACTCATCACGTTAATATAATCATAGTCGATTCTGGCTACAGCTGGCACCTTTATGTCCTGCTAAGGTGTACTGTGAGTCATCCGGTATTACGCTGTCCAGTAACCATCACTTCAATGTTTCCCTGTTTCGTTATTGCGATAGGCCGATAAGCCATATAAATCATGCTGTTCAAATCCACTCTATCCTTAAGCTCATATTGACCGATACCATAAACGGTAGGCGGATAAAGATCCTTTCACTGTACCTGTGCCATGCGGATTATAGCACCGTAATCGTTGGTATACAAGCCACAAAAATCGCCATCATCTGCAGAAAAACCACGCGCTCGCTGCTAAGAGTAACTCCACCAATTTCCGGGTTGCATATCCTCTAAAGAGTATAGTTCAACTGAGAACCCGTTTTACCGCTTAAATTAGTGCTCTCCATCATTGGGTAAAATCTCTTTCTAGTGAGATCTTCAAAGTGCTGTAGTCCACCTTCCACTGAACTTAAAGTGCTTCCTTGAAGGTAATCACAGCCACAGCATTTTCGGTTACAGGAAGCCATAATGCGAAACCTACTATTACTGCGAATATCCTTTTCATACTATAAAAATTGAATAAACCTTTTAATCATTTGAATTGCGCCAATCATTCTTTAATGACTAGAATCTACAATCAAGGCTAAATAAAGCTGAAAGTCTATTTTCTCCAATTAATTCTAGTTCAAAGAGTCGAATAAATTCGCTGAAAGGAAAAACACTAACTAAAACGAAATTTTAAACAAAAAAAAGGCTCCCCAAGGGAGCCTTCTATAACTATTAAAAACTAAATCTTAGTGATTCTTTTGAATGAACATAAGTCCATCTTCACCTAAAGATACAGCTATGTGACGTGCTTGATAAACAGTGATATCATTTACTGCCTTAGTTCCAAGGTTCACAGTAATCGCACCACCATTATTATCGAAAGTATTAACACTAGTTGGTAAAGCAAGTTTTCCTACTAAATCGTTAGTACTAACGAATGGCTTAGGATCTCCCATCGGATCTAGATCACCAGAGAACTCACCCATTGCGATTACGGAGATACCAGCATCACCAGGAGCATCTTCACCACCACCACAATAAAGAACACCTAAAGCAGGGTCGAATGTAATAGCTGAAAATTTACCTTTTGCAAAAGAACGGTCAATTAAAGATGGGCCATTAACAGTAATACCATTAACGTCTTGTCCACCTCTAGCTTTGTATACATAACCTGTACCATTACCATTAGTTCCGTAAGCAATTAATAGTGAATCCTGATTTAAACCATTAAATACACCATTGAAACGCTTGTTTTGCGCAACTACTAAATGGCCTTTACTTTGATTGTAAGGAGCAATATCGTTGTCCATGTCACGTACCCAAATATCAGTACCTGGATCAGGAGTTGTAAATGTAGGATCATTCACATAAGTTGCAGGAATATATCTGTGGTCACCATTTTGAGCGATGATACCATTATACACTAATGAACCAACATTTCCGAAATTTTGGAAAGCATAATGCTTCACAAATACGTTAGTAGCCATTCCACCCGCGTTATTTCTATCTAATACATAGAAATCTCCACCTGTTGCAGTTACTGTACCTGGATTCACTTCAATATCAATTGCATCGGTAATATTATTATCTAAAGCGATAACATTACGCAAAGCGCGATCCACTTGGAAAAGACCACCTTGGGCAGTTCCGCCACCGATACCATCGCCAGTAGTTACAAAGTAATTTGCACCTAAAGCTACGATACCTGTTCCCGCTACACCAGTTAAAGGAAGTTCATTTAAAGAACCTTCCCAAAACTCATCGTTAATGTAATCATAATCCATACGAGCAACAACTGCTCCTACGTGACCATTTAATACATAACCTGAAGTGGCTGGGTCTCTTTGACCTGTAATTAATACCTCAATATTGCCAGTGGCACTATTGCGGTAAGCCGATAAAGCATAAAGATCATGTTGCTCGAAGTCGACTCTATCCATTAGCTCATACTGGCCAATTCCGCTTAAACGGTAAGCACATAAAGAACCTGCAATTGTTCCAACGTTAGCGTTTAATTGACCGAAGTCATTAGTATGCCAAGCAACAAAAATCATATCGTCTACTTGGAAAACTGCGCTAGCAGCTAGATCAGTACCACCGTACTCTACGGGGTTAGCGTAACCTCTGAAAGTGTAGTTAAGCTGCTCGCTTGATTTACCACTTAGATTGGTCGAAGAGTTCATTGGAGTAAAATCTTTCTCCAATTGTGACTTTTCGTAGTGAATTAGACCTGCCTCAGCTGGCTCAATATTCACCCCTTGATTTAGAGTTTCGTTAGAGTCGCGATTACACGAAGCTAAAAAGGAAACACCTAATAAAACAACTAATACTTTTTTCATATTACTTCTGTAATTTGATAGCTATTATTAAAACTTATCTCTCTGGATAAAGTAAACACCTTGGCTACCTGCAGCAACTGCGATATTTCTACTTCCGTAAATAGTAATTTCCTTTACATCGTTGATGGTTGGGGTCATTTGAGAACCATTAGAAAGAGTTTTAACTCCAATCGCTGGATCAGCAAACTCACCGACTACATCGTAAGTATCAATTAATGGAGACTGACCAGCAAATCTATCTAAAGCAATAACTTTAACCGCTTTACCATTTGGATCTCCACCCATGGCTACATATAATACGTCTAAAGCTGAATCATACTCAGTTGAAATAGCGTTACCAATGTTAGGAACTTCAGTGCGAGCCCAAACATTATTAAAGTTACAAACACTTCCTACACCCGTACTAGTGCTATGAATAGTAACAAATAGTCTTTCAGGACTAAAGTTAATTCTATTAGGAACAGGCATTAAAACAGGATCACGGAAGGGGTCATCAGGACTAGTTGCCACGGTAAGATCTGCACGCTCTAAGTTGTTAGCACCGCCATTAATAGGGTAGAATTGCGGAGCACTTAAAGTAAAGTTAGTAGCTGAAATTCCTGGAATCCAAGAAACAAACTGATTGCGTAATTCAAATTGACCTGTGTTCGAGCCAATAACGAATAATTGATCGGTATTTTCTAAACCAGGTAATTTTTCATTGTTGTCGATCGCAATTGCTCTGCCGCTATGAGCAAAAGTCAATGATTCGCCTTTGTTGATGTTAATTAAGTTGCGATCAAGCTCGTAAACTCCTCCGTTGCCTTGACCGAAAGCATCTCCGGTAATAACATAAAATCTTCTTGCTGCGCCAACGATGTCGTTAGCTGATCTTCCTGGTAATGGAATTTCACGGAAAGAACCTTCCCAAAATTCATCATTGATATAATCATAATCGATTCTAGTAACAACTGCACCATCATGACCTGATAATAAGTAACCTGAAGTAGCGGTAGATCTTTGACCAGCCATCATAATTTCGTAGTTACCAGAACCAGCATTTACGTCTCCGTAAACCTCATGGTAGTCTGCATCAAAAAAGTCTACACGATCTTTAAATTCATATTGACCAATACCTACTTGTTTGTAAGCAGTAATTGAACCACCTACTTTAGGACCTGATCCATTTACGTTATACGAATCTGCATTTTGCCCAGCAACCTCAGCGGCATGCCAAACTACAAAAACCATATCGTTAACTGTCCAAGCAGCAGAAGCGCTAAGATCCATTACTGCGGCAGCTCCAACTAAGTTTTCTGTTCCGGGGATTCCAGAGGCAGTTAAGTTTAATTGAACCGGCTCAGCCCAACCACGGTAAGTATAGTTTGCTTGCACACCAGCAGCCTTACCTGAAAACCCAAATGACTGTGCCATTGGAGTAATCATGCCTTGCAATTCTGATGCTTCGTAATTCTTTACAAAGAGATTACCCGAATTTCCACCCTGGGCAGAAGTTAAGGCTTCTTCTCTGTTACAGCTCGCCAGAACGGCTGCTGCTGCTAAAAAAAGTGTGATTTTTTTCATTGTCTGTTTAATTATGGGTAATAGTATAATATGCAAATGTATGAAAAAATCTTATAATAAATAATTTGTTTAAAAATATTTTATTCTGCTATTCAGTAACTTAGACAATCAATATATACGATAGACTATCACAAAATACGACAAAAGGTCCTAATTATTCGATATGTATTAAACCATTATCACTTTTTGGTCTCCAAGGGAAATAGATTAGTTTCGATTAATGGTAGAGCCTCAAGTTTGGAAAGAATGGTTGCAACAAAAGAGCTTTGAGCTTTTGTTTAATGCCTTGGTAGATCAATATACCGAGCCCTTATATTGGCAAGCTAGAAAATTGGTAGCACGCCACGACCTTGCTGATGATGTTTTGCAAGACTCCTTTATTAGCGCTTGGAAAGCTTTACCAAAGTTTAAAGGGGAATCTAACTTCTATACTTGGCTTTTCAGGATCGTTTGCAACCAGAGTTTTGCTAGTCTTAAAAAAGAAAAGCGTTATACCGAAATCGAAGGTAACTCCCTAGCCGCTTTAAACGATGATCCATTTTTTAATGGCGATAAGGCTTTAGCCGATTTACATAAGGCCATTGCTGCTTTACCAGTAAAGCAGCAAATAGTTTTTAAGCTCCGCTATTTCGAGGAAATGCCTTACCATGAAATCAGTAAGGTTCTTGAAACTTCAGAGGGCGCTTTAAAGGCCTCATACCATCATGCCAAAGAAAAAATAAAAAAAAGCTTCCAACTCGATTAAACTATTATGTACTTCTAATGTCTAAGTTTTCGTTATGAATAATCCTGAATACAATATCCCCGAAGACTATTTTTCGAAAAAGAAAATAGCCTTAAAACAAATCCCCCACCGAAAAAGCAAGGTGATTAATATACCGCGTTGGCAAAATAGCTTAGCTATCGCGGCAAGCCTAAGCCTTTTAATTGTAGCCGGAATTTACTACTTCAATTATACTAATCCCAGGGAAGCTACCTTAAACATGGTCAGTGAAGCAGCCTTGGATAATTTTATTAGCGATAGCCCCTACGCTGCTTACCCGGAAACCTTTCTTTGGGAAGAAGAAGGCATAGATTTAAGTGACTTGGATTCTGAACAGCTTTTTGATGAAGAGCAATTAGACAACTACATTAATCAGTATACCCATGAATTTTTATAATAATGACTAAACAAATTGCTATTTTACTATTAATAGGCTCATCGTTTTTTATTCATGCCCAAAGACATGAGCGAGATTTCCAAAAAATTGAATCTTATAAAATTCAATACCTCACCGAGAAATTAGACCTCAGTCCGGAAATGGCCCAAAATTTTTGGCCAGTTTATAATCAGTATCAAAAAGAAATGCGAGCCATCTTAAAAGGTCGTCTAGAATTTCCTCCCAGAGAAAGAGAGGAAAGAGAAAAAAATGACTTTGAGAAAATGAGTGATGCTGAGTTGGAGAAAATGATTTTAGGCCAGCTTATGGATCAGAAAAAACTCTCCGAACTTAAGATTCAATACTTTGAAAAATTTAAGGCATGCCTTGGTACCCGTGGGGCTGCCAAGTATTATAAAGCCGAATTAGACTTTCACCGTCGCCTGATGCGCGAGCTTGGAAAAAGAAGAAAAAAGACCCCTTAATTTTTTCAAAAAAATAGAGTGTTTTAATATTCTATTCTTACATTTGCCGACCCAAATTATATGGGGCCTAAATGGTGGTTGTAGCTCAGTTGGTTAGAGCATCGGTTTGTGGTACCGAGGGTCGCGGGTTCGAGCCCCGTCTTCCACCCCAAAAGCCTTCCTCCTCAAAAGGAAGGCTTTTTTATTTCTTAGCTCGCAACTCCTCCCTAACCAGCATTTTTTCATAATTTAGGGCTCCCATTTCTCCACCGTACTACTGGACTAAACACCAACATGAAAAAGTTAGACATTGTAGATTTTCTTAAAGGTTTCTCGATGTTAACTATCGTACTATACCACTACCTAAATAAGATTGATCTTCCCTCTTACCTTCTAACTGCCAGTCGTTTTGGCGGTACTGGTGTTCACCTCTTTGTTTTTCTTTCGGGCTTCGGGCTCTATCTTTCGCATCTGCGTAAGCCTATTGCTTATTCAGCTTTTTTAAAACGGCGACTTTCAAAAATTTATATTCCGTATGTAATAATCGTAATTATTTCCGCTTTAATTGCCCTTTTTGTGCCCATTTACACAAGCTCACTCTACGCCTTTGGTGGGCATCTTTTATTTTATAAAATGTTTGATGAATCAATTGTTGGTTCATACGGATACCCACTGTGGTTTATCTCCATGATTCTGCAATTCTACCTTGCCTTCCCCCTAATTCTTTGGTTAAGAAAGGCTTGCAAGGGTAAATCATTTCTAATCGCCAGTTTTTTTATTAGCCTATGCTGGTCGGCCTTGGTATTTTATTTAGGCAAAGAGTCATTACGTGTGTACAATAGCTTTTTTCTGCAGTACCTGTGGGAGTTTGCACTTGGTTTTACGGTGGCACAGTGGCTGCAAAAAAGGGACAATCAATTTGAACTTAAAATTCGCCCTTGGCAAACTTTAAGTCTGGGCTTAGTCGCCTGTATCATCTATGCAACTGCAGCCCTAAAAGGGGGCGACCAAGCCATGCTTTTTAATGATATTCCTGCCTTTTTTGGTTATACCCTTTTAGCCCTTTGGCTTTATCAAGTTAGCAGCGTAAAAATTACAAGCTTCTTCCTCTTTACCGGAAACATCTCCTATTCTTTGTACTTACTGCATATCCTTTGCTTATTGATAATTCTGCAGTTTATAGATTATCTGAATATCTACCTTCTTCTAGCTACGGCCTTAATCATTAGCTATATCCTAGCCTTTTACTACCAAAAAATTGTAATCCGCATTTATCGCTTGATAGGCATATAAACGTGAAATCTCCATCTACCACCGTACTTCACCTAGTTTCTTGGTACCCTTCAAAAGTTCATCCTAGTCTAGGGAATTTCGTGGCAGAGCATGTTCTTGCAATTCAAACCAAAATACCTGGGGCCGTTTTAGGGGCCTTTGCGGCAGATGCCAACTCTATTGATTATCAGATTGAGAATGGCGTGCCCGTTTGTCGAGTTTACTTTATCAAGAAATTTCCTTTTACTAGTTACCTAAACGCGCTTCGAAAGGGTTATGAAGAACTGTTAAGGCACGGTTTCCATTTTGATTTAGCGCATTTACATATTGCCTATCCAGCGGGGCTATTACTCTTAAACCTGAAGCTTCCTTATATTATAACCGAACATTTTTCGGCCTATCAAAAAAACCGCAGAAAAGACCTATCCTTAGCGAATCGTTTGGTAGCGAAACTCATCTTTAATAAAGCTCAGTTTGTAATACCCGTTTCCGATCAACTAGGGCTGTCACTAAAAGACTTTGGTGTGAAGAGTCCTCAAATAACCATTGGCAATGTGGTTAATACTAATATCTTCCACTATAAAACCAAAGTTGAGTCTCAAAGCTTCAGAGTGCTGCACATCTCTAGTCTACAGGAGAGCACTAAAAATATTAGCGGGATAGTTTCCGCTTTCGCAGATTTCCATAAAAAATTTCCTTTGTCAACTCTTAGTATTGGTGGTGATGGCCCAGCCGATGAATTACGAATGCATATTAAAAATTGCCAAATCCCCAAGGAGGCGTATCGCATTTTACCGGCTTTAAGTAAAGAAGCGGTTGCCCAAGAAATGCAGGAATCTGATTGCTTTTTACTTTTTAGCCATATCGAAAATCAACCGGTAGTTATTTTAGAGTCCCTTTGTATGGGACGTCCTGTAATTGCTACTCGCGTAGGCGGTATTCCGCAATTGCTCGATAAAAGCCGTGGCCTTCTAATCGAGGCGAATAATCGTGCTCATCTTATTGAAGCTTTAAGTGAAATGTATCACCATCACCAAAACTATGAGCATAGAAAAATGGCCGCACTTGCCCAAAATGAATTTGGTTATCAGGCCATTGCCGAAAAATTTTTGGCCGTATATTCTAACGTACTCCGCTTAAATGCATCAGGTCAGAAAGACCTAAATCTTGAGCCTTAATAAAACCTTCGCCGTATTCAACGCCAATCAATCTTCCCATATCTTGGGCCCGGTAATAAACGCTCTCCATAAAGTTTTTTGAGCTAATTACCGTTTCTGGTTCATTGGACTTAGGATCATAAAACTGCGACTTGTAAGCCTTAATAGAGGCAACCTTGGTGTGAATATGTTCACCAATATCCATTATGAAATCGGGCGTCAAACTCTGAAATTGAATATAATACAGTAGTAATCTGGGGCGATATGGCTCTTGAACAAGCCCATTGTCTCTGGTTTCAATCTTGCGTAAGCCTGCTAAAAAAGAGGCTTCTTTAACTAAAAATGAACCACGGCCGTGATCAGGATGGCGGTCGGTGGGTGCATTAGCAATAATAATTTCGGGACGATACTTTCTAATCATGCGTACCACCTCTAATTGATGCTCGATGTCATTTTTAAAAAATCCATCTTTAAAACCGAGATTTTCGCGAATCGCTAAGCCCATTATTTTCCCTGCTGCTTGGGCTTCCTCCAATCTGATTTCTGCAGTACCTCGGGTACCCAATTCTCCTTGAGTAAGGTCTACCACTCCACATTTATAGCCTAAAGAACTCTGCTTAGCCAAAGTGCCAGAACAACTTAGTTCAACATCATCAGGGTGGGCACCAAAAGCAAGGATATCTAATTTCATAATCGTTTTAAAATGAAAAACCCCGGCCTAAACCAGGGTTTTATATAACAAAATATTAATGTTTAGTTTTTGTACTCACCATTTATCGTGATGGTAGTACCAGCACTGCTAGTACCTACTGTACCTTGAGTGATATTAATGATGTAGTTAGTTCCATTGTTAGAAACACCTAAAACATCATTGTAAGCATTGCTTGCTGTAGCAGATACGCCTCTATACTCGGTTACTGCAGTACCAGAAGAAATTGCAGCCGCTAAATCTTCTTGAGTCGTAAAGCTAGTCCAGTCAGCTGCCGCTAATTCAACCATTTTAGTTCCCGCATCTAAAGCTACAATGGCAGAAGTAGAACTGTTTGAAGTCCACTTTAACCCAAATTGAGCAAGACCAGTAGCAGGGTCACCACCTACACGCTCCCAAGTAAATGCAGTGGCAGCACCAAGAGGAGTAGTTCCAGCTTCCACAGTTACATTGAAGTTTACTTCATCCGTATTACCATCTTTATCAGTTATGGTAAAAGTATAAACCGTGTTACCTAAGTTATTTCCTGCATTTACAAAAACTACTGTATCTCGGTAAGTTTCGTCATCAGCATTAGAAAGAGTATAAGGAAAAGAATTTCCTTGTAAGCTAGTAGGAATAGGGTTTACTGTGTTAACGCCTGAAATGCTAATAGCAAAAGTTTCCATGTCAGAATCCCCTTTACGTGCGTCTATCGCAAAAGATAAAGTTTCTCCTTGAGTAATGGTAATTGCGCCACCTATTGAACCTGAACCAGCTTCGGTTACGGTTAAAAAGGCTGGTGCTGAATCTTCATCGTCTGTACAAGATGTGATTGCAAATAATCCAGCAAATGCTAGAGCTAAATACTTGGTAATTTTCATTTTAAGTGGGTATAATAATTAAACCTATTGTAAACGGCCGCAAAAGTAAAACAATTTTCAAGGCGTAGACACTTTTGTGGGAAAAGTCTTGTTAAGCAGAATTCATTGCGGTAATTTCGCCGCACATTTAAGCTAAAATATAATTTACAAATGGCTACAAACAGAACTTTTACCATGATTAAGCCCGACGCTGTGGCTAATGGTCATATCGGTGCTATCCTAGCAATGATAAACAACGCGGGCTTTCGTATCGTGGCAATGGAATTAACTCAATTGTCTAAGCATGATGCTCAAGAATTTTACGCAGTACATAAAGAGCGTCCTTTTTACGGCGAACTAGTTGATTACATGACTTCTGGTCCAATCGTTGCCGCTATCCTAGAAAAAGATAATGCCGTGGCTGATTTCCGTAAATTAATCGGAGCTACCAATCCTGCGGAAGCAGAAGAAGGTACGATCCGTAAATTGTACGCGGAGTCTATTGCTGCTAATGCAGTACACGGAAGTGATTCTGACGAGAATGCAGCTATCGAAGGTAGCTTCTATTTTGCGGAGCGCTCTAAGCACTAAGCGAAGTACTTTTCTAAATACGAAAGAGTCACTCCGGTGGCTCTTTTTTTTTTGCTTAGCGCAGTTCTACTCTAATAATCGCTTTTTCGCCTAACTTTTTATTGAGATGCTTACGCAGATCTTCACGACGCATAGAAAGGGCCGCTTTTAAAACACCCGAGCCTAGATAAATTGTGAGCACCCCTTTGTTCAAGTAAAGGTCATTGGTATTGTCGTTTACCTTTTCGCCTGCCCAATCTTTCCAATGGGCCTTAAGCTCTGCTAATACAAACTTTTCCTCCAAACCATTTGCGCGAAGGAAACTGCGCAGGGCATCACCTAGTTTAAATTGATTGGAATCGTACATTATATTTCGAAAATCTTAGCGTTTGCATCTATTTGTTTAACTAAGTCAACCGTCCTTTCGGGATGCGTATCCGTGATAAATATCTGACCAAAGTCCTCATCGTGGACTAATTTCACCAAAGTCGCCACACGCTTTTCGTCTAATTTATCAAAAATATCATCTAATAGAAGTACCGGAACCAGCTGCTGATGATCTCTAATAAATTCGTATTGAGCAAGCTTTAGCGCTATTAATAAAGACTTGCTGTTGCCCTGCAGCCGTAGTGTTTGATACTATCGCCGTTGAGCTTAAAGATTAGGTCATCGCGATGCAAACCGGCACTGGTATATTGCAAAACACGATCCTTGGAGCGCGTCTGCAAAAGCAGATCCTCAAAAGAAGCTTCATGCCTTTGACTGAGATATTCAATGCTTGCTTCTTCCCTGCCCTGACTGATGAACTCGTAATAATGTTGAATGCGGGGCTTAAGGGCTTCGGCGAATTCCAATCGGTGCTGGTAAATGTACTCGCCATGCTCGGCCAATTGATGATCATAAATTTCAAGGGAATCCGCATCAAACTTATGATTGGCAGCAAAAAACTTAAGTAGGCTATTTCGCTGTTGCAAAGCCTTGTTATAGCGCATCAAATGATGCAAATAAGTAGCATTGCCTTGGCTAATTACATTATCGGTAAAACGTCGTCTGATTTCGGCCGTATCGGTTATTAAGTCGCGATCATAAGGCGAAATAACCACCGCGGGGAAATATCCAATATGATCGGCTAATTTCTCATATTCCTTTTTATCCTTGCGGAAAACCTTCTTCTGCCCTTTTTTTAAGGCGCAATATAGCTGCACCTCTTCTTCTTTTCGATGAAGATTGGCTTCAATCATAAAAAAATCGGCCTCATTTTTAATGGAGCGGTTATCGCGACTAGAGAAATAGCTTTTGGTAAGACTTAGGTAATGGATCGCGTCCAGAAGGTTTGTTTTCCCGCTACCATTAAGTCCCACAAAGCAATTGAGCTTCGGGCTAAAATCAAATTTTGCCTCTTCCCAACTCTTAAAATTGAGAATGTGTAAATCCTTTAAATACATCTGCTGCGAAAATAAGCTATTACTTAGCTTCTGATTGATAGTTTAAAAAGGATTTTTGGTTACTTTTGCCGCCTATTTTGTGAATATACAAAGCATACCATGGCTAAAAAACAGAAGCAAGAAGACGAAGTACTAATTGATGTTACCCAGTCTATTTCCAGTGTTGAGAAATTTTTCGAAGAAAACGGTAAAGCGTTAAGCGCTTTTGCAATTGCTCTTTTTGCAGTTGTGGGTGGTTATGTTGCCTTTTTAAAATTTTATCAAGAGCCACGCGAATTAGAGGCTCAAAATGAAATTTATCACGCACAGCAACTTTTCGAAGCTGATTCATTAAAACAAGCGGTGGAAGGTTTTGCTGGTCATGCTGGCTTTTTAAGCGTTGCCGCTGACTACTCGGGTACTAAAGCAGGCGAAATGGCTAATTACTATGCTGGGATTAGCTATTTACGTTTAGGGGAATATGATAATGCCATTCGTTTATTAGACGATTTTTCTACTAAGGATCCTATTTTAAGTGTTATTGCTAAAGGGTCTATTGGAGATGCTTTTTTGGAACTAAACCAATCTGAGGAAGCGCTAGAATATTACACGAAAGCTAGTACTGTTAATTCTAACGATTTTGTTGTTCCTTTCTATTTACTTAAAGCAGGCATGCTAGCCGAAAATTTAAGCAATAATAAAGAAGCTATTAAATTCTACGAAAGAATTAAAAGTGAATTCCCCGATGCACGCCAAGCAGTAGATATCGATCGCTACATTGCTCGTGTAAAGGCTAAAATCTAATTTCTTTCCTTTGGCTACGGCAGGTAACAATCTATCCCAGTACGACCCCGAGGCTCTACCTAAAGCCACCAACATGCGTTTTGCCTGTGTGGTTTCTGAGTGGAATCATGATGTTACTGATGCGCTTTATCTTGGTGCAAGAGAAGCATTAGAGGCCTGTGGTGCCGCAAAAATGGATATCCGTCATATTTCAGTTCCTGGAGCGGTAGAACTCACTTACGCTTGTAAGAAGCTCTGCGAAAGTGATGAGTATGATGCTATAATCGCAATAGGAAATGTAATTCAAGGAGAAACCAAGCATTTTGATTTCGTTTGTAATAGCGTTACCCACGGGGTTACTGAACTAAATTTACGCTTTGATACCCCAGTTATTTTTTGTGTTTTAACCGACAACAACAAACAGCAGAGTTTAGATCGTGCCGGCGGTAAGCATGGTAACAAGGGCATTGAAGCTGCAGTAGCGGCTCTAAAAATGGCCGGTCTACGTAAAACTGTGCTTCGCTAAATAGCCCATCACATCTAATAAACGTGAGTTCAACTATATATAGAACATCAGGCTTCCAATAAAAAGAAAATCCAGCCTAGGCTGGATTTTCTTTTTATTATCATGTATCACTCTAAACTGTTATTTTCAAGGTCGTTCCTCCCAATAGCGATGCACTATTGTGTTGCTTAGGTTTAATCTTTAGTCCCGCCATTTAAAGGCCAGTACTTCATTTTACGTCGAGACCAGACTCTAAAGGAATGGCAAATAAATCGTAATCGGTAGTATCCGTAATAAGCACCTCAATAAATTCACCCACTGGTAAATAGTCGGCACTGATTAGCACTTCATTATCCACATCGGGAGAATCATATTCGGTACGACCTACGAAAAAGTCACCTTCAACACGATCAATTAATACCCGCATTTTCTTGCCTAAATGAGCCCCATTTAATTCGGTCGAAATTTCTTGCTGAATAGCCATTAATTGATTAGCACGCTCTTGCTTAGTTTCAGCGGGAACGTCGTCTTCCAAATTAAAGGCATGGGTATTTTCTTCGTGGGAGTAGGTAAATACACCCAAACGCTCGAAGCGCATTTCTTTTACCCATTCTTTGAGAACTTCAAAATCTTCTTCGGTTTCGCCAGGGTACCCCACTATAATAGTGGTTCTAATGCTAATACCCGGAACGGTCTCGCGCATTAAACGCAGTAATTTATCGGTGCGCTCTTTGGTCGTACCACGACGCATAGATTTCAAAACCGGATCGGCAATATGCTGCAGGGGAATATCTATATAATTGCAAATTTTAGGCTCTTCCCGAATTACATCTAAAACGTCTTCTGGGAAACCAGTAGGAAAAAGGTAGTGCAGACGAATCCACTCAATTCCTTCTACCTTTACCAATTCTTTTAATAAATCAGCTAAAGCACGTTTCTTATAGATATCTAATCCGTAATAGGTAAGGTCTTGCGCAATAAGGATTAACTCCTTGGTTCCCTTGGCCGCTAATTTTTGCGTCTCGGTAATTAAATCTTCAATTGGAGTGCTTTTATGTCCACCGCGCATTAAAGGGATAGCGCAAAAAGAGCAAGGCCTATCGCAGCCCTCCGAAATTTTCAAATAAGCAAAATGGCGCGGCGTGGTCGTTAACCGCTCGCCCACCAATTCCTTTTTATAATCGGCACCTAAAGCCTTTAACAAAAGAGGTAAATCGCGCGTGCCAAAGTATTGATCCACATTGGGGATTTCCTTCTCTAAATCGGGTTTATACCTTTCGGATAAGCAACCGGTAACAAATACCTGATCAACTTCTCCTGCCTCTTTGCGCTCCACAAACTCAAGAATGGTATTTACCGATTCCTCCTTTGCATTATCGATAAAGCCACAAGTATTTATCACTACAATATTTCCATCCTCTTCATGCGCTACATTTTTGCCATTGGCTTTTAGTTGGCCCATTAAAACTTCACTGTCGTAGATGTTTTTAGAACATCCGAGAGTAATTATATTAATTTTGTTTTTCTTCCGCGTTTTTGTGCGCATATATTTAATTGAAAAGGCTGTTTACGAAACTGCGTTTATTGAATATCTGAAGGTCTTCCATTTGCTCTCCTACTCCAATATATTTTACGGGAATATTAAGCTGATCGGAAATACCGATTACCACCCCACCTTTGGCGGTACCATCTAATTTGGTTACCGCTAAAGCACTTACATCGGTGGCCTTACTAAATTGTTTGGCTTGCTCTAAAGCATTTTGACCAGTAGATCCGTCTAAAACCAAAAGTACCTCATGGGGAGCATCAGGAATAAGCTTTTGCATGACTCTTTTAATCTTGCTCAACTCATTCATTAAGTTTACCTTATTGTGAAGGCGACCGGCGGTATCTATAATTACGACATCGGCATCTTGCGCTAAGGCAGACTGCAAAGCGTCGAATGCTACCGAAGCAGGATCAGAGCCCATGGCTTGCTTTACAATAGGTACGCCCACTCTTTCACTCCAAATAGTAAGTTGATCTACAGCGGCAGCTCTAAATGTGTCTGCAGCTCCTAAAACCACTTTTAAACCAGCGGATTTATATTGATGGGCCAATTTACCAATGGTCGTCGTTTTACCCACGCCATTAACACCCACCACCATTAAAACAAAAGGCTTTTGACTAGGAATCTCAGGGCTATCATCTTGATTATCGTCCCCTAAAAGAAGAGCAGCAATTTCATCTCGTAAAATAGCTTGTAAATCGGAGGTACTCACGTATTTATCCCGTGCTACTCTAGCTTCAATACGTTCAATAATTTTTACGGTAGTTGAAACACCCACATCAGAGCTAATCAGTACTTCTTCTAATTCATCTAGTACCTCATCATCAACCTTACTCTTACCTGCTATGGCCTTGGTTAATTTAGAAAAAACACTCTCTTTTGTTTTTTCTAAACCTTGCTCTAAGCGAGCGGTTTTTTCTTCTTTGGAGAAGAGTTTTCCGAATATACCCATGTTTGAAAAATATTGGCAAATATCCTAAAAAAGAGTGGTATTGCCCGAAATAGCAAACGACTCTTATTGAACACTCTATCTGATAACAAAAAACCCGCTACCAAAAGATAGCGGGTCTTTAAATAATATACTTTCGACTTAGTTAAAAAAGTCTTTTGTATGCTCTTTATTTACAATCTTTTCTTCAAAAGAATAAGCACCAGTTTTTTCTGACTTTACCATTTTAATCACCTTAGTGAAAGAGGCGGAGTCACCAGATTTAAGTGTTGCAACAACTTTCTTTGCCATGGTTTACTGTTTTATTTAATTTCTTTATGAACTGTATGACGCTTTAGTATAGGATTATACTTTTTAAGCTCCATACGATCTGGAGAGTTCTTTTTGTTTTTGGTAGATACGTAACGAGACGTTCCTGCCATTCCGCTTGTTTTATGCTCAGTGCATTCCAAAATCACTTGCACACGATTACCTTTTTTGGCCATTGCTATCTAATTCTTTACTTGGTTAGATATCCGTTGGCACGCGCGTCCTTTAAAACCGCAGCCAAACCTTTCTTATTAATATTTTTCAACGCTGATGTTGAAACACGTAGAATGATCCAACGATCCTCTTCCGCTAGGTAAAAACGCTTACGCATTAAGTTCACATTGAACTTGCGCTTGTTTTTCTTATTTGAAAAGGAAACATTATTTCCTGACATTGCCTTTTTACCGGTCAGCTCACATACTCTTGACATGGATTTCGCTTCTTAAATTTGGGTTGGCAAAAGTAGGTAAATTTTACAGCTACACAAACCTATTGAGTAAATTTCTGAACTTCTTTTCGAAGAAGGTCTAAAGCCATCAAAGCCGTTTTGCGAATATTACGCCCTCGATCCTTTCCAAACTGATACCTTCTCGTGCTGGTTTTATCAGGACCTGCTATTGCAATCCAAACGGTACCCACTGGTTTTGAGTCAGTTCCGCCACCTGGGCCTGCAATTCCTGTGGTAGCAACACCAAAATCTGTTTTCATTCGAGCCCGAATTCCTTGCGCCATTTCGATGGCAACTTGCTCACTTACGGCCCCGAAATTTTCTAAACTTTTTTTACTAACGCCTAAGAAATCACTTTTCGTTTCGTTGCTGTAGCTCATTACGCCGCCCCTAAAATATTCTGAGCTGCCCGCGATACTGGTAATTAAATGGCCAATGTAGCCGCCGGTACAACTTTCTGCGAGCGCGAGGGTTAGTCCGTATTTTTTAAGAGAAATCCCTACCACTTCTTCCAGCGACTGGGTATTTTCTCCAAAAATTAAAGGCCCCAAAATGCTTTCTAAACCTCTCATCTGCTCTTCCACTTCTTCTTTGGCTTTGGCATTGCTTTCTGCAAATCCTGTCAAGCGCAAGCGAACCAAGCCAGGAGAGGGTAAATAGGCAAACTTTAAATTAGGCGCTAAAGCTGCTTCCCATTCGCTTAACATTTCGGCTAAATCGCTTTCGCCCCGTCCTTGCACCAAAACTGTTTTATGAAACAAGCCGCCCGCCTCGAAGTGCTCAATAATCCAAGGCACTATTTTATCTTTTACCAAATGTTCGGTTTCATAAGGCACCCCTGGGCTGGAAAAATAATGTCTGCCCCCTTTTTCAAAGTGCATACCAGGTGCGGTTCCCACATCATTAATAATCACCTTGCAGGAACTAGGCACATAGGCCTGTTGGCGATGCACCTCTTTAGGCTCGCGGTTAAAGCTTTGAAATAGTGATAATACATTCTCATATACTGCCTCATTAAAAACCATCTCTCCTCCAAAATAATCGAGTAAGGTTTTTTTGGTGATATCATCTTTGGTAGGACCTAAACCCCCCGTCATAAAAACCATCGTAGTTTTTGGGTGAAGGCTATCTAAAGCTATACGAATGGCTACATCGCAATCGGCAATTACCCGCTTCTGCTCTACCTTTATACCCAGCAAATTAAGCTGAGTCGCTATGAATGAAGAATTTGTATCTATGGTTTGCCCAATTAGAATTTCGTCGCCAATGGCTATTATTTCTGCTTGCATTAATCTTTTTTGAGAGTATTCAAAGGTATTCTTTCTACTATCAACCTGAGTTCGGCGTTAAATTATAGTCTGAGATTTTCAAGAAAAGGACAAACCATATCTAGATCGTGCAGCTGCAGCGGGCTACAGCAAATGAACTAGAGGCAGGGTTATCGTTTTAATTGAAAAAACACTGCTAAGCCTCTTCTAAAAAGCGTTTTTAAGTGCCTTAGCCCTTCACAATAGCCCGTTATTACTTCAGCGCTTTGGCTTAGCTAAAAGCCACTAACTATAAAAGGTCTGAAACCTAATTTTACCTTGAACTCAGTTTATAAAGCTTGCGTCAAAATTGAAAATTCATTTATTTTTTTTCCGACCTTGCCCAGTAAATTTTATAAAACGATGAAAAGACTATTAGCTCTGGCCTTGGTACTATTTACTACAACATCCTGCGATGTTTTAATGCAAATTGCCGAACAAGGTGCCCAAGGAGCCTCCAACCTACCACCGAGTGAGAGTGAAATTAGCACTGGCCTCAAAGAAGCTTTACGTGTGGGTATAACCAATGCCGTTAGCAGTAGTTCGGCCAATAATGGGTTTTTAAACAATTCTCTTATAAAAATTCCATTTCCTCCAGAAGCGGATCGTGCCGCCACTACTTTGCGTGACTTAGGCATGGGCAATTTGGTAGATCAGTTTGTTGAAACACTCAATCACGGGGCCGAACAAGCATCTGCTAAAGCCACCCCCATCTTTGTAAACGCCATTAGTAAAATGAGCTTTAACGATGTGTTTGCCATTTACCGCGGCGATAACGATGCAGCTACTCAATATTTAAGGAGAACGACTGGAGATGAACTAAAAGCGGCTTTCCGACCAGTAATTAAAGATGCTATAACCAAAGTAGAGCTCACCAAATACTGGAATCCCATAGCTTCTAATTACAATCGCATTCCTTTTGTACAAAAGGTAAATCCCAATTTAGAAGACTACGTTTTGGATCAAACCTTAAATGGATTGTTTTTAGTGGTAGCCCAAGAAGAGGCTAAGATCAGACAAGATCCTGCCGCAAGAGTTAGTAGTATTCTTAAAAGAGTTTTCGGCTATAATCCTTAGAAAAAACTCCAACGGAATTTGATGAAACCAAATTTCTGAGACTCATCAAAAGACTGGGTTTGCGCTCAGTCTTTTTTCTTTTTAAACATTCGGTTCCACCACGAATCGCCCTTTTCTTTCTCATTATTGTCAGGGTCTTCCACTATTCTATCCAGCAAGTCCATTAGCTTCTCTCCCACATTTGCCTCACGCCAATCTGCGCAAGCTAAAACTTCCCGCTGATTCGAGTCTAAATCAAGCCACTGATTGCGACGATAAGCGGAACCTTTAAAATCTCTGATCGTCGCGCCAAAAACTGGTAAAGCCATAGCAGAGCCCGAGCCTAAAGCGCCCGAACGAAAACGAATGAGGGAATTTTCGCCCCCCATCCAAGTACTCATTACCAAGGCATCATTATAGCCTACAAACCAAGCATCCGCATAATTTTGAGAAGTACCTGTTTTACCAGCCCACTCATCCTTAATACCATAGCGCCACGAGAGCGAGCCCGCTGTTCCATCCTTTACCACTTGTTGCAACATATAATTCATTAAAGTTGCGGTGTTCTCTTTTAGCACTCTTTCTTTGCTCTTCGGCAGATGCCTATAAATAATATCTCCCGCAGAGGACCGCACTTCTTCAATTAAATAAGGCTCTACCTTAAAACCACCATTGGCGAAACAAGCATACACAATAGCCATTTCAAGTGGAGAGGCCGAGCCCGTGCCCAAGGCGATACTCGGACCTTCGGGTAATTTATTTTCGATCCCCATTTTACGCGCTAAAATGGCCAATTCCTCTTCCGAGTATTTCATTAACCACTCTACCGTAACTGTATTGATCGACTTTTTTAAGGCGCCCGTCATGCTAAAATAGCCCTCGTACTTATCGTCGTAATTGCGGGGCGACCAATTATCGTAGCCAGGGTACTCTTGCCTTTCGGCAGATAAGTAGGTACAAGGCTCTTCGTTATTTTCTAAAGCCATTGCGTAAACAAGTGGTTTAAAAGTAGAGGCCGTGGGTTTTACCGCGAGCACATTATCGTAAGGTAAATAGCGGAAATTAGAGCCGCCTAGCCACGCTCGTACTGCTCCCGATCGCGGATCTAGGGCCACCGAACCAATCCGTAAAAGCTTTAAATAATGGCTTAAGGAGTCTTCAATGCTAAGTTTCTTTTCAATAAATCCGCCGGGGTGATATAAACGCATCGGCCGCGTTTTTTTTGCTTCCGCGAAAATCTCTTCCTCGCTTAAGCCCTTAGTTAACATCCTCTTAAACCAAGGTGTTTGCGCTAATTTTTGATCAAAAAACAACTGATTAGAAGACCAAGGATTTTTGCTGGACCAATGTTGGTCAAACTTTTTCTGTAATTGGCTTAGATGCGCTAAAGCGGCATTGCGCAAGGCATTATGCAGTTTCGCCTCTAAGGTTGTTGTTACGATTAATCCATCGGTTTCAATTTGCCATTCGCGTCCATCGGGACGAAGTTTATCGGCTAAAATCTTTTGCAATTCACCTTTAACCTGACTGCTGAAATAGGCCGCCGGGCTTTCTCGGTCTAAATTGCGATAGCTCAACCGCAGAGGCAGAGCTTGCAGGGAATCCTTTTCTGCAAGCGAAATTTTCTCACTTCTTGCCATCTGCGCCAGCACCGTATTACGACGCTCCAAGGCAGGCTCGGGGTTTAAACGAGGATTGTAGTAGGTGTTCGCCTTTAATAAGCCGATTAATACGGCTGACTCTTGCAGCTTTAATTGTTTGGGTGGGCGATTAAAAAAGCGCAAACTGCCCGCTGCAATACCGAAAGTATTTTCCGAAAAACTTACGGTATTTAGGTATAAGGTTATAATCTCATCCTTCGAGTAAATGGATTCGATGCGGCGAGCGATAATGATCTCCTTCACCTTGTTAACGGGCATACTAAACCACGAAAAATCGGGACGACCAAATAGGTTTTTCGCTAATTGTTGACTAATGGTACTGCCACCGCCCGCGCTGCGATCGCCCATTAAGATAGTTTTGAAAACCACGCGCATTAAACTGCGGTAATCAATGCCATTATGCTCGTAAAACCTTTCGTCTTCGGTAGAAGTTAGGGCGTCGCGCAAGTGTTGTGGCATTTCCTCAAAGCTAAGAGGATCGCGGTTTTGGCTATATATTTTCGCTAGGAGCTCACCTTCTTTACTTCGAATCTGAGTGGCTTTGGCCTGCTCAATTCTACTCAGGTCTTGGGCGCTAGGAATCGGTCCCCAAAACCCTAAATAAACGCTACTTACAAAAAGAGCAAAAGTGAAAAATCCTAAAAAACCAAGCTTTACAAAAAGGAGGAGAAAGCGCCTAAGTTTTGATCTCTTTTGGGTTTTTCCTCTTCTTCGAGTACTTTTTGCCTTTCCTTTTCTAGGACTACTTTTTTTCTTTTTGGGCTTCAAAAAATTAAATGCGCTTCATTTGTTGTTTTAACATCTTAACCTGATCGTTAAGCATGCCTTTCGTATCCAACTTTTTAACTTCTGTTAAAAGAATCTGAGCTTCGCGTTTACGCCTTTTTGCCAGAGCGATACCCGCCAATTGCAATTTTGCCATGGCCTGATCGTGATTCATGCGCAAGCCAGTTTTTAAGGCTTTACGCAGATAGGCTTCGGCTTTACCAATGCCATTTTGCGACTCTATCATTCCCGAAAGCATATAGTAATAAGCTAATTGGCCTCTTATCAAAGCATTCTCAGGATCTTTAATACGACCTAGTGCCTTTTGGGCTTTTACCATATCGTTTTTACGCAAGTACCAGAAAGCTAATAGGATACTTTCATTACGGAAATAGGTGAAGATAACTAAGCTCGCCAGCAATAACCACATGATGCCATTGCCAATTTCTACTTCGATAAATTGCCATACCGACAAGCCAAAGAAGAGCGCCGTTAAACCTAAACGTAAATATTTACTGAACATAATTTCCAATTTTGGGCTGCAAAAATAGACCTTTATAAGGGAATGAAAAGCAGAAATTAAAACTTAGCCACCATCTTAACATTAAGAAGACGTGGGGTTAAATAATTTGGCACAGCATAATCGCGTGCGGTACTAATATCTTTTACCCACAAATAGCTAATGGTATTGGTAATATCAAGCAAGTTGAAAACCTCCAAGCCTATCCATAAACTTTCAAAGCTATCGAGATACTTATTGTTATAAACCTTGCCCGCGCTCTTTAAAACTTTAGAAAATCCAATATCTACCCGGCGATAGGCAGGTAATCTAAACACACGTTCTGCAGCGGTAGCTTGTGGTGGACCGAAAGGTAAACCCGTACCATAAGCCAAGGTTAGGCTTACTCTAAAAGTAGGATCGTTGGGTAAATAATCTTGAAAGAAGATTTTAAAATTAAATCGTTGATCGGTAGGGCGTGGTAAAAATCCTGCCCCATCGCCTTCAATATCTTCTTGTATCGTCATAAAGGAAACACTAGCCCAACTGTCGATACCCTTTACAAACTCACCGTTTATACGGTAATCAATTCCCGTCGCAAAACCAGTCGCACTATTTTCCGCGCGGTAACGCAAACGAACATTATCGAGATCATAAGGAATGAGATTGTTCATGTACTTATAGTACACTTCGGTAACCATTTTAAAAGGACGGTTCCAGATACGCAATTGATAATCGTTTCCTAAAACGAAATGGACAGACTGCTGCGCAACGATGTCTTCGTTTAATCCACCATCTAACCTACGCATCTCACGGTAAAAAGGCGGTTGATAATAAAATCCGCTTGAAAAACGAAAAACCATATCGCGCTTTTCCCAATTTGGTTTCCAACTAATACTTGCGCGGGGACTAATTACATTTTGCTGATTAAAAGTCCAGTAATGGCTACGAATTCCTAAGTTTAAGAATAGATCTCCGTGGTCTTCCAAATCAAATATTCGTGACCTTTCTGCATAAGCGGTAAAACGAAAAGAGTTTACATTAACCTTACTAGCAAAGCTTTCGAAAAGTTTCAGGCTATCTTCTTGTCTAACCGAACTATAAACTATACCTCCGCGTGGGTTTCCTTGCGCATCTACGGAAGTAACAATAAGCGAATCGTAGTTAAAACCAGTACCATTGGGCACATTATAGCCCGCAGAATCGATGCGTTCCCATTCTTTATAACGATCAATAATATCTTCCATTTGCACCTTCACGCCCCAGCGCCAGGTAACTTCATTATTATCGTAAATACCATTATGGCTCACATTCGCCACAATGGCATCGAGGTAATTCCGGGCGTAATTTTGAAAGGAACCAATACTGCGCGTAAAAGTGATATCGCCAAAATCATCGCTTCCTAAATTGGTGTTCAATTCGCCTAAGCGATAAGCGCCAATAACATCGAAATATTCTTGCTCGGTTGTTTGAAAGACCGAACCTTGAAAACGCAATTGCATATTTTTACTAGGGCGATATTTTGCACCTACCGCGGCAAACCGAGTGGTAAAATCATAATCTTCTTTACCGTCGAAAAATACGTTAAGCCGCAAGGACTCCTGAATAGTTCCAAAATCTGTGGTGCGACTTTGTGGAATAACTTGGTACAGATTACGCGAATAATTTCCGAGGAAATTAAGCTCCCATTTATCGTTTAAATCGTAAGTTAAATATGCTTGTACATCGGTAAACTGCGGCACAAAATCCGCTTCTGTATCTAAAGACCCCACCAATAACTGATTAGTACGGTAACGGGCACCCACCATGGCACTGAGCTTAGTATTTAAGTGCGTGTTTTCATATACCAAGTTACCTCCCAAAAAACTACCTTCTAAGGTCATGGCGAATTCTTTGGGCTTACGATAGGTAATATCTAAAACCGACGACATTTTATCGCCGTAACGCGCTTCAAAGCCACCCGCCGAAAAGTTGACATTGCTTACCATAGCCGAGTTAATAAAACTCATGCCCTCTTGCTGACCGTTCCTTACCAAAAATGGGCGATAGACTTCAATGCCATTTACATAGACGAGGTTTTCATCGAAATTTCCGCCACGCACCGAATATTGGGATGATAACTCACTATAGCTACTTACACCAGGTAAGGTTTTTATTATCCCTTCTACCCCTGAGTTTGGACCAACAAAGGCTTCGATAGATTTTAACCCTACTTGCACCTGATTATCGAAACGAGCTTTGCGATCTACGATATCAATATTGCCTAAAACATTTTCCATTAAGATTATGCGGCGGTTTATTTCACGCTTCTGCCCTTTGGCGATACTGATATAGGTAGTATCAGGTAAATAGCCAAAATTGGTGAAATGGATCAGTAAGTTTTTGCCGGCTTGCACATCTAGCTTATAGCTGCCATCGTTATTACTTAAGGTATAAAAGGAACCCTGAGTGACTTTTACACCGTCTATCCCTTTGCCATTGTCGTCGGTAATGGTGCCAAAAATAGTTTGGGAGTATAAACCGGTGGAGCAAAACAAGAGGATAGCTATAATGGTAAGGAAAAGCCTGGCGCGCATGAGTTTTTTAATCACTACTTAAAAGATTGAAAGAGCTGGTGCCAAGCTAAAGGATTAGATAAAGCGCCTAGTATTGCGGTGCCCCCGTTAGCCTGATTGGAGTATCGACCGAAATTATAAATATCTTGATTTTGAATATTAATAGACATGTCTTGCGCTTCCTCTGGACTTATGCCCATAGCAGCAGCGCGATCTTTTAAAGCCTGCGAAGCTAAGTTTCGCATAGCAATATCATTGGCTGTTGTAGTGATGTTGGTGGCTAAAAAAGCTTCCTTAAAACGATCGCGAGTAGGCCAAGGATAAAGTGTTACTTCCTCGAGTAGGGTGGTGTCGCGTTTCATTTGAATGCGCGCTAAATAGGCAGTAAGATTTAAAGTATCTGGAATGCCTAAATATTCTTTTTGAAAACCAATGCAGGAAAAAATTACGGTATCACCTGGCAAAACAGCGAAGGAAAAGAAACCTTCTGAATCGGTCATCGTGCCGCGGGAAACTTTTTCATTGTAAACATGTGCAAAAGGAATAGGCCGCGGAATAGAATCACCGCTTAACACCACACCACTAAGCTGCAATGGTTTTGCCTCTTCTTGTGCCTGCGCAAAAAAAGTGATACAAAGAGAAATAAATAATAGGTAATACTTCATTCTTAGCCTTAACGAACAAAATGCGAAAATAGCATCTAAGGAACAATAAGTTCCCAATTTTCCTCACTTTGGTTCTTTTTATCGTCTTCAACCACTAATCGTAAACTATGTTTACTCACTTCACTGGGTAAATCTTCCAAATTTAAGATGAGTCTTTTCTTTTTGGCATCATAATACACGGGCCACCACTGCTCGTTAATCCAGGCATTATAATTTTTTATTCCGCTTAAGTCGTCGCGAATTTCAATCAGCAAAGGGTCTTTCCCTTTTAGGCTTTCGCCAGATGCGAAATTAACCGCCTTCACGGTAGGAGCGATAGTATCGATCGCCACTGCAAAATCGCCAAAATTACGGGTGCGGGTTCGCACCATATTAATGGAAAAACTACCCCCTTCATAATCTATAATCCGTCCATCTTTTACCCCTACAATACATAATTTCTTAGGATCCCATTTCGGATTAAGATACCGAACACTTATACCTAAGTCGTAGTAATTTTGGATGGGAATCGCTGTTGAGCCCACGCGATGTACTTCGCTTAAAAAGCCCTTAACAGGCTCTAAAACCTCATGTTCAAAAAAGATGTCGCGGTAAAAAGAACCCGCTTTAAAGTTCACACTCAGTCCTTGCTTTTCATATTGATGCGGCTTATTGTAGGCCCATTTCTTTAAAGGCAAATTCTCGGCATCTTCCTCAATTGGCATTCCTAGCTTATAATCTAATTGGAAGCTAAGCTTGCTAGTATTACCTTCATAATCGGCGGCTTCGATACGAATTTGCACCACAGTATCTTTCTCAAAGCTAATCAAGTCGCCTTTTTCTCCTCTAGGATAAACACTCAACTGATTATTGGGCTCGAGGTAGAGTTTATGTAATACCCGACGACAGCAATCCTTTAAGGCAAAATCGATGTGACTATTGATAAAACGAGTTTCAGCGAAAGCATAAGTTTCCATTTGAAAATGATAGTGTAAATCGTCGTTTACAAAAAGCTTTAATTCATAAACACCATTTCGATTAGAAGCACCATCCAATCTATCAATGGCATGAATTCCTAATGCAAAATCACTTTCTACTTCCACTACTCCATTTCCGCTCAGGCGATAATTACCATTTCCCTCAGACAGTAAACTACGTTCCTCTTGGCCTTGCACCTCACCATTTGCAAAAAGGTAAATTTGTAAATCTTTAAGCTCTGGGTGGATATTATCGGCTACTTCTAAGCCAAAAAGTAAAGGGTTGATAATTTTTTCGGTGGCGGTACTACGAATTTCAAAATGTAAGTGCGGACCACCGCTGCCACCAGTATTGCCCGAAAGTGCAATTTGTTCGCCCTGGGCAAAACTAAATTGACCCGCCGCAGGAAATAGATCGACCTCATTAGAGCTTTTTCGTTTTTGCTCTTCTTTAAGAAAGGCTTCAATTTTTGGATCGAAAGACTGAAGATGACCATAGACAGTAGTATAGCCATTGGGGTGTCGCAAATAAAGGGCTTTACCAAAGCCATAAGGAGAAACCTTAATGCGGCTGATATAGCCTTCTGCGGAAGCAAGAATAGGCATATTTATGCGCCCCTCCGTTTTTATATCAATGCCCGAATGAAAATGATTCGTGCGCAGCTCCCCAAAGGTCCCCGCCAAAATAATGGGCGAATTAATCGGCGAAGCGAAATAATCTTGGGGATAAACCTTCTGCGCTTGCAGCCAGAAAGAGTATAAAATGAAAAGTAGGGAAATAAAAAAGTTCCGCATTTTTAGGGTTTTTCTAGTGTCAAAGCCGCTGCAAAAATAGGATAAAACCCGAGTCCGACGTGAAAATAGGCATCCGACCTTTTTAATTCTTAATTTATAGCTGAAGCATAATTACCAATGCGAAATAGGTTGGAGAGATTTGGGCTAGAAAGCTTTTAATGAAAAATAGATTTTGAGGCTTTTGTTTCCAAATAACAACTGGTTTAAGATTCAAACCGATATGTATTGCAGTGCTTTAACAAAAGTAATTCGTTCACCTACAATTATTCTCTCTTAAGGTGTTTGTAGAACAAAACACTCTCCCTACCTTTGACCATTGGAGTAATAAGAGAAATGAGTCAGATTGACGCCAAAATAAGCAGCATCGAAAACTTAGCCAACCAGCTAATCACCGATCATTTGGTAGTTAAATCAGAAAACCAAAAATTAAAAGAGCAAATAGCCCTTTTAAAACAAAGTTTAGACGAACAATCTCAATTGCTTCAAAAAACGCAAGCCGAATTGCAAAGGGTACGCTTAGCCCGCGGTTTAGCTGGTAGCCCAGAGGAAGCCAGCCAAGCCAAAGCAAAATTAGGCTCGCTTATGCGGGAAATTGATCGCTGCATAGCCTTGTTAAACGAATAATCGCCATCTGTTTAGATGTCTGACTTACTTAAGATAAAAGTGAATTTGGCCGACCGGGTTTATCCTCTTACCATCCGTAGAGATGAAGAAGAAAATATTCGTAAAGCTGCAAAAAGCATAGACGCTATCCTTCATAAATATGAAGATGGTTATGCCGTTAGAGATAAGCAAGACCTTTTGGCCATGTGCGCCTTACAGCTTGCTTCTCGTTTAGAAAAAATTCATACCGACCATTTGGTAGATGGTGTAGAAGTAGGTAAGCAATTAGATAAACTGGCCATTAAACTGAAACAAGCTATCGACTAGCGAACGTTCTTTAATTATTTTCCCGCATCCTATTCCTGTATTTGCTAAACTCAACATTAACTTTATAGGAGTTTAGCTCAGGTTTTCTAGGTCATGCCTCCACGCAGAGGAAGACCGAAATTGCCTGGTAAGCTCCGATCCTGTCTGAACGGAGTTTAGACGAAACACGGAAAGGGTGCGGGTTTTTTTATGACCAAAAATTAATAAATGGAAACACTAACAATTATTATGGGTATTGGTGGACTAGTAATAGGCTTTGTTATAGCCTATGTACTAAACCAAACCGCCCTTAAAAGCAAGAGCGCTAAGATTTTAGAAGAAGCTCAAAAGGAAGCCGAGAGTATTAAGAAAGAGAAAATCTTACAAGCCAAAGAAAAGTTCTTAGAACTTAAAGCAGAACACGAAAAGGTAATCAGTAAGAGAGAGCAAAAGCTTACCGAACGCTATAATACCACGAAAGAACGTGAAGCTCGTGCAAAAGAACACGCTGAAAACAATAAGCGTGATTTCAAAGAAAATCAAAAGGTTAAAGAAGAGTTAGCCTTAAAAGTTGAAGCTAACGATCGACGTGCCGTAGAATTAGAAAAAATGCATCGCAAGCAGGTGGAGCAATTAGAAGTAATTTCTGGTCTTAGCCCCGAAGAAGCGAAAAACCAAATGTTAGAGGCTCTTAAAGAAGAAGCCCGCACCAGCGCCGCCGCTTTTATCCAAACTACCATGGAAGAGGCCCAACTTTCTGCCGCTAAAGAAGCACGTAAAATTGTAATCCAAAGCATTCAGCGCGTTGCCACCGAGCAATCGGTAGAAAACAGCGTATCGGTATTTAATATTGAAAACGACGATGTAAAAGGTCGCATCATCGGAAGAGAAGGACGAAACATTCGCGCTATTGAAGCGGCGACCGGCGTAGAAATCGTTGTAGACGATACGCCCGAGGCAATTATCTTAAGCTGTTTTGATCCCGTTCGTCGTGAAATCGCTCGCCTGTCCCTTCATAAACTTGTTTCGGATGGCAGAATTCACCCGGCTCGTATCGAAGAAGTTTGTGCGAAGACGAAAAAACAGATTGAAGAGGAAATCTTTGAAGTGGGCAAGCGCACTACCATCGACCTAGGCGTGCATGGTTTGCATCCTGAACTCGTGCGGATGGTGGGTAGAATGAAATACCGTTCTTCTTATGGTCAAAACTTGCTGCAGCACAGCCGCGAGGTAGCTAACCTTTGTGGAATTATGGCCGCGGAATTAGGACTCAATCCTAAAATTGCCAAGCGTGCCGGTCTTTTGCATGATATTGGCAAAGTTCCTTCGGAAGAAAGCGAATTACCTCACGCCATCTTAGGAATGAAAATGGCCGAGAAATACGGCGAAAAACCGGAGGTATGTAATGCCATCGGTGCTCACCACGACGAAATTGAAATGACCAGTTTAATCTCGCCAATCATTCAGGTTTGTGATGGTATTTCTGGTGCTCGCCCGGGCGCTCGACGCCAAATTGCCGAAAGCTACATGCAGCGTTTAAAAGATCTCGAACAATTAGCCATTGCTCAGAAAGGGGTAACACAAGCTTATGCTGTTCAAGCGGGTAGAGAACTACGCGTAATCGTGGACTGCGAGCAAGTTACCGATGCTGATGCTGCAAAAATCAGCTTCGACATCTCTCAGAAAATACAGAATGAAATGACCTACCCTGGTCAGGTTAAAATTACCGTTATCCGCGAAACTCGCGCGGTTAATGTGGCACGCTAAACACCTCTAAGGCAGCTTTAATTAAGGCTTGAGTACTTTGCTCAGGCTTAGCACTAAAAGTTCCTAAAAGACGGTTAGCCAAAATTGCAGAAAGCGAAATGCACTGCATATTTAGTAAAGTGCCCAAAGCATAAATTCCGGCCGTTTCCATCTCTAAGTTGGTAATTCGGCCGGTTTTTATTTGCATGGATGCCAAATCATTAAGAAAAGTTTTATTCTTAGTTGGACTTATCACGCTGCGTCCCTGTGGCCCATAAAAACCATTGGCGGTAACTGTGGTGCCAACATTATGCGCAATGCTGCTGAAGTGCTTTAAAAGGCCAGCATCCGCTTCCGCTAGATAGGGTCGGGGAAAATCCTTCAGTCCCAAATCAGGGAAGTCGAAAGTATTTTCATAGAAATACATTAAGCCATCAAAACCCAGCGCTGCTTTCGAAATTAAAATACTATCCAATTCGATTTCAGGACGCAAAGCACCACTGGTACCCAAGCGAATAATTTGCAAAGGCGGCCGCTCCTCCGCGAAAGGAGCACGGGAACTTAAATCCCAAGCATAGGCCAATTGCAGCTCGTTCAAAACAATGTCTATATTATCGGTACCAATGCCGGTGGAAATAATAAGCAAGTCCTCCTGCCCGATTCGTCCTGAAGCAATATGAAACTCACGATTTTGCTTGCGCCAAAATACTTGGTCGAGATGCTGAGCCACAGCTTCCACCCGATCTGGATCACCAACGGTAATTATTTTTTGTGGGACTTCACCATTTTTTAATTTCAGGTGATATATACTATTATCGCTATTGACAATTATTTCCGAGGCTTGCATGCTTAATTTGGGTATTAAACTTAAATTTGGGCCAAAGAAAATTAATATATGTCTGACTCCTTTAAAATTTTAGTGCCAATTGGTTTTTCGGAACAATCACTCAATGCACTAAACCAGGCTTTGATCTTCGCAAAAGCCTCTGAAAACGCGCAGTTCACCATACTTTCAGTTATTGAAGACTCAAGAGCATTTGCTAAATTATTTGACTCAAAAAATTCCGACGACCTACGTCAGAAGGTAACGGAAGAGGTTAAAAAGATTGCTGAAGAGTTCTCTACAAAATCGGGTTTCACGGTAAATACGATGATTGCCGAAGGAGTTGTGTATGAAGAAATTGCTCGTGTAAGTACTTTAATAGATGCTGACTTAGTAATAATGGGAACGAATGGCAAGCCTCAAAACTTGCGAAAACGTTTTATTGGCAGTAATGCCTACCGCACTGCTACCTTGGTTAAACCTCCTGTAGTTACCATTAAAGGGGTACGTAATATTGAGAAGATTGAAACTATTATTTTCCCCTTATTGATGGATCGCCACAGTAAAGAGAAAGTAGGTCCTGCTTTAAAATACGCTCGTATTTTTGGCTCGAAAATTTTAGTGGTTGGTGTTAAAGAAGATGAGTCGAAACTCAATATTTTACGCGGCCATATTCACCAGGTAGAGAAATTTATTACCGATCATGGCGTAGTTTGCGAAACAACCTTAATAGAAAACCCTAAGCGTAAAAGTGTAGTACGTAATATCCTTAACTATGCCTACGAAGCTAAGGGTGATTTAGTAATAATTACCGAAGAAGACGGCCCTGGTGGGGAGTTAAGCGATTACCTACTAGGCAATGAGCTACAGGAGGTCATCTACCACAGTGAAATTCCAGTAATGTCTATTACCCCACGTGCCGTTAAGTACGATAGTATGTGGGATTCTTTTTAATAAAAAGCTGAACCTAAAATAACATGAATTCGACCTAAAATCAGGCCTCAGACCCCTTGTAAATAGTGAAATTCAAGCCTATGCCTTGAAACAATAGCAACCTATTGCAAGAAGCAGAGGCGCGGAAAGCCGCTTTTTAGAAGGGGATTAAATGATTTTTCCAATAAAAGTGAAAATCTGAGGCTATGATTTATAGTAGAACTCACGTTAAAATATAAAGCTCCGCAACAGCGGAGCTTTTTTTTTAGCTCCCTCATTTGAACCTATTTCCTCGAGTCGTGTTCTATGGGGGAATCAGATTTACATGTATACCATAAAAGCTAAACAGTTTGTTGCCTTAAGTAAGCAAGAAGCTTGGGATTTTTTTTCTCAACCAATCAACCTCAAGCAACTTACGCCTCCCGAAATGAATATGCGCATGATTGATGAGCAGCAACAAGAAATGTATGCTGGTATGGTTATCTCCTATAAAGTTGCCCCCTTATTGGGCATAGCCTTACCCTGGAGTTCGGAAATTACCCAAGTGAAAAAAGGTGAGTATTTTATCGATAGTATGATCGAGGGGCCTTTTAAAATTTGGCACCATCAGCACTTCTTTAAAGCGGTGGAAGGTGGCACTGAAATTATTGATATTGTAAACTATCAAGTGCCTTTTGGCCCTCTAGGTAAACTATTTCACCCCATAATTGTAAAAAGTAGAGTGGCGGAGATATTTACTTACCGCAACCAACGAATCAAGGAAATTTTTAGTAGCAACAATTAATATGTCCGTAATTTTTGGCATAGACTACGGCAGCAAACTGTCAGGCAATACCGTCATCGCAATTTTTCAAGATAATCAAATCTTGTTTTTAGAGGCGGAGGCAAAGGTTGATGCCGACCAATTTATTAAAAACGCCGTAGCTCATTTCAAGCCTAAGCGTATTTTTTTAGATGCCCCACTTTCTCTGCCTGGAGTATATAAAGGGCTAGAGGGTTTTTCTAATTATCATTTTCGTAGAGCCGATATAGAAACCAAAGCCATGTCGCCTATGTTTTTAGGTGGATTAGCCGCACGCGCCATGGATTTAAGCGCCTATTGCCAAGAAGCAGGAAGCGTTGTTTTTGAGACTTACCCCAAAATGATGGCGCAGCGATTCAATTTAGCCGACTTTGGTTATAAATCCAGCAAAAGTGCCATTCGTGAATGTGCCTTACGCCTAAAGTCTTGTATTAAAGATCCCATTCGTTTTAACATATCCGATATTAAAACTTGGCATCACCTCGACGCCTTATTGGCACTAATGAGTGCCATGTCTTATACTTGTGGCGACTTTACTACTTATGGCGATTCGAATGAAGGGCTAATTTACGTTTAGCTTGAAAGAAGCCTTAAATCTTATCTGGTTTAAGCGTGACTTGCGCTGGCAAGATCATGCCCCTTTAAAGCTTGCTATTGCAGATGGGCTTCCACTTTTGGGGATTTTTATTTTTGAAGATTTCTATTCTCAAGACCCTTCTTGGTCATTACGCCATTGGCATGCTCAGTATCACTCGCTGGTAGATATGCAGGCCACTAACAAACAGGCCTTTAACGGAATATTGGTTTTAGAAGGAGATGGCCATGAAATATTCTCAGAAATAGCCGAACACTATATAATCAAAGGAATTTATTCCTACCAAGAAACTGGCGAAGACCTAAGTTATCAGCGCGATAAGAAATTAGCAAAACTCTTCACCGAAAAGGGCATTTTATGGAAGGAATTAGAACAAAATGCGGTTCAAAGAGGACGTAAGAATCGGATTGACTGGGATGAAAACTGGCGGAATTTTATGAGCCAAGATTTGGATCAGCCCAATTTACCGGCTTGGCAGTCTTGCAGTCCTACCTTAAAATCACATTTAAAAAGCAAATTTGGCATTAGTCCGCTTCTGCAGAAGCGCCTAAAAAATTGGCCTCCTAATTTTCAAAAAATAGGCGAAAGTGCCGCTCAAATTAGGTTAGAAGATTACTTAACACAGAAGATTTACCGAAATTACGGAGCGCATATCGGTATGCCCTACGAAAGTCGCAGGAATTGCAGCCGACTGTCGCCTTTCTTCGCATGGGGTAATTTAAGTATCCGTCAGGTTTACCAAAGATCAATGAGGGAATTAGAGAACTCGCCTTTTCCCCGCGACCTGCGGGCTTTTATTTCACGCTTACACTGGCACTCTCATTTTGTCCAGAAATTTGAAATGGAGGAAAGTATGGAATTTAAGAATCTTAATCCCGCTTTTGATAGTCTAAAAAAAGAATCACAGCCCCCCTTAGTGGAGGCATGGAAAGTTGGCCAAACAGGCTACCCTTTAGTTGATGCTTGTATGCGCGCGGTGCAAGAAACGGGTTACTTAAATTTCCGAATGCGCGCGGTTTTAGTGAGTTTTCTCTGTCATCAACTTTGGCAAAACTGGCAAGAAGGCGCCTCCTTTTTAGCCCAGCAATTCCTCGACTATATTCCTGGAATTCACTATCCACAATTTCAAATGCAAAGTGGCTGTACCGGTATCAATACGATTCGCGTCTATAATCCGGTAAAGCAGTCGCTAGAAAAAGACCCTGAGGCCAAATTCATAAGCGAATGGCTGCCAGAATTAGGAGAGCTTCCCTTAGCTTTTAAGCACCAACCTTGGATGATGACATCCATGGAGCAGTCTTTTTATAATTTCGAATTGGGAAGAGATTATCCACAACGTATCGTAGATATCAATGAAAGTGGGGCCTATGCCCGCGATATCTTGTGGGATTTCCGGAAAAGCGCTTGGGTACGAAATGAGAATCAGAAAATTTTAATAAAACATACTACCGCTATTCGAGATCCACAGCAGCGTAGTAAAAAAATAATACAGCCTTAAAATGGAAAAAGACAAATTTAAAGACTTTGTTAACCCAATAGATAAAGACAAGATTACCGAAAATCCCTCTACTTTGCCTTATGCGCATACTGTTGGCGGTGCGGTAATTAGGCCCACAAAAGAGGGGGTAATTCGCAGTAGAGCGCTCTCGGCGATGGAAGAGCAAACCGATATGCAGCTCTCACAAATTAAAGAGCAGATAGACCTTTTGGCCCGTCAGGCCAAGGAAATTCAGGACCGTAAAGATCTAGCTGCACAAATTTACAGCGCTAAAATGGGATTCAAACCAGAGATAAATCACGTATACCATCTTTACCTAAATAAAGATGATGATTACGTTTTATCGATGATTGGCCCCGAGGAATGGCAAAAGCCAAAGTTTAAGGAATTTATTAATAGCGTAAAATTACTCGCCGATCATACTTGGCAGATTATCAAGTAAGGAAAAAGATAATATGTTTTTACTAGGTTTCATCAACTAAGCGAAAACCTTCGCTATGCACATTAATAATTGAAACCTTAGGATCGTCGCCTAAATACTTACGCACCTTGGCCAGGTAAACATCCATACTTCTGCCCGTGAAGTAATTATCGTCTTTCCAAATTTTGTTTAAAGCATCGCTGCGTTTTAACAAGCTGTTTTTATTGGTAGCCAATAGTTTCAGTAATGCGCCTTCTTTAGGACTTAAAGTTCTTTCGTTAGAACCTAATTTAAGAATTCTCATTTCAGAGTCGTACTCGTAACGTCCAATTTTAAAATGAATTTGTTCTTCTTCCTTATCGCCTTGTTTTCGGTTTAAGAGGGCGCGAATTTTATAGAGTAACACTTCACTATCGAAAGGCTTGGTTAGGTAATCGTCGGCGCCAATTTGAAAGCCCTTAACCATATCCTCCTTCATGGATTTGGCGGTTAAAAAAATTAAGGGTACTTCTTTATCAATTTTCCGAATATCTGCCGCAAGGGTAAAACCATCTTTATTTGGCATCATAACATCAAGGATACAAAGGTCGAAAGACTCTTGCGATTTAAAGATGCGAAGAGCTTCGAGGCCATCGGCAGCTAGCACGACGTCAAAATCGTTAAGTTCTAGATAATCTCTTAAAACCGATCCAAAATTAGGATCGTCTTCCGCCAGTAATACAGAGTTGTTTTTCATATTAGTTGTTTAATGGTAAATAGATGTAAAACTTGCTCCCCTTACCCTTTTCACTTTCTACTTTTATTGTGCCCATATGCGATTCTATAATCCCTTTCGCATAACTCAAGCCTAGTCCATGTCCTTTTATATTATGCAGGTCGCCTGCGCTTACCCGATAGAACCGATCGAAAATATGTTTTTGCTCCTCTTTTGTCATGCCCATGCCTTGATCACTGATAATCAATATAAAGTGATTATGTGTTAGCTCGGTTACCACTTTAATTTGCGGTGGGCCAATGGAGTATTTCATGGCATTATCGAGGATATTAATAATGGAATTGGAAAGGTGATTGGCATCAATATTTAGCTCTAGTGTCTCATCGACGTTTAAGAAGCGTTTCAGTTGCCCGCTTTTACTTTCTAGTTGCAGAGAGATATGACTGAGACAATCCACTATCACGGCATGAATACTAGCTTTACTAAAATCTAAATTCAATTCTTGCTTATCTAGTAAAGCCATTCTTAAAACACTTTCTACTTGCAGGTTCATCCTTAGATTTTCCTGCTTAATCATAGCAAAATACTTTTCAATTTTGGTGTTATCCTGCCGAACCCTGGGGTTTCTTAAAGCATCAATTGCCAGATTTATGGTAGCGATGGGAGTTTTAAATTCATGGGTCATATTGTTAATGAAATCCGTTTTGATATCACTAATACGCTTCTGCTTAAGCGAGAAATTTAAGGTGCGATAAAAGGTGTAAACAATTGCTACCGTAAACATTAAGCTTATTAAAAGCATACCCCAAAGCGACCCAAAAAGGTATTTTGCCTTGGTCGGGAAACCAATGGATAAGATTTCATTGGTTAATATATCGTTAGGAAATAATGAGGTAGTATGTTGGTGAATTTGCGGGTTCCAACTTTTAGAACTGATGATAACCTCCCTCTCGTTGGCTACCGAAAACTCGTAAGGAAGATCAATGCCATGCGACTTTAGCTCGAAGGCAATTAATGAATCGAGCATACTATGATTCATCCAAGTTGTATCCTGTTTTCTGCGGTTTATTTCGTGCTTCACCATTTTGCGCAGTAGCATATCCAATTGAGCGCCTTTGCGTAACATTTCATCGGGGCGGGTGCGTAAAATAGTATTACGAGATAGGCTATCTGATTCTATAAAAGTGAGGGAGTCGTTGGGGTCGCTATTATAAATTAAAACCGTATCGCTTCCTAATCGCATCGTTAACTTCAGTTCGCCGGCCTTCATTCTTTGGGCACTATCGGTGGCAAAGGGCAAACCTAATTTGGGATTTAATTTCTCGCTAAAGAAAGGCTGAATGTTAAAGCTATTGAACATGAAGCGCAACGACTCTAAATTATCAAGTCTAGCGGAAATTCCCGCTAAAGCTAAACCTACCTCGCGTTCAAATTTTTCTTCTCTTAAATCGTAAGCGTTTTTTAACCAATAGGCCTGAATGCCTGTAATCCCTAGTAAGGATAAGGTCATTAAGGATATTAACCAATTTAAACGCTTTGCGCTTCGCTCTTTATAAGTAGACATGGCTTCAAAAATACTTTGCTTAATGCTTGAAAATTAGTCTTTAACTACACTTTAACAAAAGAAGGGCAACTCTTTGCATGAGCGATATTGTCTATCTAATAATTGTTAAAACGAAAACAAAAATTAATACTCAAGGAAATGAAAAAGTTTAAAACTCTATTTGTCTTAATGGCAATTCTTGCTGTAAGCGGCGCAGAACAAGTTGTAGCGCAAAGTAGCGCAATTATTAACGCTAATGAAGCGCAAATACTCTCGGCTCCAATAGAAGGTGGAGGCGAACATATTAACCCACCGCCCCGCGGTCTAGTTTCAATAAAAGAAAGTGTTAAAACGACATTGAAACTTTACCCCAATCCAAGCGCAGGTAACTTTAACTTAGAAACCAAATTAAGAGGTAAGCAGAAACTAACCATAATCGACCTAGCGGGAAATGTGCACCTACAAAAAGATATTTTTATCGATGAGACAGGTCTTATAAAAGTAGATCTAAGCGAGGCCGCAAGAGGTTTATATTTAGTTAATTTAGGACAAACCACACTTAAATTTCAAAAAATTTAATCCCTCTTGCTCATATCCAACGATTTAGAGTTAAAGAATATAAACCAAAACCGATGTTTGAGACGAAGCATCGGTTTTTTTTATTGCTATTTTAGCCGAATAGCCAAATGTTACATACATGCCTAAATTAAGTATCATTGTCCCCGCTTTTAATGAAGAAGCCACTATCTCTAGCATCCTCGATCGCTTGAAGGAAGTAGAACTTATTGGAAATCTTGCAAAAGAAATTATCGTTGTAAATGACGATTCGCTCGATAAGACCGAGGAAAAGGTGTTTTTGTATCGAGACGCTAATCCCGATGTAGAGCTTAAATACTTTAAGCACAGCGTTAATATGGGAAAAGGTGCAGCTTTACATACTGGCATTAAAGAAGCAACAGGCGACTATGTAATCATTCAGGATGCGGATTTGGAATATGACCCTGATGAATTTAACATTCTCCTTAAGCCCATGTTACGCGGCATAGCAGATGTAGTTTATGGCTCGCGTTTTATGGGAGGAAATGCACACCGTATTCTTTTCTTTTGGCATAGTATCGGAAATAAATTTCTCACCTTCTTGTCGAATATGTTCACCAACCTGAACTTAACGGATATGGAAACTTGCTACAAGCTTTTCCGTCGAGAAATTATTCAATCTCTCAGTCTTAAAGAAAAACGCTTCGGCTTTGAGCCAGAAGTTACCGCAAAAGTTGCCCGTATACCGAAAATTCGCATTTACGAAGTGGGCATTAGTTATTACGGACGAACCTTTGAAGAAGGTAAAAAAATCAACTGGAAGGATGGCTTTCGCGCGATCTACTGTGTAATTAAGTATAACTTATAATCTCCCAGCCAAGTTCAATTAGCGCCACACTCACAGGATCAATTGAGCATGAACAGTCTTTGTCCTAACGAATAATTATATAACGTGAATTCGACGTAAAATCAGGCCTCAGACCCCTTGTAAATAGTGGAATTCAAGCCTATGCAGTGAAGCAATAGCGGGCTATTGCAAGAAGCAGAGGCGCGGAAAGCCGCTTTTTAGAAGGGGACAAAATGGTTTTTCCAATAAAAGTGAAAATCTGAGGCTATGATTTATAGTCGAACTCACGTTATTTAAAGTCATACAAACAAGAAAGCCTCTGCTAATCAGAGGCCTTCTTGCTTGTAAAATAATTAAGACCATACTTTAGCTAATGCTATTAAGCAGGACTTAAAAAGAGTAGCTAAGTGAAATGGTAGGCATAATTGGCAACTGGTTTACCCTTTTATTGGCTTCACGATCGTAGAAGAAAATATTCTCATAATTAAGAATATTGGTGGCTCCTACCGAAACTTCCAATACTTGAATTTCGGTAATGTCGTAAGTATAGGTAAGACTCATATCCACTCTATGATAATTTGGTAAGCGACGCGTATTTAACTCCCCATAAAGCACTCCTGCCTCTCCGTTTTCTCTGGTATAATCGTAATCAATTGCGGTTTGTCCGCGATCATCAACAAAAGGCTGTTCGCTGTAAAACAATTGCGTGGGAGTAAAAGGAAATCCTGTTCCGAAATTATAACGCAGGCTTGCCTCCCATTCCTTTTTCTTACCGAAAGAATAATTGGAAACAAAGTTTAGGTTATGACGACGGTCAAAAACTGGAGCATATTCTCTCACACCATCATCGCGGGTAACTTTCCCAACAGAATAGGCTAGCCAGAGGTATAAATCCTTTTTAGTGTACTTCACCAAAAAGTCAATACCTTGCGCTAAACCGCGTTCAACAATAAAGTTTTTCACTAATATTTCAGGCTTACCGTCAGCGGTTGGACTGGATTCATCATAAATCTGGTTGCGGTTCAAATTGGTGATTTGATGAAATTGCTTAATATAACCTTCGATGTTGACCGAAATTTCTTTGGTAATTTCCACTTCGAAACCAGTTACATAGTGCGTGGATTTTTGCAAACTACTGGTGATATCATCTCCTCTAAAGGTGCTAGGAACCTGTCCTAAAGAAACACCACTAAGGAAACCGTAAAATAGGTTTACCACATCACGATCAGAATTACCAGCCATTAAGTTTTGTGAGTATAAACCACCGCTAGCCTTAAGACGTAACCAATCGTTTATATTGTATTTTATGCCCAAACGAGGTTCAATACTAGCTTCAAACTGACTACCATAATAGTGCACGCGCAAACTAGGCTCGGCAATTAAGCGATTGGAACTGTAACGATATTTAACAAAAGTTCCCAGTTCAGTGGTGTTTTCGCGTTGTTGAACAGAACGACCTAAAGAAGCGTCAATTTCAAAATCGGTGGTATAAGTTATGGCTTCAATTCCATATTTAAGCTCATCTGCTTTGCGGAAAAAGTATGTAAAATCTAACCCCCCGTTAAAACCAGTAATGGAGCTAGTTTGCACTAAATCCGGTTCGATGGCCGTAACATCGTATTCAGAAAAACTCACATCTCCCGAAAGGAGCATTTTAGAAGATGCAGGTACTGCCGTAAAATTAAAACCCGCACCTCGAGAGTTCCAGTCGATACTATTGGCAGAGCCATAACGAACTCCATCATCGAAATTGAAGCCAAAGGCATTAATCTGTGAACCGTTATCGGCTTGAGAGCTAAATTTAGCGTAGATATCGGTAAAACTAAAAGGCAAACCATCAAACTCGGTTTCAACATAAGGATAGAATATATCACTGGTTTGATCGAGATACGAAGTTTTAGCCGAGATTAAAAACGAAGAACTTGCCAATCCCCTTTTATTTTTTTTCCCGAGTGGCGCTTCTAACAAAAGTTTAGAGGTATAAGTACTAGAGCTAGCTTTTCCCGCAAAGCGACGACGATTGCCAGAACGAGTACGCACGTCCATTACCGCACTATTTCTACTACCATATTCCGCGCTAAAGCCACCCGTATAAACATCGGCTGAGCGAATAATATCATTATCGAAAACCGAAAAGAAACCAATACTGTGGAAGGGATTATAGATAATCATCCCATCGAGTAAGATTAAGTTTTGAATAGGTGCGCCCCCCCTAATGTAAAGCTGCCCTCCTTGGTCACCAGTAGTAATTACACCCGGTAAAACCTGAATCGCTTTAATAATATCGGCATCACCACCCACGGAAAAACGAGTAATTTCTTTAGGATCGAGAGTTACTACTGAGGTTAAAACTTTTGTGTCCCGCTCTTTTCGTGCGGCAGAAATTTCAACTTCATCCAAAAGCTCACTGCTTTCACTAAGGTAAATATTGGCACTAACTATTCCGTTTGCGCTTACACTAGTCTCTACACTAGTTTCGGTGTAACCAATAAAACTAGCCTTTAGGGTGTAATTACCCGCTGGCACATTGTTAATAATATAATAACCATTATTTGCGGCCACCGCTCCAAGTTTGGTTCCTTCTATCACCACATTAGCAAATGGAACTGGGTTTTCGTTGGTTTTATCGTAAACAAAACCTTTAATGGTGCCGGTTTTTTGAGCTGAGGCAGAGAAAAAGCTCAAAATAATTAGGCAAAACGTAAAAATCGACTTTCGCATGTATCTAAGGCCAGTAGGCCAATATAGGGTTATAGATATACAATTTTAAAGAGTAACTCTTTTAGCAATTCGCTGTCGCTACTGCTTGCATTGTTTACTCCTTTAGACTTCATATCGGTCTCGCGCAAATATGCCATAATTCGCGCAATTTTCCGAACATCATAAAACTTTAATGCACCCAAGTATTCTGGCAAGGCATACATGTTAATGCCCGCTTGCTTCATCATCTCACCTTGACTAGCCCCTTTAATTTGAGCTAGGATCATTAAAATGCGGAAATTGCGATACAACAAGCTGATTGTTAGTACCAAAGGATTATCTTTAGGATTTGACTGAAAATATTGTTGGATGCGCAAGGCTTTTTCAAAATCGTTGCGATTTAAAGCATTACAAAGCTCAAAGTTGTTGAAGTCTTTGGAAATACCCACATTCGCTTCTACCAATTCGGGACTAATTTCCTCGCCTTTTTTGGCAATCATCGACAGCTTGTTAACCTCACTATCAATCCTACCTAAGTCGGTACCCAAACTTTCGGCTAACATTTGAATTGCCCTGCCATTAGCTTTTAAGCCGTGGTCTTTAAGCATCATACCAATCCAATCGGGTACCTGACTATCGTAAACCTTTTTACTTTCAAAAAGTACATGCTTTTTAGCGAGAATGGAAAACACCTTTTTACGCTTGTCGGCCTTTTTGTACTTGTAGGCAAACACCAAGACCGTACTGTTTTGAGGGTTTTCGGCATAAGCTTCTAATAGTTCCAGTTTGCCAAGATGCTGCGCCTCCTTAATAATAACCACCACCCGCTCGGCCATCATGGGATAGCGCTTAGCTTCACCAATTACCGCATCGATAGTAGTATCCGATCCATATAAAATTACCTGATTAAAACTTCTTTCTGCCTCATCTAAAGCGGTATGCTCAATTAATGAAACAATTTTGTCAATAAAAAAAGGCTCCTCCCCCGTTAAAAAGTAAATGGGGCGAAAATCCTTTCGGCGAATTTCGTTAACCAGTGTAGAGTAGTCCATAGAAGTGATTGCCTGCAAAGCAACAAAATTAAGGCTTCTCAATTAATAACCCCATTCAAAAAAAACCTTTCCGCGCAAGCGATTGAGCTTATCTTTGTCTCGTGAAAAACTTGGTCCCTTTAAATTTAGATCCCGCCCCGCTTAAGCTTTCGCAGAAAGACGGACAAGTTTACGTTTGGGATCAGATTCGTAAAAAACATTTGGTGCTCACGCCAGAAGAATGGGTACGACAGCATCTCATTCACTACTTTATTAGCGAATTACAAGTTCCTTTAGCAGCCTTTAGTTTAGAAGGTGGCTTTCGCCTGAATGGTAAACTAAAGCGCTCGGATATACTCATCTATAAAAATGCCCAACCCTGCCTTTTGGTAGAATGCAAAGCGCCCCAAGTAAAAATCAGTCAAGATACTTTCGACCAAGCCAGTCGCTATAATATGCACTATCAATTACCATATTTGGCAATTAGCAATGGCTTGGAACATTATTGGCTGCGCCTAAAAGAGGGTGGAAAATCCTACTATTTCACCGAGAGATTAAAACCATTTAGCACCTGGTAATTTATTTACCTAAACGCAAAGCCACTTTAGTACCCGCAATTACCGACCAAGCTGGCGCTAAAATCCAACCCAGTATGGGAATCAAAAATAAACCGTAAAAAAATAGTCCCACCGTGGCTACTGCTGCACGGTTCTTCCGCATCCATTTTTCCGTATCCGCAAAAGAATAGCGCCAGCGCTCGGCATTATAATCCATTAAGCCGTAGCCTAAAAAATACGATTGTACGATTAAAATTAAAAAGGGACTGACCATCCCCACCAGAGGAATAAAAGCCAAAATAGAAAGGACAATGGTAAGGGCCATCTCCTTTATAAAATTGAGGAGATTTATTCGCACCGCCCGAATGATATCATTAAACATCTGCGCCAGCGAAAAAGGGGTTTCAATGCCAAGCTCGTCCTTTTCTACTTTCTCAGATAAAAAACTGAGAAAGGGCGATAAGAGAATTAAGGTCGCATATTTAAATAGGCTTCCCATGAAAAAGATCATGATGATTTGCAGAATAATCACCAAGATAATGCTGTAAGACTCCAATTCACCGAGCTGATAGCCAAAAAGTCCCAACACTAAGTTTAACCAACGATTAATGTTGTTTAGCATTAGCCAAATTAAACCCATCAAAAGCCCAGTGTACACTAAAATGGGTAAAACCAAATAACGTCGATAACCCTTTTTAAAGAGCTTTGGGAAGGCCTCAACATAGGCTCCGATACTTATCCCAAGATATTGAAAGAATTGCACCATAAAGATTTATACTTTTGCCGCTTCAAAAATCCGAACATGGAAAATCAATTAAACGCAGTTTCCCCGATAGACGGGCGCTATCGCAAAGTAACTAAAAAGCTTAGCAATTATTTCTCAGAATTTGCTCTTATTCAATATCGGGTGCGGGTTGAAGTTGAATATTTTATTAGCTTGTGCGAGCTACCATTGCCGCAATTAGCCACTTTTGATAAGCAACGCTTCAACGATTTAAGAGACCTTTATTTAGATTTTAGTCTTGCCGACGCAAAAGCAATTAAAAAGATTGAACAAACTACCAATCACGACGTGAAAGCGGTAGAATACTTTTTAAAAGAACACTTTAACCGCCTTGGTTTGGAGCAGTTTCAAGAGTTTATCCATTTTGGATTAACCTCTCAAGACATTAATAATACGGCGATTCCGCTTAGTATTAAGGAATTTATTGAGGAAGACTACACCTCCCTATTAGGAGATCTTATTGTTAGTCTTAGCAATATGGCCGAAGAGTGGTCTGAAATCCCTATGTTGGCCCGTACGCACGGACAGCCTGCATCCCCCACTATTTTAGGAAAAGAAATAATGGTTTTTGTGGAGCGCTTGGATCAGCAGATGCGCTTGCTGCGTCACATTCCTCACTCGGCTAAATTTGGCGGCGCCACTGGTAATTTCAATGCTCATAACTTAGCCTACCCCAATACCGATTGGCATGGCTTTGCCCAAGAGTTTGTGGAAGAAAACCTCGGCCTACAGCATTCTTGGCCTACCACGCAAATTGAGCATTACGATAATATGGCGGCGCTCTTCGATTGTATGAAGCGTATCAATACTATTATAATGGACTTGGACCGCGATATGTGGACTTACATATCGATGGAGTACTTTAAGCAAAAAATTAAAGAAGGTGAAATAGGCTCTTCTGCCATGCCACATAAGGTTAACCCGATTGACTTTGAAAACAGCGAAGGTAACTTAGGCATTGCCAATGCTTTATTTGAGCATTTGGCTGCTAAACTTCCCCTTTCTCGCTTACAGCGCGATTTAACCGATAGTACTGTTTTACGTAATGTAGGGGTCCCTTTTGGTCACACTATTATTGCCATCAACTCTACCTTAAAAGGACTGAATAAATTACTACTTAACCAAAAAGCTTTGGAAGCCGATTTAGAAAGAAACTGGGCGGTAGTTGCAGAAGGGATTCAAAACATTTTACGTCGCGAAGGCTATCCTAAACCATACGAAGCACTGAAGTCGCTTACACGCACCAATAAGTCTATTGATCAAAAAGCCATTGCAGAATTTATTGGTGGCTTAGATGTTAGTCCTGAAATTAAAATGGAACTATTAGCAATTCGTCCCGAAAATTACGTGGGAAGAGCTTAAATGCTCACTATTAACCCAGAAGTAAAGAGACTGAAATCCAATTGGAACTAGAACTTTAAAAAAACTTTGGGAAAAAGGCGGTTTCATGGTAGAAGCCGCTTTTTTTTTGCTTTATTAGAAGCAGTTTAACAATTTAGACTGAATTTAAAATAAAAGCTTTCTAATAGAGACAATTAGAAAGCCGCCGTTTACTATTTTTGCGAATCTTGAAAAAATCCAACAACATGATTTTTGATATCGAAATGATCAAAAAGGTTTACGCCAAATTTCCCGAGCGCGTTGCTGCTGCTCGTGAAATTACTGGTGGACCCCTTACCCTAGCGGAAAAAATTCTTTATGCCCACCTGTGGGATGAAAACAACAATACAGCTCATACGAGAGGTAAAAGCTACGTAGACTTTGCCCCCGATCGTGTGGCCATGCAAGACGCAACTGCGCAAATGGCCCTATTGCAATTTATGCAATCAGGACGTAAAGAAGCTGCTGTGCCATCAACGGTGCATTGTGATCACCTTATTCAGGCTGAAACCGGCGCGGTAGCCGATTTAAAAAACGCCAAGCAAAAGAGCTCGGAGGTTTTTGATTTTCTTCAATCTGTGTCGAATAAATTCGGTATTGGTTTTTGGGAACCAGGTGGTGGTATTATTCACCAAGTAGTTTTAGAAAACTATGCTTTTCCTGGCGGAATGATGATTGGTACAGATTCGCATACGGTAAATGCTGGTGGCCTGGGAATGGTGGCCATTGGTGTAGGTGGGGCTGATGCTGTAGACGTTATGGCTGGTATGCCTTGGGAACTTAAATTTCCAAAACTTATTGGGGTAAAATTAACGGGGAAACTATCTGGCTGGACCGCTAGCAAAGACGTAATCTTAAAACTTGCTGGGATCCTCACTGTAAAAGGTGGAACTGGCGCAATTGTAGAGTATTTCGGACCGGGTGCCAAGTCTTTAAGCTGCACCGGTAAAGGAACAATTTGTAATATGGGCGCCGAAATTGGTGCTACTACTTCTACCTTTGGTTACGATAATAAAATGGGCGATTACCTTCGTGGTACTGGCCGTGCAGAAGTAGCTGATGCTGCCGATGCCATTGCAGAACACCTTACGGGAGATGAGGAAGTATATAATAACCCGGAAGCTTATTTCGATCAGGTTATTGAAATCGACCTCAGCACTTTAGAGCCACATATCAACGGACCCTTTACTCCCGATAGAGCTACACCAATTAGCCAATTTGCTAAAGAGGTGGAAGCCAACGGCTGGCCTAAAGAATTGGAAGTAGGTTTAATTGGTTCTTGTACCAACTCTTCGTACGAAGATTTAACACGTGCCGCCTCGATCGCACAGCAGGCCATCGATAAAAACCTTACTGTACGTTCTGAATTTACCATTACACCAGGCAGTGAGCAAGTTCGCTTTACCGCTGATCGTGACGGACTGTTAGAAAAATTCAACGCCATGGGTGGTGTGGTAATGGCTAATGCTTGTGGTCCATGTATTGGTCAGTGGGCGCGCCATACCGACGATCCTACTCGTAAGAACTCCATTATCACCTCTTTCAACCGAAATTTCGCGAAGCGTAATGACGGTAATCCTAATACCCACAGTTTTGTGGCTAGTCCAGAGATTGTAACCGCTATGGCTATTGCGGGGGATATGACTTTTAATCCATTAACCGATACGCTTACCAACGAAAAAGGTGAGCAAGTTAAATTAGACGAGCCATTAGGAATAGAGATGCCTCCAGCTGGTTTTGCGGTAGAAAACAATGGTTACCATGAACCTGCCGCTGATGGAAGCAATGTAGCTATTCAAGTTGCTGAAAAATCAGAACGTTTACAATTATTGGATCCTTTCCAAGCTTGGGATGGTAAAAATATTGAAGGCATGCGCCTAATTATCAAGGCGAAAGGCAAATGTACTACCGACCATATTTCCATGGCTGGTCCCTGGTTACGTTTCCGTGGTCACTTAGATAATATTTCTAATAACACTTTAACGGGTGCAATTAATTATTTCAATGATGAGCCAGGACGCGTTAAAAACCTCCTAACAGGTGAAGTAGGTACTGTGCCTGATGTCCAAAGAGCTTATAAAGCAGCCGGAATCCCAACAATTGTAGTAGGTGATCATAACTACGGTGAAGGAAGCTCTCGCGAGCACGCCGCCATGCAACCGCGCCACTTAGGAATGAGAATCGTATTGGTAAAATCTTTTGCACGTATCCACGAAACCAACCTTAAGAAGCAGGGAATGCTTGGCCTTACCTTCCAAAATGAAGCAGACTACGATTTATTCCGTGAAGATGACATCATCGACACAGTTGATCTAGATCAGTTTCAAGAAGGCAAAGCCTTACACTTGAGATTGAAACATGCCGATGGTAGTGAAGACTTAATTAGCGTTGATCATACTTATAATGATTCACAAATAGCTTGGTTTAAAGCTGGTAGCGCTCTGAATAAAATTAAAAGCGACCTTAAAGCTTAAACTTTTCTAAGCCTAAAATGAGATCCCTCTTAGCAATTTTGTTGAGAGGGATTTTTTTTTTGACTTTTTTCTAAAAAGTAATGAAAATCACAAATTGTTAATTATATTTGCATTGTTAATAGTAAAACTATCATATACGCGTTTAACGCATCCCTATTGTTAGTAACACTATAAAGAAAATTTAATTGAATTGGCGACTAGCCTATCCCCACTAAAGATAGCTTGGTTGGTTTAACTCTCTCGCTCCTTTTTCTTAAGGACGGGAGAGTTTCTTTTTAGGGACCTTTTCGATTCGCCGTTTCCTTTATTCTAAGTGTATTCTAAACAGAAATAAGGCGGGCCAATTCCCTTTAGCTAGGCAAGCCCAATCTTTACCTTTCCACTATCTTTGCAAAAATTCTGTTCGTCGCTAACCTACTAAGCTTAAGCATCGTTATACTAGCAGATGAAAACTAAAGTCATGAAAAAAATTATTACCCTTTGTATTGCCCTAACCACGCTAAGCGCACAAGCTCAAAACTTCTCACCTACTCTTAATCGAAATTTCGAGTTGATTTTTGTAGACTACTTGATGCCTTACAATACCCTAATCAATATCGATCCAAGTACTAACCCAGTTGATACCTTCGGTTTCGTTGAAGTATTAAAAAATGCCAATGGCGCCTATTTACAAGGACGTGAATTTGAATCTGGGAACTTAGTAAGTAGCTGGTTATGCTCAAATAACGGTAACATTAACACCGTTTATATGACAAATCCTTTAAATGGCGATACAGTGCAAATGGATAAAATTTATCGTGATGCCCTAGGAAGAGATACACTTTACCAAACCTATTTCGACACTACCTTTCCTGCTACCGGAAGCCTCATCTTAAGTGAGGAATTACGTCTTTTTTATGGACCACATGGCGTAGAAAGTGCTGCTATTTCCGAAGTAAATGGCGGCCTTGGATTTGGTAATAATATCAACTATACCGTTTATCGCAATGCCCAAAACAAGGTGGACTCACTTGTGGCTGATATTGAATTTATGGGCAGCAAATTCCCCATTCAAACCTTAATCTATTTCGCTTCAAACAATCAATTGGATAGTATAAACCTTAAAAACACCCTTTCGGGAGAAGTGGAAGAACAAGTGCGTGTGATTAATAATAGCAATGGACTAGTAGAGAAATTTTTCATCTACGAAAGAGGTAATAATAATGCTTGGACGCTTTATGACGAATATCACCTAAGTGCCAACACCTTTTTTGGTCTAAGCCAAAAATCCGCTTTAAGCTTAAACCTTTACCCTAATCCTAGCCAGGGTTTACTAAATTTAAATAACCCTCTATCGGCTGATCTTAAAATCTTCAATTTAAATGGAGAGCTTGTGTGCGAGCAAAGTGGATTAAGCCCACAAAGCCAAGTTAATCTGAAATCGGTAGCGAAAGGTTTCTACTTTGCTCAGATTCGTTTAAGCGATGGAAGCTTTTACAGAGAAAAGATCTTATTGAATTAAAATCAATCTTCTTATTGTACGTGAGTTCGATTATAAATCATAGCCTCAGATTTTACGTCGAATTCACGTTATTTATAGTCCGCCTTGTTGCGGACTTTTTTTTGACTTCGCTTTTGGCCTTAGACAAAAAGTCTTCTAAATCCTTGCACTGCCAATCAAGTGCAGTCCATAAACCATAAATCTTAAAATACTTTCCGATAAACGAAATTATCTAGGGACGCTCTTTAAACTTATCATCTTTACAACTCAATACAACGAGATATGAAAAAGAATATAATTTTTGGACTTAGCCTTCTAGCTTTAGTAGCTTGTAACAAAGAAGATGGGCAGCCCGTTCAAAACATAGCGGGAGAACAAAATGTTAATTCTATGCAAGAGCTTAACGTGGCAGATGACTTTAATTGGTCTGCTTCTTTTCAGGCTGAGCTAGAAGTTAGTTTCACTAATCCGCATAACCTTTCGGTAGAAGAGGAACTAATTTATATTCTTGATAATAATGATAATACGCTGGCTAAAACTAGAGTTAAAAACGGCCTAGCCTCTTTTGAGGTTTACTTACCCTCTAATGGTGAGTATAGTTTATACCTTCCTTTTACCGGGCATCAGCAAACCCTAAGTAAGCAAGCGAAACAAAACTTCGATCTTAGTCAGAAAATGACGGGAAAAAGAGCGACTCAATTCAATAAAACCGCTGCTAGTTCTTGCACGGTATGCGAAACACCCATGACTAACAATCTTGCTGAACTACCTGTCCTTCCATTAGGTCGTCAAACTATAATTGATCAAAATTCTGTTCCCGGATGGAAAACTACCGCCACAGATGGAAAAATCGAAATTTGGTCTACCGGCTTTGGCGGCGTAACCGCTCAAGAAGGCAATCAGTTCTTTGAAATTAATGCCAACCGCCCGGGTGCTTTATACCAAGAGCTTTGCTTAGAGCCTGGTTCAACAATTTCTTGGTCCGTTTGGCACCGCGGAAGAGCGGGTGTTGACGTGGCGCAAGTGAAAATTGGTGGCTCCTTAGCAACTGCTACCGTAGAAGCTACTATGACAAGTGGAACTTCTACTTGGAACAACTTTACTGGTACTTATGCAATTCCGGCCAATCAAACCACTACCCTATTTATTTTTGAAGCTGTAAGTACTGCTGGTAGTGGATCAGTAGGTAACTTCCTTGATAATTTCCGCATCAGCTGCGATCAAGATGGCGATGGTGTAGCCGATATTAATGATGACTATCCCACCGATCCAAGCCGCGCTTACCGAAGCTTTTTCCCTAGTGCTGGCAAACAAATTGTTGCTTTTGAAGACTTATGGCCCGCTACAGGCGACTATGACTTCAACGATTTAGTTTTAAGCAATCAAGTTGAGATTAGTCACAATGCCAATAACGAATTAGTGGATGCTAAATTCACCGTAAGTATTGATGCAATTGGTGCTGGTTTAGCCAACGGAATTGGCCTCATGCTCCGCGATGAAAGCAAGGCAGTATTAGCGAATGGTTCTATCGCCACCGTAAGTGGTGATGTAAGTTTAGACCCTGCTAATAACAGCGGATTAATTGTAAGCAACGATGTTTTTGCAAGCATAAGTAGCTATTACCAAAACAATGGTAGTGGTCCCTCTAGAACTCCCGATACTTTAAAATTCACAGTGAATTTCAGTGCCAATGCCGGTAGTGAATTATTACCTGAGCTCTACCTTTTCCGCAGTAATGATAGAGCTTTAGAAGTACACCGCAGTGGCTTTTCTCCTTCGGCTGCCTTTGATGCTTCCCGCGCTAATACAGTAGATGACAATGGTGATTTCAAAACGGCCAACGGTTTACCTTGGGGAATTGAAATTATTACCGAAACCTCTTTCGATCATGCCCTAGAAAAAATTGACATGGTACAAGCTTACCCTCAATTTGCTAGTTGGGCTGCATCTGGCGGAAGCCAAAATACAACGTGGTTCCTAAACCCAGATGTTGAAAAAGTCTTTTAATAGCAAGCGTTAACTAAAATTATAATTGTACTAAATACCTCGTCTCCCAAGGACGGGGTATTTTTTTAGTAAAAACTTGAGCAGTCTGAAAAATTTAAACTTACTTTGTACTTCAAAGTACTTTTAATATGAATCAGGAAAAATACCTCCAAGACTTAGCCGAGATCAAAGAGATGATGAATCGCTCTTCGCGCTTTATATCCCTCAGTGGTTTATCGGGCGTGTCAGCCGGTATTATTGCTCTTATTGGTGCTTATGCTGCCTACGAAACGGTATACAATAATCAGAATTATTTCGATTATCGCCACGCCTCTATTACCCAAGAAAGTATACTACAATTAGTCCTAATTGCCGCTCTAACCTTAGTGGGAGCCGTTGGTACGGGTATTTACTTCACCACGCGTGAGAGTAAAAAGCGCAAACAAAAAATATGGGATACCCAAAGTAAAAGGTTATTGATAAACCTGGCAATTCCCTTATTTACCGGCGGGTTTTTATCGCTCATCTTAATTCGAGAAGGACTCATTGGTTTAGTGGCCCCGATTACGCTCATCTTTTACGGACTGGCCTTGGTTAACGCTAGTAAATACACCTTAGGGGAATTGAGAAGTTTGGGGATTTTAGAAATTATTCTGGGTTTAGTGGGCTGTGTTTATATAGGATATGGCCTCGTATTTTGGGCAATCGGTTTCGGGATTTTACACATCGCTTATGGTTTAGTAATGCACTTTAAATACCAGCAAGCGTGAAAAACATACTCAAAGATTTAAATAAGGCCTTCGAAAATAAAATTCGCCTGGCCATTATGTCGGCCCTACTAGTAAACGATTATCTAGACTTCAATAGCCTGAAGGAATTGTTGGATGTTACTGATGGTAATCTAGCCAGCCATCTAAAATCGTTGGAAACCAAAAACTACGTCAGCTTTAAAAAGGAGTTTCTAAATCGGAAGTCACATACCAAGTATTCGGCGACGGAAGAAGGTAAACTGGCCTTTAAACTGCATATTAAAGCGATTGAAAAATTACTGAAGTAAAATTTTTTTACCTAATAACTTTGTAATTCAAAGTACTTTTAAAACAACAAAAAAATGACAACAGAAAACAAACCCTTAGAAAAAGTAAACCACATGATTCGCAACTCCATCATGCTAAAGCTGCTGGTAATAACCACATTGATGCTTTTATTATTGATACCCGCATCGATGATTAACTCCATTATCCAATCGCGTGAGCAGAAAAACAATGAAGCGATTGCCGAAGTGAGCGACAAATGGGCCGAGGCTCAAGAAATTAATGGACCCATTTTAAGTGTGCCTCTTATTTATGAATATGAGAAAGACGGCAAGCTTATTCATAGTACTAAAAACTTACAAATTCTCCCTAAAAGTCTTTCCATCAATGGCGAAGTAGAACCCGAAAAACTCCGTCGTGGTATCTACGAAATTGTGGTTTACAAATCGGATCTGCATTTAGCGGGTGAGTTTGATTTAGACCTCGATATCGACAGTACCAATCTCAAGGAAATCCAATTCCACAATGCCTTTGTTACCATTGGCATCTCCGACTTAAGGGGTATAAAAAACATCATTAAGTTTAAATGGAATCAAGAAGATCTCGAAGTAGAACCAGGTTCCAAGCTCAGTAAAATTATTTATTCTGGCATTCACGTTAAAATTCCGCATCTGCAAAAGCAATGGGGCACAAATGCTAAATTTCAGTTTAACTTAGATTTGCAAGGCAGTCGCAACCTATCCTTTATTCCTCTCGGCAGTAATACTGATGTAAGCCTTATTTCGAGTTGGAACTCCCCTAGTTTTAATGGAAGTTTTTTACCCGATGAACGCGAAATAAGCGACAGTGGCTTTAGCGCTTCTTGGAAAATTTTACAATTAAATCGCAATTTCCCCGAAAGCTGGATCGGCGATTTTAACGCCAAAACCCTGCAAGAAGCTTCTTTTGGTTTAGACCTACTCGTTCCTTTAGATGATTACCAAAAATCGCTGCGATCTTCTAAATATGCGGGAATGACTATCGCCCTTACCTTTTTGATTTTCTTTTTAGTGGAAGTCTTAAACCAGCGTAAAATTCACCCACTACAGTATGCCTTAGTAGGGTTATCATTAATCCTATTCTACACTTTATTAGTATCCATTTCGGAGCATTCTAACTTTAATTTGGCCTACGGAATATCTACCTTGGGTATTGTTGCCATGATTAGTCTCTATAGCATTAGCATCTTTAAAAAAGTAAAAGTAGTTCTGTTGCTAACCACTATTCTAATTGCCATTTATGGCTTCCTCTTTGTAACCTTGCAACTAGCCGATTATGCCTTATTAATGGGAAGTATTGGCTTAAGCTTAATCTTAGGCGGAACCATGTACTTCACCCGTAATATCGACTGGTATAAACTCAATTTTGATACGAACTAAAGCAGGGAATTTTAGATCTAGAACCCTAGTCATTCGCCGCATGACTAGGGCTTTTATTTTCTGGCTCGCAAGGCATATACCATGGGCAATTTATTTTCGAAACCCTTAATCTGAAACTTACTGGGCGCAATTTCTACGGTATTAGCAAAACAATCGTAGGGTGAATAATCAAACTCTTGAAAGGTTTCTAATTGCAAACCCGCTCCAGAAAGACCACCTAAAACCTCAGCTAAAGAATGATTCCAGCTAATGGTTTCAATTTCAATCTGCTCCTCTTTAGCGGCATAGGTTCCTTGCTGCTTTTCAATAATTGGATCCGCTTTAAAATAAGAGTACTCTACCTTTTTGAAATCATTATCGAACATCCACACCACCGGATGAAACTCGGCAAATACCAATTGCCCGCCAGGCTTTAAATAACGCGCTATCAAATTCGCCCATTTCTCTAAATCGGGTAACCAGCCAATGGTGCCATAACTAGTAAAAACCAAATCAAACTGCTCTTCTAAATGCTCTTCTAAAGAATAAATGTCGCAACAAATAAAGCGAGCCTTTAATTTACAAGCTTCGTTTAATTCGCGGGCCTTCGCAATGGCTTTATCGGAAAGGTCCACTCCTACCGCATCTGCTCCCAAGCGCGCTAGCGACAAAGTATCTTGTCCAAAATGACATTGTAAATGCAAGACTTTTTTACCCTGCAGATTCGGTAAAAGGGCGGCTTCGATACTATTTAACGAAGTCTTTCCTTTCAGGAAACGAGCTACATCGTAAAAATCGGATTGATAATGCGAGTCGATACGCTTATTCCACGAAGCGCGATTTATCTCTAAATACTCATCTGCCTTAGCGCTCATAATTTTATTGTTTTGAAAAGGGAAATATAAAGCTTAGTTGCCAAGCATATAAAAAAACCGGGCTCAAAAAAAAACTAGTAAACAACTTTGTTAACTAATTCGTTAACTTTGTAAGGTGGTTAGAAAAGTTGTTGCGTATAAAAACTACTTCCTTGACTTTTATAGAGATCAAGACAAAAAAGTTCAGTTGAAGATTGAATATGTCCTGGACATGATTCGGTTTGAACAGAGAGTTTCAACAAAGTTTTTTAAGCAACTGCAGAGTAGCGATGGAATTTACGAAGTTCGAGTTATCACCTCTTTTAAAAGCATTCGAATACTTTGCTTCTTTGATGGCGCCGACCTTATTGTTTTAAGCAACTGCTTTGTAAAGAAAACTCAGAAAACACCAAAAAAAGAGATTACGAAGGCCGAAAAAATCAAGACGGAGTACTTAAAAGATAAAAGCAGTTAAACATGAAAAATACAACAAGTTTCGAAGATATATTAGTAGACAAGTACGGTAATAAAGGGACTGAATCTAGAGATAAATTTGACACTGAATCTCTTGCCTTTCGACTTGGAATAATGTTGAAAGAAGCTAGACAAGAAGCCCAATTAACACAAGAGCAGCTCGCTGAGAGAACCGGGACGAAGAAAAGCTATATATCAAGAATTGAACGCGGATTAAGCGACATTCAAGTGTCTAGCTATTATAAGCTAATCGAAATTGGACTGGGTAAAACTCTGAATATTTCTATCGGATAGACTAAATAACGTGAGTTCGACTATAAATTATAGCCTCCGATTTTACGTCGAACTCACGTCAAATACGGTTCGATCTGAAATTATAACTTAATCCCAAGAGGCTGCGTAGGGTTCCACCGTCAAAATTACTACAAGGACTGCTCTAGCCCACATTCTTCAGTGCTCGGTTTTTTACAAGCGCTAATCAGAATAAATAATACGAATGTGAGTACCGTTCTGGGCATAATCAAATGAAGGATATAAACCTCTGTAAGAGGCACAAGTTAAAACCTTCTCTCGACTTGAAAAATATTCCCTTTGAAAACCAAGCCCTTGACTTTTTCGCATCTACAGAAAGTGTGAACGAACAATCTTTTATCTAATTTTGCTATCATTCTAAAATAAATAGCACAATGCAGAGCGGAACCCAAAAAACAGTCCTTCATTTAGATCTTGACAGCTTCTTTGTTTCGGTAGAGCGACTGACTAACAGCGCTTTAAACAACAAGCCTGTTTTAGTGGGCGGTACGGGCGGAAGAGGTGTGGTAGCTTCTTGTAGCTATGAAGCGCGGCGCTACGGTGTTCATTCGGGAATGCCCATGCGCACTGCCCTTCAGCTTTGCCCCGAAGCGATTGCCATTAAAGGCGACAGCAGTCGCTACAGCAAGTATTCTGATATCATTACCGAAATAATTAAGGAAGAAGTGCCCCTTTTTGAAAAGCCCAGCATCGATGAATTCTACGCCGATCTTACGGGTATGGATCGCTTTTTTGGCTGTTTTAAAATGGCTACCGAAATGCGCAGCAAAATTATTAGAGAGACCGGCCTTCCTATTTCCTTCGGTCTTTCTACCAATAAAACTGTGGCTAAAGTAGCGACTGGCGAAGCCAAGCCAAACAACCGCTTAGAAGTTTCCAGTGGTTTCGAGCGCCCCTTCCTTGCGCCCTTGGCGGTAAAGAAAATTCCTATGGTAGGACAAAAAACGGGTTTATTATTGAACCGTATGGGCGTGCGCTATATTCACACTTTACAGGAGATGCCCGTAGAATTAATGGAAAAGGCCATGGGCAAAAACGGCATTAATATCTGGCAAAAAGCCAATGGCATCGACAACAGTCCGATTGTTCCTTATCAGGAAAGAAAATCCATTTCTTTAGAACGCACCTTCCAGAAAGATACCATTGATGTGCAAAAATTAGAGACCCTCATTATTGCCATGGCCGAAACCCTTGCTTTTCAACTGAGGCAAGGCAATAAGCTCACGGCCTGCGTTACGGTGAAAATCCGCTATTCCGACTTTAACACCTATACCCTACAAAAGCGCATTCCCTACAGCAGTAACGACGATGTACTAATTGCCAGCGCCAAAGAACTCTTTAAAAAACTTTACCACCGTCGCTTATTAGTCCGCTTAATTGGCTTGCGCATGAGTCATTTAGTAGGCGGTGGTCACCAGATTAATCTCTTTGAAGACAGCGTGGAGAAAATCCGCCTTTACCAAGCGATGGATGCCATGCGTAATCGCTTTGGGCAGAATGCCGTTTCGCGGGCCAAAACCATGGAATCGAAAGGACTAGGGCGCTCTAATCCCTTTAACGGTATGCCTTCCGCAATAATGGCACATCGCCGCGGCTAAAGCTAAAATCATGCTCAACAATCACAGTTATTACAGTTTAAGCTACGGCATTCTCTCTCCTAAAGAGTGGGTAGCATGGGCGCAAGAGAAGGAAGAAGAACAGATTTGCCTCACCGATATTAATTGCACCGCCGGGAATATCGAGTTTATCCGTCTCGCTAAAGAAGCAGGCATTAAGCCCATTGTGGGCATCGATTTTAGGAATGGGGTGGAGCAGCTTTATATTGCCTTGGCCCGCAACCGTAGCAGTTTTGCCGAAATGAATCGCTTCCTCTCCCAAGAACAAATAGAGGGCAAAGGCCTTCCGGCAGAAGCGCCCCTAAAAGAAGCCTTTATTATTTACCCTTTTGATAAGGTTCCCCAGCGTGCCCTCTACCCTTACGAGTATATTGGCATCGCTCCCCATGAGCTCAATAAACTGCGCTTTTCGGTTTTAAAAAACGAAACCGATAAAATGGTTATGCTGCGCAGCAACAGCTTTCGCGAGAAGCGTGACTATAATACTCATCGTCTTTTAAGAGCCATCGGTGAAAACAAACTATTAAGCAAATTAAAACCCGAAGAACAAGCGCCCGCGCAATGGGGCCTGCTAAACAGTAAAGAGCTGAGCGAACTTTACCAAGACTTCCCAAAAATTATCGCCAATAGCAAAAGGCTTTTAGAGGAATGCGAACTCGACTTTGAATTTAAAAATTACAGTCGCAGTGAAAACCGCCGCTACTATACCGACAGCGCCACGGGCGACCGCGAAATTATTCGTTCCCTCTGCTATAATGGCTTAGAATACCGCTATCCCAATCCTAGCCCAGAAGTGTATGAACGCCTAGAAAAAGAACTAGATGTAATTGAAAAACGCGGTTATTACAGCTACTTCCTCATTAACTGGGACATTGTAAACTACGCCCGTCGTAAAGGTTATTTTTACGTGGGCCGCGGTAGCGGTGCCAATAGTTTAGTGGCCTATATTTTACGCATCACGGATGTAGATCCGATTAAATTAGACTTGTACTTTGAGCGTTTTATAAACCTATCTCGGCGACAGCCCCCCGATTTTGATATTGACTTTTCTTGGCGCGACCGGCAAGATATTACCCGCTATATTTTCGAGCGCTTTCCTAAAGCCTGCTTACTGGGTTCGCATACTACTTTTAAGTACAAGGCGATAGTGCGCGAGTTGGGAAAAGTATTGGGTTTACCCAGCCGCGATATTGATCAGCTAAGCACCTGGCGTAAAGAACAGATAGAGTTGGACGATATGCAAAAACTGGTCTTAAAATACGGTCAGCGTATTGAAGGCTTCCCGCATCACCTTACCATACATTCCAGTGGCATTCTTATTCCTGAAAATGATATTTACCAATATGGCGCTACCCTCCTGCCGCCCAAAGGTTTCCCTACTAGTCATTTCGATATGTATTCGGCCGAAGATATTGGGCTTTATAAATTCGATATTCTCGGACAAAGAGGTCTCGCCAAAATTAAGGATGCCCTCCTATTGGTCAAGCAAAATTACCCTGAAGCGAAAGATTTAGACATTCATAAAGTGCAGCCTTTTTATGAAGATGAAAAAATAAAAAGCATGCTGCGCGAAGGACAAACCATGGCTTGTTTTTACGTGGAGTCGCCTGCTATGCGCGGACTGTTGCGCAAGCTTCGAGCCGATAGTTACCTCGGTCTGGTAGCGGCTAGCTCCATTATTCGTCCGGGAGTTTCCGCTAGCGGCATGATGGCCGAATACATTAGGCGCTTCCGCGATCCTAAACTGCGTAAATACATTCACCCGAAGATTGGCGAAATATTAGGCGAAACCTTTGGGGTGATGGTTTACCAAGAAGACGTGCTGAAAGTAGCGCATTACTTTGCGGGCCTCAGTTTAGAAGAAGCGGATGTACTGCGCCGTGGCATGAGTTGGAAGTTTCGCGAGCGCAACGAGTTTGATAGTATTAAGGATAAGTTTTTTAGCAATTGTAAAGAAAGGGGCTATCCTGATGCCGTTACCAGCGAAGTGTGGCGACAAATTGAAAGTTTTGGCAATTATGCTTTTGCCAAAGGACACTCGGCTAGCTATGCCGTAGAAAGTTACCAAAGTCTTTACCTCAAAGCCTATTACCCGCTAGAATATATGCTGGCCACCCTAAATAATGGCGGAGGATTTTACAGTGTAGAAACCTACCTCAACGAGTTTCGTTTAAACGGAGGAACGGTAGAAGCTCCCTGCGTTAATCATTCTGAAATGGAAAGTACGCTGCATCAAAAGCACCTGTTTTTAGGCTTCCAAAACTTAAAAGATTTTGAAGACCGGGTGGTGCTGAATATTTTACGCGAAAGGCATTTAAAGGGGAAATATACGAGTCTGCATGATTTTACCGAACGGGTAGAAATTTCCTTGGAACAACTAATTATCCTCATTCGCATTAATGCCTTTCGTAGCATTGAGGCCGACAAGAAAAAACTATTGTGGGAAGCGCATTTTCTTTTAGGGTCGGCTAAAAAATCGGCCCCAGTAAGCGACCTCTTCCGCAATGAGCCCCCCAAATTAGTAATCCCCGAACTGGAGCATCATCAGCTCGAAAATGCGGTAGATGAAATTGAACTGCTGGGCTTCCCCTTGAGTTCGCCTTTTCAGCTTGTACCAAGCCTACCCGAAAACACCATTGCCGCCCAAGACATTCCGCGGCATAAAGGGCAAAAGGTGCGCTTATGCGGATACCTAATCCACGTTAAGAATCTCAGCACCCGCGCCCAAGTTTCGCAGCACATGATGTTTGGAACCTTTTTAGATCAAGCCGGGCATTTTATTGATACCGTTCACTTCCCGCAATCGGCGGCCCAATATCGCTTTAAGGGAAAAGGGATTTATTTAATTGAGGGCTTGGTAATTGAAGAATACGACTTTTATAGTGTAGAGGTTTTGTATTTAGAGCGGCTGCCCTATGTTAATTTTGAGGATGTGTGAAGTCTGATCTCATTCACAATCTAAAGAAAATTCTCTTCCAAAATCAAGATTTAGTAACTGCAATAAAATTTTTAAGTAAATGGATCTGCAGACCCGAAAGCTAGAGTTTATAAAGGAGTTCTTGAAACTGACCAGTGAGGAAGCTGTAATTACATTAGAAAAGATACTTAAAAAGCAAAAGCAGTCGGATTTTGAAAGCGACTTAGCACCCATGCCCTTGGAGGAACTAAATTCTCGAATTGACCAGTCACTTGAAGATTCAAAAAACGGTAGGCTAACTCATTCGACTGAGCTTAAGTCTGAAATAGACAAATGGACTTAGAAGTTTTCTGGACACATTTTGCAAAGAGAGAACTTCGACAAATTTTTGACTATCACAAAGAAAAGGCTAGCTTAACCATTGCCAGAAAAGTAGCGAACGGTATTTATCGAACCACACTTCGACTTGCAAAAAAACCAGAAATAGGTCAAAAGGAAGAACTGCTAGCTGACAGGCCAGAAGACTTTCGTTATCTAATCCACACTAATTATAAAATCATTTATTGGATAAACACCAAGTCTAAAAGAGTCGAAATTATTGATGTATTTGACACCAGGCAAAACCCAATAAAAATTCAACGCAACAAAAGGTAAGCAGGTCTTTACAAACCTTTATAATAAGACACATAATTCACCGCGCAAACCGCAAATTAGCCGCAGAGAACAACGAAACCTTGGCGGTTCCAAAACCATCCTTAACTTTAGCCCATGTGTTACGATTCCGCCGCCCTATCCAAAAGAAGTCTCGACTATGCCAAGCGCGTAGGTTATGGCCCCGAAACCATTGAAGAGTTGGAAAAACAGTTTTTACGTTTACGCGAAATTAGTGGTCCTGTTTTTCATGCCAATGGCTATGATCATCCGGTTTTACCGATAGTTTTACAAGATGAGGAAAAAAAAGAAGTAAAACTCTTTCAATGGGGTCTTGTTCCCCAGTGGACTAAAAATTTAGAACAGGCGCAGCAAGTTTGGAATCGCACCTTAAACGCGCGCTCCGAAACCATTTTCGAAAAACCAGCTTATCGTGAAGCCGCCGAAAAACGACGTTGCTTGGTGGTACTGGATGGGTTCTATGAGCATCACCATAAGGGCAGCAAAACCTTCCCTTATTATATTCAAATGGCCAATAAAGAACCGATGATTATGGCGGGAATTTACGAGCGGTGGATTAACCCAGAAGACCAAAATAGCCTTTTCACCTTCAGTATTGTAACCACTCGTGCCAATCGCCTTTTACAGGAAATTCATAATAATCCCAAAATGAAGGAGGCTCGCATTCCCCTTATTCTTAATCGTGAAAAACAGGAATTATGGTTAAGTAAGCTATCTCCCGAAAGGGATGAAAAAACCTTTACAGAGATTTTTAAGCCCATTACTAGTGAGGAGCTTATTGCGCATACGGTGGCCCCTTTGCGGGGGATGCGTAAAGTGGGAAATGTACCGCTGGCGCAAGAAGAGAAAGTTTATCCCGAATTAATGCAGGAAGATAGTGATGAACACGGGCAGATTTCTCTATTCTAAATGAACGTTCAGGCATAGGACCTGTTAATTTATAAAGACAAACACCAATCCATGAAATTAGAAAACAAAGTAGCTTTTATAACCGGTGGCAACAAAGGCATCGGGTATGGCATCGCCGAATATCTTTTAAAAGAAGGCATGAAAGTCGCCATAAGTAGTCGTAGTATCGCATCTGCGGAAGCGGCCGCCAAAGACCTAGCCCCACAGGGTGAAGTATTCGCTTTAGAATTAGACGTTCGCGATTACAGCGCCCAAGAAAAGGCAGTAGCCGATATCTTAGAAAAATGGGGACAACTAGACTTAGTAGTTGCCAATGCTGGTATCGGGCATTTTGCCCCAATCGAAGATATGGACATTGAAGATTGGAAAGCGGTAATCGACACCAATGTAAACGGGGTGTTTTACACTTCCAAGGCCGCCATTCCTGCACTAAAAGACAGCAAAGGTTATATCATTACCATCAGCAGTTTGGCCGGAACTAACTTTTTCCAGCAAGGCACAGCTTATAATGCCAGTAAATTTGCCGTTACCGGATTTAGTCAAGCGATGATGCTCGACTTGCGTAAATATGGCATCCGCGTAAGCACCATTATGCCTGGTTCAGTGACCAGTCATTTTAACGGTCACGAACCGAGCGACAGTGATGCTTGGAAAATTCAGCCCGAAGACATTGGCGAATTAGTGGCAGATCTTATGAAAATGAACCCCCGAACTTTACCTAGTAAAATTGAGCTAAGGCCTACTATACCGCCTTCTGCAAAAGCATAAGCGACCTATTTTAATTAAGCCCATTGCTTGTAGTGATGGGCTTTTTTTATGAGGTAATTTAGAAAATCTGCGGATTATAATCCTTTTTATGTTTCGGACCGATATTGCGATAGACCTCCTGGATATAGGTCATATCTTCTTCGAAAATTCCCGTAGGGTGATAAACTCCTAGCACGCCCGCCTCCTTTTTATCATAATCTAAATAGCCCAAGCTAATGGGAACCTTAGCCTCCATGGCGATGCGATAAAAGCCGGTTTTCCATTTTGGCACCCATTTGCGCGTTCCTTCCGCGGGGACCAGAACCACCATTTTTTTCGACTTTAACTGCTCAATGGCATAGTCGGTTAAATTATTGCGGGTTTTAGAACGGTTAACCCCTACTGCTCCCGTCCAACGAAAAAAGTAACCGTGTAAACCTTTGGTATAAAGGTCTTTAATAAAGTATTTCAGATCAAGACCCATTACCCAAAACGCGGCTAAAGCATAGGGAAAATCCCAATTTGAGGTATGCGGTGCAGCCACCATAACCGAATGCTTCATTTCCTCTGTTACCTCTGCTTTCAACTTCCAACCCGAAAGTTTGAAGAACATATTTCCCAAAAACCTTTTCATGGCTGCAAATTACTATAATAGTGATTAGTATTTTTGATAAACTTTAAACTTCTAAATTGAAAGGCCGAACCCGCATTGCTCCTACTCCTTCGGGATACTTACACCTAGGAAACTTGTTTTCCTTCGTGAATACTTACCTATTGGCGCATGAATGGGAGCTTGAGCTTTTACTGCGCATCGACGACATGGACCAAGCGCGTTTGCGGATGACTTATTTAGATGATATTTTCCGCACCTTAGAAAGCCTTGGCCTCCATTATGATATTGGCCCTTCTGGTCCGAGCGATTTCCTAGAAAACTGGTCGCAACGCAAACGCAAATCACAGTACGACGCTATCATGGAACGCCTCAAAGACGAAGGCAAACTCTACCCCTGCGCCTGCTCTCGCAAAGAACTTTCCACCCATCTACGCTCTGAGCATTTTAGCCAACACTGCTGGAGTAAGAATCACCCTTTTGCGGCCAAGGGGCAAAAATGGCGTTTAAAATATGCAGGGGAATCCGTGCGCATTTTAAATGGGCAAGGCGAAAGCGAAGAGTCGCAGCTCGCTAATGAAGTTTGGGATTTTGCAGTGCGTCGGAAAAACGGTGAGCCCACCTACCAGCTTTGCTCCTTTAACGATGATTTGCATTTTGGCATTAGCCACATTGTTCGCGGTGAAGACTTGCGTTTTTCCAGTTTTGCTCAGGCCTATTTAGGGGAAGTTTTAGGCGAAAACAGCTTTCGCAAGATGCGTTTTTACCATCATTCTTTGGTAAAGTATGAAGGGAAAAAGCTTTCAAAAAGTCAGTCGGCACCCGCCGCAAAATATTATTTAGGCAGCCGTAGCAATAAAGAAAGAGTTTTAAATTTTATGGCAGCGGAATTAGGGCTAAAAGGTTCGTTTTCGGTTTTGGGGGATTTGAGGGAAGCGTATTTAGAGGGAAGATATTCATAATTCAAAGAGCTAATCGAATTAGGGTTCAGTTGTAATTCGATTTAAATTCGATAGAAAGAAGATGATTATGGAGAGGAAATTCAATTGTAGATCGAATGCCACATAACCCTGCGATTTATCGCGAGGATTGTAAGGAAGGAATTTTAGTTGGAATTCGGTTGGATGGGGTTTTCGATACTCCAGTTGTGAATTGGTATTGATGATTTTTTTTGCATGGCATCATTTCACCCTTACAGGGTTTGGATTTCGGGTCTTTTACATTTTCTATAATCATGTCGTCCCTACGGGACTGTTAGCTTCGCAGTAGAGTGATAATTCGATTTCTGAATTAGAACATTAGGGTTATCGGCATCATATAAAAACAGATTACTAAGTTTAGCTGCAGATTTTTAGTCCTAGAATGGCTTGGCTTTAGATGACCAGTTAAAAGACTTCACCTTTTAAAAAGAATCCCGGAGGGATGACATGATGGTAGCTAAAATCTTTGAGCGTAAACCCAACCCCAGAGGGGTGACATGATTAATTAATCAAGCCAATCAAACAAATATTTTTCCTTGTATTCGATTTGGAAGGACTCTAAAAAAGAAAGATATTCCTCCTGAAAATTCTTCCTTTTATGATGCACCTCTTGTTTTAAAATATAATTGTAAACCCTTTCAACTTGAGAATGGGAGTGGGAAAAGGCACCATAGCCTTCTTGCCACTCAAATTTTCCGACTAAAAAATTCCGCTTATTAATAAAATTACTCGAGTTATTCTTTATCTCTCTAACCAAATCTGAAAGCTTCATTGACAGACTTAAACCAACAAAGACATGAACATGATCAGCTACTCCATTAACAATAATTGATTTTTGATCCTTGGCAGCTATAATACCCGTCATATACTTAAATACCTCCTGCCTCCAAGGTTTTTCAAGTAAGTTACCTCTTCCTTTCACACTAAAAATAAGATGAATATAAATTCTTGAATAGGTATTAGCCATGGCTTATTATTTTCAATTAGACTTATGCAAACGAGCTCTGTGACTCAAAAATAACATCTAATTGAAAGCTAGGTAATTAAAGACAATTCCTAAACAGCAAATAAACACTTAGCCGAAATTTAAATTTTCTAGAGCTGAGGGATAATTTTCTTCTCCAACCCTTCTGTCCTGCTAATCACGTTTTTGCCCAGATTTTATTCATTGCCCCTCTTTATTTAAAATACTCATCTGGGAAACCGAGCAAATAAATACGCTCCGAAGCCCGGGTGAAAGCGGTGTACAACCAACGTAAAAAATCCAGATTTAAGGGCTCATCGGCGGGACGCCAGGGGTGGTCTACAAAAACCCTTTGCCATTGTCCGCCCTGGGCTTTATGACAAGTAAGCGCATAAGCAAACTTTACTTGCAGGGCATTTAAATAGGGATTTTCTTTTAAGGCCAACATGCGTTCCGCCTTGGTAGGCAGATCTGCATAATCTTCCGCAATCACTTCGGCCAAAGCCTTTTGTTCGTCCCAGCTTAAAGAGGCGCCTTCGTAATTAAGGACTTCCAAAAAAATGAGGGTTTCAAAAGGATCGGCTTCTAAATCGCTGAAGCGCAATTTCACGCGGGCAAACCGCCGGTCGTATAATTCGATGTACTCATATATTTCGAGCAGTTCTAGAATATCGCCGTTAGCGACAAAAGACGCTTGATGATTGTCGGGCAAGGCGGTATAATTATTTTTTACCACCATAAGAAAATCACCTACTGAAATCTCATCTTCCTGCCAAAGTACGCGCATGCGCATTTGCTGATTGTACAAATTGGCTTTTTTATTAGAGCGGGTAATTATAGCCATTTGCTCCCGTCCTACTTGAGAAACTGCCTCGTTTAAGGCATCTTCTACTTCATTGCCATTTTGCAAACGGATCACATCTGGTCCTAATTGAAATACGGGCTGCGAAAAGGGAAATTGAGTCTGAATCTCGCGCAAGCGGGTGGCGTTTAAAAGCAAGACTGAATTTTCCTCCTGCCGCATTACCTCGGTTAATTCAATTTCCGAAGCCTCGAAACTATAATGACGTAAAAGGTGGTTAACGTCTAAAGCGGGACTTTGATCGCTATGAATGGGCGGCAGCTGGGCGGTATCTCCCACCAATAGTAATTGGCAGTTTTTACCAAGCGCCACGAATTGCATTAAATCAGACAACAGACTACTGTTGTACTCACCCAGTTGATCATTAATCATCGAGGCTTCGTCCACCACAAATAAACAATCGCGCGCTTTATTCGGTCGTAGCCGGAAGACCATTCTACCCAAACGATCGGTCTGTAATTGATAAATGTATTTATGAATGGTAAAAGCTTGTTTGCCACTATAATTACCCATCACCTTGGCTGCTCTGCCAGTGGGAGCCATAAGCACAGCCGAGCGGTTAAATTGCGGTAAAGTTTTAACCAAAGATTTTATTAAAGTTGTTTTTCCTGTTCCGGCAAAGCCTTTCAATAAAAAAATTGTGCTAGGCTTACCATCGCCGCAGTAAATAGTAAGTCCTTGCAAAGCAAGCTTTTGGCCTTGAGTTGGCTGAAAAGGAAAACCCTCTAAAAGTTTGTAATAAAAGGATCTTTTCCAATCTCTGTTCATGCTTCAAAAGTAGCGTGGAAAAAAGGAGTTTGCCAACTAAAAAAAATTGTAGATTTGTCGCATTCACAAAAGCAAAAGCCAGAAAACATAATGAGTTCTAAGTTTTCCCTTATAGCCAAGATAGTACTAGGAGTCCTAATTATTTTTTTAGGATACAAACTATACACTATAATCCAAGAGCCAATTGACTTTGAAAATCTTAAAGAAAAACGCTACACTGTGGTAAAAGACCGTCTCGAAAAAATTCGTGACGCTCAAAAAGCTTACCGTACGGAGTATCAAGTGTTCGCGGAAGATTTAGAAAGCCTTATCGCTTTTGTTGACACCGGTAAAAGTGCCATTATAGAGCGCAAAGATTCTTCTTTCATGTACTACAATACCACCTACTTGCAGGAGATGGAAAAAGATACCATTATCACTAAAATTTTAGGGTACGAACCCGTGAAGGAAAAGCTATTTGGAGCTGATTTCAACGTAAATAGTTTACGCTTAATTCCTTTTTCCAATAATGTGCCTTTCATGGTAGCCGCCGGGAAAATCCGAATTAACGAAGTAACTGTTCCTGTATTTGAAGCGAAAGCGCCAGATACCGCTGTTTTCCATGATGTGCTTTCAAAATACGATCAGTATATTGATAATGATTACGCCTTGCAGGTAGGCGATTTAAACGAAGCAACTTTAAGTGGCAACTGGAAGTAATTCAATTTTCAATTATTTAAAATACGACAACAATCTAAATTCTGAGAATTTAAAAGATTGTCATCTTATAATAAGCCTGTCTCAGACAGGCTTTTCCTTGTTACTAAGTGACCTCGACAAGCGCAAGATTTTATTACTTGCATTGAAAGCCCCCCTAGAAGCATCCGAAAAAAGCTTGTCTTTAGTCGAAATTGAGGATCTTTTAAAGAGTTTACCTTTTAAAATCGATCACTGCCAAAGTACCGAAGTACTGGTTAACTTTGATAAGTTTAGTTTGGTTCCCGAACACCTGTACAGCAAAGGTTCAGGGAAATCCATTTTAGCCTATACCTGTCGTTTAGAAAAAGGTGATCATATTTATACAGACCATTGGCCCAATAGCGAAGCCATGTTGGTCTATGCCCTGCCCCTAAACGTTATGGAATGGTGCAAAAAGAGTTTCAGTACCGTTAGTTTTAGGCATCAAGCTACCGCAGTAGAGTATCTTTACCAACTCTATCCAAAAGACAAAACCTTTGCCTTTTTATTTGTTGAGCAAACGAGTGCTGATCTTTATCTAGCGCGCAACGGCAAAGTATTTTGGTATAATAAGTTTAACTTCCAAACCGAAGAGGATTTACTCTATTATGTACTTTATACTTTAGAGCAGAATCGCTTTTTAGCGACGGAATTAGAAATAAAAGTGGCCGGACAAGTATTAAAAGGAGAGAAGCTTTATAAACTTTTAGCTCGCTATATAGGTAGCGTAAAAGAACTACCCATTCCTTTGGGCTTTGAGTTATCTAGCCAAATCAGCCCGCAGGAAATGAAAAATCAAATCAATTTAATTGGGGCTTTATGACCAGAATCATTAGTGGCCGTTTAAGAGGTAAAATTGTTAGAGCCCCAGGAAATCTGCCTGTTCGTCCTACCACCGACTTTGCCAAGGAGAGTCTTTTTAATATACTGAATAACCACTTTGTTTTTGAGCATATCAAGGCCTTGGATTTATTCGCTGGTACTGGCAACCTCAGTTACGAATTAGCGAGTAGAGGTTGTGACGATATAATTGCCGTTGATTTAAATAATCGCTGCCAGCAATTTATAGAGAAAACGGCCAAAGAACTCGGGTTTGAGGGTTTAAAAACCCGCCGCGCTAATGCTTTAGATTTTGTAAAAAGGGAATACCGTGAATACGATCTAATTATCGCCGATCCACCTTACGATTATTTAGAATATACCGAACTAATTGACGCGATTTTCTTTCATAAAATCTTAAGTAAAGATGGTATGCTTGTTATTGAGCATGATAGCAGGGGTGATCTTTCTAACTCGGAATATTTTTTTGAAACGAGGAAATACGGCAAGGTTCGCTTTACTTTTTTTCAGATTCCTTCAGAAACTGAATAAGGGCATTTAAAGCCCGACCGCGGTGGCTAATTTTATTTTTTGCCTGTGGCGACATTTCGGCGAAGCTTAGCTTTTCGCCTGCTGCTTTAAAAATCGGATCATAACCAAAACCTTTTTCGCCAGTTTTGTCGGTTAAAATTTCACCATCCACTCGACCTGTGAATAAATGGGACTTCCCTTCTTCGTTAATAAAGCAAATGCTGGTTTTAAAATGAGCCTTGCGATTAGTTTCCCCTTGCAGAGAATCCAATAGCTTTTGCATATTCGCTTCGGCATTGGCATCTGCGCCAGCGTAGCGAGCGGAAAAAACACCGGGAGCGCCCTTTAAAGCATCTACCAGCAAACCTGTATCATCGGCAAAAACTGCTTTACCAAATTCCTTAAAAATGCGTTGGGCCTTGATTTGGGCATTGGCTTCTAAAGTAGTTCCCGTTTCTGGGATTTCTTCTTTAAAATTCAAATCACTCAAGCTAAGCACCTTGTAATCAGGAATCAAGGCCCTTATTTCCTTTACTTTATTAGCATTATGTGAGGCGAAGACTAAAAAAGGCTTGGTCATTTTCGATCCGTAATTGTTTCCCTCAAAGGTCTTTATTTTAATTTGAATGCCATTGTCTATTTAGACTGAATTAAGAAAAAAAATGATGAAAAATGGCTAGTACAAATCTGATCGAAGGGATAAATTTAATGGCTAGCGAAAAAAATATTATCGAAAATTAATTCTTACAAAGCGCTCAAAGCTAGAGCCCGCCTAGATATAAGTGTCCAATTCACACAAAGTAGGGCTACAAAGGGATAGATACCTAATAGACCCCATTCCTTCGCCTGTTTTAATTGATATATTTTGTATTTTTCGCTGAAATTAAACACCTACTATGAAGAAGATTATTAATTTAATGAGCGGCATTCTACTGCCCGCTTTTTTAGGGGCACAGGTTGTCTCGGTCGATCCTGCCTTTCCCACGCAAAATGACACTGTGACTATTACTTTTGATGCCACAGAAGGAAATGGTGCCTTAACCGGCTTCGTTCCAGTATACGCACACACAGGCATAATAACTACCGCTGGCGGCCCGGGAAGCTGGCAAAATGTGCAAGGAAACTGGGGAACCGCAGACCCAAGTGTAGTAATGACACCGATAGGAAATAATAAGCATACTATTACTTATCATATTCCTACTTTTTACGGCATTGCCGCGGGAACCACGGTAACAGAACTTTCTTTTGTATTTAGAAATGCAACGGGAACGACCGTGGGAAGAGCAGCCGATGGCAGCGATATTTTTTATCCTATTTACCCTGCTAATGCCGGATTACTTGCCGCTTTCTTATCGCCTAGTCAAACGCAAATCACTAGTGCTGGTACCATGCTAAACTTTACCGCTGCTACTAGCCTAGATGCGGACATTGACATTTTTGACAATGGGGTATTACAAAGCTCCGTTACCAACGCTCGCAGTATAAATGCAAGTTTTGCCGCTGGAGCATCAGGCTTACATACGGTAGAATTAGTTGCTAACGATGGTAGCACCACCGTTAGAGACACCGTTTATTATGTGGTAAACTCATCTGTACAAACTCAGGCTGTACCCGCAAATACCCAGTATGGTATTACTTATTTAAGTCCAACTTCTATTCGGTTGAAGTTACATGCACCATTTAAAAACTACGTTTATGTAATTGGTGACTTCAATAACTGGCAACCCAATCCAAACTACTTTATGAGAAAAGACCCAAATGGTTCTGATTGGTGGATTGACATTAACAACCTAGTAGCAGGTGAGCGCTATGCCTTTCAGTATTGGGTAGATGGCGATATTAAAATTGCTGATCCTTATTCAGAGTTGGTACTTGACCCTTGGAATGACGGGTTTATTGATGCTCAAACTTATCCTAATCCGCATCCTTACCCCACCGGTAAAACAACAGGTATTACTACCTTAATTCACATGGACAAGCCCGCTTATAACTGGCAAAATCCCAATTTCGTTCAGCCTAATAAAGACGAGTTGATTATTTATGAGTTACACTTACGTGATTTCATTGCAACACATAATTATCAAACCCTAATAGACACCCTTTCTTACTTAGAAAGATTAGGGGTTAATGCCATTGAATTAATGCCTGTAAATGAATTTGAAGGCAACGAGAGCTGGGGTTATAACCCAAGCTTCCATATGGCTTTGGATAAATACTATGGTACGCCCGAGAAGTTTAAGGAATTTGTTGATATCTGTCATGGTAAAGGCATTGCTGTTTATGTTGATGTTGTTTTAAACCACGCCTTTAGCCAGTCTCCCTTAGTTCAATTATACTGGGACCCTAGTGCCGGTTCATTTGGTGAGCCTACTGCGCAAAACCCCTGGATGAACATCATCCCGAAGCATGATTTTAATGTGGGTTATGATTTCGACCACGAAGCACAGGCCACTAAAGATTTCGCCGAACGAATTGTGAAATATTGGGTGGACGAATACAAGGTCGATGGCTACCGCATGGACCTTTCGAAGGGTTTCACCCAAAATAATACACTTGGAAACATTGGCGCTTGGAATAGCTACGATCAATCTCGTATCGATATCCTTTCTCGCTTAAAAGCGCAAATGGAAGCCAGCAATCCAAACTCCTACATGATATTAGAGCATTTTGCCTCTAATAACGAAGAGCAAGAGCTTTCTAATCGCGGTTTTATGCTTTGGGGAAATATGCATGGTAGCTATAAAGAAGCAGCCATGGGCTATATCGGTAATTCTGATATTTCTGGGGCTTTCCATTCTCAAAGAGGTTGGGGCTTTAAACACCTCATTGCTTACCAAGAAAGTCATGATGAGGAAAGAATCACCTATGACGTACTTAATTATGGAAATTCATCAGGATCATATAATACCCAAAGTCTAGCTACTGCATTAGCGCGTAAAGAGCTTACTTCTTTATTCTTGTATACTATTCCTGGTCCAAAAATGCTTTGGCAATTTGGCGAATTAGGCTACGATGTTGGTATTAATGATCCTTGTAGAGTTTGTAATAAGCCCATTCGTTGGAATTACTTGCAAGATCCTAATCGTGCCCGACTTTATGACGTAGTTTCTGATATTATAAATCTGCGCGTAACATACCCCGTGTTTAATTCAAACAATTACCGTTACTCTCTTAATGGTGCTACTAAGCGCATTAATTTAGACCATCCAAGTATGAATGCCACCGTTATTGGCAACTTCGATGTTGTAGCTCAAAACGTAGATCCAAACTTTCAGAACACGGGTTGGTGGTACGAATTCTTTAGTGGTGATAGTATAAACGTGGGAAACACTAATGCTACTATCAATTTACAAGCTGGAGAATACCGATTGTACACCACCCAAAAGGTTACCGTTAATAACAATATTAGCACCGGAACAAACCCCTTGTTTAGTAAAGGTTTTGTTGCCTATCCTAATCCGGCTGATGATCAATTATACATTGACTTTGCCCAAGGAATTAACGGCACGGTTAAACTTAGCATTTTAAATTTAGCTGGTCAAAGTGTTTTGGAGCTGGAAAATTCTAGTTCGATTCAAGCCAGAATGACTTATGACATAAGCAAGCTGAAATCCGGTACTTATTTAATCCGTTTAGAAACAAATAACGGCATTAGCCACGATCGTCTGATGGTGCAATAGGTACTTTTAGTACTATTATTACTAAGCCCCTCTTCATGAGGGGCTTTTTTTTCGCTAAAAAATTAATGTTTATAATGCTGAAATACAATTACTTAGTGTAAATATTGCATTTTTTAATATATCATATCTATCTAATAACCACGATTTTTTAGATAAAAGTCCTATATTTGTCGACGTATAGAGGGATATATAATGGTTATAGACAAGGAAGAGGCCCTTGACCTATTAACCGCAAGATTTGATTCTGTTAAAGAAATTCCACGTCTTTCGAGATCGGAAAAGTTAGCAGAGTACAATGGAGACCGCCTACCCAAAGTTACATTTTACTATGTACAAGATAAAATGGGTGGTTCATCTTACGAGTTAATAGTTAGGCTTAACGAATTTAGGAGCGGAGAACATTTCTTCGAGTTCAGTGTATCTGAAAATGAGCCTTTATATCGTAGACTAGACTTGGATATTCCGACAATAGAACTGCGTTTGAAAGTTCAAATGTTACTGGATTCTATGAACCGCATCCTTTTACGCCCTGCAGGCTAAAGAAATTTTCTGCAGAAATACCTTGCAATCGAATGATTGCATTTTATAAAAAATGTGTTTACTAAAATTATGGGTAATAGATAGGTAGACAAAAACATTTGCAAGGTATGTTTCTCATAAAGCGCGCTAAACTAAGTTCAGCGCGCTTTTTTTTATAAGCCCTTTATAGCCGATATAATTTTCTCGTAAATTGTATTATTCTGGTAAATACCCCCAAATTTCTCAGCTTGCGGACCATAGGCTAATACGGGTACCATAGCTCCAGTATGACCATCCGTACCAAAGGAATACCTGAGAGAATCATAGTCGTTCACTTCTCCCCTAAAAGGTACTTTTTTTGTCGAAGCCTTTAAGGCAAATCCTCCGCATTCATGATCCGCAGTAACAATTACCAAGGTATTACCATCTTTCTCTGCAAAATCCAAAGCCGCACCAATGGCACGATCGAAATCTAACATTTCACTTACTAAATAATCACCTTCGTTTGCATGCCCACCCCAATCAATTTGTGACCCTTCCACTACTAAGAAAAAGGGCGCCCCTTGGCTCTTAAAATAATCTAATGCCAAGTTGGTGGCCTCCCTTAAAAAATCACCCCTACCTTCCTCAACTGGAGGCAAACCATCTTCGGCCAAAAGATATCCGTAGCGTTTTCCCTCCTGCCAATTCTTGGCGCTAAGCTTTAGCGTATCTAAAAGCAAATTATTCGACTCGATAGCGGGCATGAGATTTTTCTCATCCAAGCGACGAAAGAAAAAGCGCTTTCCGCCACCAGCGAAAAAATCAACCCTTGAAGTAATTAACTGCTCGGCTAAGTCAAATTCTTGCTTGCGTAATTTCACGTGACCATAAAATGAGGCAGGCGTTGCATGGGTAATGGAAGAAGTTGCAATTAAACCGCTTTGCCACGATTGATCTTCTAATGTCTCGAGAATAGTAGGAAGAGCGGTAGAATCGGGTCCCATACCAATAGCACCGTTATACGTTTTAACACCGCAGCTAAAAGCAGTAGCTCCTGCAGCCGAATCGGTAATTTTATGGGAAGAGGAAGATGTTCGACTCAAGCCCACCACGGGGAATCGTAAATAATTTGGCTCCTCTTGGCCATAGTATAATGCGCTGCTTAGCTGGCTATGTCCCATTCCATCGCCAATTAATAATATAACATTGGGCGCTTTTCGCACTGCCGTAGATGGCTTGCTAGAATGCGGATTGCCGAAATTAATTAAACTAAGAAACACTAAGCTAAAGATCTGTTGGAGAGTCATTTAAGAAAATATTTTACGTTTAATAATATAGGATTGAAGCACTTGATGATAACCTTGTCGCACATCCGCTTCCACGAAATCGACTTTATACTGTAAGCATTTCTGCTTTAGCTCATCTTTAAAACTTTGCATGCGCTCTACATAAGCACTGCGATAATCTTGTGGATTTAGTTTAAAACTCTCGCCACTTTCAATATCAATAAACTTGTAGGGGCGTGATTCAAATTTAAAATCCATTTCCGTCCGATTGTCCGTCGTCCAAAAGACAATAATTTCGTGCTTACCATGCTTTAAATGCTGTAGAGCACTATAAAATTCTTCTGGCTGTTCTTGTACTTCATAGAAGTCGGAGAAAATAATTAGCAAGGATCTTCTGCTGGTGCGCTCCGCCATTAGATGCAATTGGTCAATTAGCGATATCTTGGCTTGACCACCCCTATGGTAACCTTCTAGTACTTTGTATAACTCGGTACTTAAAGCCTTTTGATGTTTTAGGGTAGAACCACTTTCAGTTTGCAAATCGCTGGAACCAAAGAGTGAAAGTGCCACCGCATCACGCTGCCTTTTTAAAAGGTTCATCAAGGCTAGGGTCGCAATTACCGAGAAGAGAATCTTAGTAGGCTCTTTAACGTTGGCCATGCCCTCTTCTGGGTAGAACATACTACCAGAGCAATCGAGCATAAAGCGGCAACGAAGATTGGTTTCTTCCTCATAGCGTTTGGTGTATAATCGATCCGTGCGGCCAAATAGCTTCCAATCGATATTACGAGTACTTTCACCAGGATTATAAATGCGATGCTCCGAAAATTCTACTGAAAAGCCATGAAAAGGGCTTTTATGCAAACCTGTTATAAAGCCTTCAACCACCTGTTTCGCCAGAAACTCTAGGTGTTCAAAATCTCGATACTCGCCAATATTTAGTAAATCTTCGTTTATCATTGCCATGCTTTAAAGCTTTCTCTCCAGAGTGGGAAAATAAAAAAACCCATTCTGACCGAGGCCAAAATGGGTTTATATTTTCATTAAATTGATGAATTACATTTGTGCATCAATTTTGCCCGCTAATACGCTCTTTTGCGCAACGCCAACTTGCTTATCCACTACTTCTCCATTTTTAAATACTAATAAAGTAGGGATGTTACGAATTCCGAATTTAGAGCTAATCTCTCCGTGTTCGTCCACATTAACTTTTCCGATTACCGCTTTTCCTTCGTAATCTTTTGCTAATTCTTCTACAATAGGGCCTACCATGCGACAAGGTCCGCACCATTCTGCCCAAAAGTCAACCAATACTGGTTTATCAGATTTTAAAACTAGTTCTTCGAAATTGTCGTTGGTCAATTCTAAAGCCATTATCTATAATTTAAATTAATTAATCTTAAAAGCTGCTAAGCGCCCGTCTTTAAAGCCATTCTTACAAATGGTAATGACTTAAAGGCATCCAAGCTTTCGCGAGTGATGTTAACTCCTTTTTTAGCGCGTCGCGGCATCCGAACATTTATTTTCGGATTTTCCGGGTCAAATATCAGTACTTCTAGCGACTTTTCCCCTGCATTATCAGTAATAATTCTATTGAGGGTATCTATATTTTGCGTGGTAAGGGCATTAATACCAATATTTAATTCGATGCTTTTTGCAAATGTTTCCATTACATCCTGCATTAAACTAATTTGTAAAAGCTTGGCATCAATGCGTTCGGTGGCGCCTTCATAACGAGGCGTATATCGCGAAACCTTCCCTTTAACGAGTACTAACATGTTCGGCTCTAAAAAGGGCTTGAATTTCAAATACTCTTCTCCGAAAAGGGCAAATTCATGCTTACCCGAATAGTCCTCTAGTGTAAAGCGCCCAAAAGGCTTTCCGCTTCTGGCGGTTAAATGCAAAGCATCGGTAATTATGCCACCTACAGTATAGTCATTTAGCCTTTCTAAATATTCGAAATCCGACAATTTAGCCGTGGTCAAATGGTCCATTTCATACTTAAAATCATCCAATGGGTGACTGCTTAAGTAGAGACCATTAATTTCCTTTTCCTTGCCTAAGAGCATCATACGTGGCCAAGGCTGTGTAACTGGAATTTCGGGCTCGGGCATACTTTCCGCTTCGTTTTCGCCGAAAAGAGAAACCTGCGCCGATTCTTCCCGCATTTTATGGGCTTGGGCATATTTCATCGCCCTTTCAAGAAAAGAGCGACCATCATTTCCTTCATTAAAGAATACAGCACGATGACAATTCTCAAAGTTGTCGAAAGCGCCACCCAGGGCTAAACTTTCTAAAGTTTTCTTATTAACCGACTTAAAGTCGATGCGTTTTAAAAGGTCGAAGAAATTTTTATAATCGCCGTTCTCGCTGCGATTATTTACAATCGATAAAACCGCGGCTTCCCCTACTCCTTTCATACCCCCTAAACCAAAGCGCACTTCGCCCTTGGTGTTTACGGTAAACTTGAAGGCTGATTCGTTTACATCGGGGCCCAATACTGGAATTCCCATGCGCTTACATTCTTCCATAAAAAAGGAAACCTTCTTTATGTCGTTCATATTATGGGTAAGTACCGAGGCCATATACTCAGCGGGATAATTTGCTTTGAGATAGCCAGTATGAAAGGCCACCACCGAATAACAAGTAGAGTGTGACTTGTTAAAGGCATAGGCTGCAAATGCTTCCCAGTCTTTCCAAATTTTCTCTAGGCGCTCAATATCATGACCACGTTCACTTCCCTGCTCAATAAACTTAGGCTTCATCTTAGCCAGTACGTCTACCAGCTTCTTACCCATCGCTTTACGCAGAACATCCGCCTCACCTTTCGTAAAACCTGCAAGCTTCTGTGAAAGAAGCATAACTTGCTCCTGATAAACCGTAATACCATAGGTTTCCGCTAGGTATTCTTCCATTTCGGGGAGATCGTAGCTTATCTCTTCAGTACCGTGTTTACGAGCAATAAAATTGGGGATATATTCTATTGGCCCCGGACGATAGAGGGCGTTCATCGCAATTAAGTCGGCAAACTTATCTGGCTTTAAAGCCTTAAGGTGCTTTTGCATACCCGGGCTTTCAAACTGGAAAGTACCATTGGTAGAGCCACGCTGGTAAAGCTCGAAAGTTTTCGGATCGTCAAGCGGAATATCATCGGGATCGATGGCTACGCCATGACGTTCCTTTATTATCGCGATGGCATCTTTAATAACACTCAAGGTTTTTAAGCCCAAGAAGTCCATCTTCAACATCCCCGCCGATTCAACCACGGAGTTATCGAACTGAGTTACATACAGATCCGAATCCTTCGCAACCGAGACGGGAATAAATTTGGTGATATCATCCGGCGTTATAATTACTCCACAAGCATGAATCCCCGTGTTGCGAACCGAGCCTTCCAGAATACGTGCCTGATTGAGAACTTGTGCATCTAAACCATCCTCTAGCGCCAAGCTACGTAGTTGCTTGCCCAGCATTACGGCATCGCCGTTTAACTTTTCCGACATTTCTTTATCGGTCCAACTAAAAAGCTTCGCCAACTTAACATCAGGCACCAATTTGGCCACCTTATCGGTTTCAGCCAGCGGCAATTGCAATACTCTCCCCGTATCACGAATGGCCGATTTTGCCGCCATAGTGCCGTAGGTAATGATTTGCGCCACCTGATTTTTACCGTATTTATTTACTACCCATTCTATAATTCTACCGCGGCCTTCATCATCGAAGTCGATATCAATATCGGGAAGTGAAACTCTGTCTGGGTTTAGAAATCTCTCAAACAGCAGATCGTATTTTATCGGATCTACATTAGTGATACCAATACAATACGCCACGGCCGACCCTGCTGCCGAACCCCTGCCCGGACCAACGCTAACGCCCATTAAGCGCGCCTGACTAGTAAAATCTTGTACAATGAGGAAATAACCAGGATAACCCGTTTTTGCAATGGTTTCCAATTCGAAATCGAGGCGGGTAGTAATTTCTTCGCTTAATTCGCCGTAGCGCTTTTTAGCCCCCACATACGTGAGGTGGCGCAAGTATTTATTTTCACCCCGTTTACCGCCGTCTTTCTCATCCTCCAAATCTTTAAACTCTTCGGGGATCGCAAAGGCGGGAAGCAAAACATCGCGGTGTAAATCGTAAGATTCAATTTTATCTACAATTTCCTGAACTGTTTTTAAGGCCTCAGGTAAGTGAGCAAAAAGCGCCTTCATCTCAGCGTCGCTCTTAAAGTAGAACTGATCATTAGGGAAACCAAAACGGAAACCACGTCCACGCCCTATCGGAGTATCTTGGTATTCGCCGTCTTTTACGCACAGTAAAATATCGTGAGCATTGGCATCCTCTTGCTGCATGTAATACACATCATTACTTGCAAAATATTTTACGCCATATTTCTGTGCAAAACGCAAGAGCGTTTCTTGCACTACCTTCTCCTCTTCCAACTGATGATCAACCAGCTCCACATAAAAGTCTGCGCCAAAATTCTCCTGATACCAGACAAAAGCCTCCTCCGCTTGCTTCTCACCCACATTTAAAATCAAACGCGGAACTTCCCCGTTTAAGCTCCCGGTGGTAACAATTATATCTTCCTTGTATTGAAGTAATAATTCCCGGTCAATGCGCGGTACATAATAAAAACCATCAATAAAAGCACAGGACGAAAGCTTGGCCAAATTATGATAACCCTTCTTGGTTTTAGCTAAACAGAGGACTTGAAAGCCATTGTCTTTAACCGACTTATCTTGGTGGCTTTTACAAATATTAAACTCACAACCCACTATCGCTTTAACGCCCGCCTTTTTTGCGGCCGCAACAAATTTAAAAGCGCCATAAAGGTTGGCCGAATCGGTCATTGCCACTGCAGGCATACCTTCTTCCGCAGCTTTCTTCACCAAATCTTCTAAATCGCAGGTGGCCTGTAAAATGGAATATTGGGTATGAACGTGTAAGTGACTAAACTTAAAATCGACATCCATCTTTTCATCGCCGCCGCCACTTGCGCTTTGCACGGCATTGCGCGCTTCTAGTTCGGCAGCGATTTCTTTAAAACTGCGAACCTTTAGGCCTATGGGTGCAACTGTATCAGGATTGGCCCTATTAAATACTTCTCTTTCTGCTTCAGACCAGCCTAGTTTTTCATTTTTGAAAATCCGCAGACGTACCGCTTCAAAAAAACAGCGTGCCGTAGCTTCAACGTCGGCGGCAGCGTTATGCGCTTCTGCGAAAGCCTTACCAAAAAGCTTTTCGTGCAATTCAATAAGCTTGGGCATTTTAAAACCACTACCTCTTCCCCCTGGCAATTGGCAATATTCGCGGGTATCATCGCCAGTATCGAGCACGGGATAAGGAGCAAGCAAGTTATCTTGCCCCAGTCGCAAATATTCACAGCCCAAAATATTAGTATCGAAGGCCAGATTATGCCCCACAATAAATTTAGTTTGCGCCAATGCCTTGCTAAACTCCTCCATGGCAAAGGCTAGATCTACCCCATATTCTTGTGCTACAGCGGTAGTGATACCGTGAAATTTCGCAGTATTATAAGGAATATCAAATCCATCGGGACGAATCACATAGTCCTTAGCTTCAATAAGTTTCCCTTCATCGTTGTGTAACTGCCAAGCAATTTGCACGGCGCGCGGCCAATTATCAAAATCGCTTAATGGCGCGTTATCGCGTAAAGGAAGTCCGGTTGTTTCGGTATCAAAAACTAAAAACATCTGATTTGCTGACTATTGAGGTTTTTCAAAGAATTCTTTAAAAATAATTAAAATTAAGAGCGATTTAAGGCCTGTTAATAAGACTTGATAAATCGGAAGGAATTTTAATGATTCGCAAAAACTGCTAGCCAAGATGCTTTTCACACCCATTATTAATCGCTATTTTAGGCCAGTCCTTTACGGTGAAATTTTAATTGGTGTAATTTGTACAATAACTAAATTTGGGACAGATTTTAAAAGCATGAGCAATAAACCCAGTTTCGGAAGATCGCGTGTTCTTCTTTCCAACTTAAAACCTCAAGTTGATAATGGCCGTTTCGCGGTAAAACGTGTAGAGGGTGAAAAACTAAAAGTTGAAGTCTGCTTAGTAGCTGACGGTCACGATGTTGTAGCGGGCGCTTTAGCCTTTCGGCAGATGGGCCAAAAATGGCAATTTGTTAACTTATCGCATCTGGGCAACGACCTGTTTGGTGCAGAAATAAGCTTTCCGAAAAAAGGAAATTACGAATATAAAATTCAAGGCTGGCTTGATTACGCTCTCACCTGGCTGCACGGGCTTGAGAAAAAATATGAAGACGGGCAAAATGTAGCGGTACACATGACCGATGGGAAAAGTCATATTGCGCATCTGGCGAAAGCAGGCCATGAAAAAGCTACTTTATTACTCAATAAAATGATGGAAGATGCGCATGCTTCCGCCGCTATGGCCTTAGAAGGTTGGCTGGAAGAAGCCTTTAGAGCGCATCCCGAAAAAACATTTCTGAGCGAATCGGCGGCCTTTCCCTTACGCGTTGATCGCAAAAAAGCGCTTTATAGTTCTTGGTACGAATTCTTCCCTCGCAGCGCAGCGGAAGAAGGACATGCTAGTTTTAAAGAGGTGGAAAAACTATTACCGCGTGTTGCTGATTTAGGCTTTGATGTACTTTATTTCCCACCTATTCACCCAGTTGGGGAGGTAAATCGAAAAGGAAAAAACAATGCTACCGAAGCCGAAGTAGACGATGCCGGCTCTCCCTGGGCGATTGGCTCCGCTTTAGGCGGTCATAAAAGCGTTCATCCCGAGTTAGGAACTTTAGTAGATTATAAAAACCTGATTAAGAAAGCTAATGATCTTGGTCTGGAAATAGCCTTAGACCTCGCTTATCAAGCCGCTCCCGACCACCCATGGGTAAAGGAACATCCAGGCTGGTTTAAATGGCGTTCAGACGGAACCGTGCAATACGCCGAAAATCCACCCAAAAAATATCAAGACATTTTACCCATCTACTTTGAAAGTGAAGACTGGGAAGCTTTATGGGATGAACTGCTCGCGGTAATTTTATTCTGGGTAGAAGCAGGGGTAAAAATATTCCGCGTAGACAACCCGCATACCAAAGCGATAAATTTTTGGGAATGGGCCATCGCGGAAACGCATAAAAAAGACCCAGATATTATTTTCTTAGCAGAAGCTTTTACCAAACCCGCCTTAATGAAGCAACTGGCTAAAGCCGGCTTCACTCAAGGTTATACCTATTATACTTGGCGAAATTTCCGCCACGAGCTGATCGAATATATGAATGAGCTAAGCCAAGGCGATGCCGCGGAATATTTTCGTCCCAATTTTTGGCCCAATACCCCCGATATTTTACCCTACTCACTACAAAGCGGCAATGAATCGATTTACCTAATTAGACTTTTTATGGCTGCCACGCTAAGTTCTAATTATGGCGTTTACGGTCCTGTTTATGAACATCTAGTGCATCAAGCGATGCCTGGTAAGGAAGAGTATTTTAATAGCGAAAAGTACGAAGTTCAGCATTGGAATTGGGAAGTGGAAAATAAAATCACTTGGCTGATGCGACTGGTAAATAAGGTTCGTAAAGACAATCCCGCTTTACAGCAGACGCGTAATTACCTCACGCTCAATATTGAAAATCAATCTTTATATGCCTATTACAAATGGGAGGGAGAAAGTAAAATGATTATGGTGGTAAACTTGGATCCTTACAGCACGCAGGAAGGATGGCTACAGTTACCCTTGCACCACTTGGGCAATAAAGGTCCTAGCTATCACTTTCACGATCACTCTACCGGCGCCGATTACCAGTGGACTGAAGAATGGAATTACGTCCGCTTAGACCCTGCCCTGCCCTTTCACCTATTAGAATTAAGATCCTAAATATGAGCAGCGCGCACTATCAGTCCGATAAAGTATGGGAAGAAATTCAAGACGATGCTAGTTTTCAAGAATTTTTATGTAATCATCGATTAGTAGATTACCTCTATCAATCACGCTGGTTTGGTGGCAAATCTTCGCGTATTCTTCAGGTAATTGTTAGTAAAAGCATGCCTCTTTATAAGGGCAGCGACCTATACAATATGATGATTTTGGAGGTTTTCTTCCAAGAGAGTTATGCCCATAACTACTTTTTACCTTTAGCCCTGGTTCCCATAGATTCTACTATTTCGGATGCCGCTAAATTGTCGGAACTAGAACTCGGCGGAAAAAAATATCTTTTAATTGATGCCTTGTACGACCAAGGTTTTCACCAAGCGATGTTTGAATTATTGCAGCATAATCAGATTTTAAAAGCAGGCGATAATAAGGTGTATTTTAAGGCTATTGGCGACCTTAGTTTAGCTAAGGAGTTTAGCTCTAAGCTTTTAAACGCCGAGCAAAGCAACAGCACCATTATTATTAATGACTTCTTCTACCTAAAAATTTTCCGTCGTCTTTTCAGAGATAAGAACCCTGATTTTGAACTGAATGAGTTTTTAGCTGAGCAAAAATATTTCAAAAACTTCCCCAATTTAAGTGGCTTAATTTGGTGGGAACCCAGTCCTGGATTTGATATTTCCCTTGGCTTAATGCAAGAAAAGTTGGAAAACGAAGGCGATGCTTGGACCTGGATGCTAAGTGAGGTAGAGTCTTTTTTCGCTCAGGCAGATGAGCAAGAATTGAAACCCCTGCGCTGGAGCGCGATATATCCACTTAAACTGAAAAAACTGCCGCCTTATTTCTTGCAAAATCCAGGTCCAGAGTTTTTCAGACATATAGAAACCTTAGCCAAGCGCACGGCCGAAATGCATATTGCCCTCGCTGCTAACAGCCGCGATCGCAATTTCGTGGTGAGTAATTACAATAGCGATTTTACCGTTTGGCTTAAAAACCGTTTGATTTATCAATTCGATGCACGCTATAATTTACTAAATAATAAACTGCCTAATTTACCCGAGGAAGCACAAAGGCTCGCTAAAAAAGTACTGAGCCGTAAGGATCAGATTGTAAATTTCATTCTCGGCTTTGACGAGGAAAAACTGCGCAGTTTTAGAATCCGCATCCACGGCGATTATCATCTAGGGCAAATCCTAAAACAAGGCAAAGATTTTTATATTTTAGATTACGAAGGAGAACCCGAAAGCACGATCCGTGATCGAAAAGTAAAGCAATCGCCCTTAAAAGATGTAGCGGGTTTATTGCGCTCTTTTCATTATTCCTTGCATGCCACCCAAGTTAAACTGGGAACTGAAAAGGCAAATTTAAGAGCCGAACAAGGAAAATCCCTCTACCAAGCCATTAGCGGGGTATTTTTGAACACTTATTTTAAAGAAGCTTTCAAAAATCAATTAGATATTGGCTATCGCAAAGAGATCACTTATCTCTTACACTACTTCCTTTTAGAAAAAGCCATTTACGAATTAGGCTATGAGCTTAATGGCCGACCCGATTGGGCACTAATTCCGCTGCAAGGCATTTTAGAAATAACCGACGAAATCAAGAAAATATGAGTAATCAAGTAATAAGCACCTCACTTTTTAGTGACGATGATATTTACCTCTTCAAAGCAGGTAAACATCAACGTGCGTATCGCCATTTCGGCGCGCACCTTATGGTGCATGAAAATACCGCCGGCTGTTATTTTGCCGTTTATGCCCCTTCTGCCAATCGCGTAGAAGTAATTGGTAATTTTAATGGCTGGAATGGCGAAAACTTCAGTCTCAATGTACGCTGGGATAGCTCGGGTATTTGGGAGGGATTTATTCCCCAAGTATGTGCAGGTGATATTTACAAGTACAAAATCTTCAATAATGAGGCAGGGGAAGTTTTAGAAAAAGCGGACCCTTATGCCCGGCAAGCCGAGCACCCACCCAAAACAGCCTCCATCGTTTCCGCGGAAAGCAATTATCGCTGGGAAGATAACGATTGGATGAAGGAAAGGGCCAAACACAATTCTATCGAAGCCCCGCTTAGTGTTTACGAAGTACACCTGGCCTCTTGGAAGCGCAAAGAAAACGGCGACGTTTTGGGCTACCGCGAGTTGGCAGAAGAATTGGTTCCTTATGTGAAAAAAGCCGGCTTTACCCACGTAGAGTTTATGCCCATCATGGAGTATCCTTACGAGCCTTCTTGGGGATATCAAATTACCGGATATTTTGCCGCCAGTAGTCGCTTTGGCAACCCCGAAGATTTGAAATATTTAGTGGATGCTTTTCACCAAGAAGGCATTGGCGTAATCCTCGACTGGGTTCCTTCGCATTTTCCTGCCGACGCGCATGGATTAGGGAATTTCGACGGCACCTGTGTATACGAGCATCCCGACGATCGCAAGGGTTATCACCCCGACTGGAAGAGCCTCATTTTTAATTACGGCCGTCCCGAAGTGAAGTCCTTTTTAATTAGTAACGCTATTTTCTGGTTGGATCAATTTCATATTGATGCTCTGCGCGTAGATGCCGTTGCCAGCATGCTATACCTCGATTATTCGCGCGAAGATGGACAATGGGAACCCAACGAATTTGGCGGTAACGAAAATTTAGAGGCCATCGCTTTTATCAAAGAATTTAATGAGGCGGTTTATGGCAGCTTCCCCGATGTGCAAACCATTGCCGAAGAATCTACTTCTTTTAGCAAGGTAAGCTTCCCCACTTTCGACGGGGGATTGGGCTTTGGTTTGAAATGGATGATGGGCTGGATGAATGATGGTTTGGAGTATTTCAAACGCGATCCGATTTACCGTAGTCATCATCACAATGAAATAACTTTCAGTTTGGCCTATGCTTTTACCGAGCATTTTATGCTGCCCCTATCACACGATGAAGTGGTTTACGGTAAAAAATCTTTACTCGAAAAAATGCCGGGCGACAGTTGGCAGCAATTTGCCAATTTAAGATTGCTCTTTAGTTGGATGTATCTACACCCTGGCGCCAAACTTATTTTTATGGGTGGTGAATTTGGTCAACGCGAAGAGTGGAAATTTGCCGAAAGCCTTTCTTGGCACGAACTAGAGAGCAAAGCGCACGGCGGGATTTTTAATACTATTAGCCAGTTAAATGGCATCTACCGCAGTGAAAAAAGTTTGCACAAAGACAATTACAATTACCAAAGCTTTCGCTGGATTGAGCATAATGACCATCACAATTCTGTGCTTAGTTTTATCCGTAAAAGTGGCGATGAAGAGTTGGTTTGCGTGCTTAATTTAACGCCTAAGCCAATCGAATCCTACCTAATTGGTGTGCCCGCTAAAGGTAACTATCAAGTTGTTTTCAATTCCGATGATGGCGCGAATTGGGGCAGTGATTTCCCAATTAAAAAGACTGGTAAAACTAGTAAAACCGCCTCTCATGGTTTCGATCAAAGCCTCGAATTAAGTCTGGCTCCCCTAGCAGCGCTAGTTTACAAGCTAACGAAATAGTGAAATTCACGATTCAAAGAAGGCCCTTTTTGGGTCTTTTTTTTTGCTCAAGGCAGATGTGTTTTACGGGCTATCTAACGTGAATTCGACGTAAAATCAGGCCTCAGACCCCTTGTAAATAGTGGAATTCAAGCCTGTGCAGTGAAGCAATAGCGTGGCAAGCAAGCAGAGGCGCAGGCCGCTTTTTAGAAGGGACTAAATGATGTTTCCAAAAAAGTGTAAATACTTCATCTAATTCATTTGCTGTAGCCCGCTACCGCTGTACGATCTAAACTTGTCTTTTCTTTTTATTGAAAATCTGAGGCTATGATTTATAGTCGAACTCACGTTATCAACGTGAATTCGACGTAAAATCAGGCCTCAGACCCCTTGTAAATAGTGGAATTCAAGCCTGTGCAGTGAAGCAATAGCGGGCTATTGCAGAAGCAGAGGCGCGGCTCACTTTTAGAAAAGGGACTAAATGATGTTTCCGATAAAAGTGTAAATACTTCATCTAGTTAATTTGCTGTAGCCCGCTACCGCTGCACGATCTAAACTTGTCTTTTCTTTTTATTGAAAATCTGAGGCTATGATTTATAGTCGAATTCACGTTATCTACAGAGTTGGCAACAAGCTGAAAAACCGAGCGACCCTTATCAAACATTATTTATATTTGAAGAAACTTTTCAAGATGGATCTACAAACAAGAAAACTCGAGTTCATTCAGGAATTCCTTAAGCTTTCGAACGAAGAAGCCGTTTCTAGGTTTTGACTCTTTTGAAAAGACAGCAGGAAGAAGCTGAAAACCCTTTTAGTAAAGAAGAGTTAATCCTCAGAATAAAAAGCAATCGAAACTGACTTTAAAGAAGGGTAAAATACAAAACCTCTGATGAATTGTGAACGATATCAGTAATGGATTGGAAGATAATCTGGTCAAGTTTTGCGGAACAAACAAGTTGCTGACATTCATGGTATTATCTAGGCGAAGCAAGCGCAACAAGTGGCTAAGAAAATTGCTACTGGAATAATTAAATCACCCAACTCCTTACTTAAAAACCCTGAGCTAGGACAGTTAGAATTCTGTTTATTGGAACTTCAGACAGAGTACCGGTATATCTTACACAAGAGCTATAAGATTATTTACAAAATTGACTGGAGCAAAAAACAAATTAAAGTATCGGATGTATTTGACACCAGACAGAGCCCTAAAAAGCTGAACAGGGGAAAATAAAAGCAAGTTGCCAACAACAAATAAACGCAAGGCGGTTACTTACGTTTTCAAAGGACGGTTTATACTGCAAATGACAAGACCAACATTTAACAACAAGTAATAAACACCGCCCAGACGTTTATTCAAACCGTTGATGAAATTTACGCCTTGCCAGCAGCCAGAAATAAAGGCATAAAAAAAGCGCCTCAGTAAAACCAAGGCGCTTTTCCCTCTCAAATACACATTGACTTAAACAGTAACAACAGAGTTGTCGCCGGAAATGCCATTGGGCACATATTCGTCTGCGGCTTCATCATTTTGCCAAAGCTCGCCGTTAATTCTATATCTAAATTGGTAATCCTTACCCGATTCTAAATCTAAAGTGCGAGTAAAAGCACTTTTAACTTTACGCATGCTTACAGGCTCCCAGTTTGTGAAATCTCCTAAGATTTCTACCGATTGAGTGGTCTCCAAAGTTTCAGGAACAAATTCAAAGCTCACTTTACATACAGGCTTCGATTTTAGGTACTTCTTTTTTAGTGACATGTTTTAGGTATTTTGGTCAACAAAAGTTTCGACAAAGTTAGTGTAAATTATACACGAAGTTAAAATTTTTTAAAAAATTTAACATTACCCCCGAAAAAAGTAGGGGTAATTACTCTGAAAGTCTGATAAACATTGAATTTTACCTCTCATCCCTAAGAACTCCTGTCAATTTACCTTTAATTAATATTTGGGAAACATTAACCAAAAAATGTCTTAAGCCAAGAAAACAAAGAGCAATGAGTATAAAATCATACAAAACTTAGTGTACTATATACACGAAGTAAGGAATAATTATATACTTTCGTCGCTTTAACAAAAGACGATTGTGGCACATGCACACATTAACCAATGAACAATTTCCAAGCTACATAGTAAAAGCTGAAAAAGCCAATGCACATGTAGTTTTCCACACCTATAATAAAGTAATGCTGCGTGTTGAGGTGATAACCGATCACGTATTGCGTTTTCGTTTTACCGCCAAAGGCTATTTCGCCAACGACTTTTCCTATGCCATGGATGAAGGTCACCGCAGCGGTTTTAGTCGCTTCGAAATGACAGAAGCGGAAGAATACTACCAACTTGTCACTCCGAAAATAATTTGCCGCATTGCTAAAATCGACCTAAAGGTTAGTATTTACGACCCCGCTGGGAAACTTATTTGCGAAGATGAAAAAGGCTTCCATTGGCAAGAAGATCCCCAAAAGGGCGATAACATTGTAAAAATGAGTAAGCGCTCTATCATGGGCGAGCACTATTACGGCTTAGGCGATAAACCCACCAATTTGAACTTGCGCGATAAGCGCTTTCAAAACTGGGGCACGGATGAATACGGCTTTGCCAAAGACGCCGATCCGCTTTATCGCAATATTCCTTTCTATTACGGCTTACATAAAGAGGGCTGTTACGGTATCTTTTTCGATAATACCTTTAAAACCTTCTTCGATTTTGCCAGTGAACGTAATAACGTAACGAGCTTTTGGGCCGAAGGTGGTGAAATCAACTACTATTATATCGCGGGTTCCAACTTAATGAATATCGCTACCCGCTATTCCCGCTTAACGGGTAAACCCGATATGCCCGCCAAATGGTCTTTAGGCTACCACCAGTGTAAATGGAGTTATTCGAGCGAAGAGGAAGTAATGAAAATTGCTACCAAACTGCGCGCACTCAAAATTCCTGCTGATGCTATTTATCTAGACATCGACTATATGGATGGTTTCCGCTGTTTTACTTGGAATAAGGAAACCTTCCCCGACCCGAAAGGCATGGTGGCCAAGCTTAAAGAAATGGGCTTCAAAACCGTGGCTATTATCGATCCCGGTATTAAAATAGACATGGATTATGATGTTTGCAAAGAGGGTTTTGAAAAAGACTACTTCTGCAAACATGCTGATGGTCCTTTATACAAAGGCAAGGTTTGGCCAGGCGACTGTTATTTCCCCGATTTCACCAATCCGGAAGTACGCGAATGGTGGACTGGACTTTTTGAAGAATTAATCTCCGACATTGGCCTCGCTGGCGTTTGGAATGACATGAATGAACCCGCCATTATGGAGGTTCCTACCAAAACTTTCCCTTTAGATATTCGTCACGATTACGACGGTAACCCTTGCAGTCACCGCAAAGCACACAACGTGTACGGTATGCAAATGAGCCGTGCCACATTTGAAGGGGTAAAGAAATTTGCCTTCCCCAATCGTCCTTTTATTATTACTCGTAGTACTTATTCGGGTGGACAGCGATATAGCTCGGTTTGGACAGGAGACAATATCGCTACGTGGGAACACCTTTGGGTGGCCAATGTGCAATGTCAGCGTTTAAGCGTAAGTGGATTTTCTTTTGTGGGAACTGATATTGGTGGCTTTACCGAGCATCCTACCATGGAACTTTACGTAAGATGGATTCAATTAGGCGTCTTCCATCCCTTAATGCGCACCCATTCCTCGGGCGACCACGGTGAACAAGAACCTTGGAGTTTTGGCGAAGAAGCGACCGATTACGTAAGAGAAGCAATTGAATTACGTTACCGCCTTTTACCTTACCATTACACCAACTTTTACCAATATACCAACGATGGCAAGCCTATGCTTCGCCCTTTATCCTTCTACGATCATTTAGATCCGCAAACTTGGTATCGCCAAGATGAGTTCTTATTTGGTGATCATATTTTAGTTTGCCCAGTATTAGAGCCAGACCGTCAAGGACGTAGATTATATCTGCCGAAAGGCGATTGGTATCACTTCTTTAGCGATACCCATTACGCGGGTGGTAAGGAGTACTTTATTGAAACGCCCATGAATCAAATTCCAATTTTCGTTAAAGCTGGCGGAATTATTCCCATGCAAGCCGTGCAACAATACGTAGGCGAAAAGGAAATTGAACAGATAGAACTGCACGTTTACCGGGGCGCTAAAACCGAGGAAAGCCAATTATACGAAGATCAAGGAGATGGTTACGGACATAAACAAGGCTATTATTTAAATAAGAGCTTTACCGTGCTACCAACCGAATCGAAATACCGTATTACGCAACATCAGCAGGGTCGCATGAAAGCTACCTATGCCAATTATGAAATGGTATTCCACGGATTTAAGCAATTACCAAAAAGTATCGAGTTAGACTCAGAAGCCTTTACGGGTACTGCTATAAGCGATGTTGATAATTCTGCTATATTCAGAATTAAGGTACCGCAAGGCTTTAAACAGATAACCCTGCGCTGGGTATAATAGCGCGCTTTTTTGAGAGGTGAGGGCCGGTTCCAATGGGACCGGCTTTTTTTTTCTTTTCTTTTTTGCTTTCGCAAGATGGGTACCTAAAATTTTAGTCTCCGCGTTATGCTTTTTATAAATTTGTGACATGACCGATACCAAAACCAAACCGAAAGTTCATCTAGTACTAGCCTCAGGCGGTGCTCGTGGTGTAGCGCATATTGGCGTGATTGAAAGATTAGAAGAAGAAGGCTACGAAATTGTAGAAATCGCTGGCTGCTCCATGGGAGCGGTTATTGGCGGATTGTATGCCGCAGGTGCCTTAGATAAATACAAAGAATGGCTCATTAAGCTGCAGCGAGCCGATGTTTTTCGTCTCCTCGATTTCACCTTTGCTAAGCACGGCTTTTTAAAGGGTGAAAAAGTATTTAGCACCATCACCGACTTAATTGGACCCCAAAAGATTGAGAATCTTAAAATTCCTTTTCGTGCCGTGGCCACCAATCTCACCAATGGCGAAGAAGTGGTTTTTAAAGAGGGTGATTTATACCATGCCCTGCGCGCCTCCATTTCTATACCAGGAATTTTTACACCCGTAACCTCAACCGCTTCTAACGAAGTGTTGGTAGACGGTGGAGTAGTCAACCCCTTACCCTTAAATCAGGTGCATCGTTCCGACAATGGAATTATTGTAGCCGTTGATATTAACGGTCAAGGTCAAAAACCCAAAATAATGACCAGCGATAAAGAGCTAGACAAGGACAATTCCAGCTGGTTTAATATCAATTGGCCCTTTTGGAAGAAAGACGAGCAAAACAAAGAGCCTGGTTTGATGGATGTGCTATCAACTAGTTACGAACATATGCAGCATCAACTTATTGCGCGCGACCTGCGACTCTACCAACCCGAATCTCTAATTAATATTCCACGCGATACCTGCGGTGTTTTCGACTTTCATAAATCGAAAGAACTTATTGCCGTTGGTCGCCAAGCTTTTGATGAGCAATTCGCGCTCAAACGGGATTTTTAGCCGAGCCTAAACCGCCCTAGTCATAAGATCGCATCGATTATAGCCTCAAATAACTATCTTCGCCCTCCAAAATTTAAGGCATGGATTTCCACAATATCAAAACTGTTTTAGTTTTAGCTCCTCATCCCGATGACGGTGAATTTTCATCTGGGGGAACCCTAAAACGTTTTAGCGATTTAGGAATTGAAATTCACTATGCCGCCTTTTCGCCCTGCATTAAATCCCTACCCGCGGGCATGCCCGAAGATACCCTCTGGCACGAGCTCGCCGATGCTGCCAAAATATTAGGAATAGCCAAGGATCATATTTATAATTATAATTTCCCCGTGCGCGATTTCCCGGCTCACCGCCAAGAAATTCTCGAAGAACTGATCTTACTTAAAAAGAAGGTTCAACCCGATTTAGTGCTCTTACCTAATAGTCTCGATATCCATCAAGATCACCACACCATTCACCAAGAAGGTTTGCGTGCCTTTAAACATACCCGCATTTTGGGTTATGAACTACCCTGGAATAATTTGCACTTTACCAATAATTGCCACATCCGCCTCGAGCGCGATCATATCCAAGCTAAAATGGAAGCCTTACAATGCTACAAATCGCAGAATTTCCGTAATTATATGGACGAAGAATATTTCTTTGGCTTGGCTAAAACACGCGGTATTCAAATCAATACCGGCTATGCCGAAGCTTTCGAATTGATTCGCTGGATTATTTGATAACGTGAATTCGACGTAAAATCAGGCCTCAGACCCCTTGTAATGGTGGTTCGAGCCTATGCGGTGAGCAATAGCGGCTTGCAAGCAGAGGCGCGAACCCTTTTAGAAGGGATTAATGTTTTCAATAAAAGTGAAAATACTTCATCTAGTTCATTTGCTGTAGCCCGCTACAGCTGCACGATCTAGACTTGTCTTTTCTTTTTATTGAAAATCTGAGGCTATGATTTATTGTCGAACTCACGTTTGATAGAATTTCTCAGGACGGAATAAATCACCTTTCTACCCTTTGGGTAAAATGGCCAAATCTTGTACCGCCCAATCGGCGCTAAACGGAAGCATATCGTAAATCTTTTTCAGGATTGAAAAGCACCAGCGCGTTTCTATTGGCATCTATGGCTAATGAAATAATCGTGGTAAGCAATGGTATTTTCAACCATCTCTACTCCTGCATCGCTTCGGCCTTACCCGGCAAATCTGCGAAAGCATAAATCTGTAAATGACCGTCTTTTAAATGCCATACTTCGCCGCCACCGGTATTCGTGCACAACAGGCTTCCGTCGGCTAAGCGCTTGGCGCCATGCGGACTTTTCATGCCCGATAAAAGCACTTCACTTTCCCCGCTTTTTAATAGCCACCGAGCGCACCGTCCCCTCGTGAAAGAGTGGCTAAAAACCTATCGCTGCCATCGTAAACCGCAGTATTGATAAAGGCTGCTCTTTGCGCTGTTGGCAAATGGTCTTTCGTAGGATCAGATATCAGTACCTGCACTTCTCCCCTATTTATATAGGCTTCAAAACTTCCCTCTTACGGGTGATGCGCATGGAATCGCCGTCCTTGCTATGACCTAAATCGAGGCCGTGTTCCCAGAAAACCACTCCAAATTAAGTGACCGTTTTATAATTGAATTCAAAACGCTATCGAAACCCGATGAAGTTACCAGAATACAATCTTCCTTCTCGGGATGAAAATTCACCGTGTGGATATAACTAAACCAAGGATAGCTAAAGCTAAACTCTTGCTCTTGCTCTTGCTCTTGCTCTTGCTCAATTACCACACCGATCCTCCACCGAATAAAGCCCACTTTTCCCGAAGAAGTTAGTCCGCGTGGCTCTTTTTAAATCGCCTTTACCCAGTCTTCTGTTAAAACACCGGCCTTCAAGCGACACCTGCGCCAATCCGCCCAAGCTCACCGCTCTGCGTTCCACACTACCGCCTTTTCCCGAAGCATTTTTCTTAGAGCTAAATAACGCGCACGGGTGAACTTGCAAGTCAGAAGCTTTTTTATCGTCATCAATAATTTCAATTCGCCATAAAACTGCGAATCCCTTTGCCAATCTTTTAAAAATTGCTTGCTTACTGTGTGCGACATATATCTTCTACTAAGCGTGATAATTTTTCGGCGGAACCTAAACGGGTATAGGCATCGGTACTTTCTGCAGCCAATCGAGGGCTCCTTTTTGTGGGTAACCAAGCGCGGTATAAGTCCCGCACCCGCTCTTTAATCCCCTGATAATCTTCATAATCGATGCTCGTCCCACGGCCAGTCTCGGCAATAATCTTCGCGGCATTGCCCTCTATCGGTGCTACGGAAAGCATAGGCGTTCCCGAGCCCAAGTACTCAAATAATTTACCCGTTAAAATAAGCGCATTATCGGCCGTTTTAGGCACTATAAATAAAAGAGCCCCTGCCTCTACCATAGCCTTAGTGGCTACATGATGGGCTTGATATCCGTGGTAAACACATTGCTCCTCCAAGCCTAATTTCTCCAATCGCTCACGGGCAGATGGATCTACATTACCAATAAACTCTAAACGGAAATTAGTCTTAAAATCATGTTCCTCGCGGCACAAATCTGCCAAAGCGACCCACAAACTTTCAATATTCTGATTAGGCTTTAAATTACCCGTATAGCGCAAACTAAAAAAGGGTTGGGTTCCCCTTTCGGGGGATGGGATATCCGCGGGATCGTAGCCATTATAAATGATCTCGATTCGCTTGGCACGAGCCGAAAACTCTGCTTCTAATCCCGGACTTACGGTTAAAATCGCATCTGCGGAAGCGAGAACTAAATCTTCCAAAGCTTGGTCTTTACGCTTCGTCCGCTCCGTGCGAGGAAAAATTTTATTGTAAAATATATTTACCCAAGGATCGCGGAAATCGGCCAGCCACTTTATAGCAAATTCCTTTTGAAGGTCTAAGCCAATAAGGTGGGTACTATGCGGCGGACCAGTAGTTATAATCGCATCGAAAGACTCTTTTTGCAAGAGCGCCCGCGCCGTGGCTAAAGCATATTTATTCCAACCCTTACGCGCATCGGGAATGAAAAAGTTGGCGCGTATAAAATTCACCAACTGCTGTTTTTTGCTCTTGGTATTGGAGATGCCAATGCCGCCGGTGCCCACTTTTGCCTTCTTCCCCCTTAAGCTAGCATAGGCCTTAAAAGGATCGGCCGCTTCGGTTTTTAAGATGCGCATATTTGCGGGTACTTCTTTCTCCAAAGAAGGATCGTAATTGGCCGCCACCGGTTCTTGGGGCGTTAGCACAGAAACTTCCCAACCCAGCTTTTGCAATAAACTGGCATTCTTCAGCCAGCGCTGCACGCCTGGTCCACCGGCCGGAGGCCAGTAATAACTAAGCAGTAATATCTTCCCCACTCGAAGCCTTTTTTCTAGGGTCTAGGAAAAGAAGTGCGGGCACTCCCAAAAGTATTAAGAGCGAGCTAATCCAAGCAATGCTGTTAAAAGTGCCAGAAGCCGAATCGCGGTACTCGAAAATTATTTCGTGCTGACCCGCAGGAACTTTTAAAGCGCGTAAAATATAGTTGGCGCGAATAATTTCTACTTCTTCCCCATCGATGGTAGCTACCCAATTTTCTGGATACCAAATATCAGAGAAGAGCGCTAAATTTTCACCCGTCCCATTATAACTGTAAACCATTTTCTCAGGATCGTAACTTTGTAAGCTAATGGAGCCTTGTCCGGCATTGGCACCTAAAACTCCCACTTTGGCCGCCATGTTGGCTCTTAAAATAGCCGTTTGCGCCGAATTGAAATTATTCAAGGCGGCAATTTCTGCATCTGCATCAGCTACCTCCTTAATATTCGATACCAACCAAGCATTGCCTAAACGACTTGGGTTTTCCAAGGGCTGACTTTGCGGATTGAGAATGAAATAGCGGGTATTTAGCATATTCAGCACGGGGGTAGTATTAAATACGGCCGGACTAAAAGCCTGACTGTTTAAGGCTTTGGTTAACTTCTCGATTTCCGCACCTAATGCCGTTTCTACCACTTCTTGGTAAATCTTCAACTTAGCGCCGTGATAACCGCCAAGACTGTAGTGGAAGAATGACGTGGAAGCATCATTAAAAGGTGAAACCGTTAAATTGAGCGTACGGAAAAATGGATCATTGGCATATTGTGCCATAATCTGTTGATCGGCCGCTGAGGGAAGAATGCCATAATTCTTCTCCAATTTTTTGGCATCCACAAAATTATCTTCGTTTAAATATCGCTTGTTCACGGGGAACATATCCGCCAAGATTAACAGTCCCATGCTAATAATGAGCATATTCTTCTTTAGAACCCTTCTCTGGTAAAGGAAAATTAAGCCCGCCCCTAAAAGCACGAAAATCAAGCTGCGCATTACATCCGCTTTAAAAATTGTGATGCGTGCTTCTTCCAAATTACTAATAAATATATCGGCTTGCGCTTGCTGAAAGCCGGCATCTGCTAAGGCAGATGGCAATGTTTCCGCTTCTTGACTACTTAAGAAAGTATTGAACAAAGAAGGGGAAGCCATATTTAGTAGCAGGAATAGAACCAAAATGCCTACCCCGAGATAAAAGAGATTTTGCTTGGATAATTTCGGTCCTATCAAAAGTTTAGCCTCTTTTTGCCAATCGGCTCCGTCCATTTTAGCCAACGCCCCTAAACCTAATATGGCCAATAGCGGCAAAATTATTTCGGGGATTACCATCATCGAAGCCACCGCTCTAAACTTATTATAGAAGGGCACATTATCGAGGAAAAAATTGGTTAGTCCTTCAAAGTTCTTTCCCCAAGCCAAGGCCATGGTAAATAAGCCTACACCGAGCAAAACATATTTTAAAGAACCCGAACGTAAAAAAAGCGCTAAAAAAGCCAAGAGGCAAATTACCGCGCCTGCATAAACTGGTCCACTGGTAAAAGGTTGATCGCCGAAATAACTATTTTGTTGGGCAATACTCTGGCGAAAGCGCGAATCTACCGCCGCTAAGGCTTCTTCATTTTCACCCAATCTGCCCGTAGGCCCACCTTTAAAATTAGGTACTAATAAACTAAAGCTTTCGGCTTTTCCATAAGACCAGCTGGTTACATAACTTCGGTCTAAACCTTCGGTTTTATCTTCTGCATTGGTACTAAGCTCTGATTTTCCCCGAATGGTTTTTTTACCGTAATTGTAAGTATTGCTGAGATAAGGCAGATTGGCCGCAACGCCAATTAAGGCCCCCGCGATTAACAGTACCGTAGTCTTTGCAAAACCCGGTAATGCCTTGGCTTTGGCTGCTTGCACCAATTCCCACACCCCGTAAGGAATGGCGAGGAATAAGAAATAATAGAACATTTGAGGGTGACGCGCCGCTAGCTCTAAGCCCGTAAACAAAGTAAAAATAGCCAGCCCGGTAAAAACTTTCTTCTGCCGGTAAGCCCAAATCATCCCCGCTAGAATCCCCGGCAGGTAAGCCATGGCGTGAATTTTCGAATTGTGCCCCGCCTCCAGCACAATCATAAAATAACTAGAAAAGGCATAACCCAGCGCACCAACTATACCAATGAGCGGATCTAATTTTAGCGATAGAGCCAAAAGGTAAAAGCCTACCATTAGTAGAATGAGATAGCCCACTGCGGGATTGAAAATACCGTTAATGGTTTTGGGCACATAATGCAACAGCTCACCGCTATACACCACACTAATTAAATAAGTAGGCATACCCGAAAACATCGCATTAGTCCACAAAATCTGACGATCTTCTTTTTCGCGATACTTAAAAACCTCTGCCGCCGAACCGCGGTACTGCTTAATATCATTCTGTTGTATGGCCTTTCCCGAGAAAACGGGTGAGTTAAAAATAGCCGAAACAATTATAAAAACCGCGATCGCGATAAGGTGAATGCTGTACTTCTTTTGCATGCTTTTCCTAGATTGAGGCCCAAATATAGGGCATTGCTATGAGGCGAGGAAGGGGAAATCTAAGAAGGATGGAGAAAATTGGGAAAGGAGCTTTTAGGGCGGTCTTTGGCACTCTAAAAATTCGGACGGAGCCCAACCTAATCGATAATCGCTACAAGGGAGCTTTCGAGAATACCCTGATTGACTGTCTCCTTAAACCAAGGCTATTCTATTTTTTAACGGTCCCGCTTTACTAAAACAGACTACCACTTGTAGTACCAACACCATAAGTTCTACGACCATAAAAAAGCTCGGGTCAAAGCCTCTGATTTCCAAACCTAAGCAAGTAAAAACGGACTTTTTTTAACCTAGTGTAAAAATAACACTTTTACCTACTATCGAAACGTGTTTTTTAGTAATATTGCCTATAAGTTAACCAAACTTATTTTAAATAGCATTGTTTAACACCCTCAATTACTAATCTATTAAGTATGAAAAAACTATTATTAGGATTAATTCTCTCAATTCCGATTCTCGGATTTAGTCAAAT
>JAGYKI010000011.1 GCA_018401735.1 Schleiferiaceae bacterium
ATAATCCAACAAACTGGATTCTTGCGGGAGCAAATGATATTCAAGATGATGACAACCTACCAGCTTTCTATTATAATGATCATACAGCTGGTGATAATAATGTTGATCCTTTTGGTGAATTTGAAAAAGTTTTAGGTGGTACTTGGGCGCCTGTGTCCTTAGTTAGTAATGTTCCTTTCGCAGGAACTCCCGCTGGTGCAACTACGCCTAGTCCAGGTTACCCTTTACGTGATGGTAATAACTTTAGCGTAATGTATCCTATCGAAAATTTACCCAATATTGATGTAGTTATTTCGCCTGATCCATCTAAATGGTCCCGCGTTCCGGTATTAGAAATGGGAAATTTCCCTGAGGCTAATGAAGGTGGCGTTGCTCCTTTCCGTCTTCGCTCTCATGCCAGTTTGAATAAAGTGGGAAACCAATTGGTAGAAGACCCAAGCAGTACAGGTTGGAGTTTCTTCCCAGGCTACGCTTACAATGTGGAAACAGGTGCTAGGTTAAACCTAGTAATTGCTGAAAACTCCTGGTTAAAAAGCGAGAATGGTGATGATATGCTTTGGAACCCTACCGCTAACCTAACGCAGAAGTTAGGGTCTTATGCAGCGGGTGGGATGCATGTATTATATGTTTTAGCGGACTCAGCGGTAATAGATAATCAAATGCTTGACCTTTCATATAAGGGTGATGCAATTGAGGATCACCCACTTAAGAGTGCTATGGAAAACATGAATCGTGCTATTATTCGTTCAAGTGTATGGGGGTCCATGACTTGGTGTACTATCGGTTTACTTTCTGGCAATGAGTATGCATTCGATACTTACGATCAGATACCTACTGAAGTTAAGGTTGAAATAAGAGTACAAAGTCCTTTTGCTCAGTCTGCTGATTCTGAAAATGACGGTAATCCTTTATATGAGTTCTCTATGGATGGATTCCAATCTATCACTAATGATCTGTCTGTTGCAAATTCAGCTTTGGATCAAATTAGAGTGGTTCCGAATCCTTACTATGGTTCTTCAGGTTATGAAGATGGTCAGTTAGATAATATCGTTAAGATTACTAATCTTCCTCCTCGTTGTGAGATTAACATCTTTATGCCAAATGGTACTTTAGTAAGAACCATTAATAAAGATAACTCCCTAACTTTTACGGAGTGGGATCTGAAGAACGAGTTTAACGTACCAATCGCAAGTGGAATTTACTTGTTACATATCGATGCCGGTGCTGCAGGACAAAAGGTAATTAAATGGATGGGTAGCTTACGACCTGTTGACCTTAACGCATTTTAAGAACGAATTAACGTGATCAAACACATGAGATACCTTAATAAAATTGCAATTACTGCTTGCTTATTAGCCGCCGGCTTGAGCCTAGAAGCAGGTAACCCACAACGTGCTGGTTCAGCTGGTGCCCCCGAACTATTGATAAACCCATGGGCTAGAGCTTCTGGCTGGGGTGGGGTTAACATAGCTGGTGTTACTGGTGTAGAAGCTACTTTTATAAATATCGCTGGTATTGCCTCTACTGAGGGTACTGAGGTAACATTCAGTAATACCCAGTGGTTAGTAGGTGGAAACATTAATGTAAACGCGGCAGGTTTTAATCAGGCAGTTGGTTCAAATGGGGTTCTTTCGGCAAACTTTGTTTCTTTCGATTACGGAAGTTGGGAAAGAACAACTGTTAATAACCCGGATGGGGGCATTGGTGAAATAAGCCCTTCTACTGCTATAATCGGTTTAGGATATGCGCAACGTTTCATTAAATCTATTCGTGGAGGCGTTAATATAAAGATTTACACCACTAGTATGGTAGATATGACCGTTACTTCTGCAAGTGTAGATGCTGGAGTACAGTATGTTACTGGTAAAAGAGAGCAAGTGAAATTTGGGATTACTCTTCGGAACATTGGTCCTGCCGCTAGCTATGATGGAGAAGGACAATCGGTTACTTTAGTTGTGCCTAATGGGGGATACGCCCAAGAGTACAGCGAAAGAAGCGAGACCTTTGAGTTACCTACAACTTTGTCTATCGGTGGTAGTTATGATTTCGAATTTGAGGAGCAAAGATTAACAGTCGCTGGTGCTTTCCAGTCTAACTCTTTTGAAAAAGATCTTTATACCGCCGGAGTAGAGTATTCCTTCAAGGAATTGCTAAGCCTGAGAGCAGGTTATAGCTTCTGGGATAATCGTGATTACGAGGTTACTACTACGGTATTTACTGGTTTTAGTGCTGGCGTATCTTTAGATTTAGCGATGAGCAAGAACAATGACAATAAATTTGGCCTAGATTACTCTTACCGCAGTACTTCCTTCTTTGATGGAGTGCATAGTATTGGGGTTTCAATATCGCTTTAGTCTATTATTTCGAAGTCAATATTTTATATATTCGCAAAAGGAAAAGACCTCTCGGAGGTCTTTTTTTTGTTCGCTAAAATTTAAACAAAATGGCAATAAATTATTACAGTCCTGAAGGTCTTGAAAAACTTAAAAAGGAGCTAGAACATATGAAGTCGGTGGAACGTCCCCGCATTTCAAATCAAATTGCAGAGGCACGAGACAAAGGCGATCTTTCAGAAAACGCTGAGTATGATGCGGCGAAAGAAGCCCAAGGCCTTTTAGAAATGAAAATTGCTAAACTCGAAGACAGTTTGTCTAATGCTCGTTTATTGGATAGTTCTAAGGTAGATAGTTCTAAAGTAATGGTATTGTCTAAGGTGGTTATTAAGAACACCAAGAATGGTGCGCAAATGACCTATCGTTTGGTAAGTGAGAATGAAGCTGATCTTAAAGCGGGTAAGATTTCTATTAATAGTCCAATCGGAAAAGGTTTAGTAGGTAAGAAAGTTGGTGAAACAGCCGAAATCACCACGCCAGCGGGTTTAATGAATTTTGAAATTATGCAAGTAAGCATGGATTAATATGGCATCTATTTTCACCAAAATTATTACTGGAGAAATTCCCAGCTATAAAATAGCTGAGTCCGAGAACTGTTTAGCCTTCTTAGATATTATGCCTTTGCATGCAGGACACGCCTTGGTTATTCCTAAAAAGGAAGTAGATTACCTCTTCGATTTACCAGATGATGAGTATAAAGAGTTAATGCTCTTTTCTAAAAAGGTGGCACATGCCATTGGTAAGGCAATTCCTTGTAAAAAGGTTGGGGTCGCGGTAATCGGACTTGAAGTTCCCCATGCGCATATTCACCTTATTCCCATTAATGCTGTAAGTGATATCGATTTTAGCCGCGAAAAGTTACAATTCACTCCCGCTCAAATGGAGCAATTTGCCACAAAAATCCGTTCGAAATATTAATTAAGCCATTCGGTCGGGATTATTGCGGAGAAATTTATCCCACGAATCTTTTCCCTTTAATCCTGCCAAAGGATTAAATGATTGATAATGATGGCAAAGAGCTACTGCCAATCCATCGGAGGCATCTAAGTACTTTGTGTCTAGTTTGCGTTTTAAAGTCTTTTCTAGCATGGCATAAACCTGTTCCTTACTTGCGGCTCCTTTACCCGTAATACTTTGTTTTATTTTTTTAGGGGAATATTCTTCGATAGGAATATTCCGATACAATCCCGCTGCCATAATAACCCCTTGGGCACGACCAAGCTTAAGCATACTTTGAACATTTTTACCAAAGAATGGCGCTTCTACCGCCATCTCATCGGGTAAGTATTTGTCGATTAGGACTAAGGTGCTTTCAAAGATTTCTTTTAGTCTAAGTATAGCCGAGTCTTTCACCTTAAACTTAATACTGTCCAAGTGAATTAATTCGGCTTCTTTATTTTTGATTTGCAATACACCATAACCCATTATCTGAGTGCCAGGGTCAATGCCTAATATTATTTTTTCCATCTCTTAGGCCAAAATTAATGTAATACTTTTGGCCTTTGTAGTCATTATGGGATTATCTACTCTTCTTTTAACAGCCTTCCTGGCTTATGTAAATCTAATCCTAGTTTTAAGACGGGGCTTAAATCGACTTAAGAATAGGCATCAGTCGGGGCTAGATGCGTCAGATTCTATTTTGGAAGGCCTTACAGTACTCATTACTCACTATAACGACAGTGAGAAAATACCTGATCTTTTACAATCCTTATCAAGGCAAAATTATACTGGCTCATTTAATACTTATGTGGTTGATGACCATTCTGCGCCAGCACATTTACAGGCCCTAGAAGCAAGTTTAAAGGGAAGTAGCTTAAAAACGCATCTTATGCAAAATGAGCTAAGACCAGGGAAGAAAAATGCCTTGGAGTATGCCATAAGTCGACTAAAAGAAACTTTTATAGTACAATTAGATGCTGATGTGGTTTTGAAGGCGGATTTTTTAAGTGTTCTAGTTTCTGCCAAAGTAAACACGAAGGCAGATATTCTACTAGCCCTCGTGAAAATGAAAGCGGCAAATTCCTTTATTAGTCGCTTCGCTGCCTTCGAATTCCTAAGTTTACAGATGAGTGGCATGGCCTTAGCTGCCTTAGAAAGGCCGATTATGGCAAATGGTGCGGCCATGGCTTATCATTCTGCTACATGGATGCGGTTTAAAGAAGTGGGAAGGAAGTGGGATAGTGGTGATGATAGTTTTTTAGTGCAGGCCGCAAGACGGGCCAAAGATGTGAAAATTGTCGCTGTGCCAGAAGCGAATGTAAGCACGAATGCTCCCTTATCATTTCAATCATTTATAAGCCAAAGGGTTCGTTGGGGAGCGAAATCAGTGGCTTACCCTAGTTTTTTTGCTAAAAGTGTGGCTTTAAGCGTGGCCTTCTTAAATATAAGCTTAGTAGGTAGTTTACTGTGGACTTCGTTTTTTAGTTGGTCTAATGTATGGCTAGTGTCCTTGTTTTTTTTCTTAAAAGCGGTGGTTGATTATCCTCTTTTGAGAAATTTTGCAAGGCTGTCAAACCAGACTAATTTGCTAAGAGGATACGCGGCCGCGGCAATTTTTTATCCTTTTTACATAAGCATGAGCTTGTGGTTGATGGTTATTCCTAGCCAAAAGAAATGGAAGGGTAGGGAATACCGCTAGTCTTTGCTAGTTGTGCTAAAGTTATTTCCTGAGGGACGCTGAAATACCGCTAGATCGAAATAACTCACCGCCGAAAGTAAGTGGTCCATAATATCACTTTGGATACCCTCATACTTAAGCCATTCAATATCAGCGCTGAAGCAATATATTTCTAGGGGAACTCCCATTTCGGTGGGCTGTAATTGCCTCACCATTAAGGTTTCGCCCTTTGCTATTTTTGGGTGCTCATTAAGGTAGGCTTCTGCATAGCGACGAAACAGTCCTAAATTAGTCATTTGTCGACCATTTAGATAAATGCTTTTATCGCTATTGGTATCGGCATTATACTGATCTATTTCTTTTTGTCTTTCCTTGATAAAGCCACTTACCCTTTCGAATTTTAAAAAGTGTTCGCGCATTTCGGGGCTAATAAACTTTACAGTTTGCAAATCTATATTAATGCTTCGTTTAATGCGGCGTACTCCTAAATTGGTCATGCCACGCCAGTTTACAAAACTATCGCTGATGAAGGCATAAGTGGGCACAGTTGAAATAGTTTTGTCCCAGTTGCGAACTTTAACGGTGGTGAGATTAATTTCTAAAACATCGCCATCTGCACCGTACTTGGGCATGCTAACCCAGTCACCGATTCTAACCATGTCATTTCCAGCAATTTGAATACTGGCAACAAGACCTAAAAGGGTGTCTCGAAAAATTAAAAGTATTACGGCAGTAGCAGCGCCAAAGGTGGTTAATATGGCAACCGCACTTTTATCCAGTACGGTAGAAATGATAAACACTCCGCCAGCTATGTATACCACTATTAGTATTACTTGAATATAACTACTAATGGGTTTTCCTTCAAAGCTTTTACTGGTAAGGGCCATATGCTCCAAAGCCTTAAGGAATTTGTGAACCACGCCTATTACCACAATTAAGCCGTACACTACTACTAGTTTTTGAAGTAATAGAACAGTAGTGCTTAAATCGTCGAAGAGCCATGGAAGACTATAGTAAATAACTATTGCAGGCAGCAGATGAGCGAGTGATTTAAAGACTCGCTTCTCTAGTAAAACATCATCGTAATTATTTTTAGAGCGTTTTACATAGCGGGATACTATTCTAAGAATAATTTTCCGAGCTATAAAATCGGCCAAAAGGCTTATGGCAATAACGATTACCGCATCTATAGCCACGGTGATGGCTTCGGCACTTGCTTCACTTAAGCCCTGATCTCGTAGCCCGTTAATGGCCCAGTGGCTGATATTATTTTTTTTCAAGGTTTAATTTTCATCAAAGCTACAATTTTAGCACTAGGGCTTATACCTTAATCCATTGCTATTCGTACCAACTACGCTAAAATAACCAAAGGCGTATTCTCTCTCATTCTCCTTGCGGTGGATGTTTCCAACCACTAAAGCGGGAGGAGCGTCAAAGGGCGAGCCTACTTGAGACTGACTACTTACGAGGGTTAAGAAACTTTGAAAATCATTGGAAACACTTTCTACTCTCACAGTCAAAGTGTCTTTTTCTTCCCCCATTTTTTCTTCATCAAAGGGACCGAAAATAGAAATAGGTGGGAAAATTCCGCCTCCAAAATAAGCGCCATCTACGCCAAAGTCGTCAAAAATTATTATTTCTCTTGCAAAGGCAGAATCGTTTAAAGTTCTCTTTACGCGGTAGTAATTTTTGGTGTTTGGAATATCACCAAAAAACATTAAAGCAAACTCGCCTTCTTCAAAAGCCCTTGGGGTAGTCGTGCGGTTAAGTGTTGCTTGCTTAAGGCTGTCTAAGGGGGGGCAAGCGCGTAAAGTATCTGCTTTAGAAACCCAAGTTCCCAAAGTTTTATTGGGGTAATCGCCCGTAATATCCACTTCGATATGATAAATTTTACCGATACTCCCTTTGAAATCGCTACTGTAATAACCTGGTTTAGAGCTGCTCTCACTTAAAAGGCTTAGTTCGGAACCACCTTCCCAAAGACTAACTCGCGCACCACTAATTACACTTGTTTCTCCTTCCGAAAAGTAGGGTGCAGTGGTGCTTAATAGCACATAAGTACTGTCTTTATCAGAGATTTGTCCACTAACAACTAATTCGGTATCGCCAGCAGGAACATCGATTTCTACTATATCTTGACAAGAAGTGAGAACTAGGGCGAAAATGAAGAGGCTAATTTGGATGAATGTTTTCATACTTAGAAGTTGAAATTCCAGGTTACTGATGGTATAATTGTACCGAAAATAGAGAGCTGAACGGCTTGGGTATTAAAGCTTGGCGCAGTGGCACCAGCCGGAGCATCAGCTTGTTCAAAGAAAATTGAATACGCATTGCGGCGGGCGTAAACATTATAAATACCAATGGACCAAGCACTGTAAAATTTCTTATTGGGGTCTTTCGGAGGTGTGTAGTTAGCGGATAAGTCCAACCGGTGGTAATCAGGAATCCTTAAGCTGTTACGACTGCGATATACAGGTACGCTATATTCTTCAAAGGTAAAGCGTCCTTCTGGGGGTGTTATCGCTCGTCCCGTTTGGTAGGTAAAGTTCATTCCTAAGTCCCATTTTTTAGTAAGCTGGTAGCTTAGAACAAAGGAAATATCGTGGCGTTTATCGTAATTTGCGGCATACCATTCACCTGCATTTATAGCCAAAAGAGGGTCATCGTTTTCTACTTTTAATTCGGTTTTAGAAAGGGTATAACTTAACCAACCACTTAAACGTCCTTCACGCTTACGCAGATAAAATTCTAAACCATAAGAACGTCCAATTCCTGAAAGGATTTCGGTTTCAATGGTTTCATTGAATATTAAATCGGCCCCATTGCGATAGTCGACGATATTTTGAAAGTCTTTATAATAGCCTTCTACTGAAACTTCATAGCGGTTCTCGGCAAAGTTCTGAAAGTAACCTGCTGCAATTTGATTAACCGTTGCGGGTTCGATGTAACGGCCTGCCGGTCGATACAAATCTACCGGAGTGGGCGTGGAGGTATTACTAATTAAATGAATATACTGCCTAGTTCGGTTATAACTTGCTTTGATACTGCGCTCATCGTCAATACGATAATTAGCAGAAAATCGCGGTTCTAAACCTTCTAAACCATTGTAGGCCTCAATTATTTCACCAGCTTCATATTCTTGGCTGCCAATAAGTTCCTCACTATTTGGTAAATCGGGATTGCTGTAGTTTCTTACAGTTTGTGCTCCTAGATTATAAAAGGAAGAGTATCGCAAGCCGTATTGCAAAGTCCAGCGTGTACCGAGTTCTAGCTCTTGACTAAAATAAATCGAAGGTTCAAAGGCATACTCTCTTTGGAGTTCTAATTCAACACTGCCAGTAATTTGCCCAGGTTTCATGCGATAGTAGATACCTTCAACCCCAAATTCAATCTCATTTTTACTATTGATATAATAGTTGTACTGATTCTTAAAATGATAATCTTGAATGGTAGACTGCAATCGAAAATTAAACTCCGCGTCATCGGCCGTTCCGAGGGAATAGGTATAATCAGTAAAAACCAAGGTGAAGTTAGAAAATAGTCTATCACTAAAAAGGTGATTCCAGCGCAAGGACGCGCTTGTATTTCCCCAGTCGAAGCCAAATAAGTCGTTTATTTCGAACACATCACGACCGAAGTATCCGCTAAGGTAAAGCCGATCTTTATCACTTATGATGTAGTTTAACTTGGTGTTTAAGTCGTAGAAGTAAAGCGTATTCTCACTAATCGCAGGATCTGGACTTAAGGCTAAGAAAATATCAGCATAAGAGCGGCGCGCGGCAACCATAAAAGCCGATTTGTCTTTTTGTATCGGTCCTTCCAAAAGTAATCTGCTCGATAAAAGACCAACTCCACCAGTTCCGCTAAACTCTTTATTGTTTCCGTCTTTCTGCCGCACATCTACCACGGAACTTAAGCGGCCACCATAGCGCGAAGGTATTCCACCCTTGTAAAGTTTTACGTCTTTAACCGCATCAGCATTGAAAATGGAAAAGAAGCCAAAAAGGTGAGATGAGTTGTAAACGGGGGCTTCGTCTAATAAAATGAGGTTTTGATCTGTATTGCCACCCCTTACATTAAAACCATTTGAAGCTTCACCTATGGTGCTAATGCCTGGTAGTAGCGTTAAGCTGCGAATAATATCAACCTCTCCTAACAGGGCGGGCATTTTTTTCACATCCTTAATATCGAGCTGTGCAACACTCATTTCTACACTACTCACATTCTGGTCCAGCTTCTCGGCTGTAACAGTCACTTCGTCTAACTCAGTCGTATTTTCGCTAAGCTCGATATTCATTTTAAGATCTGTATTAAGATCTATTTTCATGGTTTTGGTCTGATAACCAATATACTGAACCGATACTTCATAAATACCTGGTTTTAGGCTCAATGAATAGAAGCCATAAAGGTTGGTGCTGGTGCCTTCCCCTAAATTGGGAATAACTACATTTACACCAATCAGCTCTTCACCGGTTTTTGAATCGCGAACGTAACCGCTATAAGTATGGAGTAGGTTTTGGGAAAAAGCTTGAAAGCTTAGTCCTAAGAACAGGAGGTTTAGTAAGAATCGCATTTTAACTAAGAATTAGCGCTTTGTGGATTAAGTGATCCTTAAAAAGAACTTACTTTTACCTTTCTGGTTCTTTTTATAAATCGGGGCAAAAGTAATGTTACCTCTCCGGAGAGAAATTACCATAAAGCCCTTTTTAACAAACTTTTAAGTAGAAGGTTTTATATGCAATATATTAAGATGGTGAACAAGTATAGATATCTATTCTTGTTATTGGTAGTTGGTTTAGGTTTAGGCTTTTACAATCCAATTGCTCAAGAAGAAAAAAAGGATAAGGTAATTTTGAATCTAATTTACCAAGTCTTAAATTCAAATCATTTTTCTCCGCAAGATTTAAATGATGAGTTTTCTCAAAAAGTATTCGCTAATTTTTTAGAAAGCTTAGACTACAATAAAAGATTTTTATTGGCAGAAGATGTCAAGTCGATGGAGAGTCATCGCACGGATATTGACGATCAAATTAGATTAGCACAATTGGGCTTTTTCGAAAGCTCTTATCAGGTATATCAAACACGTTACAAAGAAGTAAAGGGATTTTATAAAGAAATCTTAGCCAAACCTTTCGATTTAGAGCTCAAAGAAAATTTCGAAACAAACGACGAAAAACTTGACTTTGCTGATGATACAGAGGGGTTAAAAGATCGGTGGCGTAAATATTTTAAATATCGAGTATTAAATCGAATAGATGAAATGTTGGACGATAGCAACGATAGCACAGGTACTAATAATGCAGATACTTTAAGTCTTGCGGAGATGGAGCTTAAGGCTAGAGAAAAGGAACTGGAACTACACGAAGATTGGTTTAAAAGCCTCGATGATATGGAGCGCATGGATTGGTTATCGGCTTACCTAAATGCCATAACCTTGGTTTATGATCCACACACCCAATATTTTGCACCTGAGAAAAAAGAGGATTTTGAAATAAATATGACCGGTCAACTTCAAGGTATCGGCGCACAGCTTTCGCAGAAAGGCGATTACGTAACTATTTCGAAAGTAATAGTGGGCAGTCCTTGCTGGAAACAAGGGGACTTAGAGGTAGGCGATAAAATTTTAAAAGTAGAGCAGGAAGATGGCGAAATTGTGGATCTAGTAGGTTTAGGTGTACGTAAGGCGGTTACGCATATTCGTGGTCCTAAAGGTACCGAAGTGATATTAACGGTACGGAAAATGGATGGTACAAAAATGGAAATCCCTATAGTTCGCGACATTGTAGAACTAGAGTCAACTTTTGCTAAATCTACCGTAATTGGTGAAGGTGAAAATAAAGTGGGTTATATCCGTTTACCAAAATTCTACGTAGACTTTTATGGCGATTCTAATCACGACTGTGCCGAAGACGTAGCCAAAGAACTGGAAAAACTGAAAGCGGAAAATGTAAAGGGTGTGATTCTCGATCTTCGTAATAATGGCGGAGGAAGCTTACAGAGCGTGATAGATATTGTTGGTCTTTTTATTGATCAAGGCCCAGTGGTGCAGGTAAAGGCATCTGGGCGCAGACCCCAAGTATTGAGTGATAAAGACCGCGGTGTTATTTACGACGGCCCTTTGGTGGTAATGGTAAACCAATTTAGTGCATCGGCTTCTGAGATTTTTGCCGCTGCAATTCAAGATTATAAAAGAGGTTTGATTATCGGTAGCCAATCTACTTTTGGAAAGGGCACAGTGCAAAATGTGGTAGATATGGATCGCGCGGTGAGCATGACTTATAATAACTTGAAACCCTTAGGAGCATTAAAGTTGACTATTCAAAAGTACTACCGTATTAATGGTGGTACTCCCCAACTTAAAGGCGTAACTCCAGATATCGTTCTACCGGATAATTACATGTATATCCCTTCTGGAGAAAAAGAACAGAATTACGCTTTGCCTTATGATGAAATTGAAAAAGCAGAATACGAATTATGGGGACCGGGTGTTAGTCAATATCCTAACTTGGTACATAGAAGTAAATTAAGGGTAGACACAACAGCCAACTTTGCACTAATTGAAAAGTATGCTCGCTGGATTAAAGATGAGCGCGAGAAATCGCAGGTGAGTTTAAATTTAGAAAACTTTAGAAAAGAGCAGGAGGCATATCGTAATGAAGCAAAGAAGTACAAAGGTATGCGTGAAAGCTATCAACTATTAACTATTGGTACAAACCAAGCTGATATTGAGGCGGTCGAAGCCAATGACGAATCTAAAGTGAAAAACGAAAATTGGCACAAGGGCTTACGTAAGGATTTGTATTTATTTGAAGCGGTGCAAGTTTTAAATGACTTAACCGCGGTGTACGGTTCTTGAAAACACTAAAGAAAATAATTAAGGACCCCTTAGGAGCTATCGGAATATCTATTATTCTGATAGCTTCTTTTTTGGCAGTATTTGCTTACCTGATAATACCTGATAAAACTAATAATGCCAATGCAATGAACCTTAGCATTGCCAATCAAGATCCAGGCTTTAAAGCAGAATTTCTATACCTTCCTTTAAAAACACAAAACAAGCAATCTTCTTGGAATAGGTGGTTTTTTGGTAAGGAAAAGTCAGGTGAACTAATACCGATTAGTAACTACCGCAAAGAAAAAGCCACCCTTTTCTATCGCCCTTTTCCCGCGGTAGACGGCCTTGAAAAGAGCTTAGATTTAACCGAATATTATTCGTATCAGGAGATAAAATCAAAAGAATATTTGATCGAAAGAACCTTTTGGTTTGGCAGCGATCGTTTTGGTAGAGACATGTTAAGCCGTTTAGTGGTTGGCGCGAGAATTTCACTAATGGTAGGTTTTCTAGCCGTTTTCATTTCGCTTTTAATCGGAATTCCTCTAGGAGCCTTTGCGGCTTATTATGGCTCGTGGCCAGATAAGCTAATCATGTGGCTCATAAATGTAATTTGGTCGATCCCAGGATTATTAATGGTTATCGCTATTACTTTGGCTTTGGGAAAAGGTTTTTGGCAGGTTTTTATTGCCATTGGTTTTACCATGTGGGTGGAAGTAGCTAGAGTGGTGCGTGGTCAGGTTTTAAGTATCAAGGAGAAGGAATATATTCAAGCCGCTAAAGTGCTTGGATTTAGTGATTTATACATAATTATTAAGCATATTTTACCCAATATTATGGCTCCTTTAATTGTGATTTCAGCGGCCAATTTTGCTTCGGCCATTTTAATTGAAAGCGGGCTAAGCTTTTTGGGAATCGGCGCCCAGCCGCCAACACCAACTTGGGGTACAATGATAAAAGATCATTATTCATATTTAATAATGGGAAAGGCACATTTAGCTATTATCCCAGGTTTAGCTATAATGCTTTTGGTTCTCTCTTTTATGCTAATTGGTAATGCTTTGCGCGATGCTCTAGATGTCCGTAAGGTTTAGCTTAAAATTGCCAGCGAAAACCTACACTGTTGGAGCTAATCTGAATGTTTTCAAGCAAAGGAATTAAAACACTGCTTTCATGACTAGCGTGCATATAGTACATGATACTATCAAATATTAATAGAAAGCCACCATTAACAATAACGGCTTGACCAAAACCCTTTAGTCGGTCACTTTGCTCACTATTCTTTGAACGTTCCATTAAATATAGGCCACCCACCATATAGCCTAAATCTAAAGCAGCATTGAAAAGCAAAATTTTGGAAATCTTACTTTGCTCTAGTAGGCTTTCGGCTAGAGACAAATCTGCGGAAGCAGAGGAAGCACCGTAATAACCGAAGCCTGCTATTGCCAAGTTAACAGCATTCCAGGCAAGATTCATTTGATGATAAGCTTGCGTTTTGGGATTATTGGCCTGCAAGCTAAAAGTAGATAAGGCCATATTCCCAATGGCCCAAGAGCCTAAAATTAACATGCCCTTTTGGTTGTAATCTAAGCGCTGCTCATTAAAGATTAAAAGTTCACTGGAACTTTGGGCACTGGCGTAGATGCCAATAAATACAAGACAATTTAAGATGAACCATTTAGTTTTCATTCGAAACCTTTGTGTTAGTAAACACTTCATCCAAGTCAAGGTTCTCATGGCGAGCAATTTCTAACTCTTGAATAAACCGCATACGTGGCATCGGGTAAGCCCCTAAGCTAGCTAGGTACTTGTTATATACTTGGCAATCGATTAAACGAAATCCCCAATGTTCAAGTCTTTGGCAAAGCGTAATAAAGGCTATTTTCCCAGCATTACTTTCTTTAGAAAACATGGACTCCCCCATAAAGCAAGAACCTACCACTATACCATATAAACCACCTACTAATTTATGATCGCGCCAAGCTTCTACACTAACCGCTTCACCTAGTTGATGTAATTTTAGGAACGCTTCAACGTGTTCATCTGTAATCCAGGTGCCATGTTGGTTTTTGCGTTTTATCCCTTGGCAATTCAATAAAACTTCTTCGAAAGCAGTGTTAAATCGAATGTCAAACTTCTTTTGGTTTAATAGGTTGCGAGAACTTTTGGTGATATTAACCTCGCGAGGCCTCAATACCATTCTTTCCAATGGGTGCCACCAAAGTATTTCACTATCGGGGTCATTCCAAGGAAAGATTCCTCTTTGATAGGCCTGTTGTAATCTTCGATAGTCTAAATCCCCACCCACAGCAATAATACTGTCTTCTTTGTCCCATTGGTTGGCATCTGGAAACCAAAAGAAATCTTTATCTAATTCGTGAATAGGCATTAAAAAAGGAATAGGCTTGTCGTAAAAATAAGAATTCCCATGAGCATTATGATAAGAGTATAAGGGATAATTTCTCTTGCCTTTAATCCTGTTATTGCTAATAGGGGTAAGGCCCAAAAGGGTTGTAGCATATTAGTTAACTGATCGCCATAAGCAAGAGCCATTACGGCCTTTCCTAAAGGTACGTCTAAGCGAAGGGCGGTTTCTATTAATACTGGTCCTTGAATGGCCCACTGCCCACCACCGCTGGGGATAAAAATATTCACCAGGGCGGCGCTAAAAAAGCTAAGAATGGGGAAACTTAGCGGACTAGCAATGCTGCTAAAGAACTGACTGAGCTGAGAGATCAGGCCGCTACTACTCATTAATCCCATAATTCCAAAGTATAATGGAAACTGGATGAGTATTCCCGCTGCGCCTCCAATAGCGTGGTCTAATGCTTTTAAAAATGAGTTTAGACTGCCATGTAGAATAAAGCTAAAGGCCAATAAGCTTAGATTTATAAAGTTAAGCGTCATAAAAGACAAATCTTCGGCGGAGAAAGTGATTTTTAGGTTTATTGCCAAAATAGCTAGGCCAGTAGAAATTCCCAGGTATTTTGAGTGGTCTAGTTTTTCGGCTCCGCGAAGGGCTCGTACCTTAGGTTTCACAGAATTTATCAACTCCATCGGAACATCGCTGGCAGAACCCTTATTCACCTTTGCTAGGATAAAAATTAAGCTCGGTAAAATTAGCAAGAGTAAAAGGGTGCTAAAGATATTCATGCCACTGAATAGCGTTTCGGAAAGACTGATGCTTTGGGGTAATTGATGGGTATAAACCCCTAAGTCAATGCCCTGCATCAGTTTCTGTAGATGATTTTCTTCGGCCACTTTAAGTGGTGCACTGCCACTCAAGCCACCATGCCAAACCATGAGCCCCGAATAGCCTGCCGCTCCTAAAAGGCCATAATTAAATTTTAGGTTTAATCTTCTAAGTTTCAAAGCCGCTTGATGGGCGAAGATGGCGCCAAAAACAAGACCTAATCCCCAATTGAAAAAAGAGACTAAAAGGCTGAAAAAGCAGACCATGGCACTTAATGCAGCGGGACTGTTTACAAAGCTTAAAAGAAGGGAGATTAACTTTTTAACCGGGGACGCAAGAGCTAAGGTGTGACCTAATACTAAGACCAACATCATTTGCACCATGAAAACAAGAAGAGGGACTTGCCAGAGTCCCTCTATCCAATAGTCAATTGATTTTGTGAAGTTTTGGCTGAGGCTGTCAGGGCCTAGAAACCAAACTAATAAGAAAGTAAAAAGGCTAAGAAAGATCGCAATGGTGAGCGGGCTTGGTAAAAAATACCGAAAAGCCCCTTCAAAACTTTTTGCAAGCCCTTTAGTCATTCTTCTAATAATTCATTTAAAAAGGTAAATCGTCTTCGGCATCATCGTTTAAGGGAGCCATAGTTGGCGCGTTTCCAAAGCTGTTGCTAGTGGGCGCACTTCCCATACTATCCGCTGGATTAGAAGGGGCTGGCGCTCCGTTCATTTTGTCTATTTTCCAACCATTAATAGTGTTGAAATACTTCACTTCACCTTGAGGCGAAGTCCACTCTCTTCCACGGAGGTTGATCCCAATGTTTACTTTTTCACCTTCCCGAAAACCATCCAATAAGCTTGTTTTGTCTTGAATGAATTCAATACTAATATGTTGTGGATACTGTTCTTCGGTAGTAACAACAATTTCTCTCTTTCTAAATTTTGCGCTCACTTCTTGAGTGCCTCCAATCCGCTTTACGATTCCAGATACTTCCATCTTATATTCTATTTAATTTATCACACAATAAAGCTTTCCAAGCTTTAATTACTTTATTCTTGTCTAGTAGCTCTTTGGCGTACTGGTGCAGGGCTTCACGTGCTTCCATGCCATCGCTCGAGCTTTCGAAGATTTCCTTAATTCTGTAGTTTTCAGCAAATTCTTCCAATTCTTGTTGATTGGGTAACCTTTCGATATTACCAAGTTTACCAAGGTCATTACCATCTAAAAACATGCTGCTGCGAATCCTTGGCGGGATTTGATCTACGCCAATACCTTTGGTAAGAATGGGTTTTTCGACTTCAAAAAGTGCATCACCGCTGGCTCTACAATACCAATCACCACCCATGCGGGCTACTAAATCTAATTTTGTGCTATCGGTTATCCCTTTTTCATTAAACATGTCCTCGTCTACATGCATTCTAACTACTTCACACATAATAAGATTTCCTGCACCACCTTCGTCCCCTAGTGCTATAATATCCATCACCTTGCATTCAAATTGCACTGGCGATTCTTTTACGCGAAAGGGAGCAACCAAATCTGACTCCAAGGGGGTAAGGCCCGCTTTTATAAATTCATTTACGCCCGTGTCGTATTCGGTAGAGGCCAAAGACATCTGCTGAACGATATTGTAGTTCACTACATTTATTACTACTTCACGGGTAGCTTCTGCATTATGCAGGGTGTCTTTGGTAGTATTATTTCGTACTCTTCTGGCGGGAGAGAAAATTAGAACTGGGGGCTTCGTACTAAATACGTTAAAATAGCTGAAGGGACTCAAGTTAGGGTTACCTTCATTATCTATAGTGCTGGCAAAGGCAATGGGGCGTGGACCCACTGCAGCCAGTAAATGACCGTGTGCTTCTTTGCCAGGAAGATCGTTTAAATCGAATGATTTCATGCTGGAATTATGAGTGGCAAAACTAAGGAATTCATGGTGCTTTAGAGACTTTTAAGCAATTAGAAATCTCTTTCTGTAATTAGAGACTTGATATTGATTCGATAGTAGGCCTCAGACTCCTTGTAAATAGTGGAATTCTAGCTGGCCTAAGGAAAAGTATTGGTTTATATTGAGGAAGTGAGGCGCGGTAAACCACGGCTTTTAATAGGCTTGGTAAAAGTTTTCCCCATAAAATTAAACGCTTAAGGTTTAGTTTAATAGTGATATTAGCTTAGCTATAAAAAAAAATGAAAATCTTGTTTGCGATTTGGTAAAAGATGTATATTTGCCGCCCTGATGCAGGCGTGGTGGAATTGGTAGACACGCTAGACTTAGGATCTAGTGCCGCGAGGTGTGAGAGTTCGAGTCTCTCCGCCTGTACCAAACAAAAAAGGCTGTCTTTTATTAGACAGCCTTTTTTTATGGATTAAATTTTATTCTGCCAATTTTAAGGTGATAGGCACCACGAAACTCATTCGCACATCTTTTCCTCTTTGGCTCGCAGGCTTAATATAAGGAAGCGCCTTAATTACTCTAATCGCTTCATCGTCTAGCCATGGATCCACTCCTCTAAGTACCTGTACATTGCTTATACGGCCGTTTTTTTCAATTACAAATTGTACAATCACTCTTCCTTGAATTTTTAACTGCCTTGCCGTTTCAGAATAAATAAAATTTGCCCCCACAAATTCTAAAAGCTTTTTCTGAAAACAATCTTTTCGCGCTTCATTGTTTTTCAGATTTTCACAGCCTGGGAAAACAGGCACAGATTCTACCAAGGCAAATGGAATCGGGTCTTCAAGTTCTTCTAATACTTCAGCCTCTTCACCAATAATTTCTATAGGGCCGTTGCCCTCTACATAGCGGATATCTTTATCACTTATAAATTCATTCTCATCAGTTTCAGTCGTGCTCATATCAAGCTCCTCCGCAACTTGAAGATTATCATCGATTATGTCTAATTGACTGGGTAAATCCTTAATAGGAGCACTGCTGGTTTTAGGCGGTTCACGCTTAGTAATCGGAATTACAATTTCATCACCATCTATAATAATTGTTTTGGGCGGCTCGATCTCCTCGTCGTAGAAACGGATGTTAAAAACGTAAATAACTGCTAAAAGAGATAATGCTAGGCCAATTAGAAAAAAGTGTACCCGGTATTTTTCTAAGTCGATTTTAGGGTTCTTTTTATTGATCATTTTTAGGGGAGTTAAGGTTATGAAGTGATGGTGCTTTGCCAATTGTGATCACTCACAAGCTAGTGTAAATTACTAATAAAAAACTGAAAAAACTCAAAAGAATGGCTCAAAGCAATCTGGCCTTAGATGCTTTGAGCCTACTATTTTCTGTTGGTAAATAGTTAAGTTGAAGCGCGGCAGCTAGTCCTTTGCTAATTTACTTAACCAGCAGCTTTTTCATAAGATACCCGTAATTGCTTTCTAGCATTATTTGATAGATACCGGAACCTAGCTTGCCAATATTAATAGTGTGCTCTTGCTCGGATTCAAACTTTTGGAGTAATACTAGCTTTCCTTGTGCGTCAAAAATCTTAAGCTCTTTCAGCTCTAAATTAGGGCTGTTATGGTCAATATTTAAATAATCGTCAGCTGGGTTTGGATATATCTGAATACTAGCATGTGCTTCATACTCTTCCAAACCAATTTGATTCAGTCGAAATTCCTTAATATCTTGTCCGCCACAGTTATTGGTAACGGTTAGCTTCACTTTGTAAATAAGACTTGGGGTCGTATAAACATGAATGGGATTAATTCCCGTACCCGTATTTCCGTCGCCAAAATCCCAAGCATAATTACTACCGCCTGTACTTAAACTTGCATCAAATTGTATTCTCAGCCCAGCGTTGATGGGACTAAGTACAGCGTAGGTCCAATCGGCTTTGGGTGGCAAACAGCCAGGAATATTTCGTGTGTTTCTAACCGTGTCTCCACAAGCATTCCAACTAGTTAGCGTTACAACTTTAGTATTGGCATCAGCATATTTTACGGCTACGCTGTCGCCAGTTGCGGTAAAGCCATCATCTAAATCCCAGCTATACCCCGTGGCATTATTCCCTGGGTGTGCAAAAAAGCGGGTAGAATCGTTACTAAAGCTATTGGTGAAATTCGCCCGCAAGGTATCGCAAACCGTTATGGTGCTTACAATAGTATCAGAATTACCACAATCGTTAAAGGCAATTAAGATGATGGTATAAACACCTGTACCCGGGAAATTATAACTTGGATTTTGAACAAAGCTACTGTCTAAACTCCCAAATTGCCAAAAGAGAGAATCGGCATTGTTAGAAGTTGATTGGAAGCTTCGCCTTAAAAACCTTCCATTAAAGGTAAAGTCTGCTGTTACTGTGTCGCACACTAAAGTAGATAGGGTATCCGAAAGACTGTTGCTAGCTAGGACGAAACAGCTATCAAATAGCTCAATAACGTAATCGGTGCTAGCAGTTAAACCGCTTAAACTGTAGGGACTAGTAACATTAGGAACCAATGTTGCCGCTGTTGGTCCCGCTGCAGCGGGATACCACCTTAAGTTTGTAATGGAGCCAGAATTTGTGCTTTGCCAACTAAAGTCAATACTGTTGTAAGTGGCACTAGTAAGGTTTAAATTTATTGGTGCACCGCAGCTTGGTCCGAGGTTTTCGATGCGCATTTCATCTACTGCAATGTCTCCTCTGAGGTTTAAGGCTTGGGCACGGAATACCACCACAATCGTGTCTCCAATATAGGGGCTTAGATCAACTGAGTCCTCTAGCCAAGCACTAGTTTTACTGGTTTGTTGCTGGCCACTAATGGTTTTAACAGTTAGGTTATTGCCGTTATTCAGAGTGTTTAATCTTACTTGTAAATTATTGATGCCGTTTCCATACATGTGATATTTAAAGTAGAGGTAAGGATTACTGGCATTAATGATTGCGATTTGAGGACTGGATATCGTTCCGTTGGTAGCGGATGCACTGGCAGATTCAAAGTTGATAAATTTCCCACTACCACTAGCATCGGCGCTAGGGCCATTATTAAAAGATGGGTTGTTTGCGCGAGGGCCCCAGCGATTGTTGATAGTATTACTAGGTCTGCTCCAGCAAGAGTTTATTTGGTCGCCGATGTTTGTTCCTCCTAAGCCTTCTACCCAAGTATTGTTATCAAAATTTTCTAAAAAAGGCAAAGTGCTCACTCCACAGGCGGTCTGCCCAAATACTGGACCTGTCCAAAAGCTAACGTCGCCCGCCGCACAAGAGTCTTGAACAAATATTTCATAATTGGTATTAGGGTTTAAGCCGCTAATAGTAAAAGGATTACTTAGTGCACTTATTATGGTGGAAGAACTAGTGCTACCAGCAGGACGATAGCGAATTTGCCAGTTAGTTGCGCCGCCACTCGTCCAGCTAACATTAATTGAGTTAGTGGTTGTAATATTTACATTTAAATTGGTTGGACTAGGACAGGTCGGGGAATTGTCTATACGAACATCGTCTATGGCACTTTCTCCAAAAAAGGCATTAGCATTTGAACGGAAAAAACGGAAGCGCACACTAATAGTATCATTGAGGTAACTATTAAGGTTGACGATCCTTTCTAGCCAAGCTGCAGTTGCAGAGTTTTGTTGCTGGCCTGTGATAGTACTTAAAGTCGTGTAGGCTCCGCCCGTTGATACAGCTACTTCTAACTTATCAATTTCATTGCCGAACATATGATACCAAAAACGCAGTTCAGGGGCAGTTAAGTTCGATAAGTCAATTTGTGGGCTTATAATATCAGTAAATAGATTTGTAGTTCCGAAACCTTGTCTTTGGCTATAAATGTATTTACCTGAGCCAGAAGTATGGTCGGCAGACGGACCAGTATTCGCAATGGCAGTCGCACCCTGAAAAGGAGCGGGAAAATATCCAGATGTAGCACTTCGACTCCAGCATGCATCAATGCTTCCAGCTGTTGTAAAGCTCGACGGAATCCAAGCTGTTCCGTCAAAATTTTCGAAGTAAGGAGCGGCAAGTGCATTACAAGCCGTGCGGAAACTTATTGGACCAGTCCAGTTGGAAACATCTCCCACTGCACAGCTATCGCGCACATAGGCTTCATAATTAGTATTCGGACTTAATCCAGTTATTGTTCCAGGATTAGTATTAGTATTTACAAGCGTGCCACTATTCACATTAAAGCCCGGACTACCGTAGCTAATATTCCAATTGTTAGCGCCACCGCTTAACCACTGTAAATCGGCACTAGTGCTAGTAAGGCCCAATAAAACTAAATTTTGAGGACGGGGACATGAAGCTGCTTCATCAATATTGATATCATCTATTGCAATGTCCGACAAAGTGGAGTTTCCAGTTTTAGATCCAACAAAGCGAATGCTGATGGTGTCATTTACATTAGATGATAAGCTGATAATAATTTCCTTCCAGCTCGCTGTTTTGCTGTTTTGCTGTTGTCCTGTTTGGGTGTCTTTTAAAACCCAACCACTGCCATTGTTTATGTAAGTTTTAAGATTGTCAATACCGATTCCGAAAGAGTGTAAGTAAAAAGTTAGCTGAGGATTAGTTAAACCTACTAGACTAATTAAAGGAGACTCCAACTCTGCGCTAGGGTTATTAGTGGCAAAGCCAACAGTTTCAGTATAAAGGTAATTGCTGGTTCCAGTAGTATGATCACCTGACGGACCAGTGGTGGTAGGTGCAAATTGTGGAGGACCAGTTGCCCAGGCAAATGGCGTTAAAGGGCTGCGAGACCAACAGGAATTAATGGATCCAATACTATTGAAGCCTGCACCAGGCGTGAAACTGGATCCGTCAAAGTTCTCTGTATAAGGGGTGTTAACGGGATTACACTTGGTTTTGAAACTGACAGGACCAGTCCAAATAGATAAATCACTTGCTCCACAGCTGTCTCTGATATAGGCTTCGTAGCTAGTATTTGGGCTTAAGCCCGCAATGCTAGCTGGATTTGAATTAAGATTTACAATGGTCCCTGAATTGGCACTAAAACCAGGTGGGCCGTAGCTTATTTGCCAGTTATTGGCTCCACCGGTCGTCCAGCTGAAAAAAGCTTTAGTGCTGGTAGTATAAGTGCTAGAAAATTGTGTTGGCCTAGCACAGCTGGGGGCTTCAGCGATAGAAAAGTCGTCGATGCTAACCGCGTTTTGAAAACCAATAGTTCCTTGGTAATAGGTGAATCTAACTCGTACGGTATCATTGGTATAGGCGCTTAGATTAATGGGGCTCTCTAGCCAACTATCTGTGCCATTGAGTTGCTGCTGGCCAGAAAGTGTTTGTACTAATGAGTATGTCTGTCCAAAATCGTTGGATACATAAACCTTTAATTGATCAATACTTCCGCCAAACATGTGGTACCAGAACTTCAATTGGGGGCTTGAAAGCGGACCTAAGTCTACTAACGGTGATTCAAAAATGGCGCTATCTGGGTAAAGATTAGCAAAGCCAACACGATTTACCATCATGTACTTTCCCGCTCCCGAAATAGTAGCGCTAGGGCCTGTTTGTGTGTTTATGAAAGCTGGCGGCCCTGGTTTCCACAGTGTACCGGCTCCACCAGTCGTTCTTTGCCAGCAGCTATTTATAGATCCTTGGGAGTTAATATTTCCGACAACCCAAGCGCCGCCATCAAAGTTGGCCGTAAAAGGAGCAGTTTGCACCGCACATGAAGTCGTAGCTAATTCAAAAGGAGGCCATGGGTTAAATCCGGGCGAACAAACTTCTCGCACTTGGATGGCGTAAGTTGTATTGGTGTTCAGTCCTGTAATTGTGTAGGGGTTACTAGTGATAGTGCTAACTGGGGCGAAATTTATATTACCACCTTGGGTAGTATATCGCAGCTGAAAAGAAGTGGTGCTGGTGCCCGACCACGCAATAGTAATGCTGTTTGGCCCATAGGCAATAGCCCGCAAATTTGTTGGGGTATTACAGGCGCTAGCAGTATTGCTTTGACTTAAAAAGGTAATTAAGGCAAAAAGTACGAGGTTAAGGCGGCAGAGACTAATGGCACTCATATTTTATCCTTATAAAAAAAAACTCATTATTGAAATATAACGCGAATTGAATAAAATGGTTGGTTTAAGTAACCGCCTAATTAGGGAACGGCAGGAAGTAATATTTTAAAGCAAGATCCAAGGCTAATTGTTGAGCTAATTTCCATATTTCCAGACATTTTCTTTAAAAAGTCTAAACTTATTTTGAGACCAAAGCCGGTGCCAGTTTCTCCCGATGTCCCATTCGTGCTAGTAAGAGAATCGCCATTTAATATTTTTTCTAGCATTTTAGCCTCCATGCCATGTCCTTGGTCGCAGATTTCTATCTCAATGAGATTTTTCCGCTTAAAAATTTTAATCGTAATGGTTTTTCCCTTAGGCGAAAATTTGATTGCGTTGCTTATCAAATTTCGTATCACCGTCATTAACATTCTTTCATCAGCAAGGGCAAAACAATTTTCATCCGATTGAAAATCTAATCCAATACTTTTTTGGTGCAAGGTCGGCTGATTAAGTGCGATTATATTCTGACACAAAGCCTTAATGTCAATCTTTTGCTGTTTTACGAGCATGTTGGACTCGCTAGCATAGGACCAGCTTAAAAGGTTTTCTAATAAGCTAAAGCTACTGATAGTGCTGGTTTGCAGCATGTCTAAAAATTCGGTGGTAATTAAATTTTTATCATTTCGCATCAAATTTAGGGCTTGGCCTAGGCTTGCAATTGGCCCTTTTAAATCATGACCAATTATGCTGAGTACTCTACTTTGTTGATTATTTAGTCTTTCTAAAGCTTGATTTTTAATTTCTAGCTGTTCAGTTTTTTCCACTATTTTAGACTCAAGTAGCTGGTTTAGAGCTTCAATGTTAATTTTATTTTTTTCTAAGGCAGAAAAGGCCTCTTTGCGGGCTGCATCCCTTTCTATTTGCAGCGTATTTATGCGATCTGCTAAAGCTGCAAACAATAGAATGACGTCAAGAGCAGAACCAATTTGGCTAGCATGAAGGCTGAGCTCGGAAAGAGGGATTATTGAAAGGCGTTGTAAAATAGTAATTATCACACCCACTAAAAATACACTCCAAGCAAGAATAAAGAAACGAGCAGGTTTGTAACCTCGGAGGTACAAAATAATCCCAGCTACTAGCATAAGTACACAACCGAGAAGTCCTACAATTTGAACAATCTGATTTGCCAGACTGATCTTACCAAAAAGTAAAAGTGGGAAAACAGAAAAATTGAAAATAAGGGAAACCCAAAGGAGGCGATTAAGCCTTGGTGCCTGAACTCTTGTTTGTAAGAATTCCATGCTAAAAAGCGTCGAGAAAATGCCTAATCCAAAAATCCAGGGTTCGTAGATATTAAATGAAGGGTATTCTGGCCAGAGATATTGGAAAGCATAACCGCTAAGATGAAGTACAATAAAACTAGTGCCTATTAGATGGCCGATATAGGCAAAAAACACCCGTGAGCCGTGACTAATAAGACCAATAATAAAAGCGCCAAGAATAGCCAAAATCATCAATCCGAGATAGGTAGCCTGCAGAAAATCACGCTTGGCTAAAACGGTTTCGGTATATTCTTGGTTAATTATTCTTAATGGTAACTGAAGGTTTAATCTCGACCTTGCTTTGAGGTAAATTAGATTTGTATTGGCCGGAATGGGAAAGCGGAAAAGATTATCCTTAATGGGTCTAGAAGCAAAGGGTAAATAACTGCCCGTTAAAAAGTGAGTACTTAAACTATCCAAGGTGAAACTCCAGAAGCTAAGACTATCAATTAATGGATAGTCGATTAATAAAAAACGTTGCTCTTGCTCACTAGGGTTCAGGTAAATTTTAATCCAAATATTTTTATTAAGATCTGCAAAATTAAGCTCCTTATTATTTACTGGTATAAACCCAGCGTTTTTAATACTTTCAAGGGAGTAGGTATTTTGCTCATCAATATAGTAATACACCGAATCTTGATACCATTGAGAAGAGGCAAATAATGACTTTACTGGACCTAAAACAAAAAGGCCGAGAAGAAAAATTAGTGTTTGTCTCTTCAAGTTATTCAAGAAATCCCTGTATTGATTGTAAATTTACACAATTAGAAAAAACCTAATGCAAGAGTCCCTCCGCGGGAATACAAAATATGGACACAAAAGAAGAGAACCTAGATGTAATTTCTATCTTAAAGCAAAACTTTCCAGTTTTTCATAATCAGGACCTTATAGCTAAAATGGCCAAGGAAGCACGCTGGTTTAAGCATGAAAAGGAAGAAACTATTGTTGATTTTGGGGAATACCCGAAGTGGATCCCATTAGTTACAAATGGCGCAATTAAAATTAGCCGCGCCGATGATGAAGGTGGAGAGATCTTTTTATATTATCTCTATCCTGGGCAAACTTGCGCTATGACTTTAAATTGCTGCATGGTTGATAAACCGAGCGAGGTTAAAGCTATTGCGGAAGAGGGCACTGAGTATCTGGGGCTGCCAAGAAAGTCTTTGCCACAATGGATGCTCGAATTTGACGAATGGCGTCAGTTTACCCTAGAGACGTACAACGAACGCTACGAAAATCTTCTGGCCACAATTGATGCTATCGCTTTTCAAAAGCTGGATGAACGCTTACTCAACTTGCTTAAGGATAAAAGCATAGCTAAAGGAACGAACGAAATTGAAGTCACTCACAAAAGCTTAGCAGAAGAGTTGCATTCCTCTCGCGAAGTGATTTCACGCTTGCTGAAACAGTTGGAAAAAATGGGCAAAGTGCAACTAAGTAGAAATAAAATTACTGTTAACCTAGGCTAAGGCTAGAACTTTGATCAGGTGACTTTTGTCATACTTTTTTAAGCGGATTTTTATGACCTTGTATTAAAATTAAGGCCATGGAAACGATAAAAGATTTGGCTCAGCTGAAATACAATTTGAGTCTTGGTCCAGGTTATGGAGGTTATAGCGAACTATTAAAGGCAATTGATTTTTCATCCGAGGAATTAAATAAATATTGTCAGTTTTCCGACCAACGCTACCAAAGGGTTCGATTATTTGATAGCAATTTGATTGAAGCCGTTTTAAGTTGTTGGCAACCAAAGCAGGAAGGCAATATTCATAATTTCAACAATTCGGTGGGTTGGTTTAAGGTTTTGCGGGGAACAGTAGTTTTGGAAAACTTCGATTTAAGTCTAGATGCCCTTGAGCCCAAGTATAGCCAAAGCTTTACTGAGGGTGAAATGGGTTTTCTAGATGATGATCTTGGCTTTCATCGCTTCAGAAGTAAGGGCTTAAATCAGGCTGTAATCCTTCACTTTTATACCGAAAAGTTAATGCATCGGGGTGTTTATGATCCCGTTAATGCTGAGGTGAAGATAATGGAAGCCGCCGTCGATAATAGTTTCGATGATTAATGCCTAAAGGTGATACACATCACTACCCAAGCCAAGCATTTAAAGCAAATTTGCGGAAAAATAAAGTATATGGGATTTTTCTCCTTTTTAAATTCGAAGAGCGATAAGATTAAAGAATGGAACGCTAAGGGCGCCATAATTGTCGATGTTCGCAGCAAAGAAGAGTTTCGCAGTGGTCATATTAAAGGCGCTAAGAACATTCCTTTGCCCGGGATAAACACTAAATTGAAAGAGTTAAAAGGCTACGAAAAGCCCATCATTTTCTGCTGTGCTTCCGGGATGAGAAGTGGTCAAGCTACCGCAATCTCCAAACAAGCAGGTATTGAGTGTATGAACGGCGGTGGCTGGAGTAGCCTGTCAAGAAAATTGTAGTTTTTTGGTTTATGTTTAGAGAGGGGCTTTTTGCATTAAGCAGGAAGCCCCTCTTTTTTTATGATCTTTTTCGGTTTCATTGGTTCACTCTCCTTTATTAGCTGCTGTAAAAGCCTCATAAACTATCTTTGCGCTATATAATTTAACCATGTTCGAAAGGATCGATAATTCACTCAGTAGCTTGGTGGTGCACCAAGTTGGGAATAAGCTTAAGGAAGAGGGTTTGGTTTTAAGTAAGTCGGAAAGTGGTCTCGATTTGCCCACCTTAAAGATTGTACAAGACTACCTGGCGTCGGCCTTTCTTCATCCAGAATTTTATCGCTTTACGCATCCTACTGATCTAAAACTGAATAGCGTTTACTCGGTCCTTTGCGATGTTTTCGATAGCCCAACGAGTTTCGTGGCAAAGTCAGCACAATTAGCAAAGTTACTTTACGATGTATCGGATCACCCTAAGGTAAAAAGTGGAGAGCTACTGCTTATGTATCTCGAAAACGCACGGGCCTTTGGGCAAGAAGCGCCCGCCATTGCTATCTTTAAGTCTGAGAAAAAAAGACCTTTCTTATTTACCGAAAACCATGGCGATATTATTGAGCTTTTCAGCTTTAAAGGTATTAGCCCATCTAAAGTTGATAAGGCCGCACTGATCTTTAACAACGATCGCGAAGATGGCTTTCAAGTGTTATCGGTCGACAATATTAATCGGGGTGAGGAAGCGAAATTTTGGTTCGAGAGTTTTCTGAAATTGGAAATTAGATCCTCCGAATTTTCCAAAACTACTGAGCTTATTGGTCTAACCAAAAGTTTTGTAGATCAAGATTTACAGGGCAGTGAAGTATTGGATAAATACGGTGCAAGCGAATATTTAGAGCGCTCAAAAGGATATTTTGAGGAAAATCAAAGGCTTGCGCCTGATGATTATACCGATAAGGTTTTCGAAGACCCCGCTGTTGCAGATAGGTTTAGAGAGTATGTAGCGCAAAGGGAACCAAAATCGCTAAATTTTGAAGAGGAGTTTGAAGTAAGTCATGAAGCCTTGAAAAAGAAACAGTCGGTTTTTAAAAGCATTCTAAAACTCGATAAGAACTTCCATATTTATATTCACGGTAAGCGCGAGTGGATTGAGAAAGGCCAAGACGATGATGGCCGTAAATTTTACAAAGTTTATTACGAAGAAGAAAACTAATTCAAAAAAAACGGCTACCCATCAAAGCAGCCGTTTTTGATTTAGTATAATTTTTGAAATCAGATTTGGAATCGAACTCCGCTTATTTTCTAGGGATTTTATAGTACATCCCAACATATATATTTCTGCCAAAAATTGGCCCCCAAATAAAGTTACTGTCAAAGTAGGGACTAAAGGCTTGGCCCGAATTTACAATAGGATTGCTCTGACGGAAATTGAAAAGGTTATTTACGCCCGTAAAAAATTCAAAGTTTTTCCACTCTTTATTAATTTGCCCATCTACCGTAAGGTAAGAAGGCGAGAATTCTCTTTGTTGAAACTCTGTCGGACTGTCGCTGCTATTGGGTAACCTTTTGGCGCCAAACCAGTTAACGCTCATGTCAAATTTCCATTTTTTCACACTTTCGTAAGATGCGTTTAAAAAGGCACGATGCTCCGGAATTTGATAAGCGAGGTTCAAGCCTTCCAAAAATTGCTCTTCCGAACGAAGGTATTTATAGGCCAAGCGTAAATTCAAACCTTTGATTAGTTCATAATCCAGTTGATTCATGAAGCTAATAGAGCGGCTGCCCTGCTGATAAAATATGTAGGCTGCATTGGGATTGTAATCGAGGTCCGTTACTAACTTCGTTTCAAACCAAGTGTAAAAAATATCCGCCGTATAACGCAATTGCTTTTCGCCAAGGGGAATAAACTGATCGAAACTGAAACCTGCGTTCCAGGCTACCTCGGGTCTAAACTCTTGGTTTACAAAACTCAGTTGCCTAGATGAGGCTAAGACAGAATTATTTTCCGCTAATTTATTGGCCGTGCGTTGACCTCTCCCTCCGCCGATACGGAAAGTAGTAAGTCTACCTGCCGCGTATCTTAAATTTAAGCGCGGAGTGAAATAGGCCTTTTCAAAGTAGGAGTTGTAATCCACCCGCATTCCCGCAATTAAGGTAAAGTCATCATTCGGCTCGAAGCTATATTCGGCGAAAGCCCCGGGAACAATTTCTTGCCTCTGATGGCTGTAAAGCTGAGAGCCAACGCTGTCTAAAGCTTCGGAATAATCATCTACTAAAAGTGATACACCGGTATGATATTTATGGGCGCTAGTGCCAATAATATCCTGAAAAATAGCATTCAAGTAAAAATTGCCGAGCTCTGCCTGAGTACCTCTTTGACCGAACTGACTATTGCGATTTTGATAACTCGCGCTATAAATAAAGCCAACGCTGCGGTATACTTCATCCTGAAAAGCATAGCCAAGTTTTCCGAAAAGCTCGGCTCTCTCATCGGTCGATTCAAATCCCCAAAAAAGATTCTGATCCGCTCCGTTTTGCTCCAAATAATCTATTTGGCCGCCTTGTTTTTTGTCTTGCACTAGATTAACGCCCAGTTGACCTTCCCAGCCATTATGGCTATGGAAATGCATGCGGTGAAGCAGGTTAACCTGAGAGCCATTGGTAATGTCGGCAAATCCATCCTCATTTCTATCTTGACTAAAAGGTATGGCACTGAGGTGTAGCATGGTAGCATGTTGAATGTTCTCGCTAGTGCTATAGGATCCTAAAAGGTTTATTTCGCTGCGTCCTCCTTGATTAGCAAAAACATTTAGCAAAATGCGCGGGGCCGTTTCTGGTTTATAATACTCAGTATTGATTTGGCCAGTAATTGATTCATAGCCATTAATTACCGAGCTTAAACCCTTGGTTAATTGTATGCTTTCAATAAAGGGTCCCGGTATGTAGCTAAGGCCGTTAATGCCATTTAAGCCTCTTACGAAGGGAATGTTCTCTCTTTGAATCAAAGCATATTTTCCGGCAAGACCTAGCATCTCAATTTGCTTAGTACCTGAAATGGCATCACTAAAAGCAACGTCAACTGAGGCATTCGTTTCGAAGCTTTCGCTAAGATTACAGCAGGCGGCTTTACGTAATTCAGTTTCGTCAATGCGGTAGCTTAAGCCCGCCGCTTTCAAGTCAATTTGGGTAGCTTTTGCCCGGCCTTTTACTTCTGCTTCCGCAAGAAGCGCAGCATCACTTTTTAGAGTGAAGTTTATTGTACCCATGCGGGAAATCACCACTTTCTTTTGGGTTTCGAATCCAATAAAACTGGCGACTAAGGTATTCTTACCGGGGACTCTTTCTAGGGTATAGAAACCCTTTTCATCGGCACTAACTCCTTTTTCGGTTCCTTCCCAATACACGTTAGCGCCAATGGCAGCAATTTTCTCGCCTTCTTCAACGAAATATATGGTGCCACTAATCTGGCCTCGAGCTGCTGTGAAACTTAGCAGGAGGCAAACAATAATTAAGGTATTCCTCATTATTGGTGATCTTTCAATACAGCGGGGTCGCGGTATTTACAGCAATCGTGAAGGTTTTGGTAGGCTTCTTCAGGAGCTGCAAGAAACTCGGTGTCATATCCTGAGGCCGCTACTGCTTTGTAGATGCTTTCAATGGACACTTGTTCTGCGTTGTATTTGAATTTTAGAATTTTGGTGTCTTTATTCCATTGCGCTTGCTCAACACCTGGTAGCGCAGCCGCCTTTTCAATAACTTGCTGGCACATTCCGCAAACTCCGTTTACCACAAGAACACTGTCGGATAGATTAACTTGCTCTGATTGAGCCATTAAAGTGCTAAAAGAAAGAAGTAGAATAAGACTAGCTAAAAAATTTTTCATAATAATATCATTGTTTAATTAAAATAGATTTGCACTGGGAAAAGGCATTTCTCTAAATTAAGAAACGTTGATAAGCGATTATAATATTTTGGGAGAATATTGGTGGATATTCACCCACCCAAGTTTTAGCGTGCTTGGCCTCGTTAAGATAGCGAAAGAACTTGATTTTTAAAAGTGTATGACTAAGCTGTTTGAAATTAATCCTTTTCGAAACTTGCTTTTCTTGTGCGAAAGAGTTTACCGAAAGACCACCAATAGAGAGCCATTGATCAGAGCAGCAAGAGCCAAATTCATCGATGCTTTCAGTACAGCTGGACTCTTGATTATTTTGGTTGGGTTTGCATTCATCTGAAACGTAGTACCAAGCTTCGTCTACTAGCATGCCCAAGCAGTAGTGGCGGTTTATGGAAAAGCCCATACCAGCCCATAAAATAATAGGAATTAAGATGCTGCTGAAGATTGCTTTTATCGAATGCATGGTCGCAAAGGTACGAAATAAAAAAAGCCGCTAAAAAGCGGCTTTCATTTTATGTTTAAAACTTGGCAATCCAAGCGTCAGAATAATATTTTCGTGCTTCGGCGCGGTAAGTTTTTGCGTCGTCCATGGAGCTGGCTGACTTATAAATTACGCGGTATGTGTCGAGTTTCGCGATATAAGCAATTTGCATATCGTCTTTATTCAATTTACTGCGATTAATGAATTTTTGTGCTCCTGCTTCAGAAGGTGAAGAAACAATTACTATCCGATACATTTCAGCACCTAAGTCTGTACTAGCTTTCTTTGTGGTTGCAGATGTTGTTGTATTGCTAGTCGCGTTTCCTTCAGTGGTCTCTGCGACAGCAGCGCGCGGCATACTGTTTAAGCTATCGATTTTTTGAGTAAGCATGTCAATTTGCATGTCTTTCTCTTGATTGCTCATTTCTAAGGTCGCAACTTTTTCCGCTTGGCGTGTTAGGCTTTTATTAACTACTTCAGCGCTATCAGCACTAAGTTTTAGGGCAGCATATTTTTTAGGGTCAACTTCGATTTTGCTCTTATCGCGATCCGATTTCAAATAATAAGTTAACCCTGCAGTAACAAAGCCATACATATCGAAAGATTCAGAATTGAAGGCATCTAACCAAGGCTGAAATAATAATACTCGATGCGCATAGCCAACGGTAAGATCGAGTTTGTTGGTGAGTGGAATACCAGCATTTAGCCCTAAAAGTATAAAAGTGTTAAGAGAGTAGGTGCGACCATCTGCCGCTGGATTTGGTACTTCAGCTCTTCTTTGGCGAGTTACAATATCATATAAGTTGGCATTCATCAGTCCTGCCCCTAATCCAGCTCTCCCATTTAGCTTGAAACTCGATTTCGGGTCAAATAAGTGCACAATATTGTATTCATAGGAAATGCTACCTTCAAACATTTGTGTTTGATAAAAGAAGTTTTCATTGTTTCCGTTAAACTGTGCCGCAAGGGCATCAGCGCGCAAGCGAGAGGAAGCATCAAACTGATAGCCTATACCAGCGTTTACAGCCAAGTTAGTTTTATAGCCGATGTAATTACTTTGGTCTAATTCCACCATTGGCATTCCTAATCCTATTGCAAAGTTTCCAGATAGCTTATCTTGGGCGGATAGACCCCCTGTTAACATTAAGGAGCCTATAAGAAGATTGTGGATTATTCTCATTTCTTAGGGAATTGCTTGATTTAGCGTTAGTTTCAATGATGTAAAAATAGAATAATATCTCAATCATTCGAATTCTTCCGATAAAATTTAGTACCACCGGCGGTCTATTTCTCTAATTAATTCCTATTTAGTCGCATCACAGCATTTTATTAGTACTTTTGCCAACCTTTTAAAAACGACATCAGAAAGCGGGTTTTTATGAACGTAACTACCAAGAAAACAGACGATTTAAATGCAATCTTAACGGTTAGCATAAAAGAAGAAGATTACCGCGAAGTAGTGGATAAGACTTTGTCAGACTATCGCAAAAAAGCAAATATCCCAGGCTTCCGCCCCGGTAAGGTACCTGCGGGTCTAGTGAAAAAGCAATTTGGTAAGGCGATCCTTATCGAAGAAGTGAATAAAATTTTACAGCAGTCGGTTTTTGATCACATCAAAAAAGAAGAGCTGAATATTTTGGGAAGTCCCCTTCCAGTTGAACAAGATGATATAGATTGGGATTCTCAAGGTGATTTTGATTTTAACTACGAATTAGGCCTTTCACCTAGTTTTGAACTAAATATTTCTGCTCGCACCAAGATGCCTTTCTTAAAGGTAGTAGCCGATGAAGCTATGGTTGACAGATATATTACCGATTACGCACGACGTTTTGGCACGATGTCTTACCCAGAAGCAATAGAAAAAGATGCTATTCTTAAAGGTGATTTTGTAGAGCTTGGCGAAGATGGTATCGCTAAAGAAGGTGGTATTGCAGTAAATAGCACTTTAGCCCTTGATGCTTTTACAGAGGCTACTCAAAATAAGCTTATTGCCAAGGCAGTAGGTGATACCTTTGAGTTTACTAAGGAATCTTTTAAAGATGATTTCCGCTTAGCAGCTGTGCTTAAAGTTGACGAAGAAGTATTAGCTGAATCGAGCCATAAATTCTCCTTTACCTTAAGAGAGCTAAGTAAAATTGTTCCCGCAGAACTTAACCAAGAGCTTTTTGACAAAATTTTTGGCGAAGGCGTTGTGAAAAGTGAGGAGGAGTTTAAAGCGCGTATCAAAGAAGACGCAGAAAAAGTTTTTGTGGGCGATTCAGATCGTAAGTTCTTGATGAATGTTAAGGAAAATCTTTTGGAAAAAACCAAATTCGATTTACCAGAAACTTTCTTAAAGAAATGGATGCGCAGTTCAGGCGAAAAAGCCTTAACGGAAGAAGAGGTTGAGGAGCAATTCCCTAATATGAAGGAAGATATGCGTTGGCAGATTATGCAAAACCGTATTATTTCTGAAAATAAAATTGAAGTAAATCACCAAGAATTGGTGGAGTTTACCAAGCAATTGGTATTGCAACAAATGGCACAATATGGTCAAATGCCAGAAGGCGTTGACTTAGATCAGATTGCTCATAATGTTTTGGGTAACAGAGAGGAAGCAGAGCGTATTGGTGATCAGCTTTTCGAACGTAAATTGTTGGAATACTTCAAATCTAGTTTCAAGATAGACGAGAAAGAATTGACATACGATGAGTTTGTAAAAGAGCTTTACGCAAAATAAAACTGCACAACTGTCATAATTTTCAACTGGCCCGATCATTGTCGGGCCTTTTTTGTTATTATTACTCTTCAAAAAAATAAATATGGATTTCGGAAAAGAATTTATGAAATATGCCGTGAAGGATCGCGGACTAAACTCAATGCATGTTGGCGATTACCTTCAATCTTCGCTTACCCCTTACATCATTGAAGAACGCCAAATGAACGTGGCGCAAATGGATGTTTTCTCCCGTTTAATGATGGATAGAATCATCTTCTTAGGAACAGGGATTAATGATCAAGTAGCCAATATTGTGCAAGCGCAGTTATTGTTTTTGGAATCATCCGACTCAACTAAAGACATTCAGATTTACCTAAATAGCCCAGGTGGTTCTGTTTATGCTGGTTTAGGTATATACGACACCATGCAATTGGTTAATCCAGATGTGGCTACTATTTGCACAGGTATGGCAGCCTCAATGGGCGCGGTACTTTTATGCGCTGGTGCAGATGGTAAAAGATCGGCATTAAAGCATAGCCGTGTGATGATTCATCAGCCAATGAGCGGTGCACAAGGTCAGGCTAGCGATATGGAAATTGCCGTACGCGAGGTGCTGAAAATGAAAGAAGAATTGTATAATATCATTGCCACTCATTCACGTCAAGAGTTCAAAAAAGTTTCCGACGACTCTGATCGCGATTACTGGATGAATGCCGATGAGGCGAAAGCTTACGGTATGATTGATGAGGTTTTGGATACCAAACGCAAGAAGGATTAAGCTCGTTTAGACTATAATCGATTAATTTAGAATCCGTTCTGGAGTGCTCTAGAACGGATTCACTATTTTTGTACTGAATTTTATAATATGGGCAGTAACAAGGAAAATTTATCTTGTTCGTTTTGTGGACGAGAAAAAAAAGATACCAATGTGCTTATTGCGGGTATAGACGGTCATATTTGTGACCATTGTATTCGCCAAGCTTATGGTATCGTAGTGGAAGAGCTGGACACGCAAGAACGCAAAGAGCTTTCTCGCTCAATGCGACTCATTAAGCCGAAGGAAATAAAGCAGTTTTTAGATCAATATGTTATTGGTCAAGATTCTGCCAAAAGAGTATTAGCAGTAGCCGTATATAACCATTACAAAAGGTTAAGTAAGGATAAGGGCGAGCTTAAAAGTGATGAGGTGGAAATAGATAAGTCTAACATCATGATGGTAGGGGAAACAGGTACAGGTAAAACCCTGCTAGCGCAAACCATTGCCCGCATGCTTAATGTGCCTTTCACTATTGTAGATGCCACAGTACTAACTGAAGCTGGTTATGTGGGTGAGGATGTTGAAAGTATTTTGACCCGTCTTCTTCAGGCCGCAAACTATGATCAAAAAGCAGCTGAACGCGGTATTATTTTCATAGATGAGATTGATAAAATTGCACGAAAGGGAGATAACCCTTCTATTACACGCGATGTAAGTGGTGAAGGGGTTCAGCAGGCCATGCTGAAACTTCTGGAAGGTACCAAAGTAAATGTCCCACCACAAGGGGGTAGAAAGCATCCTGATCAGAAGTTTATTGAAGTGGATACGCGCAATATTTTATTTATTGCTGGGGGTGCTTTCGATGGTATCCAACGCAATATTGCACGCAGATTAAATACTCGCGCAGTTGGTTTCCACGGTTCTAAAGACCGCGATTCTTTAGATACGACCAATATGCTAAGTTATGTGGCGCCCCAAGATTTAAAAAGTTTTGGATTAATACCCGAACTAATAGGCCGTATTCCTGTGCTAACGCATTTAGATCCGCTTACACCAGAAGTGTTAAAGCTTATCTTAACCGAACCTAAAAATGCTATTGTTAAGCAATATGTTGCTTTGTTAGGCATGGATAAGGTAGAACTCGATTTCCGCGAAGAAGCAATAGATTATGTCGTTGAAAAAGCAATGGAATTCAAACTTGGTGCGCGTGGTCTTCGCTCTATTATCGAAGCGATTTTAACCGATGCCATGTTCGAACTGCCAGGCGAAGCAGAGGAAGGATATAAACTAGTAGTAGATAAAGACTACGCTAGCACTCGCATGGATAAAATGTCTTTAAACGCTCTTAAAGCGGTTAGTTAGAAACAATTTTTTTATAAGTTAAAAACTCATAGGGGTGGACGTGTTTAGCATCCGCCTCTTTTTTTTCGCCCCGGGCTAACTTCCAAATGCTAAGGTCAAATTCGGGGAAGAAACTATCCCCTTCATATTCGCCCTGAATGATGGTGAGCTCTATCGTATTGGCGAAAGCCAATGCTTGTTTGTAAATTTCTGCCCCACCTACGATAAAGGGATGCTCATCATCCTTTACCATGGCGAGAGCTTCTTCAATGCTATGTGCAACTAAACAGCCTTCTGCCGTATAGTCAGTTTTGCGGGTAATAATGATATTAGTCCGATTGGGCAGTGGTCTGCCAACACTTTCGAAGGTCTTGCGCCCCATAATTACATGGTGACCAGATGTTAACTGTTTAAAGTGCTTTAAATCTTCTGGGAAATGCCAAATTAATTGGTTATCCTTTCCGATTACTCTGTTTTCCGCCATGGCGGCGATAAGGGTTAGATTCATGTTATCTGAAAGTATTTAAACAGCTACCTGACCTTTAATTGCCGGATGTGGGTCGTAGTTTTCTAAACTAAAGTCTTCATATTTAAAAGCAAATAGATCCTTTACTGCTCGATTTATTTTCATCTGCGGAAGCGGTTTAAAATCTCTACTTAATTGCTCTTTTACTTGATCTAAATGATTTTCATAGATATGCGCATCACCCAAAGTATGCACAAAATCGCCTAAGCCTAAATTGCAAACTTGGGCAATCATCATCGTGAGTAGGGCGTAAGAAGCTATATTAAATGGTACGCCGAGAAACACATCAGCACTGCGTTGGTATAGTTGGCAACTCAATTTGCCATCCGCTACGTAAAATTGGAAAAGGGTGTGGCAGGGGGGCAATCCCGACTTTGCCATAACAGGGATATCTTTGGGGTTCCAAGCGCTTACTAGCAAACGTCTGCTATCGGGTGATTTTTTGATGTCCTCAATTACCTGTGTAATTTGATCTATTCCTTCAAAGTTTCGCCATTGTCTTCCATAAACAGGACCAAGCTCACCCCACTCTTTGGCAAAATCGGAATCTTCTATTATGCGGCTTTTGAAGTTTTTTAACTCTTCTGTCCATGCGGCAGAATACTTGGGCAGTTCTTCTTCCTTTCCTTGTTTTTTTAGATAACTCTGAAAGGGCCATTCGTTCCAGATGTTAACGCCATTTTCCACTAAATAGCGAATGTTGGTATCACCATTAATAAACCAAATAAGCTCGTGCACGATGGACTTTAGGTGTACTTTTTTAGTAGTAACTAAGGGAAAGCCTTCCTGCAAATTAAAACGCATTTGGTAGCCAAAAACCGAAAGTGTTCCGATGCCCGTGCGATTACTTTTTAGCACTCCTTGGTTCAGAATGTGCTGCATTAGTTGATGATATTGCTGCATAATAGAAAATTCGTTCAAAGATATTCCATATTCTAGAATACCTCGCTTTAAAAGAACGAAAAGCTAAATTGGAAGAAATGCTTTTAGACCTTTGCTTTTAATTGAATTTGCTCCATATTTACGGAAAATTATTTTATGAATAATCAGTCAAGGCCGGAACTGCTTTTAGAATGTTCTTGGGAGGTTTGTAACCAGATTGGTGGTATTTATACGGTTATCCGTTCTAAGGTGCCTGCTATGATAGAAAAGTGGGGTGATAACTATTGCCTTTTAGGTCCATTGGAAAGCCCAAATATTACCGCGGAGATTGATCACATTTCTGACGTATCTACGCCAGTGGGAAGAGCGGTAAGCCGCTTGGCTAACGAAGGTTGTGAAGTAGTTTATGGTCGTTGGTTGGTAACAGGAAGACCTAAAGTAGTCTTGATTAAGCCAGATTTTGGCTTTAATAGTTTAGATAGTTATCGCGATCGTTTGCAAGCAGAATTTGGTATAGAGAAAGATGAGAACAATGAGCTTCTCGGACGAATGATTTTGTGGGCGGAAGTTAATTTTAAGTTTTTACGCTACCTCAGTGAAGAAATGGGGGAGCAACAATTACTAGTTAATTTCCACGAATGGATGGCTTCTCTGCCGATCTTGAAAATAAGAAAAGAGGGAATAGCTTGTAAAACGGTATTTACTACTCATGCCACTATGCTGGGTCGTTATTTGGCCATGACTAAGCCCGATTTTTACCATGATTTACCTAGTTATGATTGGGATAAAGAGTCGCGGCACTTTGGGATTTTACCAATCGTGCAAATTGAGCGACTCTCTGCAAAAATGGCCGATAGCTTTACTACAGTAAGCGAGGTAACCGCCTTAGAATGCGAGCATTTGCTGGATAAAAAGCCAGACGAAATAACCCCCAATGGTTTAAATATTAAGCGCTTTGTTGCCATGCACGAGGTGCAGAACTTACACCAAAAATTTAAAGAAAAGCTGCATGAGTTTACCATGGGCCATTTCTTCCATAGCTATAGTTTTGACTTAGACGATACTTTATATTTCTTTACTTCTGGTAGATATGAATTTAGCAACAAGGGCTATGACATCACCCTGGAAGCCTTACGTCGATTAAACCAAAAAATGGTGAAAGCCGGCATGTCTACGACAGTGGTGATGTTTGTGGTTACACAAAGAAATGTTTGGTCGATTAATCCTGAAGTATTGCAATCGCGCGGGGTAATGCGTGAAATTCAGAATAATGTTGAGTCTATTGAAAAGCAAATTGGCGAGCGTCTTTTCAAGGCCGCTTTAAGTTCGGATAAAGAGCATCGTTTACCTCCCTTAAACGATATGGTTGATGATTATTGGAAGCTACGTTTTAGACGAACTATTCAGTCTTGGAAAAATGATAAATGGCCGATCATTGTTACCCATAATTTAGAAGATGATGGTGGCGATGAAATCTTAGGCTTCATGCGTAAGAATCAAATGTTTAATAGCCCACTAGATAAGGTGAAGGTAGTTTATCATCCTCAGTTTATAAAAAGTACCAATCCATTATTCGGGATTGATTATGGCGATTTTGTACGTGGCTGTAATTTGGGGATTTTCCCTAGTTATTATGAGCCTTGGGGTTATACCCCACTAGAATGCATTGCCCGTGGTGTTCCTACAGTAACTTCAAACTTATCGGGTTTTGGACGTTATGTAAATGGGATGAAGGACGCGGATGAAGATCATGGCATCTTTGTTTTAAAGCGCGAAGCACGCAGTCGAGAGCAAGAGATTAATGATCTAACGACCTATTTGTGGCACTTCGTGAAACACAATAGACGCTATAGAATAATACAGCGCAGTAAGGCGGAAGATTTCTCGGAGAGATTTGACTGGAAGCTATTACGCAGCCACTATGAAAAAGCCTATGATATAGCGTTGGCTAAGCCTTAAATAAGCATTCCCACAATTACAGCGGTAAATAAAGAGGCCATGGTTCCGCCGATTAAAGCGCGGAAGCCTAGGCGCGATAAATCACCTCGACGGGATGGTGCTAAAGAGCCTATTCCGCCAATTTGTATACCTATACTCGCAAAGTTTGAGAAACCGCAAAGAATATAGGTGGCGATAATGATGGACTTTTCTGAGCTGAATTTACCTTCAGCCATAAGATCGCCTAAGGATACATAAGCTACAAATTCATTAAGAATGGTTTTCTCACCCAGTAGTTGCCCTACCAAAAAGATATCTTCATTGGCAACTCCCATAAGCCATGTAATTGGGGCAAGAGTGTAACCTAAAATAAACTCCATAGAGAAGCCAGTATACTGACCATTAGTAAATTCTTGTACCCAAATATTTAAACCCGTGATGTCACCAATAAAATCGCTTAGAAAAGAGTTGATCATCGCTACAATGGCGATAAACACCAATAACATCGCTCCTACGTTTACCGCTAACTTTAAACCATCGGTAGTACCATTGGTAATTGCCTCGAGAGCATTATCGCCAATATTATGACTGCCAATACGCATGTCTTTGTTTACCTCTTTAGTTTCCGGCATCAATATCTTGGCCGCGACCACAGCTGCTGGAGCACTCATTACCGAGGCGGCAAGTAGATGTTTGGCGAAAAAGGTTCTTTGTACAAGGTCATCTCCACCTAAAAAACCAATATAAGCAGCTAGTACCCCTCCGGCTATTGTTGCCATACCGCCACTCATAATGCAAAGTAGCTCACTGCGTGTCATTTTGTTGAGATAAGGCTTAATGAGCAAAGGCGATTCAGTTTGACCTAAAAATATATTTCCTGCTGCCGCTAAACTTTCAGCACCGCTAAGGTTCATCGTACGTTTCATTACCCAAGCAAAAGCGTAAACAACCTTTTGCATAATACCGTAATAAAATAGTAGGCTGGTTAAAGCGGAAAAGAAAATTACGGTAGGCAATACCTTAAAGGCGAAGATGTAGCCTAAAGAACTGGTCTCATTAATGAGTTCACCAAAAAGGAATTGCGCGCCTACCTCGGTAAAACCAAGAAGCGTTACAAAGCGCTCACTGAGCCAATCAAATCCATTGCGGATAAATGAAACTTTGAGTATGGCTAGAGCGAAGATAAATTGAATAACTAAGCCTTTAAAAACTAAGGCCCAATCAATAGATTTGCGCTTGGCCGACATAAAAAAGGTAAGGGCTAACAAAACGCTAAGCCCTAAAAGTCCGCGCCCCATAGAGGCTAGGTCAAAAGACTTCCCACTGAAATCGTAATTTAAAGGCAAGCTTGCGCCAATGCCGGTTTTTAATTTCGTACGCTTAAAGAAGTATTTAATTCCGCTTTCCTCCAAGTTTAATAAGCTATCACCTTGTAATTGAAAGGTATAGGTTCTTAGGGTGTCGCTTGGCGCGAGATAGCTAAAAATTAAGCTATCACTTATCTGACTAAATTTCCCCGAGGCCTGCAAGTTCTTAGCCCCTAATTGGTAATCAAAGCTATCTGCTGCAAAGCTTAAAATATCTGTAGATGAGATTTTAAAAAGAGAATCACCGCTACTATTTAAAATTGCTTGAAACTGCCAATCTCCTTCCAGGGATTGAGACCGAATATTACTGCCAAGTACCAAGCTAAGAAGCAATAGAAGAAGAATTTTGATACGCATCATAGTATGGGCGAAAATAGAAAATAAGGACTAGCGAACGCGGAGAGGCTCAATTATTTCGCTTCGCGGCGATCAATTTCATCTCGTATTCTTACAGCACGCTCATAATCTTCATTAAGTACGGCTTCTTCTAAACTTTTATTTAAGTCTTCTATACTTAGACTTTGCAAGGAACTTGTTTTGCCGCCTGTTGCGGAACTAATTTCGTCCTCACTTTTAGTATCCATTCTGCTAGATTTAAAACTAGAAGTTTTTTCATTTAAGATTACTCCTGCATTATCCAAAATCTCCGCATAGGTAAATATCGGGGCATTAAAGCGAATGGCTAGAGCCACTGCGTCGGAGGTTCGCGCATCTAAAACCTGTTCTACTCCGTTTTGATCACAAATTAAGATGGAGTAAAATACTCCATCTTCTAATTTGTGAATAACCACTTGCTTTAAATGAATTTTAAAAGCGTCGGAGAAATTCTTAAAAAGGTCGTGCGTTAAAGGACGCGGCGGGTTCATATCCTTATCTATGGCAATGGCAATACTTTGCGCTTCAAAACCCCCGATAATAATAGGTAACCTGCGTTCACCACCTTCTTCACCCAAAACAAGGGCATAAGCCCCAGATTGGGTTTGACTGTAAGATAATCCCTTAACAAAGAGCCTAATATGCTCCATTAATTAGCGGCCTTAAATTTCTTTAACTCTTCCGTTAACCTTGGAACTATTTGAAAAGCATCTCCTACAATGCCATAATCTGCAGCTTTAAAGAAAGGCGCTTCGGCATCGGAGTTAATCGCTACAATAGTTTTAGATGCACTTACACCCGCTAAATGCTGAATAGCACCGGAAATACCAATAGCGATATATAAGTTTGGCTTAATAGCGATACCCGTTTGCCCAACGTGTTCGCTATGTGGGCGCCAATCCATATCCGAAACAGGTTTACTACAGGCTGTTCCCGCTTCTAAAACTTCGGCTAATTCTTCTACCATAGTCCAGTTTTCGGGACCTTTTAAACCACGGCCACCACTAACCACTCTTTCTGCTTCGGGTAAAGGAATTTTCCCTTTTACACGGTCTACAGATTCCACTATTACAGTTTTTTCATCTGCGGAAGCAAAAGACGCACTTTCGACATTTACCGCGCCGCTTCCTTCTTCCAAAGGAATTGAATTGGGCACGAATAGGATAATATTATTGGTTTCTGTGCTACTTAAATCATTGAATCCTTTACCTGAAAAGACGCCGCGCTTAACGGTTAATGGACTTACATTAGTGGGTAACTCCACTACGTTGCTAAGAAGGGCAGCATTGTGTTTGATACTTAAGGCAGGCGCTAAGGCTTTACCATTAAAGGTGCCGCTAATAATAATGGTTGAAGCATTATTTTCTTGAGCCAAATGAGCGAACGCTTGGGCATAACGGTTGGCGTCGAAGCTTGCAAGCGCAGCATCATTTACATGTAAAACTTTAGATAAACCGTACTTGCCCGCATCTTCGGCTGATTCATTAATAGCGCCGATTACAACACCGATAGCTTCAGTGCCTTGCATATTGGCAGTTTTAGAAGCATAGAGAGCAGCTTCCCAAGTGTTTTTCTTAAATTGTCCTTCCCAATTTTCGAGGTATACTAATACTGACATGTTTCTTCTTTTTTAATTAAATCACTTTTGCTTCTTCGTGCAGTAAACGCACTAACTCCGCTACATTATCGGCATCGATCATTTTTACTGCACTTTTAGGTGCAGGTTTAGTAAAGGCACCGGTGCTTGTTTTGGCAGCAATCTCTTGCGGAGCACGAACATCTAGAGCCTTGCTACGCGCTTGCATGATACCACGCATATTAGGTATACGAAGATCTTTTTCTTCTACCAATCCTTTTTGGCCACCCACCACTAAAGGTAAATTAGCTTTAACTTTTTCTTTTCCTCCGTCAATTTCACGAATTAAAGAAGCTTCATTGTCGCTAACTTCCATGCCAACGCAAGCATTTACAAAAGGAAGATTTAAAATACTGGCTACCATTCCTGGTACTTGTCCGCCGTTGTAATCGATGGATTCACGACCGGCAAGTATTAAATCGTAAGCCCCTTCTTTGGCAACAGCGGCAATTTGTTGGGCTACATAAAACGAGTCGCTTGGATCCGCGTCAACTCTAATGGCTGCATCAGCACCGATGGCTAATGCCTTTCTTAGGGTAGGCTCAGTTTCTGCTCTTCCTACATTTAGCACCGTAATTTGGGCGCCTTGCTTTTCTTTTAACCATACGGCTCTGGTTAAACCAAATTCGTCGTATGGGTTAATTACGAACTGTACCCCATTCTTATCAAATGCACTATTGTCGGCAGTGAAGTTGATTTTAGAAGTAGTATCGGGCACATGACTAATGCAAACTAATACCTTCATAATTTATAATATATTCTTTGAGAAGTGATGTGTATAAAGCGCGAAAATAACCATAAAAAACCCGCGGACAAAACCTTATGCATGCATACTAATTTTTTAATCGTATTTAGATTTACGAAAAAATGAAGTCTTTAGCTCCTAATTAGTATTTTTGGCGCCTCAAAAGAATGATCAATGAGTAGAATTATCCAGTTTAGAGAGGCAATTGCTGAAGCGATGAGTGAAGAAATGCGTCGCGACGAGAACATTTATTTGATGGGTGAGGAAGTGGCCGAGTACAATGGCGCTTACAAAGCTTCGAAAGGAATGCTTGATGAATTTGGCCCTAAGAGGGTTATCGATACTCCAATTGCAGAATTAGGATTTTCTGGAATCGGCGTGGGGTCTGCCATGAATGGTTTAAGACCGATTATCGAGTTTATGACCTTTAACTTTTCGATGGTTGCCATTGATCAGATCATTAACAATGCGGCCAAAATGTATCAAATGAGCGGCGGGCAGCTTAATATCCCCATCGTTTTTAGAGGGCCAACCGCTTCTGCTGGACAGCTTGGTGCCACCCATAGTCAGGCCTTTGAAAGTTGGTTTGCCAATACTCCGGGTTTAAAAGTGGTAGTGCCTTCTAATCCATACGACGCAAAAGGACTATTAAAAAGTGCTATTCGCGATAACGATCCGGTAATTTTTATGGAGAGCGAGCAGATGTATGGCGATAAAATGGAAGTGCCGGAAGAAGAATACCTCATTCCTTTAGGAGTAGCGGATATCCGTCGCGCGGGTGACGATGTTACCATTGTATCTTTTGGGAAAATTATTAAAGAAGCCGATAAAGCAGCCGACGAACTGGCTAAAGAAGGTATCAGCTGTGAAATTATTGACCTACGTACGGTGCGTCCTATCGATTATGAGGCCGTATTGAAGTCGCTTAAGAAAACAAACCGCATGGTGATCGTAGAAGAAGCGTGGCCTTTAGGTAATATCTCTACAGAGATTATTACACATTGCCAAGAACATGCTTTTGATTATTTAGATGCTCCAATCATAAGAATTAACACTGCCGATACGCCAATGGCTTATGCTCCAACTTTGGTAAATGAGTTTTTACCCAATGCAGCACGAGTTATTTCCGCAGTAAAAAAAGTAATGTACAAATAGAATAGGGGGTTAAATTTAGTTTTTTAGAGCTAGTCTAATATACTTCAAATTAGCCATTTGGCTAAAAGCTAAATTAATTTACTTTTGCGCCCCTTGTTAAGAATTTAAATTTTCAATCAACAAACAACTATGAACGATTGGTTAATGTATTTGGTTCCTGCCCTAGGATTGGTAGGAATCTTAGTTATGCTAATGAAATCTGCTTGGGTTACTAAACAAGCAGCAGGCGATAAAAAGATGACGGAGTTGGCAGGTTACATTGCGGACGGAGCGATGTCTTTTTTAAAGGCCGAATGGAAAGTAATGAGCTACTTTGTAGTAATAGCTGCCATTTTGTTAGGATACTCAGGAACCTTAGTAGAGCACTCTAGTCCCATTATCGCCATTGCCTTTGTTATTGGTGCTGTGCTTTCTGCTTTGGCAGGATATATCGGGATGCGCATCGCTACAAAATCTAATGTTCGTACTACCGAGGCTGCCCGTACTAGTTTAGTTCAAGCTTTAAAAGTTTCTTTTACCGGTGGGTCTGTAATGGGTCTTGGTGTAGCGGGATTAGCCGTTCTAGGTTTAGGATCTTTATTTATAGTTTTCTACAACTACTTTGTACCAGAAGGGGCTGCTATTAATGGCCCAGAAATGAAAACAGCTATCGAAGTATTGGCGGGTTTCTCCCTAGGTGCGGAGTCTATAGCTCTTTTTGCTCGCGTAGGAGGTGGTATTTATACTAAAGCAGCGGATGTAGGTGCCGATTTAGTAGGTAAAGTAGAAGCGGGAATTCCCGAAGATGATATTCGAAACCCAGCTACTATTGCCGATAACGTAGGTGATAACGTGGGTGATGTGGCTGGTATGGGTGCGGACCTTTTTGGGTCGTATGTGGCCACAATTTTAGCTACCATGGTATTAGGTCAAGAAATTGACAGTGCGGACAATTTTGGCGGAATGGCCCCCATTTTATTACCCATGGTAATTGCGGGTTTAGGTCTTATCTTCTCTATTATTTCTATGGCTTTCGTGCGCATTAGCAACGAAAACAGCTCAGTTCAAAAGGCCCTAAACATGGGTAACTGGTCTTCTATTATTTTTGTGGTTATCGCTTCCTATCCGCTTTCTCTGTGGATGTTGCCAGAATCAATGAATTTAAGAGGCTACGAGTTTAGTCCTTTAGATGTGTTCCTTGCAATTTTAGTAGGATCTATCGTTGGCGCTTTAATGAGCTTGGTAACAGAGTTTTATACTTCCATGGGCAAGAAGCCAGTAAATTCTATAGTGCAGCAAAGTTCAACGGGACACGCCACTAATATTATTGGTGGTTTAGCCATGGGTATGCAGTCTACTGTTATTCCAATTTTAATCTTAGCAGCGGGTATTATTTTCTCTTACTCTTTTGCAGGTTTATATGGGGTGGCTATTGCTGCTGCGGGTATGATGGCTACAACAGCTATGCAATTGGCGATTGACGCTTTCGGACCGATTGCAGATAATGCGGGAGGTATTGCCGAAATGAGCGGATTACCAGAGGAAGTGCGTGGACGTACGGATAATTTAGATGCTGTAGGTAATACTACCGCTGCAACGGGTAAAGGTTTCGCTATTGCTTCTGCCGCTTTAACCGCTTTGGCTCTTTTCGCCGCTTTCGTTGGTATTGCTGGTATTGATGCCATTGATATTTACAAAGCTCCTGTGTTAGCCATGCTATTCGTAGGAGGTATGATTCCATTTATTTTCTCTTCTTTAGCTATTTCGGCAGTAGGGCGTGCAGCAATGGCGATGGTACACGAAGTTCGTCGTCAGTTTAAAGAGATTCCAGGTATTATGGAATATAAGGCTAAGCCCGAATACGAAAAATGTGTAGAGATTTCTACCAAAGCTTCTATCCGTGAAATGATGCTTCCAGGCGCGATTGCCTTGGTAACTCCTCTTTTGGTTGGATTTGGATTTTTGGGTGTTTTTGAAGAAACTTCTTCTGCAGAAATGTTAGGAGGTTTATTAGCCGGTGTAACGGTTAGTGGTGTACTTATGGGTATCTTTCAAAACAATGCCGGTGGTGCTTGGGATAACGCTAAAAAGTCTTTTGAGCAAGGTGTTATGATTGATGGCAAAATGGAATATAAAGGTTCTGAAGCGCACAAAGCATCAGTAACAGGTGATACCGTTGGTGATCCTTTTAAAGATACTTCTGGCCCTTCGATGAACATCTTAATCAAATTAATGTCTATCGTTTCTTTAGTAATCGCGCCTCATATTCACGTGGGTGATTCAAGCAGCAACGCTTATATGGATGAAGTAGTGAAAATTAGCGCCGGAGAGGTTTACGCCTATGAAGGTACTAATGCGGCTCAAGTAAAGTTTAGTAGTCCTAATAGTGAAATGACAGGGACCATTTCAGCAGAAGCTTTTAGCTATGACTTCGCTTCAGAAGATAATGTAGTTAACCTACGGATGCAGTTAAATAGTAAACAAACTAGCACTTTGTTAAATTCACAGTTTAATAGTGTTGAAGTTAGAGCGGAGCAATTGACTTTAGGTGAAAACGGTCTCTTTAAAGGTGAAGCTTTTATTATCCTTGATGGGAATGCAATTCCTTCAATGCTAGGCATTAATATAATAAATGAAAAGAAAATTTTAGCAAGTCTTAGTATGAACTAGGAATGGTTAAAATAAATTAGTATCCAGAGGCCGTCTAGTATAGATGGCCTCTTTTTTTGGTCCATGTCCATGGTTCCGCAAAGCTTCGTCTATAGCAAAACAGGGTAATTTTTTTTCACTGCGGTAGATGCGGTCTAATAAAAGTCCTCGATTTTAAATTTCGCTTCTTCCTCAACTCTCAATCAATTATTTATAAGAGCTCTAAAGCCGAATTTCAAGACTAATTTTAGGGTAAGGGACCCGCAGAGCCCGCGGCAGGGATTGTAGTGTAAAGCCCGCAGCCTTAATGCCCCAGCGCAATGCTGTGGCAGGCGACCAAAGGAAGCCTAGCGGCAGTATATGCAGCTGGGCGTATTAGGGCGAGGACTTGGAGCAAAAAGCCCGGTTGCCGCCCAAATAAAAAAAATCAGATTTTTAAAATAAGCCGTTAAGCTCGGCGTCGATATTATTGATGATTTTACCTAAATCTTCTGGGTTGTTGGCGAATTTATTTTCGTCTACATTGATAATTAGTAAGTTACCTTTATCGTAGCCTGAAATCCACGCTTCATAGCGCTCGTTGAGGCGGCTGAGGTAATCGATGCGAATATTGTTTTCATAATCGCGGCCGCGCTTCTGAATTTGGTCCACCAAAGTGGGAATGGAGGCACGCAAGTAGATTAGTAAATCGGGGGCTTCCACGAAGGAATCCATAAGTTCGAAAAGCGAAAGGTAGTTTTCAAAATCACGGCTTGGCATGAGGCCCATGGCGTGTAAGTTGGGGGCGAAAATGTGGGCATCTTCGTAAATCGTTCGATCTTGAATGATGCTTTTTCCAGTTTCACGGATTTCCTTAACCTGACGAAAACGGCTATTTAGGAAGAAGATTTGCAAGTTAAAAGACCAGCGCTGCATTTCGCGGTAAAAATCATCGAGATAGGGATTGTCTTCTACATCTTCAAAGTGGGGTGTCCACTTGTAGTGCTTTGCTAGTAAGCGTGTTAAGGTAGTTTTCCCTGAGCCAATGTTCCCTGAAATTGCAATGTGCATAGTTGTTTTTTAATAAGCTCACAAAGCTAAGTTTTTCGGCTAAAATATCGGCTATTGTAAGGCGCTATTCGAGCTTATAAAGGTAGAGCATACCCGCTTTCCATAAATAAAGCGAGCGGCTGTGTAAAATGATGCGTTTGATACCGGCTTGCGGGCAGATTAGGTTTTGTCTTTGGCCGGTATTAACTGAGATGAGGCTTAATATTCCACTTTCGCTGAGGCAGATGAGTAAGTCATTATTAAAATCGGCATCAATTAATGTTTCGGTAAAGGGAATTTTTTTTTGGAAAGCGGCTAAAGCATCGAAAAGTAAAAATCCACTTTGAGGAAGATGGAGGATTTGGTAATTGAAGCTGCTTAATAAGAGGGAAGGGCGACTGGAGCTAGTACTAATTTGGTTAATGGTAGGACTAAAATTCAGGAGTTTTTCGGAGTCGGGATCATAAATGCTAAGGCGATCGCTTACCTGATCGTAGATGAGTATTTGATTTTGAGTGGTATAGCTAACTAAACTAGGGTCGATAAAGCCAGCATCGAGAAGGTTTATACTGCGACTAAAATTTAGGCGGTTATCGAGAATTTGGAGGGTATTAAAATCGGTATAATAAAGGAGCGGCTGCAAGGGGTTAATTAGCGTGAAAAAACTTATTGAGCCTAAGCGCGGATCACTGTAGCTGTAGTTTTGCTGGCCTTTTACGGGATGTTTAATAATCTCATTGCCTTTTATATAGTAGATGTTTCCAAAGGGATCTACTTTTAAATCATCGACAGCCGGTATGACCTCGCTGCTAATTAATTTTAACTGCAAGGCTTGTCCAAATAGGGCTGAGTTGATAAATAGAAAAAGCACTAGTGCAACCCGCATTAGTCGTTTAATTTTAAAAGTTCATCCATATGCTCTCGGCTATTACTAAGGCGCGGAACTTTGTTTTGGCCTCCTAATTTTCCTTTGGTACTAAGCCAGTGGTAAAACAGTCCTGGGCGCGCTTCCATAAGTTCGAGGCTAGTAAGGGCCAGACCTTTGTAGCGTTTGGCTTCGTAGTCGCTATTGATATTGCAAATGGCTTTGTCTAAATCGGCAGCGAATTCTGCTTGATTAGCCGGGGCTTTACTCCACTCAATGAGCCATTGGTGCGCCCCTTTATTTTTGCCTTCCATAAAAATAGGTGCAACAGTAAAATCTAGCACTTGGCAATTATGTTTTTCACAACTCTGTTTGAGGGCTTTTTCGGCATTTTCAATGATGAGCTCTTCGCCAAAAACATTAATGAAGTGCTTGGTACGGCCGGTAATTTTAAAACGATAAGGCGAGGTATAGGTGAAGCGAATCGTATCACCAATAATATAGCGCCACAAACCGGCATTGGATGTAATAACTACGGCATAATTGGGGCCGATTTCTACTTCGCTTAAGCCTATGGTTTTAGACTGGGTTCCTTGGTATTGGTCCATCGGGATAAACTCGAAGTAGATGCCATAATCGAGCATTAAAAGCATTTCGCTACTGTCTTTTTGGTCTTGGATGCCAAAGAAGCCTTCCGAGGCATTATAGGTTTCGAGGTAGTTAATGTCTTTGCCAATAATTTCGCGGTACTGCTCGCGGTAGGGTTCGAAGTTTACCCCACCGTGCATGTAGAGTTCCAAATTAGGCCATATTTCGGCAATGGTTTTCTTGCCACTTAATTCTAAAACTCGCTGCAGGAGTACAAGCATCCAGGAAGGAACACCTGCGAGACTGGTTACATCTTCGCGCATGGAGGTAGTTGCCATGGCAACAATTTTCGCCTCCCACTCCGTCATTAAACTAATTTTATTGTTGGGCGTACTGCGCATTTCCACCCAGAAGGGAAGGTTTTCGATAATAATCCCAGAAACGTCACCGTAGTAGCTTTGTAATTCCTGGTTATCAAGAAAAGTACTGCCACCCATGCGAAGGTTCATCCCGTCGAAAACCATGGTTTCGGGGTTTAGATTGCAGTAAATACTCAGTAGATCTTTACCACCTTTAAAATGGCAGTCTTCTATCGCTTCCTCGCTAACGGGAATAAATTTGCTTTTACTATTGGTGGTGCCGCTAGATTTAGCAAACCATTTCACTTCTCCTGGCCAAAAAATATTTTGTTCCCCTTGGCGGAGACGATTTACATCCGCTTCAATGTCTTCGTAAAAATGGAGGGGAACCCTTTCTTTAAAGGTGTCGATGGAAGAAATATCTTTAAAGCCGTATTTTTTACCGAACTCTGTATTGGTTGCCGTGCTTATCAATTCTATCAATAACTCGCTCTGCACTTCATGGGGATACTTCATGAAAAGTTCTAGCTGGTGAAAGCGCTTTTTCATACGCCAACTTAAAAATGAATTTACTAGTGCAAGCTTCATAGGAACAACTAATTTAGCGATACAAATTTTAGAATATGAGATTCGAACTTAATCTGAGTAAAATGCCCGCATGGCAAGATGATGAAAAGGTACAATATATCCTCAAGGCAGATGATGATTTTATCAGGCTTAATCAACTAATTGGTCGCCAAATTACAATAGAATTCCTTAATGAGAAACACTGTTCTAATTGTGGAAATAAGTTTGCCGACTTGTTTCGAATGGGCTTTTGCAAGAATTGTTTTTTTACGGCACCGCAGGCGGGTGAAAGCATTATAAGGCCAGAGTTAAGCCAAGCGCATTTGGGTATTGAAGATCGCGATTTAGATTTTGAAAAATCCTACCAGCTGCAAGAGCATATTGTGTATTTGGCCAATGGTGGCGATTTAAAAGTGGGGGTAACCCGCGCCAAGCAAATGCAAAATCGTTGGATAGATCAGGGGGCATCGGAAGCGATAGTTTTGGCGCGTACCGAAAATCGCTTTCAGGCGGGTGAAATGGAAGTAGCGCTGAAAGGCTTAATGGGCGACAAAACACCTTGGCGGAAGATGCTGAAGAATGAAATTCCAACGATTGATTTGGTAAAGGAAAAGCTCAAGGTAAAGGAAAGCCTTTCGGCGGAAATGCAACAATTTTTTGCAGCGGGGGAAGATGAGGTATATCAGTTTAATTATCCCGTTGAGGAATGGCCTACCAAGATTAGCACGCTTAATTTAGACAAAGAACCTAAGGCAGAGGCGGTATTAAAAGGGATACGGGGTCAATATTTAATCTTACAAGGCGGATTAGTTTTTAATATCCGCGCCCATACTGGTTTTAGGGTTTCTTTCGCTTTCGCTTGATGCGTGCTAATTCACTGCGGTTTAAACTCGCCAATCCGATTAAGGATGGAATGGCCATATTAAAGAACCAAACTAAAGTGCTGCCGATTACAAATACTAAAGACTGATCACTAAAGAAACTAAAGAAGTAAAATGAAAGCGCTCCTTTAATTAAGAAGTCGAGTCCCGCAAAAGTTGGGGTTACTGCCGAAATAAAATAATAAAGAGGAATAGCGTAGAGGATTTCCAATTTAATACTCTCGGGTTGAAGAAAGTATAAGGAAATAAGCAGTTGCGCCGAGAAAATAAGGAAGCGAAATGAATGGATTCCAAGTAAGACGCTTTTTAATTTGGAATCCGGCTCGCCTTTGATGAGGTAGTGGGCCAAGGGATATTTAAAAAGCTGGCGCTGATGCAGAGAACTTATTATTTTCTCGAGACTGAAATAGATAACTAAGCTAAAAAGGGTAGCCATAAATGCCAGTAAAGTATAGGCCATTTGTCCAGCATTAATGAACCAAAGGCAGGCAATTAATAAGCTCACTATGGTTTTGCTAAAAAGCTTAGGGCCGTGGGTCCAAAAAGTCAGGAAAAGTGCTTTCGAGCGATGAGTTTGATCTTCTTGCACAATATAGCGACCGAGAATTTCGCCGCTGTTAAGTGGGGTGATAAAGGCTAAGCCGTAACATTTAATATTTTGCCAAATAGCTTTTTTAATACTGATGGGGCTTATCAACGCTTGAATTTTTTGCCAAGCGATGGCATCAAAAGTGATATTTAAAAACCAGAGTAGACTAAAAAGGAAAAGACTTATTAGGCTGCGGTTAAGCTCGAGACTTAATTCGAAATCTCTAAACTGAGACTTCTCTAGCTTTAGCCACAAAAGATAACTAGCCACGAATACTAGTGTAATCTTTAAGATGCGGAAGAGCCATTTTTTACCAGATATCGATTTCTTCACTTTTTTGTAAATTGAAGTAGCGACGAATAAGGTAAATCAAAGGGTAAATTAAGAGCGTATCTGCAGCAGCGAAAAGCGCTTTAAATAGCCAACCATCTTTAACCAAGCCCCCAATAAAAGCGAAGCTTTCTACGCCAATAAATAATACTGTGGTAACTAATATAGTGTCTACCAGCTGGGAAAAAATGGTAGAAACATTGTTGCGTAGCCATAAATATTTGCCATTGGTTTTCTTCTTAATGGCGTGAAAGATACGCACATCAATAAATTGGGCTACTAGATAAGCCAGCATGGAAGCCAGAATCACTCGGCTTGAACTTTGGAAAACCTGATCAAACTGTTCGTTACTAACGGGGCTATTGCTAATGGCGGGAAAAATATGCCCTAAATAAAGAATAAGCAGAACTAAAAGCGAAGCGAATAATCCGGCGAAAACCACGCGGTTGGTGTTCTTCCGACCGTAAACTTCGGAAAGGATGTCGGTAATTAAAAAAGTTAGCGGGTAGGGAATTACGCCGGCTGAAACGATGAAGGTTTTAAAGCCGAGATTAATGCTTACAAACTTATTGGCGATTAAATTACAGGTTATTAAGGCCGCAATAAATAAAGCAGCCAGAATCAAATACATGATTCCGGCTTCTTTACGTTTAATGGTTTCTGTTTCCGTCAACTTAATCAATTACCAAGTCGTATTCCATGCGCATTTGCATGCCTTTGCGGCTTTGTGCTTGCTCTAAGAGCTCGAGGTAATGCCCAAATTCTCCCAATTCAGCTTTAATGCTTGCGCCGCCCATTTGGTCTGAGAATTCTTTAATAAATGCTTGCAATGGATCTTCTAATTCGGGATAGGTTACCACGGAATAGCCTTCTTCTAAACCTGCTTTTTCAGCAGCAATATTTATGGCGTCGCTTAATCCACCGATAAGATCCACCAATCCTAATTCTTTCGCCCTAAGGCCAGAGTAAACTCTTCCTTGCCCGATGCTATCTACAAAAGCAAGGTCTAAACCACGTCCAGCAGCAACCCTACTTTTGAAGGTGCCGTAAATATTGTCAACCTGACGAATCAAGATTCTACGTTCCGAAGGACTTAAATCGCGATCGATGGTACCGATATCGGAATGAGTATTTGTTTTTACCGTTTCGATGTTAATTCCCAGTTTCTCATTCATAAGGTCTTGCGCGGTAAAAAATAAGCCAAAGGCACCAATACTTCCGGTTACGGTATTGGGCTGCGCCAAAATTGTATCGGCGAAGCATGCGATATAATATCCACCACTAGCGGCTACATCTCCCATGGAGGCGATTACAGGTTTTTCGGTGCGGGCAAGGTCTACTTCACGCCAAATTACTTCCGAGGCAAGGGCGCTACCGCCGGGGCTGTTTACTCTTAAAACAATGGCTTTTACTTTATCGTTTAAACGCGCCTGACGCACCGCTGCAGCAATGCGATCAGATCCTATTATATACTCGCTGCCTTCGCCGCCACGTATCTCGCCTTGAGCAATAATAACGGCCACTCTTTGATCGCTATATTCGCTATTACCGTTTAAATCTAGCTGTTTGGCATATTTGGCAGGGCTAATAAAGTTCACCGCGCTAAATTTTTCGCTTTCGCTAGATTGGGTTAAAAGATCTTGAATTTGATCATAATAGGCTAATCCATCAATTAAACCTAGTTCTTTGGCTGCATGGACGTTAGTTAGTAAGCTATCTGCCGTAAGGTTCAACTGGGCAATGCTAATCCCTTTCGATTCGGCTAAATCACTGAGGTAAGTTCCCCAAAAGGAATTAAGTAATTCGCTTAATTGCATGCGGTTGGAATTAGACATTTCATCTAGAAGGTAGGGTTCTACCGCACTTTTAAATTTGTTACCAGTAGCTCTAAGAACAACCGGTTTTACCCCTAATTTCTCTAGTGCTTTGCGGTAATAGGTAACGGAAGCACTTAGTCCTGAGAATTCTAAAATACCTTCGGGGTTTAAAAAAAAGCTGTCGGCAACGGAGCTTAGATATAATCCTTTTTGCGTTAGTATTTCACTGTAACCGTAGATGAATTTTCCAGAAGACTTGAAATCAATGAGGGCATCACGTATTTCTTTAAGCGTCGCATTTCCTGCGAGGGGAACACCGCCATCGAGATAGATGCCGATAATTTTCGGATCATCTTGGGCCGACTTTAAAGCACTAATGATGCTGGTAAGACCATTGGCTCTTTTTGGACTGCCTGATAGCGGGTCGAATTGCGCGAAGGGATTATCTTGGGCCCTATCTACAAAAGTGGCATTCAGATCAATATGAAGTATGCTTTTGTCTTTAATTTCCAATTCAGGACTGCTAATTGAAGCGATAGAAGCAAAAAGTAGGAATATCAAGAAGAGGAGTATTGCGCCACCAATAATGGAGGCGAGTAACATTTTAAGGAAGGATTTCATTTGAATATATTTAGTTTTGCGTTTATACAGCAATATTAAGTATTTGTTCAGTTTGCGAGAAATAAAAAGAGAAGCACATTTGCTGCTTGGCGGAAATTTAGGAGATGTGCAGAGGACTTTCGAAAAAGCTGAAGAATTTTTGTTAGGCTCTTTTACAATTCTGGGTAAATCTAGTTTATATCAAAGTGAACCTTGGGGAATGGTAAGTGAAAATCTATTTCTCAACCAAGTTTGGAAAGTAGAGACGTTATTTAGCCCGCAATTACTTTTAGAAAAACTGCTAGCAGCAGAGCTTCAGTTTGGTAGGGAAAGATTAAGTCCTATGGTTGAGGGTTCTTATTTTGATCGGACTTTAGATATTGATATTCTGTTTATGGGTGACTTGGTTTTAAATTCTGATAAACTTGTGTTGCCTCACCCTAGATTACATTTACGTGCCTTTACTTTGCAAGCTTTAGTGGAGGTAGCCCCAGATTTTATTCATCCAGTTTTACTGAAATCCACTAGCTATCTTTTAGAAAACTGCACAGACCATGTTAAAGCGCGCAAGCTTGATTGAAGGGAAATACATTGCCATAGAGGGAAATATCGGGTCGGGTAAAACTACTTTAGCAAAGCTTCTATCAGAAAGGCTTAATGCACGCTTGGTTTTAGAAGAATTTGAAGAAAACCCTTTTTTAGGGCGTTTCTATGAAGATAAAGAGCGATTTGCCTTTTCGGTTGAAATGTCATTTTTGGCAGATCGCTATCATCAACTCAGTAATTTACCCACTACACAAGATTTGTTTTTACCCAATTTGGTGGCTGATTACGCGCCTTTCAAGAGCTTAATTTTTGCCCAGAACAACCTGTCAGAAGTGGAATTTCAGCTTTATCGAAAATTTTGGCAAATGGCTTTGGGTAAGGTTCGGCAACCTGATTTGTTAATTTTTCTGCATCGCCCGCTTGAATCATTATTGAGGAATATTGACAAAAGAGGTCGTTTCTATGAAAAAAATATGAGTCATAACTATTTACTGAGGTTAAATGAAAGTTATGCCAGCTTTATTAAACAAAACTGGGCCTCCAAAGTCATCGATCTAAATGCGGACTCTTTTGATTTTTTACACTCCGAAAGTGATTTAGAACGGGTAGTTGACGCGGTTTTGGAGAAATACTGATAACCAAGATTAGAAATAATGGCTTTTGAGAATTAGAATTGCAATAAAAAATTTGCGATTCCGTCACTTTTAGTACATTTGCAAAGCATTAATTGATGCAAAACATAACCCACTTATATTTATGAAAAGAATAAATTTACTTTTCGGACTTGCCTTTTTTGGATTCGCTGCTAACGCTCAGACTGAAGAGGTGGTCCTTACAGAAGCTCACCCAAGTAACTTTCGCACTTGGTCGTTAGGCTTAAATGTTGGAGCTACTGCCTCTTTAGGAGATGCGGCTAGCTATTTTTTCGGCGACAAAACTGATGCAATGCCAAGTGGTGTTGGTGGTTTTGAAATTGGAGTACGTGGCCACTTAACCAAATGGTTTTCACCCATGATAGGTGTTTCGGGAACTGGTGGTTTTCACCAAACTTCGGGAACTGCTCCAAATTATTATTATGAAGGTGATTACTTAGATGGTGATATCAGTTTAGCATTCAATCTAACAAATATGTTTCTATACGGTAGAGAATACCAAAGAAAGCATGCAATGATATTCACGGTAGGTCTTGGAGCTACTTATTTGGCAGCAACCGGCTTTGATGAAGCAGGCACCCAAGTAAGTTCAGTTGGTGGCGACAAACTATCCAGTGCAAGAGCTTTTACTACCGTGATTCCCTTGAAATTATGGTACAAACGTCAATTGAATGAAACATGGGATTTAGATATCCTTTACCGCAATACCTTTGCTCTTATTGATGGCGCTGATGCTTTAGGTAAAGGAGTGAATTCTGATTTCTTCGGTTATTTCGGTGTTGGTGCTACTTATAACTTTGGTGACAAAGAAAAAAAGAACATCGTTTATTACAGTCCTTACGAAGGTTTGTTTGCTGATCTTAAAGAAATTAAAGACAATTACGGTAAACTTACCAATGATGACGATGGTGACGGTGTAAGTAACCTATTCGACGTGGATAATTCTACTCCAGCTGGTGTTAAAGTCGCTGCTAACGGAGCTCCAATGGATAGCGATGGTGATGGTATTCCTGATTACATGGATGCTGATCCATTCACCGCCAAAGGTGCTAAAGTTGATGCTGAAGGTCGTGCTATTGATTCTGATGGCGATGGTGTAGGTGATTATATGGATGCTGAGCCAAACACTCCTAAGGGCGCTTTAGTGAACTTCAATGGTGTTTCTGTTGCTAGTGCTGCCAATGCTGGAAGTGGTGGTGTAGGTGCTTACATGCCTTCAGTATTCTTTAACTTTAACAGTGTTTCTGTTACTGATGCTAATTACTTGAGATTAGCAGCAATTGCTAATGCATTAAAATCTAATCCTAATGTGAATATTGTATTAACTGGTCACAGTGATGCAACTGGCGCAGAAGAGTATAACAAGACTTTAGGTCAGCGCCGTGCTGATGCAGTAGCAAAAGAATTAACTCAAGTATTTGGAATTGATGCTTCTCGTATCGAAACTAAATCCAGCGGTGAGTCTGAGCCATTGGCTAATGGTCACAATAACATCAACCGTAGAGTTGACGTATCGGTAAAATAAGACAAGATTTTGATATTTTAAAAGGCTCCCAAGTGGGAGCCTTTTTTATTTTATATCAAGTTCGACCTTAGCTAACGTGAATTCGACGTAAAATCAGGCCTCAGCCCCCTTGTAAATAGTCGATTTCGAGCCTATGCCGTGAAGCAATAGCGGGCTATTGCAAGAAGCAGAGGCGCGGAAAGCCGCTTTTTAGAAGGGGCATAAATGGATTTTCCAATAAAAGTGAAAATACTTCATCTAGTTCATTTGCTGTAGCCCGCTACAGCTGCACGATCTAGACCTGTCTTTTCTTTTTATTGAAAATCTGAGGCTATGATTTATAGTCGAACTCACGTTAAATAGACAAAGAAACAATGGCGCGCGATAATCTAAGTAGTTAAACGTTAGGTGTTTCTGTTAGGAGTCACTGTTTTTGAGTGTCTGCGGGAATTAGATTCTGATTTTAATCTATAGTCGAACTCGTGTTATAAAGTCTTTCGGATATAATCCCATAATATGATGCCCGCACTAACGGAAATATTTAAGGAATGCTTGGTGCCAAATTGCGGGATTTCAATCGCACCATCGCAAAAGCTCAGTACTTCATCGCTTACGCCGCTTACTTCGTTGCCAAAGACGAAAATTTGCTTCCAGGCTAAATTAGGTTGCCAATCGTTGAGCATAATAGAATTGGTAGTTTGCTCCACGGCCCATATTTGATAGCCATCTGCCTTGAGCGCCGCCAAGCCAGATAGGCCATGCGGCATTGCTTCCCATGCTACCGAATCGGTAGCTCCTAAGGCGGTTTTACGCATTTCTTTTACGGGTTCGGGACTAAGACCGCCAAGGTAGATTTTCTCGCAACGAAAGGCATCAGCACTGCGGAAAACGGATCCAACATTTAAAATACTGCGAATATCATCTAAGGCAATGCTAAAAGGATGTTTCTTACTTTCTTTATATTCTTCCGCAGTCATTCTATTTAGCTCGCTCATGCGTAACTTTCTCATAGCTTATAGTATTTTAGCCAAAGATCAAAAGTACTTTAATTGACTACGAAAAGTAAGCAAGAGACGCCTTTAATGCGGCAGTATAACGAGATAAAAACCAAGCATCCCGATGCTTTGTTATTATTTCGGGTGGGTGATTTTTACGAAACCTTCGGTGAGGACGCCATCCGCGCAAGCAAAATTTTGGGAATTGTTTTAACCAAACGAGCCAATGGCGCTGCGGCTAAAACCGAACTGGCGGGTTTTCCGCATCATTCCTTAGATACTTATCTGCCGAAACTTGTGAGAGCGGGATTGCGGGTAGCGATTTGCGACCAGTTAGAAGATCCTAAACAGACCAAAAACATTGTGAAAAGGGGCGTAACAGAATTGGTTACGCCAGGCTTAACTACCAATGATCAGGTTTTACAAAGTGGGAGGAATAATTTTCTTTGTGCGATCCATATTACGGGTGGCATGCAGGGTATTGCTTTTTGCGATATCTCTACCGGGGAGCTTATGGTGGCCCAGGGAAGTCATGAATATATCGATAAACTGATTCAAAGCTTAAGACCTGCGGAAATCATTTACTCACGCACCAAGCGTGATGTTTATAATGAATTGTATCAGGGTAAACATTATTCGTATTCACTCGATGATTGGGTTTTTCAAGAGGATTTTGCGCAGCAGAATTTATTAAGCCATTTTCAAGTTAGCTCCCTTAAAGGCTATGGGATTGAAGATCTGCGTGAAGCGATAATTGCTTGCGGGGCGGTTTTTCACTATATGAAGGAAACCCAGCACAATCGTTTGCAACATATTAGTTCACTGAGTAGAATTGATCACCGTGATTATGTGTGGATGGACCGATTTACCGTGCGAAATTTAGAGATTTTCGACTCCAATGCGCCTAATGGTAAATCACTATATGATGTAATAAATTTCACTGCTTCTCCCATGGGCTCGCGTTTATTGCAGCGATGGATGGCGATGCCTTTACTAGACTTAGCTCAGATTGAAAAACGGCAAGTGATAGTGGATACCTATTATAAGAGTATCGATCTTTTAGAAAGCACGCGCGATCATTTGGCGGAAATCAACGACCTAGAACGTTTGGCAGTAAAGCTTAGCACGGGTAAGATTTTGCCCAAGGAGCTGCTGCAACTAAAAGAAGGCATTATGCTTTCCAATGAAATTAAAAGTTTAGGCACTGCGGTAGATGGCGATCTAAAAGAGTTTTGCGATAAATTGTGGACAGGCCTAGATTTTATTGCTACCATAACCGATCGACTGAAGGAAGAACCTTCCAATAATTTCAACAAGGGAGAAGTAATGCGTCAGGGTTTTTCGGCCGATTTAGACGAATTGCGCGAATTGGTTTATCATGGGAAGGATAAACTTTTGGGAATTCAGAATAGAGAAAGTCAGGCAACGGGTATTACCAATCTTAAAATTGCTTTTAATAACGTTTTTGGCTACTATTTAGAGGTTCGCAATAGCCAGAAAGATAAGGTTCCAGAGGAGTGGATCCGCAAGCAAACCTTGGTAAACGCGGAACGTTACATTACCCCGGAGCTAAAAGAGTATGAAGCGAAAATTTTAGGAGCTGAAGAGAAAATTGTAAGTCTAGAACAAGGGCTATACGAGGATCTTTTAAATGAATGCCGCAAGTCATTAGCACAAATTCAAGCCAATGCCCGCTTGCTGGCTCAAATCGACTGTCTTTCTGCTTTCGCAGAATTGGCCAAGAAGCGGAATTACCATTTGCCTAGTATCAATGAGGGGACCAGCCTTTCGATTACAGAAGGGCGTCACCCTGTTATAGAGCAAAGTCTGCCTAGTGGAGCTGAGTATATTTCCAATAGCCTAGAGCTAAATCGGGAAGAACAACAACTATTAATGATTACCGGCCCTAACATGTCGGGTAAATCTGCATTACTAAGGCAAAGCGCTTTAATCTGTTTGCTTGCGCAGATGGGTTCTTTTGTGCCGGCTAAGGCTGCCGAATTAGGATTGGTCGATAAGATATTCGTGCGCGTGGGGGCTTCTGATAATATTTCTCAGGGCGAATCTACCTTTATGGTAGAAATGAATGAGACGGCAAGTATTTTGAATAATCTTTCCGAAAGGAGTTTAGTGGTTCTTGATGAGATAGGACGTGGTACTAGCACTTACGATGGCATTAGCATCGCTTGGAGTATCGCGGAGTTTTTGCATGAACACCCAAGCCGGGCAAAAACATTATTTGCAACCCATTACCACGAGCTAAACGAAATGGCAAATTTGTTCGAGCGCATCCATAATTATAATGTGAGTGTAAAGGAGGTAGGCGATAAAATTATCTTTATGCGCAAATTAAGGCAGGGCGGCAGTGCGCATAGTTTTGGAATTCATGTAGCAAAAATGGCGGGCATGCCTAATTTGGTTTTAAATCGTGCCGAAAAATATTGGCCGAATTAGAAAGTAGTCGGGCGAAGGGAAAAGATGCTGGGCAAGCCATTAAGCAAGCCAAAGATGATATGCAGCTGAGCTTCTTTAAGTTAGATGATCCGATTTTAGAAGATATACGAGTAGATATTCAAAATTTAGATATCAATACCCTTACGCCAGTGGAGGCCTTGATGAAGCTAAATGAAATAAAGAAAAAAATTGGTCTATAATGTTGTGTGGTTTTTGAAAATCATATTATATTTGCCGTCCCAAACGCAAGGAGGGAAGTTCTTTTAAGAAGTCTAATTGTAAAATTAGCAAAATGCGAGAGTAGCTCAGCTGGTAGAGCACGACCTTGCCAAGGTCGGGGTCGCGGGTTCGAATCCCGTCTCCCGCTCAAAAACCCCTCTTTGGAGGGGTTTTTATTTAGGTTCGCCCTGGTGGTGGAATTGGTAGACACGCGGGACTTAAAATCCCGTGACCATTGCGGTCGTGCGGGTTCAAGTCCCGCCTGGGGCACAATCACAAAATCAAAACCCTTGTTAGTCATTAGATTAACAAGGGTTTTTTGGTTTTTTACCCATACAAAACCTGATCTCGCGGCCTTCCCTCGTCTGCAACCTTTGAGCTTTCCCTAAAGCTGCTTTTCAATAAAACCTACAATGTCCTTCCCAATGGGTTTGTTATAAAAAGGGAATTCTAATAAATCTTTTTGCTCTAAACCATAAACATCGCTGGCATCTTGCAGGCTAGCGAATGAAGTGCAGTAAGAGAATTTTATATTATTTATATAGCCTTTGTTTATTAGTGTTTCGGCTAGTTCAAAGCCAGACATCTTGGGCATTTTTATATCGCTAATGATCAGATTGGGGATATGGCCTTTCTCAATTTCAGTTAAAGCATCGATGGCGCTTTCGAAGTAGCTGACTTCAAGGTTTTCCATTCTTGCCAAAAAAAGCTGGCAGAGTTTGAGAAGTATGGGTTCATCATCAATAAAAAAGAGCTTGTTCATCGCTTAAATTTTAAATTGTTTTAAGGACTCTTTATCGGTTTTTAGAATAACCTTTTCGATCAGACCAATTTCTTGGTCAATTATTTCAATTAGCTCTTGGGTTTCCATATCTGGTTTGGGATTGCGAGTCTTAAGCATTTCCGAAACATACACTAATTTGGAGATAGAGTTAATAACATTATGCTCAATTAAACGACTGTGCTTAATGAAAATGTCATACGCTTTTTGGTTCTCCTTAAGTAGTTGTAACTCTTGCCTTCTTTTATTGCCTTGATAAACAACACCGCTGATAAAAAAGAAAATTAGAGCGATGGAAACTTGTAAAAACATTTCCAAGTTAAAAAGAAAAATAGGTGCAATAGAGCATACCGCATAGATAATAATCAACCATTTGTTCCAAGCAAGGCGCTCTAGTTCAAAATTGTAGAGTACCGAAAAGGAAACATAATATATAAGGCCTCTTGTGTCGTTTAAGCTTATTCCAATAATGGCAAACTCAGCCAGGAAGATCATAATGGCTAGGTAGGTCACCCATCTTATAATTCTTGCCTCCTTGCTAAAGACAATGATAAGCAAAGCAAGAATATTAGGAGGGAGGAGAATACTGGCTAATCGAAGATCTTCCGAAAGGCCTTGCAAAGCAGCAAATATTAAGTAAGCGATAATTAATACTAAGGAGATGAGGAATTTAAAGAGAGCTTCTTTTTTTACCGAATCTGCAGCAGGGTTGGTTTCTGTAAGCTCTTGCCATTCATGTATAGAAATTTTCGCCATTTTGAATCAGGTGGTTAAGGTCTAATTTACAAATTTTAAGACATTAAAATGTCTTTCCTGCGATTACATTAACGTGAATTTGATGTGAAATCAGGCCTAAGACCCCTTATAAATAGTGGAATTCAAGCCTATGCATGAAGGATTAGCGGGCTATTGCAAGAAGCAGAGGCGCGGAAAGCTGCTTTTTAGAAGGGCATAAATGGATTTTCCTTTTATCGAAAATCTGAGGCTATAATTTATAGTCGAACTCACGTTAAATTAGCCCACTTGCATGAGAAAGAACTTTTAGCGTATTAAAGTTACCGTACCAGTTTTCTCTTCCGTATAGCCACGTTTAAGATCGGCCCATTCGTATAGTATTCGGTAAAAATAGGCTCCCGCTGGCGAGGCCGTGCCATTATGATTTCCATCCCAGTGCTGGTCTTTCTCTCTCGAAAAGAAAACGGATTCACCCCAACGATTAAAGATTTCGATGGAATAGGCTCCTACTTCGCAATCGCCCGTGGCGCCGAATACTTCATTTTTCCCATCTCCATTAGGGCTAAAAGCATTAGGAACAAATAAGGGGCAAAAACAAAGCTTCGTTTCTAACTGAAAGTATAAAGGATAGGCTTCGCAATAATCTTCGAAAAGGAGAGTGAATTCGCCATCGCCATAAAAATAGCGTTCATTTAAAGCGCTGCCGTCTTCCCAATAGATACTGTAATTGTTAAAGTTGAAATCACTGCTATCAATGATCTCACTAATGCTAACCAGGAGCGAGTCATCTTCACAAAAGAGAAAACTTTGATCGCTAAAGCTGGGAATGGGTTTAATGAATATTTCAATTGTATCTCGATAAGTGCCACAGGCATTTGTGCTAGTAGCAATATAAACTCCTGCTTTACTAACATTGCGCCGCGGACCAACAAAGCCATCGTTCCAAACCACTTCGTGCTTAGTAACACCAGCGTCTAAAAGTAGGCTATCTCCTGCGCAAATAGTCTGATTTTCGCCCAAGTCCATGTTTAAGGGATGGTGTCCATCAATTGTAATGCTGTCGCTAAAAGTGTAGCCGCAGAAGTCTGTAGTGGTTAAAGTATAAGTCCCAGATTGACTAACCGTTATACTATCGCTAGTGGCGCCAGTGCTCCAGAGGTAGGAAACCGCATCTACGGCAGTGCCAATGCTGATACTGCTGCTGTTGGCACATATACTAGTGTCTGCTCCCAAATCGAAGGGCAGAGGGCTGCTCCAAACACTTACTGCGATCGTATCCTTAAAGTTACCACAGGAATTGCTGATTATAGCCAAATAATTTCCAGCCCGGTCGACTTCCAAACGAAAGTCTCTACTGCCATCGCTCCATAAAGTAGACATATTAGGATAACCTGTGTTTAACTCAATAGTATCGCCCAGGCAAATCAGCGTATCATTTTGTAAAAAGGGCAGTTGAGGGGGCGATTCTACTTGGGCAATAATGGTGTCGCTAGCCGTGCCACAGGGATTGGTGATAGTTAGCCAATATGTTCCAGGTGTATTGATGCTAAGGGTTTGAGTGGTATCGCCTGTGCTCCATAAATAGCTGCTACCCGGATTTTGGGCGCTCAGGGTTAAGGTGTTATTATCACAATATTGTACGAAATCACCCAGTATAATTTGGGGTGGACCAGTAACCAATACATTAATAGTGTCTCGTAAAATTCCACAGGCGTTTTGCACTTCTACAAAATAAGTACCTGTGCCCGATGTAGTGAATTGCTGCCCAGTACTGCCGTCTTGCCATAAATAGGTCGCATTAGAATGACTACCTGCATCGAGTGTTAAATTGCCGGAGCAAAAAATAGTATCATTTCCCAGATTCAAAGTTTGTAGTGGTAGGTCTTCGCTTATATTTATACTATCAATAATCGTATCGCAGGCATTGCGAATACTCACCCAATAAATCCCACCCGTGTTAAGGTTTATAGCACTCGTGGTAGATCCGTTCGACCAGAGATAACTGCTAGCCTGGGCCTGACTCACATCTAAGTTTATGCTGCTGCCACTGCAGATGGTCGTATCAGATAAGCGCTTTTCGGGGAAAAGGGTTACTTGCACGTTAATGGTATCCGCAAAGGCGCCACAACTATTATAAATAGTGGCAATATATTGACCCGAATTAGTGATGGTTCTTTGCCAGAGATGACTGCCATCGGACCAGTTAATACTGTCCGCCACAAAAATACTAAGGTCAATAATTTTGGCTCCACCCGCGCAGAAGGTGGTGTCCGGTCCTAGATCGTAAACAATACTTTGTACCTCATCAACAACTACCGTATCAATCAAAGTGTCACAAGCATTGCGAATACTTACCCAATAAGTTCCCGCGCCATTTACAGTGCGGGTACTCGTGGTAGATCCGTTATCCCACAAGTAAGTACTAGCTTGGACCTGACTGGCGTTTAATTGGAAGCTTGTGCCCGTGCACATGGTAGTGTCATTTAAAATCGGGATAGGTTTTAAAGTTTGAGAAATTGTTATCGTATCGCTATAGCTTCCGCAGATGTTGCTTAGCGTGGCAATATAGGTTCCGGGATTACTCAGATTTCGACTGAAGGAAGTGGAACCATTAGACCAAAAAACTGCATCAGCATTTAAATTGGCTAGGTCAACAAATTTTCCGTCACCCTCGCAAATGGTGGTATCTGCTCCCAAGCTAAAGACAATGGGCTGAGCTACATTTAGTTGTGCGGAGTCAATTAAGGTGTCGCAATTATTAAAAATACTTACCGAATAAATTCCTGCGCTGCTCGCCCAAATTCCTGCACTCGTATCACCTGTGTTCCATAAATAATGTAAAGCCCCTACTTGGGAGGCATCGAAAAATGCACTATCGCCGGCGCAAACATCTTGGTTTGTTAGTGAAGTATTTAAACTTGGGGTAGCAGTAATTTCTAATGTGTCTCTTTCAATTCCACATGCACTAAAAAGAGTAAGACTATAGGTTCCGGTAGAGCTAAGGTTGCGAATTGGGTTCCGCGAGCCATTATTCCAAATTATGCTATCCGCGCCCAAGGTAGAAAGGTTAATTCGAATTCTTTCGCCTGGACAAAGAGTGGTGTCGGGTCCCAAACTGAAGTTAAGCGATGAAACACTTTTTACATAAACAGAGTCGTAAATCGTATCGCAGAAATTAAAAGCCATAACACTATGATAGCCGCTGCTATTCAAAATAGTGTTTTGGGTAGTGTCACCATTATCCCAAAGCCAATCCGTAAAAGGGCGATTTATGGCACTGGCCTGCACGCTAGATCCAGGGTTGGAGCAAAGCAGTAAAGTATCTTGAGCAATTCCTAGTGGAGGTGCAACCAATTGTAAATCAACTGTATCGCTAGAAACGCCGCAGGCGTTACTAACCTGTACCCAATACTGTCCGCTGCTATTTGCATTTATGCTTAAAGTCTGACTTTGCCCGTTAGACCACAGAATGTTATCGTTTAAAGAAGCGCCTTGTAATTGCAGGGTATAAGTGTTTAAGCAGGAACTTACATTATCGGGTCCAAGGCTTACACTCAAACTAGAATCGGCCAGAATTACGAAGTGAAAGGTATCCGTAAAACAGGAATTGCTTAGTCTTAACCAGTGGTTGCCCACACTACTGTAGATGGCGTTTTGACTGATATCCCCGTTGCTCCACAGATAGCTTGTGCCAGCACCAGCATTCCCGGCATTAAAACTTAGCGAGCTACCGGGGCAAAGATGACTGCTGTCTGCCAGCGGATTTACAAAGTTGGGAGTGAAGCCTACTGTAATACTGTCGTAGTAAAACTGACAACCATTGTCCAATCTTAGCCAATAGGTTCCCGCGCTATTAATGTTTAGGCTTGCGCCTGATGAGCCATCACTCCAGAGGCGAGTAAAACCAGAGCTGTTGTCAGTCAAGCTTAGACTTTGGCCCGTGCATAGTGTCGTGTCGGCTCCAAGAGTTGGATTAGGAATAGGAACCCCTTTTATATAAATACTATCACGAATTACGCAGCCATCGGTAATTTGCAGCCAATAAAGTCCTGGCGTATTTACAGAAATACTCGTGCTGCTTGCGCCGGTGCTCCATAAATAGCTACCGCTTAAATTACTGTTCAAATTTAGGCTAGAGCCACTACAAAGGCTGAGAGTATCGGAACTGAAAATTTGATTGCTATTGACAAAGTTTAGCGAAACAGTATCTCTGAAAACGCCACAGGCATTAGTTACTTCTACCCAATAAGTACCGCTACTGTTAACGCTTAAGCTATTACCAGTACTTCCATCGCTCCAAAGTCGTGTGCCATTAGCTATGCCGCTACTGAGATTTACATTGGTGCCTAAGCAAACAATTCGATTTGGCCCTAAACTAAAATTTGCAGGGCTATCGTAGTTAATAGTAATGGTATCAGTAAAAACGCCGCAAGCATTCGCAGCCCTAAGCCAATAAGTGCCCGCGCTATTCACATTGATAGTATTTGAGGTAGAGCCAGTACTCCAGAGATAAGTCGTGCCGGTTTGAAAAGGAATATTAAGATTTAGGGTGCTGCCCGCACAAAGAGTTTGATTGGGACCAAGATTGAAAAAAAGAGGAGTAGCGGTAAGGATATCAATGGTGTCAGAGGCGCTTCCGCAAGAATTTGTAACTACTACCCAGTAGCTGCCAGTACTAGTAACCGTGATGCTTGGGCTAGTAGATCCGGTGCTCCATAGATAGGTAGAGTTTGGATTAAATGCACTTAAAGTTAGAGTGTTGCCTGAGCAAAAATTGATGTTGCTTCCTAAATTTACTTGTGGGGCACAGGGATTCTGAGCCTTTACTAACAGCGCAGTAAGGCCCATAAAAACCAAAATCAAAAGTGTTCTTACCTTGTTTAAATCCAAATCCAAATCCCTGCTCTAAAGGTAAAGGCTTCTTTCTGATTTTAACTTTTTCTAAGCAAATTTTTTCTTGCAATTTATTTTTTAAAATATTATTAATCAATTAGTTAGTGGTAGTAAATTAGAAGACTTTAAGTTTTATGGATGAAATATTGATAGTCTAATTATCTGACAAAAAAACAACTATCCTTAGGTTGTTCTGATTAATAGCAAAGTCTTTTAAACCAGTAAATGATATTATTAATGAGGTCATTGTGAAAAGCTTTGCTCAAAAAATACCATATTATGACCAAAGGTTTTGGCTCAATCCCACTTTTGATTATTATCTGGCCGTTTTTTAGCTGCTACCTTTCAGTAAAGCTATCCAAAGCCAATAAGGGTTTATCTAATATGAGAGCGATTAATCAGTTGTATTTCAATATTTAACCCTCTTATTATGGGATGAGTTCACTTCTTTGGGAGGGGGCTTTTTGGTGCCAGAAACTGATTGTGCAGTGGCTACTGAATAGCATCGCGAGTTTGAGAAAATTTTAACAAAAGGATACAGACACTTAATAAAGGTGAATTCGACGTAAAATCAGGCCTCAGACCCCTTGTAAAAAGTGAAAATACTTCATCTAGTTCATTTGCTGTGGCCCGATACAGCTGCACGATCTAAACTTGTCTTTTTATTGAAAATCTGAGGCTATGATTTATAGTCGAACTCACGTTAATAAACTTAGCCCTTTTAGTTCTGAGAATATTTCTAGTGGCATTGAGAATAAAATCGTCGTCGAAAGCTCAATTTTGTTTGGCGACTAAAATTCGGTCCAGCATAATATCATGCTTCTCTTTTGGCAGATCTGTCAAAACTTGAAAAGGATAGGCTAAGGCTATTTTTAAAGCTTCTTTTTGATTTTGCAGGAAGCGATCGTAATAGCCTCCGCCATAGCCCAAGCGCGCGCCTAATGCAGTGAAGGCCAGACCTGGACAGATAATAAGATCGTAAGGACCTAGATATTCGGCTCCATTTTTTGGCCAACGGCAATTAAGGGAACCATATTCCATCTCGGCACCAGCCTCTAATAAACGATGGCGCAATTGTCCCCGTTTTAGTGTTTCGGGCACTACAACGGTCATCTCATTTTGCCAACAGTATTCAATAATTTTTTGAGTGTTTACTTCCCCCTCGAGGCTGAGGTAAATATGCACTCGTTTAGGGTTTTGCGCCTTAATTATTTGGCAACATTGCTCGTAAAGATTTTGATCGAAGCCTAAACGCGCCTGACTATCCAGTTTAGCTCTTTGTTTTAGCACTTGCTGACGCAGCCTTTTTTTATCTAAATCAGACATCTAAGGAGTTTCGAGTAATTTCAGGGCTACTGCACATATTTTATCAGCTGCTCCTGTTTTAGTGGGTAAATATCTTTCTATTTTTCCGCGCAATTCCTTTCTATAGCCCTGCTCTTGCAGCTTCCGCAAGATGCCTAAAAGTTCTGTTTCGCTTTCAATTTGAAAGCCAAAACCGCCACTAATAAATTCCGAAACTTCCTGGAATTTATGGTGTTTTGGACCAAAAAATACGGGTATTTTATAAGCTACCGCTTCCACGGTACTGTGTAGGCCGGTGCCATAACCCCCGCCAATAAATGCAGCCTGAGCGTAGCGATAGAGTTTTTTTAAATGGCCAATATTGTTGATGATTAAAATGGGCTTATGATTGTTCCATTTCTCATCGCTAAAGAGATTAAAACCATGCCCAGCGAATTTCTTAGTGATTCGCTGGATATTAGCTTCACTAACGTCATGCGGTGCAAGAATAATTTTTATTTTGGGAAAGGAATTTAAAATTTCCTGAATAAAAGCCTCCTCTGGAGGCCAAGCGCTGCCGAAAATTAAGCAAAAACGATCCTCTAAAAAGCTCCCTACTTTTTCTTGAACGTATTCCTCTCTGGCATTGGCTATAGCCTGGTCAAAACGACTATCACCACATATTTCTACCTTAGTAATATTATGCGCTTTTAGAAGATTTTGTGAGGCAATATTTTGCACCATAATTTTGTCGATCGAATTTAAAACCGGCAGGAAAAAGTTTTTAGCAATAGGCTGGAAATAAATTTGATTAGAGCGAAAAACGGCAGGCGCAAGAATAAGCGGTAGCTTTTCCTTGTTTAGCGCCTTAAAAAGGTTAATCCAAATTTCATATTTTATGAAAATGCTGAGCTCGGGTTTGATAATCTTTATGAGATCACCTGCATTACGTGGGCTATCTAAGGGGAGGTAAATGATGTGTTCCGCCAAATCTCGCTGCTTGAAATTTAAGTAGCCGCTTGGCGAAAAAAAGCTGATAACGATATGATGATGAGGTAGTTCCTTACGCAGTTTTTTTAGAATAGGTACACCTTGTTCCATCTCGCCTAAACTGGCTGCGTGAAGCCAAATTTTTGCTTTGGGATCTTTTTTAATTGACAGATATTGAGCCCGCCAATCTTTTCTGCCACCTATGAATTCCTGCGCTTTGGCGGAAAACAAACTTGCAATCCGAATGCCTAAGCCATAAGCTTGAATGCCAAAGTTGTAGAGATTTTGCAACTTAATTGTAATAGTATTCTTCCGTTTTGCCGCCCAAATAAATAGGTAAATACCACTTTAGTTTTAGGCTGTACAGAAGGTTTAAATTGATTTCATCACTAACAAATCCGCTAGGGTAATTGTAACGACGTAAATCTTGCGACCAAATTTCATTCACTTCAAAGGATAGCTTAAAGTTGATCAATTTGTTATTGGAAAGGTACATATAACCAATACTTTGAGTGGCTAAAAAGCCTCTACTCATTCGGTCGTAGCCCGCTACATAATCATCAATCAATTGGGGCGAGTCGTTCCCTACATTATCGATATTGAGCCAATGCCAAGCATATCCAGCGCCAGCGCCTAATGACCAGCCTGAGTTTTGGTTTTTTTCAGGACTAAAAAAAAGTTTTTCCACCTGCAGGTTAAAATAAGTGCCGCGCTGATTGATGTTTATTTGTGCGTAGCTACCATTTGCGTTTAGTAATTGCCCGTTGCTCGTAGTAATTGCTTCTAAAATAGTACTGCGGTTATCTACCTCACCGCCAAAAAGATAATTCCATTCGCCGCTGAGAATTATATTAGAAGAAAATTTTCGCCCTAGCGATGTGCTCAAACTGTAATTTTCCCTAAAGTTATCGGTCCAAGGGCCAGATGGTATATTGGTGGATAAGCCAATGCCAATTAGCCATGCTCGCTTACTTTCAAAGCCAGTTTGCGCTTGCGCAGATAGGCATGTAAAGAAAGATACTCCGATGAAAAAGTGAATTAATTTTATTTTCATAATTGTTACAAAAGTAAGAGCCTTTAGCTTAATGCTATTTATCTTTGTGGGAGATAATTTATTTTATGTCAAAAATTCAAATGGTTGACCTGCTCAGCCAATACAATAAAATTAAGTCTCAAGTTGATAAAGCCATCCTTGATGTGGTAGAATCTTCTGCCTACATTAACGGCCCTGAGGTGAAATCATTTCAACAAGAGTTGGAAGATTACCTAAAAGTTAAACATGTGATCCCTTGCGCAAATGGCACTGACGCCTTACAGATTGCCATGATGGCCTTAGGTTTAAAGCCTGGTGATGAGGTTATTACCGCGACTTTTACTTATGTAGCGACTGCTGAAGTAATTGCGCTTCTTGGCTTAAAGCCAGTACTGGTAGATGTGGATGTTGATACTTTTGGCTTAAACCCAGATCAGGTTCGAGCCGCTATTACGCCCAAAACGAAAGCGATAGTTCCGGTGCATTTATTCGGTCAGTGTGCCAATATGGATGCCATTATGGAAATCGCTCAAGAGCATAAACTTTTTGTAGTGGAGGACACCGCACAGGCCATAGGCGCTTCTTACACTTTTAAGAACGGTGAAACTAAAATGGCCGGTACCATGGGTGATATTGGTACAACTTCTTTCTTTCCGAGTAAAAATTTAGGCTGCTATGGCGATGGTGGTGCAATCTTTACCAATAGCGATCATCTTGCTTCCGAGATGCGCATGATTGCCAATCACGGCCAGTCCGTACGCTATTATCATGATAGAATAGGGGTTAACTCGCGTTTAGATTCCATTCAAGCCGCTATACTTCGTTGTAAGTTGCCACATTTGGACGCCTATTGCGATGCTCGTCGCGCGGCGGCAGATTTTTATGATAAGGCTTTTGCAGAAGTGCCAGAAATTAAAACTCCGGTTAGAGATGCGCAGTCCACCCACGTTTTTCATCAATATACTTTGCAATTAAGCGGAGCTGTTGGTAGAGACGCATTAGTTGACTATCTTCAAACCCAAGAAATTCCTTGTATGATATATTATCCAGTGGCCTTACATATGCAAACAGCATATCGCGATGATCGCTATACGGACGGAAGTTTTCCTGTAACCGAATCTTTGGTGCAAAGTGTTTTTTCGCTTCCGATGCATACAGAATTAACCAATGAACAATTAACCAAAATCACCACGGCCGTGGTTGATTTTATTAAAAACAACCGAAAATGAAAATCGTTATTGTCGGCACAGGCTATGTAGGCCTTGTTACTGGAACTTGCCTAGCAGAAGTGGGTATTGACGTAATTTGCGTTGATGTAGATCAGAGGAAAATTGATAACCTTAAGAAGGGAATCTTACCGATTTACGAGCCAGGATTAGATAAATTAACCCAGCGGAACCACGAAAAAGGTCGCTTGCAGTTTAGTACCAATTTGCCCGAAGCGATTAAAGATGCCGAAGCAGCTTTTATTGCGGTTGGAACTCCTCCTGGAGAAGATGGCAGCGCTGATCTACAATACGTATTAGCGGTAGCACGGGAAATTGGCGAGAATATGAATAGCTACGGTGTGGTAATCACTAAATCGACCGTGCCCGTAGGAACCGCCGCCAAGGTGAAAAAAGAAATTCAAGATGCTTTAGATCGTCGCGGCTTAAAGCTGCAATTCGATGTGGCCTCTAACCCCGAATTCTTAAAAGAAGGGGCTGCAGTTAACGATTTCATGAAACCAGATCGAATCGTAGTGGGTATAGAGTCGGAGAATGCGCGTAAAGTTATTGAGAAGATTTATCATCCCTTTACCCTAAACGGACATCCGGTAATTTTCATGGATGTGCCTTCTGCTGAAATGACAAAATATGCCGCCAACGCCATGTTAGCTACCAAAATTAGCTTTATGAACGACATTGCGAATCTTTGCGAAATTATGGGGGCGGATGTAAACTTGGTGCGCAAAGGTATTGGCTCTGATCCGCGTATCGGCAACCGTTTTATTTATCCGGGAATCGGTTATGGTGGTAGCTGTTTTCCTAAAGATGTGAAAGCTCTGGTGCGCACCGCCCGTGAAAATGGTCATGAAATGCGCATCTTACAGGCAGTGGAAGATGTTAACGACGATCAAAAGTCTGTTCTCTTCAATAAGTTGATGAAGCGTTTTAATGGTGATATCAAAGGCAAGAAATTCGCTATGTGGGGATTGTCTTTTAAACCCAATACGGACGATATGCGTGAAGCTCCTTCCTTAGTTATTATCGATAAAATTATTGCCGCGGGTGGCTCGGTTGTCGCTTATGATCCGGTTGCAATGCCCGAAGCAAAACACATGATTGGTGATATCGTTGAATATGCCGATTCTGAATATGAGGCAGTTAAAGGTGCTGATGCACTTTTAGTGGTGACCGAATGGAGTGAATTTAGAGTGCCCGACTTTGAGGAAATCAAAGCTTCTTTGGTGAACCCAATCGTTTTCGACGGAAGAAATATTTTCAGTATTCAGCGTATGGCTGACCTTGGTTTTGAGTACTACTGTATTGGTGTTAAATCGTAAGTAAAAAATTATGAAAAGAGTTTTAATAACTGGTGCAGCAGGATTTTTAGGTTCTCACCTTTGCGATCGTTTTATTAAAGAAGGCTTTCAGGTTGTTGGGATGGACAACCTAATTACGGGTGATCTTAAAAACATTGAGCACCTTTTTGGACTGAAGGAATTTGAATTCTATCACAATGATGTTTCCAATTTCATTCACGTACCCGGTCAGCTGGATTATATCATGCACTTTGCTTCACCGGCTAGTCCCATCGATTATCTTAAAATTCCGATCCAAACTTTAAAGGTTGGCTCTTTAGGCATTCATAACTGCCTTGGTTTGGCTATGGCCAAGAAGGCGCGCTTAATTATCGCTTCTACCTCCGAGGTTTATGGTGATCCACAAGTACACCCGCAAACGGAAGAGTACTGGGGGCACGTAAATCCAGTGGGACCGAGAGGAGTTTACGATGAAGCCAAACGTTTCCAAGAGGCCATGACTATGGCTTACCATACTTACCACGGTTTAGAAACGCGCATTGTCCGCATCTTTAATACTTACGGTCCGCGGATGCGTTTAAATGATGGCCGTGTTTTGCCCGCTTTTATTGGTCAGGCTCTACGCGGTGAGGATCTTACCATCTTTGGTGATGGTTCGCAAACCCGTTCTTTCTGCTACGTTGATGATTTAGTAGAAGGTATTTACCGCTTATTGATGAGCGATTACGCAGGGCCAGTAAACATCGGTAACCCCGATGAAATTACCATCGGTCAGTTTGCGGAAGAAATCATTAAACTTACTGGTACGGATCAAAAAGTGATTTATAAAGATCTTCCAAAGGACGATCCAACCCAAAGACAACCCAATATTACCAAGGCAAGAGAAATTTTAGGCTGGGAGCCTAAAGTGAGCCGCGAAGAAGGTTTGAAAATTACTTATGAGTACTTTAAGTCTTTACCTGAAGAGGAGCTTTACAAAAAGGAGCACAAAGACTTCAAGGATTATTCAAGACAAAAATAATTGGCATGGCTAAAATTCTAGTAACGGGTGGTTTAGGTTTTATTGGTTCGCACACTGTGGTAGAGCTGATAAATGCTGGACACGAAGCCGTAATTGTCGATGATTTAAGTAATTCTAGTGCAGTGGTTCTCGACGGTATCGAAAGCATTACCGGCACTCGACCTAAGTTTTACCGCGTAGATTTAAAGAATAAAGCTGAGGTTCACCAATTCTTTAATAATCACAATGACTTGGACGGAATAATCCATTTTGCAGCTTTTAAAGCTGTTGGTGAATCGGTTGCCAAACCCTTGGAATACTATGAAAATAACATAGGTTCACTGGTTTATATCCTACAGGAGATACGTGACTTAAGTCTCAATAATTTTATTTTCAGCAGCAGCTGCACGGTTTATGGTCAAGCTGATGAACTACCTATAACAGAGCACAGCCCCGTTAAACCAGCCATGTCTCCTTATGGAAATACCAAGCAAATTGGAGAAGAGGTAATTAAAGATGCCATTAATGCGCATGGCTTTAATGCCATCTCTTTGCGCTATTTTAATCCCGTAGGAGCACATCCATCGGCAGAAATCGGTGAGTCACCTTTAGGCGTACCTTTAAATTTAGTTCCTTTTGTAACCCAAACTGCGGCTGGCATACGCCAACAATTGTCGGTATTTGGCAACGATTACGAAACTAGAGATGGTACCAATGAGCGCGATTATATCCACGTGGTAGATGTAGCGAAAGCCCACGTTATTGCGGTGGAACGGTTATTAGGATCCAAGAATCTGTCCAATTATGAGGTCTTCAATTTAGGTACGGGAACGGGAAGCACTGTTTTGGAAGTAATCCAATCATTCGAACGCGTTTCTGGCGAAAGCCTAAACTATAAAATCGTGGACCGCCGACCAGGCGATGTTACCGCCGCTTACGCAGATACCACCAAAGCCAATGCCGAGCTAGGTTGGAAAACAGAAAAAACATTAGATGATGCCATGACAGATGCCTGGCGTTGGGAAAAGAAAATTAGAAATATTTAAGCATGAGCGGAAAAAAGATATTAATTACGGGCGGAGCAGGTTTTATTGGCTCTCACGTAGTACGATTATTTGTAAATAAATACCCCGAGTATGAAATTTACAATCTCGATTTACTCACTTATGCGGGTAATCTAGAAAACCTCAAGGATATTGAGGATAAGCCCAATTATCATTTTGTTAAAGCAGATATCGTAGATGGCGCTGCCATGGATGCGCTATTTGCCGAACATAAGTTTGAAGGAGTATTACATCTCGCAGCCGAAAGTCACGTAGATCGTTCTATTACCGATCCTTTGGCTTTTGTGCGCACGAATGTTATTGGCACTGTTAATTTACTCAACTCTTTCCGAAATACTTGGAAGGGTAATTTTGAAGGCAAACGCTTTTACCATATTAGTACCGATGAAGTATATGGAACTTTAGGAGCGGAAGGTTTATTTGAAGAAACTACGCCTTACGATCCAAATTCACCTTATTCGGCTTCTAAAGCTAGTTCCGACCACTTCGTGCGTGCTTATGGTGAAACCTACGGTCTGCCTTATGTTATTACCAATTGCAGTAATAATTATGGGCCTAACCAGTTTCCAGAGAAATTAGTGCCCTTGTTCTTTCACAATGTGCTTAATAATAAGCCTTTACCGGTGTACGGCGATGGAAAATATACCCGTGATTGGCTTTATGTAGTGGATCACGCGCGGGCTATCGACTTAGTTTATCACGAGGGAAAAAATGCCGAGACCTATAATATCGGTGGTTTTAACGAGTGGCAAAACATTGAGTTAATTAAGGTGCTTTGTAAGCAGATGGATGAGAAACTAGGGCGTGAGGCAGGTACCTCAGTAAAACTAATTACCTATGTAACCGACCGCCCTGGTCACGATCGTCGTTATGCTATTGATGCCACTAAGATTAATAAAGAATTAGGCTGGGCACCTTCGGTAACTTTCGAAGAAGGCTTAGCGGAAACTATCGATTGGTACTTATCAAATGAGGATTGGCTAAAGAATGTTACTTCGGGCGATTACCAAAAGTATTATAGCGATATGTATCAAGATCGTTAGATCCTAAAATCTCAATTCAAGAATTTATCCCTAGTAAAGCATTTTACTGGGGATTTTTTATTCCTGCACCTCGGTATTACGGAAATAAAGACTACTAAAGGTATCGGTTTGGAAAATCTCATTCGCCACTTGCATTAGAGTTTCAGCAGTGGTATTTTCAACATCTTGTACAATTTCTTCGAAGCTTTCGATATGATCGTGGAAAAGCAGCGACTTACCAAAGGATAGCATAAGGGCATTGTTGTTTTCTTGCGCCATCGCTAATTGACCTAAAATCTGCTTTTTCGCTTTGCTTAATTGTAAAACGCCCAACTTCTGCTCGCGTAATTTGCGCAATTCTTTATCTACTAGTTTTACGGTGCGGTCTGCGGTTCCAGGGTCGGTGCCCAGATAGATTCCAAAAAGACCCGTGTCGATATAAGGATGGTAAAAAGATTCTAAGTGGTAAGTGAAACCATACTTTTCGCGAATATTTAAATTCAAGCGTGAGTTCATGCCTGGTCCTCCTAAGAGGTTATTGAGGATAGCCATAGGGCGCATCATTTCGTCTTTGGCGGGATAAGCCCTCGTGCCTAAAATAACATGGGTTTGATAACCAGGTCGGCTCACTGATTTTTGACTAGGAACATAAAGTTCGGGGCTAATAATTTCGCGGTCACCCGAACCAAATTCAAGGTTTTGGATTTGTTGCTCTAAAAGTTGCTCCAGCTTATTTCTCGAAATATTACCGATTGAACTGAAAACCATGCGGTTTTTGCTGTAGTTCCTTTCAATAAAATCTAGAATATGCTGACGTTCAAAAGATTTAACACTTTCTACTGTTCCTAAAATATTATTTCCAAGGGGATGATTGGGGAAAATTTGCTCTTCAAAATCATCGAAAATACTATCGGCAGGCGTGTCCTTATAAGAATTAATTTCATCAATAATCACTTCTTTTTCCTTAAGGCATTCCTTCTCTGGAAAGGTGCTTCGAAAAGCGATATCGGAGATTAAATCAATGGCCCGTTTATAGTCGGCGCTAAGAAAGGAACAGTGAATAACCGTTTCTTCCTTAGAGGTAAAGGCATTAAGATCGCCACCCACATCTTCCATGCGGCTTAGGATGTGATAGGCCTTACGTTTTTCGGTACCTTTAAAAAGGCAATGCTCAATATAGTGGGCTAATCCTTGCTCGTGTTCAAGTTCATCTCTGGAGCCAGCGGCAACAAGGAAACCAATATGGGCAATGGGACTATTTACCTGGTGATGTACCACGCGAATACCATTGCTTAACTCAAAAATTTCGAGTTTCATTAAAGAAAATTAAATGCCTGCAAAGCTAGGCTTTAATGCGCGGCTACCAAATAGAAATCAGCTATCAAGCCAAGCCTTAAAGGAAGCGGTTTTATCGCGACTAACGAAAATGTCTTTATCCTTGCAATTGCGTAAAGTTAGACGTAATCGGCTACCGCTGTAAGACTGCATCTCTGCAATACTAGCTAGGCCTACTAAATACCCTCGGTTTACGCGGTAAAAGCGTTCGGGGTCGAGGTAGCTTTCAATTTGATCGAGGCTTTGATCGATAATAAACTGTGTTCCTTCTTTATTTTGAAGAAAGGAACTACCGCCGCTACTTACAAAAAAGTCGATATCCTTTACTTCCACCAACACTAGCTTTTCCGATTGCCTTAGTACAAAGCGTTCTTTTAACTTCTTGGCTTTGGGTTCTAGTAGCTCTTTCAATAAGTCCCCATCTAGGGAAACCGGGCTTTGGCGTAACTTTATAAATTTGGCGATGGCCTTATAAAGTTCTTCGGGGTCAATAGGTTTTAAAAGATAATCGATGCTATTTACCTTAAAAGCTTCTAAGGCGTACTGATCATAAGCAGTGCAAAAGATGATAGGAACATCGATCGGCCTATCTTTAAAAATGGCGAAGCTCGGTCCGTCGGCCAGATGAATGTCTAGAAATATAAGGTCTGGATTGGGATTTTTATTGAGCCAAGCGATGCTTTCTTCAATACTCGATAGAGGACCATGGATCTGGGCATCAGGCAGAGCATTTTTTAATAAGCGTTCCAATTGTTTGGCTGCAGGAATTTCGTCTTCAATTATAAGTACTTGCATGTTAATCTTTAGAAATTAAGGGTAGTTTAACAAGAAAGTCTCTCTCACTTTCTTCAATTTGAACTTCTTCTTTGTTTAATAATCGATAACGAGCCTTGATATTACTAAGCCCGATGCCTGAACTTTCTGCTGGGCTTAGGCGCTTTTGCAGATTATTGCTCACCAAAAGTTGTTGATTCTCTTGCGAAATTTTAAGAACTAAAGGCGAATCACTTTTTAACTGATTATGCTTGAGGGCATTTTCTAAAAGTAATTGCAAAGTCATGGGCGGAATCAATGCATTATCATCAAGGTCTTCAGCAATTTCTAGTTGGAGGCTATTCGGGTGAAAGCGACCTTCTTGCAAGCTCCAATAATCACGGGCAAATTTTAATTCTTGCTTCAAACTTACCAAATCCTCATTTTGCACTTCTAAAACGTAGCGGTAAAATTTGCTTAAACGCTGAATATAGGCTGCTGCCAGATCGGCATCTTCGTAAACCATATTTGTTAGCGCATTAAAAGAATTAAAGAGAAAATGCGGATTAAGTTGATCTTTAAGCATTCTTACTTCTCCGCGGTAGCGTTCAGTTTCTAGTTTTTGCGTTCTTACCGCCGCTTCTTTCAAACGAATTAGAAATCCTTGCGAAATAAAAAAAGCGGTAACTCCATAGCCAACATAAAGAGGATACTGTGCATAAGTGGCGAGAGTTTTCCAAGGAAAATTACGGTAATCAATTTTATCGAAAAGCGTGTAGAAAAGAACGTTCATGAGGTAGGAAGCAGTAAAGCCAAGCAGGGTTACCCCGATAATTTCAAAGAATAATCTTCGTCCAGCATTTTCTAGCCAAGGAAAATAACGATCTAAAATTCTTTCGTTTATACCTACGGCTATGCTAATTCCGCAAGACATCATAAAACCGTAGAGAATATCGTCCCAAATATTCAGCCAACCTGATGGAGAAAAATATTTGTCACCAGCATAGAACATAGGTATACAAAAGCCTATTAAGGCATTAATGCCGAACCATTTTAATAGTTTCTTAGAATCGAGGAGTGCTGCTTGGCTCATGCTGCAAATTAATTATTTCCCTTACAATTCTTAGCCATGGCTACGGCCTGATTTTTACCCCAGCTTGGCATGATCCCCGTCTCGTCACCTATGGCTTCAAATAGCGTTAAACTTTTCTGCATTAAAGCGCAAGGCTCGGCGGTATCGGATCCAAAAAACTGAGCGGTACCATATTTCCAACGACCTAGCATAAGGTTAGCACGTGGGTTGTTAGGACTCATAGCCAAGGCTTTCTCGAAGTAGCCACTAACTTTGCTGGACATGGTCATTCCGCGCAAAGCCGGACTAACGCTTACCTTAGCCATATAGATATAACCAGTGAGAACGGTGATCTCCACATCATTGCCAGCAATTTCAGCCGCCTTTTCGGCATAAACCAAGGCTTGGTCTAGATATTCATCTCTTTTATCGGCTTCTAAACCGCGTACAAAACTCATATAAACATAAGTTAGGCCGGCGTAGTAATTGGGCAGCCATTCTTCTTTTTCGGCTTTCGCGATTCTATCGAAGCGATTGGCGATGTTTTGATAGTCGGCTAGGGTTTTAACGCTGTCGTATAAAGCAAGGCTTTCTTGCATATACGTTTTATAATCGCTTTGGGCGCTAAGGCTAAGATTGGCACTTAAGAAAAGTCCTAGGAAAATAATGATTGCTTTTTTCATGATAATTTGAATTGAATGATTAAAATTGATTTATAAATTATTTAACTGATTTGCTTTTTTATCGCTGCTAAGGGTGTAGAATATTCCGATGAAAATGAAACGTTTTGCCGATTGAGGGATGGCCATCTCAGAATAGCTTCCGTTGGCATTGGCATTGGCGCTGTACTGGTAACCAAAGATGTTTTCACGACCGAGGGCATTGGTTATTTCGAGGTGGATAATTAGGTTGGGTTTGGGTAAGTAACTCCAAGAAATATTTAAACTACTGAAGGCTTTGGTTTTAGACTCCATTTCTCCCGCCAAGTTGGGGTTCTCATACGTGTAGCCATCGTTAATATTGTAACTACTACCCACTTGAGAGTTAAGTTTGCTAATCCAGTATTTACCTACTAAAGAAGCATTATGCTTAGGCGCGAAGCTGGGTTGCACCTGCTCCTTGAAACTTTTCCAGTGACGCTTAGTGTCGATAAAGGAATAGCTAAACCAATAGTCTAAGTTTTTGATGCTTTTACGATCTCTAATAAAGAGGTCAAAGCCTTGCGCGTAGCCTTCACCATTACTAGTATAGCTTTGATCAAAACGCAATAGTTGGTCGTATTTTTTGTGATACGCTTCTAGGCGAAAGCTTAAGTCTTTGGTGGCAAACTGATAGTTTAATACCCAATGACGGGCGGAAGAAGCGGCCAGATTGTTTTGATTAATAAGGATGCTGGGATTCTGATTTTGCACATAATCGCCATAAGCTACAGCTAACTGCGACTTTTCATTAAGTCTATAGGCTAGAGAAAGGCGCGGCATTAAACTGTTTTCAGCTTGGCTAAAACTATTTCGTAAACCAATTTGTAGTACTAAATCGCTGTTAAAGTGATAATTGGCTTCTGCGAAAGCAGCGTATAAATTTTGCTCAAAAAATCTGCTTTGATCATTGAGACCTTGCTCCAGGTTTTCGTGAATGCTCTCTAAACCCGACTTAATTTTTAATCTGGGCATGGGGAAGTATTGGTATATCACTTTCAAATGTGCCAGTTGACTATTCGCTTTAATCTTGCTGCTATCCAGCTGAATATGGTCGCTATTGTTAGTGTAACTGATGCCAGCATTGAGCAAATGCTTTTTCTGCCAGCTGTGTTTCAGGTTAAGATTGGCATAATGAAAGTCATTTTTTAAAGAAGTAGATTCCAATTCCTCCTTGTCAATTTGGGGACGTTTTACCGCTAAGCGCGAATTTTGGTAAGAGTAAAATCCTTTAAGGAAGGTGTTTTTGCCAATTTTATTTCGGTATAAAAGCTCAGTATTAAGTCCTTGTGGTGCCGTATTGAACTGAAGGTTTTGCGGTACCAAGTTCATATAGGGGCTAAGATTGGTATAAGATAAATTTGTGCTAAGCGATTGATTTTCCCATACTTCGGTATGTGCAGCGGAGGCGCCTACGCTACTCACGCTTAAATCTGTCTGGCTGCGAATAGGCATATCCACACTGTAAAGCGATAAAACCGACGACAAAGCCTGACCATATTCGGCCGAATAGGCGCCGGTGCTAAAGAAATTGCCCTTAAATAAATTAGGATTGAATCTACCGCGAGTGGGGATGCCGCTAAGGCTTGAACCGTAAGCACTGCCCAGGCGTAAACCATCTACAAAAAGTGCGGTTTCATCGGCGGAGCCACCGCGCACGAAAAGCCGACCGTCGTTAGCATTAGTGCTAGTGCCCGGTAAAGTATTGAGTGCGCCAATTACATCGCCTAAGGCCCCAGAGGTGGTAACAATATCGAGGGGTTTTAATACAATAGCTTGACGCTCATCACTCACTTCAATGCTGCCAGCAGTAATGGTTACCGCTTTTAAGGTGTTAAAGCTTTCTTTTAAAATAATGGTTTGTTGGCTTTGGAAATCTGTTTTTTCAAGGTCGATAAATTGGCTATCGAATCCCATCATGCTAATTTCTATTTTGCCCGCTCCAGGCAGATCCGTTAAACTGAAAGTTCCGTCTTTGCTAGTAGTAGTGCCATTATAGCTTTGCAGCAGATAGATGTTTACTCCTGCAAGCGGATTTTGCTTAGCATCTAAAACTTTACCACTAAAAGTATTTTGCGCCAGTAGGCTTTGCGTTAGAAGGATAAAAACTAGAATTGAGCGATTCATTTTTCTTGATTTGCTGGCTAAACTATAGGAGGAGCTCCTTTTGCCAAAACGGAATCTATGAACCGTAGAAATTCCAGAATGAACCGTAAAAAAGAAACCCCGACTGTAAGCCGGGGTTTGGAAAAATAGTAAAAACCTGAATTCTACTTCAAATAAGTATCCAGCCAATTAAAAAACTGATCGTGCCAAACTAAGCCGTTCTGCGGACTTAAAATCCAATGGCCTTCGTTGGGGAAGTATAAGAAGCGAGCAGGAATACCGCGTAATTTTGCGGCTTGAAATGCTTCTATTCCTTGGTTAATAGGAACGCGAAAGTCGTTGCCACCGTGTATTACTAACATGGGTGTATCCCAGTTTTGCACGTAATCTTTCGGGTCGAATTTGCTGTAAGTTTCAGCATTTTTCTCTTCCCAAAAAGGTCCGCCTAAATCGTAGTTGGCGAAAAACATTTCTTCGGTGCTGAGGTACCAGCTTTCTAAGTCGAAAAGGCCGCAGTGCGAAATGAAACTCTTAAAACGCCCTTCGTGAATCCCCGCTAACATATAAACGGAATAGCCACCATAGCTAGCACCAATGCAGCCTAAATTGTTTTCATCGGAATAAGGCTCGGCACTAACGGCATCAATTGCGCTGAGGTAATCGCGCATGGCTTGTCCACCCCAATCTTTAGAAATCGCTTCATTCCATTCTCTTCCGAATCCGGGTAAACCGCGACGATTAGGGGCTACTACAATATAACCCTGAGCCGCCATTAATTGGAAATTCCAGCGGAAGCTGTAGAATTGTGATACTTGACTTTGTGGTCCACCTTGACAGTAAAGCAGGGTGGGGTATTTTTTATTAGGATCGAAATCGGGTGGGTAAATTACCCAAGTAAGCATGTCTTTGCCGTCGCTAGTTTTAACCATACGCTTTTCAACTTTGCTCTTTTTTAAATTGTCATAGATGGCCTTATTAACGCTAGTTAGCGGAGAAGCTTTACCATTTTCTTGTAAGAAAAAGATTTCCGTGGCATTATTCATATCCTGACGTTCTACCACATAACCGCCTTTGGCAATTTCGAAATGGTTGTAATTGTAATCGCCTTGTGAAATTCTCTCTAGTTCTAATTTACCTTTCTTGTATTCCACTTCAAAAAGGTGATTGCTTCCGCCGATGGGTACACCGGCAACTATTTCATTTTGGTTGGCCCAAGCAAAAGATTGAAAAGTTAATTCGTCATATTTGTTAAGCGTTTTTAAAACGTGGGTTTTAGAACCACTTTTAATATCCATTACAATCAGGTCATTTACGTCGCTTTCGTAACCATTGGTGGCCATTGATAACCACGCTATTTTAGAGCCGTCGGGCGAGAACTGTGGGTTTTTATCGTAACCCATCATGCCAGTGCTAATGTTGGTCGTGATTTTAGTTTCAATATCAACTAGATAGATGTCGCTATTGGTTTGTTCAGCAAAGTCTTTTCCTTTTAAGGCCTTTAATTCGTAAGCCACGGTTTTACCGTCAGGACTAATAACATAACTTTCCGATCCTCCGAAAGGGGGAACGGGACTCTCGAACTGATTATCTTGAATAAGAACTTCAAAGGAAGTAGCCGAGGAATTTTTGTAATCGGTAAAACATACTAAAGATCCCTCATGGTCATCCCAGCTATCCCAATGGCGATACATCAAATCATCAATAACTTTAAATTCGGCTTTGGGTAAATCGGGGTAGAGATCAGATGAAGTTTTAGAATTCTTAAAGGACTTAGAGAAAACGATACGGATATCTCCGTTGGCCATTTTTAAAGCCTTTGCACCAGATACGCCTCCTTCAATATCGGTTAAAGCACTAATGGTTTTATCAACCATTTTATAGAGGTGTAGCTGTCCAGCGTGATTAAAGGCTATGTCGTTTCCAACAAAATGAGCACCATACTCTCCTCCGGGGAGATCGGTAATTTTTTGCGCTTCTCCACCTTTTACAGACATTAGATAAAGATCGCGGCTACCTTTATTCGCTTCGGTATCGTAATAGGTTACGCCGTAAACAAAGCTAGTCCCATCTGGGGAAACCGCGTCTAAGCTTACGCGCCCAAGCTCCCAAAGTTTTTGGGGTGTCATTACCTCATTTTGCCCGCTTAGCCCGAAGCTTATGGCGCAGAGGAGAAGAATATATTTTTTCATGATCAATTATTTAATTCGCCCGAAGGTACCAATTCTAGGTCTTTTGCATCAGGCCTGAGGAAGGTTTTTTAGCGGTGGAAGACTATTTTGGAATTATCCTTATTTACCATTAGGCTTGGGGAAGTAGGCGAAACAGTGCCAAAAATCGCATGCTTATATTGGGGTAAAAAAAAAGACCGTCTTCGCAGACGGCCTTTAATTATAGCGCTTTCAAAAATGCTATTTTGCTTTTTCCATTCCTTCTTCAATCAGTGAGTAGAACTCATCTAATTTTGGAAGAATAACAATACGAGTGCGACGGTTTTTGGCGCGACCCTCAGCTTCATCGTTAGAAGCTACTGGAGCGTGTTCACCTTTACCAGCAACAGTAATACGTGCAGGGTTAATAGCGAAGTCACCCTCTAAGATGCGCACTACCGAGGCAGCACGTTGGGTACTTAATTCCCAGTTATCTTGGAAAGGGGCACCATTACGAGCGGCCTTGTTGTCGGTATGGCCTTCAACCATAAAGTCTAAAGAAGGCTGCGATTTTAAAACTTTCGCCACTTTCCCTAATACGTCTTTGGCCGCAGAGCTTACTTTGGAGCTACCACTTTCAAATAAAAGTTTGTCGGAGATGGAAACGTAAACCACACCTTTTTCAACATTAATACTGATGTCTTGGTCGTTAATGCCAACGGTAGCACCTTTAAGGCTGGTAACCAATGCAAAAGTTACAGAATCACGCTTGTTTATTGCGGCTTGTAAGCTGCTGATTGTCATGTCTTTTTCGCGAATTTGCTCTAAAGATTTTTCTAAGTTTTCTGCTTCTTTTTTCGTTAAGGTAGACATGTTGCCTACATTTTTCAGGAGCTGATAATTAGTTTTCTTAAGATATTCAATTTCGCTATTAGCATTCTTGCGGTTATCTAAACAAGAGGCTAACTCCATGCGAGTTTTACTTAGTTCACCATCGATTTCTTGATACTGTCCCTGTAGTTCAGTATACTTTTTTTTACTTACACAAGAGCCTAGTAATACTACGGCTCCTAAAATTGCTAATGTCTTTTTCATGCTATTGATTATTAATCGAAATTAGTAAATCCCTTTCATAGAAAGGCTTTGCGAAGCATTAATTAAGTTCAAACTTCTCGTCTTTGTCATTGAAAAAAGCGTATTCCAAGAATTTGTAAGAATCACGAGGAGTGATTTTCAAGTTCTTGCCATATTTTTTCGCCCATTTTCTTCTAACACTATTGAAAAGTCCTTTGGTAAGGTAAGCAGCAATAAAGGGGTGCAGGTGGAGGTAGATCAGCTTTGAACTATCCTGTTGGGAGATAAGGTCGAGTTGATTTTCAATCTCATCAACGATAAGAATGGGAGCTTCAACTTTCCCGATACCGTCAGGGTTTTCTTCGCGGGTTTGTATGTCCATTTCTGGGCGTACACGTTGACGCGTAATCTCAATTAGTCCAAAACGAGAGGGAGGTAAAATTTTATGTTTGGCACGATCTGTAGCCATTTCCTCCTTCAGTTTTTCATACAACTTTTTGCGGTTCTCATTGCGGTGCATATCAATAAAATCAACCACAATAATTCCCCCCATATCGCGCAAGCGCAATTGGCGAGCAATTTCTTCGGCGGCAGAGATATTTACGGCTAGTGCGTTTGCTTCCTGGTTTTCATCTGAATTAGTACGATTACCACTGTTAACGTCGATAACGTGCATGGCTTCAGTGTGTTCAATTATAAGATAGGCGCCTTTGCCCATGCTTACAGAACGTCCAAAGCTGCTTTTTATCTGTCTTTCAATGCCGTATTGTTCAAATATGGGAATGCGCCCTTGGTAGAGCTTTACAATTTTTTCCTTTTCAGGTTCGATAGAGCGCATATACTCTTTAAGTTCGTTAAAGAGCTCGGGGCTATCTACCACAATGCTATTAAAGGAATCGTTAAGTACATCGCGCAGTAATGCTGATACCCGGTTGAGTTCGCGCAAAGCTCTGCTTGGGGGCTTCATGCGTTGCACATTGCGATGTAATTGTTTCCATTTGCCCACCAAATCTTCCACGTCCGCATCTAAGTCGGCTACGCTGCAATCTTGGGCGGCAGTTCTAACGATAATGCCAAAACCACCGGGTTTAATACTAAGTACTAGTCTTTTTAGACGGTCCTTTTCTTCTTTGTCTCGTAATTTACTACTAACGCTTACGCGGTTAGAGAAAGGCACCAAAACAACATATCTTCCCGCGAGGGAGATTTCTGAAGTTATACGTGGTCCTTTTGTAGAAATCGGTTCTTTAGCGATTTGTACCAATATGGTATGTCCTTCGCGTAGAACAGAATCTATACTGCCGTTCTTATCAATATCGGCTTCTGGCTGAAAGTCGGTCAAAGACCAACGTTGTTTGCCTGTTAGCGTGCGGCGGGTAAATTTATTCAATGACTTAATTTGTGGACCTAAGTCGTGGTAATGAAGGAAAGCATCCTTTTCATAACCCACATCAACAAAGGCCGCATTTAAGCCGGGAACAATCTTCTTTACCTTGCCCAGATATACATCACCGACAGAAAAGTCCACCTGGTTATCATAATGTAACTCAGATAGCTTACCATCTTTGAGTAGCGATACTGCTACAGAATCGGCAGTACGAGAATTAATAACTAATTCTGTACTCACCTTTATATTTTTTACTCCTATACTAGTATAGGAAGATTATGCAGAAACACGAAAAGCACCTCATAATAAGGTGCTTAAATAAATCAGTAGATTCTAAAAGATTCCACTGTTATTTTTTCTTGTGACGGTTTTTACGTAAACGCTTTTTGCGTTTGTGAGTTGACATCTTATGACGTTTTCTTTTTTTACCACTTGGCATAACCAAAAATTTTAATTGTTAATAATACTTGCCATTTCATCGCGAATGGCTTTCAATGTTTTTTCGTCGCTAAGTTTCTCTAGTGCATCTTCTAACACCGACTTAGCTGCGGTGCTATCTCCTAGAAACATTTGTGAACGGGCATACAATAAGTAGGCATCTCCATTTAATGGATCTTGATCAATTACAGTCTTAAAGCGACTTAAGGCTTTTGAATACTGTCCTGTTTGCATACTCATTACCCCAAGGGTGAAATTCGCTTTTACATTCTCAGGGAATTTCTCTGCAACGTCGGCAATGGCCATTACGGCTTGCATTGGAGGCAGTTCACCCGATTCTAATTTGCTTAAAGCATCCTCAACTAAGGAATCTGCTACTGAAGTAAAGCCCTTCTCCCCGCTATGATCGTGTTCTACACGCTCTGTCTCAATAGACTGTCCTTCCTCTTGCTGTGCTGTTTTGGGTAATAAAAAAACCGCCACAGTAAGGAGAATAGCCAACAGTACTAATATAGCGGGCCCTTTCTTCATGGTCAAATTAACCTACTTTCACTTTTTTCTTTACCGAGTCAACGAAAGTTTTCGCTGGTTTGAAGGAAGGAATGTTGTGTGCAGGAATAATTATGGTGGTGTTCTTAGAAATATTACGTCCTGTTTTCTCAGCACGCTTCTTAATAATGAAACTTCCAAAACCTCTCAGGTACACATTATCGCCAGTTTCTAGACTATTGCGAACCTCCTTCATAAAAGACTCCACAACGGCCTGTACATCAGACTTCTCCATCCCTGTTTTGTCTGTTATTCTGGTTACAATGTCAGCTTTTGTCATTTGTGTATATTTTTTACGTTAAAACTCTAATTTTGAGGGCTGCAAATATAAAGTACTTTTCTAGAACCTCGAAAGGCTTAATTAGATTTATTTTATAGCCTAAAGCACTCAAAAACAAATATTTTGGATTTAGCATCTCTAAGAGTAAAACTTCATGATTGGTATAAGTGGAATAAAAGGGATTTACCATGGCGCAAAACTAACGACCCTTACCGCATCTGGTTGAGTGAGATTATCTTACAACAAACTCGGGTAAATCAGGGTTTGCCTTACTATAATAAGTTTATTGCTAATTATCCTGAAGTGAAGGATTTAGCAAATGCGCCTCAAGAAAAAGTTTTAAAGGATTGGGAGGGTCTAGGTTACTACAGTAGGGCCCGAAATATGCATCATAGCGCCAAGCAATTAGTAGATGAATTTGGGGGTGAATTCCCATCTACTTTAAGTGAAATTAAAAGCTTAAAAGGGGTGGGTGATTATACCGCCGCCGCCATTGCATCTTTTGCATTTAATATCAATGCAGCCGTTTTAGATGGTAATGTTTTTCGTTTTTTAAGTCGATTGTTCGGAGAAAACACCCCTATTAATAGTACAAAAGGCAAGAAACTCTTCCAAAAATTGGCAGATGATTTCCTAAATCCCAAGGACCCAGCAACCCATAATCAGGCAATAATGGAGTTTGGCGCCCAATTTTGTGTGCCTAAGAATCCTGCTTGCGCAGATTGCGTTTTTAATGATGCTTGTATAGCATTCAAAAATGAGCTGGTTAATCAATTGCCCTTTAAGGAGAAGAAAACATATGATCGCAAGCGTTATTTAAATTACCTCTTCCTGGAAAAGGATGAAAATGTAATGGTCCAAAAACGTGCTACCGGCATTTGGCAGGGCCTTTATCAGTTTCCGCTTTTGGAGTCGGAAAGTATCCTAGAGGAGGATGGGCTTCAAGACTACTTGTTTGAACAAAACTTGCCAGTAGAATTATGGAGTTTAAATCGGGTTTATACTTTACCCTTGCACAAACTATCTCATCAAAGCCTCTTCATTAAAGTTTGGTATTTTAAAGCGTTGGAATTTAATAAACTAGACTCTTTTGAAGCCCTAGAGCTTTTGCCAATAAGTGCTTTAGATAATTTAGCATTTCCCCGTCCATTGCGCAAGTTCTTGGATGAAAAACAGCTAACTTTGCCCTTTTAATTTTGCAGGTGGATTTCTACCTCTCAATTCCTATATTTGATAAGAATTAGAATTTATGGCCAACGGATCATTAAATAAAGTACAACTCATCGGAAACCTAGGTACCGACCCCGAGGTAAAACATTTCGATAATGGCGGTTCTTTAGCCCGGTTTCCAATAGCAACTTCAGAGTCTTATACCAATAAAGTAAACGAAAAAGTAGAGTTAACGGAGTGGCATACTATTATTGCCCGTGGTGGATTAGTAGATGTGGTTTCGAAATATCTTAAAAAAGGCGACAAAGTTTATATCGAAGGTCGCATACGCTCTCGCAGTTGGCAAGATCCAGCAACTAAGGAAACGCGTTATTCCACCGAAATTGTTACCGATAACCTTATTATGCTAGGTTCGCGTGCTTCTGGTCCCAATGATCAAAGTAATAACGCGCCCGCGAAACCTCAATCTTATGGAGAATCCAACTTATCTAGCTCTACCCTTAATATGGCGGCAGAGCAAAGTCAAGATGAGGACGATTTACCTTTTTGATTATTAACCAAGAACCCACAATTTGGATCCTGACCCCTCGAGTTTCTTGTTTCTTTTAGATATTCTAAAACCCTTTGACCCACTAAGTTTAGTGCCTTTGTCTATCTTGGTGCTTTTGCTTTTTGCTTCTGCCATGGTTAGTGGCTCCGAAGTAGCTTTCTTTTCAATTCAACCTCGTGATCTCGATACCTTAAAAGACGCTGATAAAGGGGGATATGATGCGCTCACAAATTTATTAGAAGGCCCTAAGACTCTTCTGGCCACTATTCTAATTTGGAACAACTTCGTTAACGTTGGCATTGTAATCCTCTCTTCTTACTTAAGTGAAAGCTTTTTTGATTTTGGCGATTCTCCAAATTTGAAAATCGCAGTTGAGGTAATTGCAATTACCTTTTTAATCCTGCTTTTTGGCGAAGTTTTGCCAAAGGTTTATGCTACTAAAAATGCTATTAGCTTCGGCCTGTTAATGTCTAAGCCTATGTTCGCTTTGCGCCGGATAAGCAAGCCCCTTAGCTTTTTATTAGTTCGCAGCAGTAGCTTTATCGAAAAGCGTCTACAGCATAAGTCCGAAAACCTTTCGGTAGATGACTTAAGTCAAGCTTTAGAGTTAACCTCAAACGAAGAGAGTAGCGACGAAGAGCAAAAAATTCTGGCGGGTATCGTGAAATTTGGTTCTACCAATGTTACCCAAATTATGAAACCCCGTATTGATGTAACAGCCGTTGATATAAGCTGGGAGTATGGTAAAATAATGAAAGGTATTCTTGAATCAGGTTATTCACGTATTCCGGTTTATGAAGAGAACTTCGATCAAGTTAAGGGGGTTCTCTATGTAAAAGATTTACTACCACATATTAATGCTAGTAGCAACTTCGCCTGGCAAGAATTGGTGCGCGAGCCTTTCTTTGTGCCAGAGAATAAGAAGATAGACGACTTATTAAGAGAGTTTCAAGAGCGTAAAATTCACCTAGCCATTGTGGTCGATGAATACGGTGGCACTTCCGGGCTCGCAACTTTAGAAGATATTATTGAAGAAATTGTTGGCGAGATTAGCGATGAGTTTGATACGGACGAGTTATTCTATTCTAAGCTTGACGAAAAAACCTACGTTTTTGAAGCTAAAATTCACCTCACTGATTTCTTTAAGGTAGTAAGTGCGCAAGAAAGTGATTTTGCAGAGCAGGCCGCTGAAGCGGATACCTTAGCGGGTTTTCTTTTAGAAGTAGCGGGTAAATTTCCTGAGGTAAGTGAGGAAATCAAATTCAAAAACTACCTTTTTAAGGTAGAAAGCTTAGAGGGGAGAAGAATAAAACGGATTAAAGTTACTCTGCTAGATGAAGATATTTAAAACCGGAATTTTTATCATGTTCCCTATTTTGCTGGGGATTTTTAGTTCTTGTGAAAACAATTATAGCCCTAAACCGAAAGGTTATTTTAGAATTGCGACTCCTGCTAAAGAATATCAAAGCTCTTCGATTCCTTGTAACTATAGTTTTGAGTACAACAAGCAAGCAAAAATACTAGCTAAGAAAAACTGTTGGTACGATTTAAAGTATCCAAACTTAAGAGCGACTCTACAGTTAACTTATAAAGCGGTTACGGAGTCTAATTTAGATACGCTTCTCGCTGAGGGCCATAATCTTGCTTATGAGCACACGGTAAAAGCCGATGGCATTGAAGAAAAACTTTTCCTTAATGAGGAAGATAATGTTTACGGCATTCTCTTTCAGTTACAGGGCAATGCTGCTACCAGTATGCAGTTTTTCGTAACGGATAGTGCAAAGCATTTCTTAAGGGGAGTTTTATACTATTATGCTACTCCTAATGCGGACTCTTTACAGCCAGTTAACGAGTTTATGCTAGGAGAGATGCAGCACCTAATGGAAAGTTTAAAATGGCAGAATTAGTTAGCATCGCCGAGTTCGATAACGTAAATGAAGCCTATGTAATTAAGGCTCGTTTAGAATCGGAAGGAATTCGTTGCTACCTTTCTAATGAAAATTTAAATTCAATCTTTGGCGCAAGTATTAGCTTTACTCAAGTTAAATTGCAGGTGAATTTAAACGACAGCTTTAAAGCTATGGATATTCTTTATGAAGAACAGGATCCTAGCGAAAGTGATTAAGCCTTTAAGCTGAGGTCGATATGATACGAGGCCTCATAGCTCTTTAAATGGTGAGTTATAAGCTGAAGCGGTGAAGCCATAGCAGGCTATTGTGAACGGTAAAGGCGCTAATTATGGAAAATCTGAGGCGATAATTTTAGGTCAAACTTAGGTCTTTAGCGGGCTTAACTGCCCTTTTAAAGCTAGGTGAATAATTGCATGTAGTTGAAAGGCAAAGATTACTGCTGCTAAAAGTAAATGCAAGGGTTGTGCAAATTTTGGTAAATCGAAATAAGCAAGAATTATTCCTAGTAACACTTCCAATCCTAAAAGCGTAATTACCCAATTCCACTGCCAATAGCCCATATTATCTTTGCGATTTGTCCACCAGAGGTAGATGTTTAAGGCCAAAATTAGAATCGAAAAACTACGATGGATGTAGAAGAAAATATCCATTTGCCCCATCCATTCGCTACGTTCTACGCCGCTTTGATGCAAGCCATCTACTAATTCGCGCACTTGGGTTCCCAGCGTAATCTGCAAAAGCGTAAATGCCAAGGTAATTAACATTAGGCTGAGAAACCGCTTGGTATGAAGAACGGGTTTAATTTCTTCCTTAGAGGCTAAGCCATTAAATACAAGCATGATAGCTACTAAAATTAAAGCACCCAACATATGTATGGTGATGCTTCCCGGAATTAAATTACCGTCTACCACCAACTTACCTAACCAAGCTTCAAAACCGAGCATGAAAAGTCCGGCGGCAGCCAAAGCAAAGTAGCGCCAGTCTTTGCGTACAAAACTTAAACTGATAAAGAAAAGTGCCAACATGGGCAAGCCTGCTAAAGCGCCTAGTAAACGGTTAATATATTCAATCCAGGTGTGTATTGGATTGAATATGGCATAATCGTGCTTGGTGTATTTTGCCCAATTTTCTGCATTGTAAACCTCACTAGTAGTAAAGGCATCTACGGCAGTGTAAAGAGCCTCGTTAACTATAATAATTTGATTTTTATGAAACTCCGTATTGGGTTGCCAATCTAGCTGCGCTCTTTCGGTAGGAGGAATTAAATGGCCAAAACACTTAGGCCAGTCGGGGCAGCCCATTCCAGAATCGGTCATACGCACCACACTGCCAGCAATGATTACTAAGAATAGGAGAGCAATCTCGATGCGACTGAGGATAATTAGCCATTTTTTCATAGTGCAAAATTAGTGCAAGTTGATCTTCTAAAGTGCCCTTATTTGACAGAATAGTTCTAAAAAAGTTTTAGCTAGGACTGAAATAAAAAGGCGGACTCTAAAGTAAGGGCTATTATCAATTTTGAAGCGAAAGACGATTAAATTTGGTGAATCAACTACCTTGCGGCTTTTATGAAAATCTCGTTAAATCATCTGTTTTTAGTTTTAGTTAGCTTAGCTGTAATGCCGCTCCTTTTTATGAATGGGATGTTTATGGACGGTGCAATGTATAGCGCTGTCAGCCTTAATATGGCGGAAGGCATCGGTAGTTTTTGGCAACCTATTTACGGTAAGGACTTTTTTGGCTTAGACGGCTTTTATGAAAACCCTCCACTAGGGATATACTCATTATCAATATTCTTTAAGCTCTTTGGCGACGCTTTCTGGGTAGAACGATTATTCTTGTTAATTTGCTTTCTTCTCTCTTTGTTGGCCCAATGGTTAAATATAAAAGAGATTATTAGCGATAAAGCTAAGTATAGCTATTGGTTTCTTTTGCTTCTTTGGTTTATTACCCCAACGGTTTTTTGGACTTTTCGTCAAAACATGATGGAGGTGCAGCTAGTGCCTGTTCTGCTTTTGGGGAATTGGTGGTTTTTACGTTTTGTGCGAGTGGGAGGAAATGTAGTTTTCGCCTCTTTCATTTTCTCAATATCAATAGTAATGTCCTTTTTGATTAAAGGACCGGTAGGTATATATCTCTTAGCAGCTCCCTTTGTATACTTTGTGGTTTTTAATAAGGATAACAGAGCTTTGAAATTTGGTTTGCTTAGTGTGATTTTAAGCTCTGCTTTAGGATTCTCACTTCTGCTTTTTCCAAAAGCAGAACATTTCTTTAATCAATATCTATTCGTTCGCACTGCAGAAAGAATTAAAAACAATCCGACGGTAGATAGTCGATTTTGGATATTAGGGGAGCTTTTTCAGCAACTAATTCCTGCGCTACTAATTGTAATGGCTGTCTGGGCTTATACAAAGTATGCTAAAAGGTCTTATCAAATAAAGAGCAAATGGTCACTTTACTTTGCGCTACTGGCTATATCGGGGTCCTTTCCATTGATGATCAGTTATGTTCAGCGGCCATTTTATTTAGCAACTAGTTTCCCGTTTTATGCTTTAGCCTTATTATTTCTAGTTTTTGGTCAAGTCGGCGATTTCACGAAATGGGCTCAGTCACTTTTTGGAAATTATATAAAGGCAATCGCAGTTACTTTAGCAGTGCTGCTGATCGGTTTAACTATTTCTTTTTGGGGAGAGCCCAGGCGAGATAGAAAGCTATTAGCTGATATTGACGCCTATTCTGAGCTGCTACCCCAAGTGGATAAAATATACGTGACGGATCAATTAATTTACAATTGGTCACTAAAGGCTTATATGATGAGAAACAATAGGGTTGATGTCCAGTCTTACCATGGTTTTGATCCAGACATCTCACTATATCTATTGAGTCTAGATTATATTCCCGAAACCGAGCATGGGAGGTTTACTGAAGTAAAAAGCTTTGAGAGCTTTACGGTTTACTTTCTAAAGAAACCTAGTTTTTCGGTTTTGCAGGAGCCATCGGAGTAGAAGACTTTTAATATGATGAGTCCGTTTAAACTGGTGTTATTGGTTACTGCATTTTGAATCAATTGCTCTTTTTCATGAATTGGGTTTTGGAGGCCTTTAATATTTAAAACAGAGACTCCTTGGATATCGTAAAATTCTAATTTAACTATTACTTGAGGAGTGAGATCCTTACCGTCCTCTTCAGTGCTAAACCTAAATTCATTTTGTGGAACAACTTTTAGGTCAGTGAAATTATTTTCTGAGTCGAAGCCTGGCTTTAACTCAATTTCTGAACTAGCTCGTACAATGAGGTAGGGTTTGTGTTGAAAGGACGACTGATCTTCAATCGTAACCTCTCCACCCGTTATAATTCCATCATAGCTATCTGAATAAATGTAATTAACATTTAAATTATGCTTACCGCTAGGGTCTAATATTTGCCAGACGGTTAAATTATTTATCTTTAGGTATTTGGGCCTATCTCTTAATCTGTCGCCTATATTCTTGTGAACACCTTGGCCAATTAATAGTCGCATTGGTTGATCAAAAGGGAAAAAACTAGATTGATTTAAAATTTCACCTTTATTAGGATAGGCGATAGGACGGTATCCGAAATCACGCCAACGATAATGAATAAAGTCAGGCTCCGACGGGGTGCTGTAAAATCTTAGTCTATGGCTTTCCCAGCTTAATTTGCTGAAGAGTTCATGCTTATAGAATTCATCATCTAGGAATTTTGTTTTTACTAACATGCATTTTTCTGGGCTAGCACAATTATTATCTTGATGAAGAGTATAAGTGATTTCCTTGGTCCAGTCATCATGAAAAATACTCTTACCGTAGAAGTATTCGAAAATATCAATCTCCTGCTGGCAATCGCCAAGTAGCCAGAAAGCAGGCCATTGCGCCGTTATTTCTTCAATTTCATAATCCATTTCAAAATCGCCGCCAATAAATTCAATTTTTGAGAAGATTCCTGCACTGGAAAAGTCCTTGCTAACAGGTTCTGTGCCAGTTAAGTCTCCATTGCTATTGAAAATGAAACGATCAAAATCACGCTTTCGATACTCGGTTTTTAGGATTAGCTTCCCATCCTGAAGGCTTAAGTTTTCTTCTGCCATTCCTTCTAGGGCTTCTTCATTTAGCATTTTCCCCCAGGGGAAGCCAAAACCCCATAGATTTTGATCAAGAGTGCTATTGTTAAAACTATCAGCAAACACAATGACTTTTGGATAATTCCAATTTACAGGCTTATCCTCAGAAATAATAACTGTGCTAAGCTCGCATTCGGCGATTTGTGCTAATAATTGGGGTGCGGAACTCCAAACTACTAGAGCTAGAATAACTATTATGCGTATTGATATCATTTCGATTCTAAAGTCTTTAATCTCTCATTTAAAGAGATAATGTGGAGGCTTAGTTCTTCAACTTTTTCTAATAGTATTTTATTTGATTCTGCTAGGTCTAAACCGTTTTTTAGAACTTCTTCTGTGGTCGGTACGCCGGGCAAATGATTGTTTTTTGAGATATAGCTTTCCAATTCATCAATACTTAAGAGTGAATAGTTAGGATCAAAAACATAGTCTGCCCAACCAGTCTTATGTGCTATATCAACTTTCACTCTTTCTGTTCTGATACCTTTCTCAATGTATAAAGAGTAGCCATCATTTAAAGTTTCACCTCTTTTTAAGTTAGCGCCAATATGTATCACACCATTAGGGTTCACAGTAAGGATTTGCCCACTATTATTTTGACTTTCAACACTTAGTAAATATTCATTTTCTGCGTTGCCAGATATTTTAAGAGCATTCAGTTTTGTTTCACTAAAGTCATTGGCACTTATTAGTAGAAGGCCAATAATTACGAATAGGTATTTACCGGGTATTAATTTAGTCATGAAAATGCGTTTAGAGGTTTTTTTACTAATGATAGGTAAGATACATAAAAATAATGGCCGTCAAAATGACGGCCATTTGCATTAAAACTGCGCTCGAACTCCAAGAATAAAATTTCGCCCCGCGGCTACTAAACCACTACTGTAAGGGCGGTAGCGTTGATCGGTGATGTTTTCTACTCCGGCATTAATGCTCCAGCTTTCATTAAGCTGATAGCTGCTTTTAAAATTTAAGGTGTACCAGCTTGGTGAGTAAACTTCCCCGTTTTCGTCTAATTGATAGATATAGGCTTTACCTCGTTCTTCAAAATTTAAATCTTCGGCTTTTACCGCTCCGCTATACTGTAAATTGAGCTCTAAACGCAAGGCTTTCTCTTCAAAACTTAAACGGCTAATTCCAAACATGGGTGCGGCATGGCGCGATGGACCGACATTGCCCTCTTGATCTTCTTCTTGCCCTTTTTGCCAGTTAAAAGAGTTGCGTAAAACGAAATGATTGTCAATTTGCCAATCCAGCCCCAGCTGAAAACCATAAACATTGGCACTAGCAGCATTTTGCACCGATTGTACTTGACTTAATTCGCCGTTGTATAAAATGCTATCAACGCCATTTAAAAGATCAGGACGACGCAGCATTGCTTGGTCTAAATACGTGTAATAAGCACTAAGGTCTAGTTTTAGGCTTTCGCCTAGAAGCGTAGAAAGACCGAACTCGGCATTATAAGCATATTCTGCTTTTAAGTTAGGATTGGGCACCACTACAATGGCATCGCCGGAATCAAAGACTTTTCCAAGGTCATCTACATTAGGCGCACGGAAAGCACTACCGAAATTAAGGCGCCATTTCCAAGCTTCGGAAGGACGATAAACAAAACCTAGGCTTCCTGTTAAGTTACCCGTGCTTAAACTGCTTTCGCGGAAGGTTAAGGGATAAAAATCGAGATTCTCACTAAAATCGCTGTTTACTATAAATTGATTGTAGCGCAAGCCTAACTGAGAAGTGAATTTCTCATTCAACTCCCACTCATGATTTATATAGGCGGCATAGGACTGCCAATTGGCTTGAGGATAGCGGTTGGCAGCATCGGCGATATTGCCAGTAACAATATTTTCTACAATACCACTCGATTGCACATCATTATACACTGCCTCTATGCCATAAAATATTTTATGACGGAGACTCAGTCTTTTCAGTATATCCAAATTTAAGGAGTAAGCACGCACATTCTCTGTTTTCTTAAATAAATCAGGGCTTTGAAAATCACGATCATTACGGCTTTCCTCAAAACTCTGCTGAGCCAAGCGTAGAGTGCTTTTATCCGCCATTAAAGTTTTCTTCCGATAATTAACTTCCAATTTATTCATTAACCAAACTTGCGGACCATAATACCATTCGGCTGCACGTGGCATAGCATTTCTCGTTCTGATTAAGCGGTCTAAACGATCGTAATTGCTAGTGGTAGAATAGTGCAAGGCATACTCAAAATCCCAATTAGCATTAGGTTTAAAGAGTAATTTTTGGAGTGTATTAAATTGCTCAAAGCCCGTGTTTAATTGCAGTTCGGGATCCGTGTTGCGCACCACGCGATCCATAGTATCAATCCGCTGCACGGACCAAGGTCTTAGTAATTCATCGGAACCCTGGGAGCCCATGCGTAAATCACCGTAATTTGAATAGCTAAAACTTGCGCGATACGCCCACTTTTGCCAGCCCACATTTATATCGAAATGCTGACTGCGCTCTTGGTTGGCAGAAGCGAAGCGACTATAAGCAGAGCCCTTTACCAAAGTATTGGTATCTTGGCTTAGCTGAGGTTTTAAGGTGCTAAAACTCATCACCCCACCAATGGCATCAGAGCCATAAATTACCGAACCTGGCCCGAAATAGATTTCGGTGCGCTCAATGGCAAATGGATCTAAGGAAATCACCTGCTGTAAGTTCCCTGAGCGGAAGATGGCATTATTCATACGAATACCGTCTACCGCAATAAGCAATCGATTGGTTGCAAAACCTCTAATCATTGGGCTACCACCACCTTGCTGACTTTTCTGAATAAATACTTCGCCACTGCTTCCTAAAAGGTCGGCACTAGTTTGGGGATTATTAAAATAGATGTCCTTAGTTTTTAGGGTCTTTATATTTAGGGGTAATTCCCGTGAAGATTGACTCCAACGCGTGGCAGAAACTACTACTTGATCGAGAGCTAAAACTTCGGCGATTAGGCCAACCTTAAAATTCTGTGCCTTTAATTCGGCGTAGCTTAAACTTTTAGGGATGTACCCCAGGGAATAAATTTGAATGGACTTTTCCCCGCGTAAAGGATCAATATTAACCACACCTTGATCATTGGTGATAAGGCTATTTAATCGATCTGTTTCGATGGAGACAGTGGCTCTTTCTAGAGGTTGTCCTTCCTCCGCATCATATACGAGAAGGTTCTGGGCATAAGCGCCCAAGCTTAGCAGGCTCATTACTGCTAAGCATATAATTTTTTTCATGTGAAATGTTTTTAAATGAATTTGATTTTAATCAGTAGTCATTTAAAACTTGGTGGAGGAGGGGAGTCGATGCCAAGGAAAGGCTGGCATATTTTAACTTGACCATCATTTGGATAGTCATCTGCGGAAGCGAAAAGAGCAGAAGAGAAGCTTAGATTAGCGAGGTATTTATAAAGTTTATCTAGGCCAATGCTAGGCTTGTCCCTTAAAGGTTCGTTTTTGTTTTGATGCAACATTTGATGGAAACGTTTTTCCAGCTGCGATTCTTCATGATCCCACCAAGCCCAGGCAATTAGGCTCTCGCCTTTTTGCTCTATTTTGTATACATCGTATTTCTTTTTGTCAAGGTAAAATTCGTCGTCGCCATCCCAGTCTAAATCCATAAACTCCTTTGGGCTAAAACTAAATTTTTCTAAATCCTCAAATTTCAAGGTGGCATTAAAATGCTGTTTCACCGTTTTTTTATGGGCAATTTGTCTTTGCTTAAAGCAGATGATATTAGTGAAATAGGGCGCCATTAGACTGAGGCCTAGTAAGAGAGCTAAGAAATATTTGGGCTTTAATCGACGCATTCTATAGGCTGCAAAGATAGTAGTGAAAGGACATGAAGCAAATGATACCTTTGGCGCATGAAGGAAAACACCATTGGTCCGCTAAAGGCTTGGACCCTTTTTATTCTGTTAGCCCTTACTTGGGGCAGTTCATTTATTTTAATGAAGAGAGGGTTAGAGAGTTTTAGCTACGGGCAAATTGGCTTCATACGTATTGCAACCGCCTGGCTATTTACGCTTTTGGTAGCTTTAAATCGTTTTAAGAAATACGAGCGGAAGTATTTGTGGGCTTTGGTGGCAGTTGGTTTTTTCGGAAATGGAATTCCTTATGTTTTATTCCCGCTGGCCGTTACAAAGTTAGATTCATCCTTGGTCGGGATCCTTAATTCTTTAGTACCCCTTTTCACTTTGATGATCGGTTTAATTTGGTTTAAGATTAAAGTTTCGTGGATTGGGGCATTGGGTATTGCCGCCGGTTTTGCCGGCGCTTTGTGGCTGCTACTGCCCGATTTGCAAGTGGATTTCGATCGTTTGTCATATGGGATATATCCTATAATTGCCACCGTCTGCTATGCGATAAGCATTAATGTAATTAATACCAAATTGACTGGCTTGGATGCCTTGTCTATTCCCCTTCTTAGTTTAACCGCCGTAGGTCCTTTGGCTTTGGGTTATTTATTTACCACCGATTTTCTTGAGGTGATGCAATCTGCGCCAGCAGCTTGGGTAAGCTTAGGTTATATTTCGATTTTAGGAATTGTAGGCAGTAGTTTGGCAATTATCGTATTTAATATTCTCATAAAGGGAACCAATTCGCTATTTGCGGCGAGTGTAACTTATGCCATTCCTTTGGTAGCGCTATTATGGGGCGTTTGGGACGGAGAAAGCATTGGCCCTGAGCATTTGGGCGGCATGCTTTGCATTTTAGCCGGCGTTTATTTAGTGAACTTTAAGGGCAGTCCAGCGGATAGGATTCGTAAAAAGAAGCTTAGAAAAGAAGCATAAAAAAAGCCACCCCGAGAGGTGGCTTAAATTTTAATAAAGCGAAATACTATTTAACGTGAATTCGACGTAAAATCAGGCCTCAGACC
>JAGYKI010000012.1 GCA_018401735.1 Schleiferiaceae bacterium
AACGTGAAAATCCTGAATCTAGCTCATTTGCTATAACCCGCTCCAGATTGGTCTTTTCCCTTTCTTGAAAATCTGAGACTATAATTTTAGGCCGAACTCAGGTTAAAGCGCTTATTTTTGCGGGAAAGCAAAATATGGAAAATCAGATATTGGAGCTAAAAGCGACTTCATCACAGGCTTGGATTGACTGTGTTTTAAGCGATTTTGATCATTTTTTAAAGGATCATGCCGATGCAGAAAGAAAAGCCAGTGGCATGGCAATGAGTTTGGTCGCGAAATATCCTAATCGTACCGAAATCATTCCCGACCTAATCCACACTGGCATTGAAGAACTAGAGCATTTCCGCTTAGTATACAAGATCATGCAAAAGCGCGGCCTGCAGCTTAACCATAAAATGGAAGAAGATATATATGTGAAGCAGTTGATGCAAACTATGCACAGTGGTATTAACGAGCGTTTTCGCGATCGTTTAATCATTGCTTCCATTGTGGAAAACCGTGGCTTTGAGCGTTTTAAAATGGTGAGCGAGCATATTGAAGATCAAGATCTGGCCAAGTTTTATTATATGATCTACGAAAGTGAAGCCAAGCACGGCAATATCTTTGTAGATATGGCCCTAAACTATTTCCCTGAAAAAGAGGTTCTTAATCGCTGGGAGGAGCTTTCGGAAAAGGAAGCCGTCATTCTAAATGCCCTTCGTATTCGTCCCACCTTACATTAAAATTTATGCGTAAAATTTTATTCCTTTTTGCCCTTTTAGGCGCATCTACCTTGAGTGCCCAAGACAGTATTCCGAAAAAATTAGTACAAAACCTAGAGTTTCGCGCCATTGGCCCAGCCGGTATGAGTGGTCGTATTACCGCTATTCAAGTTGATCCGCGCGATAAGAATCATATTTACGTCGGTTCCGCTTCCGGCGGGATGTGGCAGAGCACCAATGGCGGCACTTCTTGGGACTGTCTCTTTAATAATGAGGCGGTTAGTAGCGTGGGCGCTTTGGCATTAGACCCACAAAATCCTGATGTTATTTGGCTGGGAACGGGGGAAGGCAATCCGCGTAACTCCAATACCGGCGGAGCAGGTTTATACAAATCCATAGACGGCGGAAAGAGCTGGAAATTGGTGGGACTCGAAAAAACTCGTCACATTCATCGGGTGATTGTGAATCCTTACAATCCCGAAATCGTATATGTAGCAGCTATTGGCAATCCTTGGGCCGACTCAGAACACCGTGGGGTATATAAGACTACCGACGGCGGTAAAAACTGGGAGCGAATTCTTTATAGAAATGAACGTACCGGCGCGGCAGAAATGGTAATGGATCCGCAAAATCCCAATAAGCTCATCGTTAATATGTGGGAGCATCGTCGTAATCCTTGGTTCTTTAAATCAGGCGGCCCAGGCAGTGGCTTATTTATTAGCTACGATGGCGGTACTACTTGGAAAGAGAAAAAAGAAGACAGTGGTTTACCCAAAGGTGAATTAGGTCGCATGGGTATTGCCATTGCGGCATCGCAGCCCAATCGTGTTTATGCATTTATCGAAAAGAAAGGCAAGAATGCCCTCTACCGCAGTGAAAACGGTGGTGAAAATTGGCAGAAGATTTCGGAAGATGAAAACATTGGTAACCGTCCCTTCTATTACGCGGAAATTTATGTGGATCCCCAAAATGAAAATCGCGTTTACAGTATTTGGTCGGTAATTAGCCGCTCCGAAGACGGTGGTAAAAACTGGGAAGTAATTGCGCCTTATAATTACATTCACCCAGATCATCACGCTCTTTTCATTCACCCTGAAGATCCTGCCTACATCATTAATGGTAATGATGGCGGTTTAAATATTAGTCGCGATAAAGCTAAAACTTGGCGCTTTGTAAGCAATCTGCCCATTGCTCAGTTTTACCACATTAACTACGATATGGAAACGCCTTATAATGTGTACGGTGGCATGCAAGATAATGGCTCTTGGAAAGGCCCAGCCTACGTTTGGCGGGCGGATGGAATACGAAATGATTACTGGGAAGAACTCTTTTTTGGCGATGGCTTTGATGTTTCGCCCGACCCGAGCGATAACCGCTATGTTTACGCCATGAGTCAGGAAGGAAATGTAGGACGAATTGACACCGAAACAGGTTATTATAAGATGATTAAACCCATACATCCCGAAAACGAGACCCTCCGTTTTAACTGGAATGCGCCTATTGCGCAAGATCCCTTCGATGACAAAACCATTTATTACGGAGCACAGTACGTTTTCAAATCGTCGAATCAGGGACAATCTTGGGAGCTTATTAGTCCCGATCTCACCACCAACGATACCACCAAGCAAAACTATGGCGAAAGCGGTGGTTTAACTTATGATGTAACCGGTGCTGAAAATTATACTACCCTACTTTGTATTGAGCCATCTAGCCTTGAGCAAAACCTGCTGTGGGTAAGCTCTGACGATGGTAAATTACACCTAAGTAAAGATGGCGGTGCCAATTGGAGCGATCTTTCAAAGGCTTTAAAGGATATGCCACAAGGGGCTTGGATTCCACAAATTGTGCACTCACAGCATAAGAAAGGGGCCGCTTTCGTGGTGGCCAATGATTACCGTCGTGGCAATGAAAAGGCCATGCTCTATTATACCGAAGATTACGGCAAAAGCTTTAAAAACATTGGCGCCAGTTTACCCGCCTTTGTGATTAGCACGGTGCAAGACCCCAAAGATGAAAATCTCCTATTCGCTGGAACGCAGCGCGGGCTTTACTTTTCTTGGGATAAAGGAACGCATTGGCAGAAATGGGGCAAAGATTTACCCACGGTTTTGGTTAGTGATATGAAAATCCACCCCCGCGAAGACGATTTAATTCTAGGAACCTTCGGACGATCAGCCTTTATACTCGACGACTTAGAAACCTTACGTGCTTTAGTAAAAGCGAAAAGAGAAAATAGCTTAAAAGACTTCCACTTCTTTGCACCCCGCGACATTTACAAAGTAGCTCAGAAAAGAGCGGATGGATCGCGCTTTCCAGCAGATGGGATTTTTAAAGGCGAAAACCGTAGTACTGCTCTGCAAGCTTTTGTTTATAACGGTTATGAAGCTTCCGATTCTATTAAAGACAAGAACATTAAGTTTGAAATTATCGATGCCCAAGGCAATGTTGTACGCAGCCTTTACAGAGATGCGAAGGAAGGTATGCAAGCCTATTCTATCTATATGAGTGCTAAAGGGATTGGTTTCCCCAGTAAAGATCGTTCTTTGAAGGATACTAGTGAAATGGCTCCGCTTGATTTAGTAACTGGAACGTATCGTATTAAGGCTAGCTTTAATGGTTTATCGCAAGAGTATTCCTTTAATTATCAGCCCGACCCTCGCCTATCTATTGCTTCCGCCGATGAAGCTAAAAATATTGCTTACCAAAAGGAATTAGACCAATCTTTAGCCAATCTTCATGTTTATACCGATTGGTTAAAAAGTGCGCAGACTAAACTGAAAATCGCGCAGTCTATTGCCGAATTTCAATTGGATACCGATCAGGCGAAAGCCTTTAACGACAGCTTAAAACCTTTACAAAAAGGTCTTAAAAAGTTGGAGGAACGCGTGTATGGCCGCGAAGTAGACGGCTATTATGATCAGCCCAAGACCTTACAGTCGCAGTATTATGCCGTTTTAGGCTATGTCGGATCCGGCTGGGATGGTGTTCCTTCGCAGGCTGAAATATTAAATAAAGGCTACCAAAAAAGTGAGGCCGAGTTTATTAAAGACATGCAAGCTTTTCAGCAGAAGGAATGGCTGAAATTTGCCGTTTTAAGAGAACAATTTAACCTACAATTAAAAGACTAATGGCTAATTACGATGCCTTAATTATTGGCGCCGGTGCTGCCGGATTAGTGGCGGCCAAAGAACTCGAAAATTATCATTTAAAGGTTTTAGTAATCGACGCCTCCGATCGAGTGGGCGGAAGATTACGCACCGATAAAGTGGACGGATTTACCTTAGATCATGGCTTTCAGGTTTTATTGAGCGCTTACCCCCTCGCCCAAAAACACCTCGATTTCAAAGCTTTAAACCTAAAGCCATTTAAGTCGGGCGCCTTTTGTTTTAGCGGTCGCGACCACTTTTTAGTGGAAGACGTTAATCGTAATGCGGCTGCCTATTTGCGTATGGCCTTTTCTCCAGTGGGTAACATTTGGGACAAGCTAAAGCTCGCTAAATTACGAAAGGAAGTACTTTCGAAAAGCGAAGAAATGATCTTCAACGAGCCCGAAATTTCTACCCTCGATTATTTAAAGCAACGCGGTTTTAGCGATAAAATCATAAAACGATTTTTCAAACCTTTTTTTGGCGGAATCTTTTTAGAAGACGAGCTGAAAACCTCTTGTCGCCAGTTTCAATTTATTTTTAAAATGTTTGCCTTAGGCGAGGCTATGCTTCCGCAAGATGGCATAGAAAGCATTGCCAGTCATTTAAAATCACAATTAAAGGAAACGCAGTTTCGCATGAACGCCCAGGTTAAAGCCGTGCGTAAAGGCGAAGTAGAAATAAGCGACGGTGAAATTATTACCGGCAAACAAATTATTATTGCTACCGACCCTACTGCGATTTTCCCGCAATTGGTGCAGGATATCAGTTGGAATGAAACCCATCAATATTACTTTGCGAGTCCTAAAAATCCATTTCCCAAGGGCTATATCAGTCTTTCCTTTGCGGAAGATGCGCTTATTAACAATATCGCAGTGCTAAGTGATGTATCGCCTAAATACGCTCCCAAAGGGCAGCATTTAATATCGGTTAGTATTCGCAATCAGAAATCGAAGAGCGATGATCAGATTGAGAATGAAATTAGGCGCGAATTAATCGCCTCGGGCTACGAAGGCGCGCGCAATTGGACTTTCATCCGCAATTTTAAGATTAAAAAGGCCTTACCTAGTATTTCTAATAATGCTTACACCCGACCTTTTGAAGAAAGCCGTATTGCTGAAGGAATCTATATTGCTGGCGATCTGATGTTAAATCCAAGTTTAAACGCCGCCATGGAAAGTGGCGAATTGGCTGCCAAGGCCCTCATTTTAAATCATTCTAACTAATGCGCATTGTTGGTCCTATACCCCACCCGAAATTTAAAGTTGTTCTTTATGCCCAAGAGCAACATTGGTATGTTGAAATTGAAACGGGTCCCATGAAACAGTGCTTCAAAGTACCGAAGGAACGCGCGAAAAGCCAGGCTGACGTTGTCCAATGGCTCGATGAAACTTTTAGCGACGAAGCTTACCGCATTTTCGAAGCGATGTATCGGAATTATAAAGCCAGTGCGGATCGGAATTTTCCTGCGTTGTAGTTAATTGATTTTGGTTGGAAACTGAGGCAACCTAATTTATTCTAGAAGGTCTTTAAACTATTAACAAAGATCCCTTATCATGAAGAAATCTATTCAGCTATCCATTTCAAAGCCCTGCGACCAAAATTTCAAAGATTTTAAATCTACCAAAAGTGGTGGTTTTTGCGCGTCTTGTCAAAAAGAGGTTATTGATTTCAGTAAAATGAGCGATCGAGAAATCTCAACTTTTTTCAATGCGCCCAGTGAAAAAACCTGTGGTCGCTTTCGGCCCGATCAATTAAAGTCCTACTCTATTCCTCCCAATAATGCAAACAAATCCAGTGCTTGGTTAAAAACCGCTTTTGGAATTTCTTTAGTAGGCTTGATGGGAACACATCCGCTAAAAGCGCAAAGCAATGAACAAAGCCGAGCCTACCCTACCTTAAACCTTGAAAAGAAGGCTTTTATGGAAGAAACTGAACAATCCGTGGAAGTGTCTCTTAACGACACGCTAACCAATGGACAAGTCTTAGATGCCAAAACTGGAGAAGCTATTCCCTTTGCCAATGTATTCTTGAGGTCGAAAGGTATCGGAACAAGCACCGATTTTGACGGCAAATTTACCTTTCCTGTACAACTGGAAGAAGGCGATACTTTGATCGTTCAGTTTATCGGTTATGCAAATAAAATTATAAAGATTGATAAGCAGATTTTAGAAAGTAGAACCCTTTCGGTTCGCATGCGAGAAAATGACATTGTAATTATGGGCGAAGTACAAGTAAATGCACCCTATCGTTCTAAAACTAGCTTTTGGCAACGTTTGAAAGCAAAATTCTGATGCGTTTTTTATTTCACCTAAGCCTGACCTTATTTTTTCTGCAAAGCCTACAGGCACAGCAAAAAGACTTCCCACAGGCAAATTTCATCAAAGCGGATAGTATTGCCGCTTTGTATCTTGGTCATGACCTGAAAGACCTGGCTGGGCTTTCAATTAAACTAACGCAACCGCTTGAGAGTGAGGTAGAAAAATTTCGCGCGATACATACTTGGGTTTGTCAGAATATTAAGAACGATTTTGGACTTTTCGAAGAAAATCAAAGAAAGCGACAGTTCCTTGAAGCTAAACCAGAAAAATTAGCAGAATGGAATAAGGCCTTTACTGAACGAACCTTTAATACGCTCCTTGAAGAAAACAAGACGGTGTGCACAGGCTATGCCTATCTTGTTAAAGAGATGTCCAATTTTATTGGGATCAAGGTAGAAATAGTAAATGGCTATGGTCGCAGCAGCGGATCTAATGTGGAAGAACTGGGCATTGTAAACCACTCTTGGAATGCGGTTTTCTTAAATGGCAAATGGTATTTATGCGATCCCACTTGGTCGGCGGGGAATTTCTATGTTTTTTCGGGCTTAAAGGTTTTTGTAGATGATTATAATGATGGCTTTTTTCTCTGCCAACCCGATCTCTTCTTTCGCAACCATTTTCCATTAGAACAAAAATGGACTTTATTAGATAGTTCCTATTCGAAACAGAAATTCTTATCGTCTGCCCTAGTTTATGGCGCCGCATTTAAATTTGGCATTTTCCCAATTTTAGAATCAAACTTTCACCAGGATATTACTAAAGATGAAGAGATTGTCTTTAATTTTCAAATTACCGATAGCTTTAACTTTGAAGATCTTTATCTCGAATTGCTTACCGAAAACAAGGTTTTGTCTTTTGAAGCGGACTCTATACACCTTGAATACAATACCCTTATTTTGAAAACCTCTTTTAGTAAAAAAGGTCTTTACGACTTGCATCTCAAATTAGGAGAGGATTATTTGTGCAGTTATGTGCTAAAGGTGAAGCGTTAAGATCCTATCTAAAATTTGAAAGGATTTTTCTACCCATTCAATTCCGAGGATGCCTTTTCTTAAGATCATTTATTGTTAAATTAACCTGAGCTCGATTATAACTCTTAGCCTCAGATTTTTAATTAAAAGACAAGTCTAGATCATGCAGCGGTAGCGGGCTATATCAAATAAACTAGATGAAGTATTTTTCACTTTTATTGGAAAATCCATTTGTACCCTTTCTAAAAGAGGCTTTAATTTTAAAGGTCATTGAAAGGCATTGCCAGCTATCTATAGCCTTTGAGATATTCATCCTAAAGCTTCTATTTTTGATCCCAGCAAACCGGGGCCTTAGTCTCTCGCAGCTTGTGGGACCAGATCCACAACACATCCACGAATACGAGGGCTTCGAGAGGCTCAGCTACCTGCAAGGCCAAGGGATTTAATTGTATCACTCGCGTTTAAAAACTAGGGCTTGGATATACCAATCCTACTAAAAAGTAAAATGGAAAAATCTAAAAATTATTTCAAAAGGAAAATGCGTTTTAAACCTGGCTTTATTTAAATACTTATTTTTTAAAAAGAATTTTGGCAATTCGTGATTTATCCTAAATTAGCCAGCATTAACTTCAAAATATTATGCTTAAACCAACTATTCAAACCTATTTTTTAGCCAGTCTTTTTAGTCTCTTTGGCTTCACAACGATGCTGCAAGCGCAAGAATTAAGCTTTGGCATAAACCTTGGCTATGCCCAGACACAAGGCGATCCTTTTAACAACCCTAGCAATAGTACAAATGTGTTTTCATTGGGTATAGGATATGATCTTGACTTACTCTATGTTTTCGAAAACGTAGAAGGATTAATGCTAGGAGTTTCTTACAATCGAAACATATTTTTTACCGCTAGTGATGAATCTGTATCCTACCTTGGATTCTATGGTTTAGCCTTGTATGGCGCAAAGTTGCATTACACGCTTCTCGATGATAAAAAGCTTTTAAGCCCTTTTGCAAGTTTAACTCTGGGTCTAGGTCAATTTAGTACACCTCCTCTAAGCTATTATGAGCCTTTAATAGACAATATTCAAATCGTTATTCCTCCAGGTATTGCCTTTAATTTTGGAATTAGACCCGAGTTAGGAATACAAATCAACCGCTTTACTTTGTCTGTTTCCTACATAGTCCCCATGAACTATAACATTGAATGGTTTATCCAAGATTTGGAAGCTAAGGTTGGTTCTCTGAATATCTGTGCGGGCTATCGTCACAATTTTAAGTTATAAATTCATAATAATTCATAAAAAACCCTCTTAACGAACAAGTTAAGGGGGTTTTATTTTTGGCAACACTTATCTTTACCCTAATATATTTTTATGAAAGTCTGTAAAACCCTATTTTTTCTTGGTCTTTTCATCAGCTTACAAGCTCAAGTTGCTCATCCAATTGATGGTCCCCTTTACGATCCTAATGCAGTCTCCAAACTAGAAATCCTTATCCATGCCGACAGTCTTGCGGTTATTTTAGACCCTGCCAATGCTAGCTCCGATCACGAATTTCCGGCGACCCTTATTTTCACCAATGGCAATCTAAATGATACGCTGACTAATATCGGCTTTCGTTTGCGTGGCAACACATCGCGACAAGCGGATAAAAAATCCTTTAAAGTTTCGATCAACAGCTTTAACAGTGGTCGCCGTTACCAAGGTTTTAAAGACTTTAACCTCAATGGTGAGCATAACGACCCGAGTATAAGTAGAGCACGTATTGCTTGGGAATTCGCTGCTGCAGAAGGGATAGCGAGTTCACGTTGCGTTCATAGTGAACTTTATATAAATGGCGATTATAAAGGTCTCTATATCAATACAGAACACATTAATAACGATTGGCTTAGTCATCGTTTTGGTAACAATACCGGTAATTTATACAAGTGTACCTATCCTGCTAATTTGCGGTTTGTAAGCAATAACCCCAACGATTATAAGCTGACCAAAAACAACGGCGAAAGAGTTTATGAGCTGAAAACCAATGAAGATGTGGATGACTATACTAAACTAGCGCAGTTCATTGACATCTTAAATAACACGCCTCAAAATCAACTAGTTTGTAGTTTAGACTCTGTCTTTAATATTGAAAGTTATTTACAAACCCTGGCCTTCGAAGTGATTATGGGGCATTGGGATAATTACAGCTTTAATCAGAATAATTATTACCTCTACGAAAACCCACAAACTGGAAAAATTGAATACATCCCATACGATATTGACAATAGTATGGGAGTAGATTGGTTCGGAATAGATTGGTCAAGCCGAGATGTGAATAATTGGCATAATGCCGGACAAAATTTTCCTTTAGCCAATCGACTTTTAGCGATATCTTCCTTGAAGGATATTTACAAATATTATTTGCGTGATTATGCTACCAAAATTGGAAGTAATACTTTTAGAAACAGTATAGATTCCATTAAAAATCAGATTAATAGCTACGCTTACGCAGATACCTTTAAAAGTCTCGACTACGGTTTCAGCAACAGCGATTTCGACCAAAGTTTCACAACCAATCAAGCAAATCAACACGTGAAAAAAGGCATCAAGCCTTATCTTAATACGCGCTCTAGCACCGCTTTAAATCAGCTTGGAACTTTCGATATTACTCCAATCATTCATTCACCTATTGCTGATGCTTCTAGCTTGCCAGGTCAAATCGTTTTTAAGGCACTAGTTGTAGATGAGTCTTTAAGTTCTGTGAGCTGTAATTATCAGATTAATAACGGATCCACTCAAAGTCTCACGCTTTACGACGATGGTCTTCATAACGATCAGCAGGCTAATGATGGCATCTATGCTAATGCAATAGCTCAGCCTCTTAGTGGAAATATTTCTTATCAAATTACCGCGAGTGACACGCAAGGCAAACAAAGCACAAAACCCTGTACTGCCAATAACCTAAACATTCGATTAATTGGCGATTTAGTAATCAACGAGTTTATGGCGGATAATGATAATACCATTGCTGATAATAATGGCGCTTATAACGATTGGATTGAACTTTACAATAATAGCAGCGATAGCGTTTACTTGGGCGATTATTATCTAAGTGACAACTCCTCTACTCCATTCGAATGGCAGCTTCCAAGCGATTACCTGGCCGCGGGAGGCTTCATTATTTTTTGGGCTTCCAGCGATACCACTGCGGGGATTTACCATACTAATTTCGGCTTATCCAAAGGCGGCGAAGAAATTATTCTGGCTAAAAATACTAATGGTCAAGTTGATACCGCCGATTTAATCACATTTGGCGCCCAATCCTCCGATATAAGCTATGGCCGCTTCTATGATGCTAGTCCTTCTTGGATTAGCTTCCCGGTGCCTACTCCCAATGCTTCCAATGGTACTTTAAGCCTTGAAGTCGCAAAAGGAAGCTTAAATTTTAATGTTTATCCAAATCCTTACTCCCACAGTTTCAGCTTGGATAATTCCAATGCTTCTGACTTGCACTTCCAATTACTGGACTTGCAAGGACGGGTTTTACAGTCTGGGAAAATTGCATCTGGAACAAGTATTTCAATTTATGACGAGAGCGCTAAAGGCCTGCGCATCTTGGCTTTAAGCCTACATGGAGAAGCGATGCTGCGATACCTTTTAATTAAAAATTAGTAGTCTAGGCACCTAGGTGTAATTCCATAATGACCGATATAAAAGTACCCAGCTGTACCTACTATTAGCGGCTTATTTGTAAAGAATCATAAACTTTTTGTATACAATATTTTACATTTAGTAAATAATACCATACATTTGATCATCTTAAAAATCAAAATTATGAGCTTATTACTGCCCCATCGTTTTAAAAAGGTAAGTCGGATTCTGTTTTATCTCTTTTTCGGCTTCGGGATTTATTACATGCTATTTTTAGAGGGAGATCCAAAAGTCGAGGAGCTTTTTACCTTTAAAGTCCCCGCTTTAATCAACGACGAAATATTCGGTCCTGCTGAAAGCGGTTGGATTGAAACCATTTACCTGGATGAACTGCTTTCTGTTTTCATTATCGTTTTTGGCCTTATGTCTGGCTTTTCTAAAGAAAAGCATGAGGATGAACTGATAGACAAACTACGTAATGATGCCTTGCGCATTAGCCTTTTTATAAGCTATGGCATTTTATTACTGACAGTTTTAAGTATTTTCGGAATGATCTTTTTAACCTTTCTCTTTGCTCAACTCTTCCTCATTCTTTTTCTTTTCAACCTAATCTTCGACCTTAAGTTATTGAAGCATTATAAAACGGCTAGTAATGACGAATAAGATTAGAGTGTACCGCAGCATGAATAAGATTTCGCAGCAAGATTTAGCGGAAAAGCTAGCCGTTAGCCGACAAACCATTAATGCCATAGAAAATGATAAATACTCTCCTTCCCTAGAGCTGGCGCTAAAAATGACCAAACTTTTCGATTGTAAAGTTGAGGATCTTTTCTCTTTGGAAGATTAGTTTATTTAAAGTTTTCGCAAGAATTTGAGGCAAGAAGGGATTTAATCTTCTTGCCTCTTTCTTTTGTCTTCAAGCGGAATCTTATACAAAGTTTACATTGCATAGCTTTACAGCCCTAGATTAAATATTGACTAGCCTTAACAGCAAACAAAAGTTCAGCACATGAAAAAACACAGTATCACCCTAATTTTATGCGTTTTTGCCTTATTCAGCTACGGGCAGCATCGCATGGAAATTAGAGGCTCCAACAATATTACTGGACTGCCTTTTAATTCTTACCCCGCCCTATTCTATTCTAATTTTCATCCGGGTATAGATTTAGGCATTCAACACCGAATTAACACTGGTGAAATACATCAATGGGCGGTGAGTGGTAACATTGGAATGTTTTACCATCGCTTTATTCAAACGGGAATAAAAATTTACCCTTCTCTAGACTACGCCTACACGATTGGTTCCAAGTGGAAATTAAAAGCGTCCCTTGACCTTGGCTATCTTATGGCGATTAATAATGTAGCGGTTTTAGAATTGCAAGATGATGGTAACTATCAGTCTCGCGCTTTAAACAAGGTGCGTTCTCAGTTTATGCTAGGCTGGCGAATCGGCGCTTCTTATTGCCCTTCGGGAGATTCTCATGGTATGGCTTTTACTTTAGCTTTTGGAAGCTTTCTTCAGGGACCTTATGTTTCGGGCTATGTTCCCTTATTGCCTTACAATACTTTTTCGCTAGGTATTGATATGCCCATTAACCTTTAATCTAAACCAATGTCTATAAAAAATGTATTTTTCGCAGCTGCCCTCTTAAGTATAGCCGCCTGCCAAGAAGCAGATGTACAAGCTACAGAGTCTATAAACTGCACTGTTTCTACTGATGCTCATCCTAAATCACAAGCCTTTCAGGCCATTTTAGACAAGTATAAAAACTTAGGACTACCGGGGATTTCTGTTTTAGTCGAAGATTCGTCTGGTTCTTATATTGGCAGCGCTGGTTTCGCAGATCTTGAAGGTGGTGTGGAATTTACTCCTTGTCACCCTTCCAAAGCGGCCAGTATCACCAAACTGATGGTGGGTGTCTTAACCTTTAAACTACAGGAAGAAGGTCTTCTAGATATTGACGACCCCATCTCTGCTTATATTGATGCTGATATTTTAGATAAACTCGATAATGCCGAAGGGCTTACTATTAAAGAATGTATGAATCATACCACGGGTATTTTCGACCTGATCACAAGTAGTGAGTTTTATTTGGCTGTTATCAATAACCCTAATCGGGTTTGGCGCCAAGAAGAGTTACTAGAGTTCGCTTATAATCAGGGGGCTATCGAATTTGAAGCTCCTTTTACCGCTAGCTATTCCAATACCAATACCACTCTTGTTTCCATGTGCATTGAGAAAGCTACCGGCCGTGATCATGGCGAATTATTGAGAGAGAAAATATTGAACCCTTTAGGAATGTCAGACACCTATTATCAGGGACGGGAAGATTTACCAAATAATGCAGCGCAGGGTTATTTCGATCTACATAATAATGGTACCATCGTAAACGTGTCTAATATGATTACCGGTAGCGGTAACGGTTATGGCGGCGTTTACTCTACCGTAGAAGACTTAAATGTATTTATTCGGGCACTCTATGTAGACAAAAGTATCATAAGCGAGGCTTCACTTTTAGAAATGGAAGACTTTCATTTAGCACGCGATAATTTTTACACGGGAGTTGGCAACATTAAAAAGTTTACTGAAAAATCGGCTTTTGGCTTGGGCCATACTGGTCGTGACTTAGGCTATAGTGCCGATTTGTTCTACTTTCCCACGGCTGAAGTTTCGATGGCATTTTTCGTGAATTACGGAACAAATGGTGCGAGTAACTTAAAAGAAGTTTTTGAAGATTTCGAAAGCGAACTTGTTGACGAAATTCTGCGCTAAATCTTACAAAATCATTAAAAACAAAAAAGGCTAGCAGTACCAACTCCTAGCCTTTTTTATTCTATTTTATTAGCTTAATTTTTCACCAATTTTCTGGTGGCTAATACTTTTGAGTCCCAGCTAAACTGTATTAAATAAGTCCCTCTCGATAAAGTCTTGGTATTAATGCTTAAGGTTTTTCCTTCCTGCTTTGACTGTAAATTTTGTACTTTCTTTCCACTTAAGTCTAAAACCGTAAATTCTATTGCATCTGCGTAAGCGGGTATTTCTACTTTCAACTCATCACCCACAGGATTTGGGTAAATATTGAATTGCGACTTTTCAAACTCTTTTGTGCTAATGTCGGCCGCGATATTATAGACTGCTGAGCTTGAATTATTGCCAATGCTGGTATATACATTAATATCCCACAAGCCAGTACTGGCCGAAAGTGGTACATTTAAGTCAGCGCTAAAACTTGTCCCATTAATAATTTGAATATTGAAAAGCCTTCAATTACCTGATTGCCTTTGCTTAACCAAACTTTCGATATTTTCTGACGCCAGATTTTTAAAACTTGCCCCAGTTACATTGAAAGTTACATTTAAGTTTTGCCCCGGTTTAGCACCGGGAGAATTGGTGGAAATTACATTCTGCCCGCCGGTAATAACTTCAAAAGCCGCCAATCTTATTAATTGTACTTGAACCTGAATTAATCCATTAGATCATAAAAACCTAAAGTACTAGAACCAGGGACACTTAAATTGGCTGAAAGGGTAGTATTATTTACCGCTACAATGTTTGAAAAACAGTATTGCTACCCTGCCCCATAATTTGCTGAACCTTGTGACAGAATTAAACTTACAGAGCCTTGGTAAAGGCTGTGTTCTGACCAGAAATTATAATGGGTAAAGTTTGTCCATTTTGCCCGACAGATGGGTTTAAAATCGAAACGGATTGTGCATAAAGTCCTCCTGCTAATAGGATTGCTAAGGATACAGAGAATAATTTTTTAGACATAGAGCTTGTTGCTAATTTGTTCTGCCATAGTAACGCTATTAATAAAGAGATAGTTAGGTGAACTAGTTAAAGATTATCCCTTATTACTCTTGCAGCCTTCGAAGAAGGGCTTCTTCAAAGCTAATTTCTTCCTGACGGGCCGCTTCGTAGCAATCCATTATGGTCTGCTCTGTTAAGCCCGCACAAAATTCGCGCAAGGCCTGATCAAATGATTGGCAAAGCAACTTAAACTGAGCCATTACTATCGCTTTTCTATAGAGGCCCAAGCTTGGATGATCGGGACGATCTACGGCAAAAATTGGCTCGTACTTTACCAGAAATTCAAAGGCTTCCGTTATTCGGCCACCATTAAAATAGGCTGCCATTAAGTTTAAGGCGCCGTCTAAATATTTGGGAGAAACATCCAAAGCCTGCTGGTAAAAATTTATTGCGCTATCTAAATCTCCTACTAAGAGGTTGATATTCGCCAAATTATTGATCACATGTATGTTATTTGGATGTAATTTATAGGCCAACTCAAAATCTGCTTTTGATTGACTATAGTTTTGTAAATTAAGATGGGCAAGGCCGCTGTAAAAACAAATCGGTATGGACACTGGATCAATTTGATAAAATCTATTTCCCTCTAACGCATTAGTATAAATCAAAAGTTTCTGCCAATTGCCCTCTGAACGGGCCTGGTTAATTTTTACCGTCAACTTCTCACCCTGCCACCAATTCAATCCAAAGGTCAAGCCTAGAAGTCCAATTAAAGCGGCCAGCGTTTTAATTAGCAAAGAAGCTCTTAAACTTAGCTCTGCCTTCTTGCGAAAGCTTAGAATAGACGCTATCCCTAAATAAAGCAGAATTTGATGAAAAACTCTTTCACGCGGAAAGCTAAACTGCGCAGCAACTAAATAGGCTATCAGTCCCGCAAGTAAGAGTCTTACAAACTGCCGCTCTTCCTTACTTAAAGCACTATTTCCAGCGCTCTGTAAGGCAGAAGCCGATATAAAAACAAATAGCGTCAGATAACTCAGAAATCCTAAAATGCCCAATTCGGAGAGTACCCAAAGGAAGTCGTTATGCGGTCTCTGAAACTGCACCATTCCCTGTCTTGCGCGCCAAATATCCGAACCATAAGCAGGAAACTGAATTTTCCAATTACCCGCTCCTACTCCGCCCCAACCATTATCCCAAATCATATTTAAGGTGGCTTTCCAAAGTAAAAGTCGCTCCGAAACGGTGAAGTTTTTTTCTTCCGTAGATGAAATACTTACCGAAGTCTTTAATTCTTGCGCTTTTTTGATACTGCCTTCCTCTTTTATTTTAATTAGGATAAATACCAACAACAAACCTATTAATAAGCCCACAAAACTTAAAAGCCAGTATTTCATTTTTACTTTGCGAAAGGCTCGACTTGCTAGGCCGCTTAAAGCAAAAACCATGGTGAAAACCACGGCCGCAATCCAAACAGTTCGCGATTCAAGAACCACAATAAGCGCTATGGAAGCGAGTAAACTCACCGTGCCTAGAAATCGCCAAAATCCCTTTCCTTTCCAGCTAATAAATATTAACCATGGCCAGGCCAATAGCAAAGCTGAAGCGAGTAGATTACGATGCCCCATGAAGGAACTAACTTGGTATAACATTTCAGAGTTTTGCCAAGCTTGAAACTCAAATAATTGAAAGTACGCAAAGGCTAAAAGGATAATACTGCAAATAACTAATGCTTTAGCTAACCAAAATTTTGCTGAGTGATTATTTAATAGGAAAACAATTAAAATTAAAAAACAAAAGAGCAGTAAATCGCCAAGCAGTGGCTTAAAAGCTTCATGAGGATTCTGCGCATAAAATAAACTGAGAGCCTCAATAATTAGAAAAGGGATAAAAACTCCCGACCATTGAGCGACTTGCCACGTCTTTTTGAAAAAGGCAAAAAACGCAAGGATAAACACCAGCAAACCTAAAAAGCTCAAGCGTGGCGCTAAACAAGGATCTAAGATATCCTTAATATAAACAAGTGGTATAATAGCGATGGAAAAGGACAGAAATACTAGTGCTAAGTGACCATTGCGCAAAGACTTAAGCGATACTCTCATGAGGCAAAGATGCCATTTTTCCTTAATCATTTTTTATGCATCCAAGGCGGGTTAAATAAAGTCAGCCGAAAATTTAGCTACTTTTAAATCCATGAAAAAATTAAGTATCTCATTCGCACTATTACTGTTCATTGCAGTTTCTCAACTAGCAGCGCAAGACACCTTTTCTATCGTCGCAGTTGATCCCAATACGGGTGAAGTAGGCAGTGCTGGGGCTTCTTGTGTGGATTTATTTGAGACAGAGCTTAACAGTGATGATTTTCTGGGCGAATTGTTTCCGGGAAAAGGCGCGATAAATAGCCAAGCCTATTACTTACCGGCCAATCAAAAGCTAGCGCGCGAGCAAATGCAAGCTGGTAAAAATGCCAAAGAAATAATCGAATGGTTAAAAACTCACGATGCCGTAAACAAACCTTTTTATCGCCAATATGGGATAGTAAGTATGTCTGGATCTGAGATTTTTTCTGCCGCCTATACGGGCGATAGCACCGATTCATTTACGGGGCATATTACTGGTCCTAATTATAGTATTCAGGGCAATATTTTATTGAATGAGGAAGTTCTTAAGTCCATGGAAAAGGCTTTTTTAGAAACTGAAGGTGAATTATCCTGTAGGCTAATGGCGGCATTACAAGGAGCGAATGTGGTGGGTGCCGATCGACGCTGCTCCAACAATAAAAGTTCCTCCCTTTTTGCCTTTTTAAAAGTAGCCCAAACAGAAGATTCATTTGGTGAGCCTTCCCTGCTACTTTCGGTGCGAACCCGCTCAGGTGACTCAATTGAACCTATTGATTCTTTGCAAATATTATTTAATGAGGCTTTGTATGCATGTCCATAGCTTTCGCTAGATGCGCAAAAGAAGCAATATGAGGCGAAAACGAAGAAACTATTTTGTTATTTTCTGCGGAGTAATTGGCTTGGGTCTAGCTTCGCGCAGCCCTTGGGTGCCTACCTTAATTTACCCATACTTTAGGAGATGCGCTATATGCAGTTATGATGTATTTTCTATTGGCTTTTATTTATCCCAATAAAGCGCCAAGGTTTCTTTTTTATCTAAGCTTAAGCATCTGTATAGGAATTGAATTGTTACAGCTCTACCAAGCCCCGTGGATTAATGATCTGCGAAAGCAAAAATTAATTGCGCTGGTTTTAGGCTCTGGCTTTCTTTGGAGTGATGTGATTGCCTATATAATTGGTTCCTTTTCAGGATTGATAATTCAGAGAAAATATTTGCAATTAATTCTCAATAAAAAGGGAAGTTGAATTATTTAAACCACTAATAAGTCATTTTAAAGATCTTCTTCTCCAAAATTTTACCGTCAACTTTGTAAAGACGCAGAATATACATTCCGAAATCTAGCTGGGGCAGGTAAACCCGATAAATACCTGTTGTAGGATTGAGACTCTCCTCTGCTACCAAATCACCATTAAAATTAACGATTTGGTATTTATTCACTCTTTCTTCGGCTATATAGAAATCGACATAAAAGGGATTGAGACAAACCACTACCTTTTCACTTTTGCTGAGTGCCTCGGCATCGATATTTGTTCCATCTGCTAAAACTCTTAAGCTTACCGCCTTGCGATAACCGAATGTAAGGTTCATTGGCTCTCGGTTCTCGCCTCTCTCAATCCCTCTCTAGTCTTGCCATCGAGATGTCGCACCTACGGCGCTTGGCTTCCTGACCATTGAATGATACTATCGAGATGTCGCACCTCTGGTGCTTTTCGCTACTCCTACCATTCAAACATCCCAACTCCAAACATTCAAACCTTCAAAAAACCGCAAATCCCAACTCCCCCGCATCCCCTCTTCGGTTCTCGGTTCTTGGCTCAGCCTCTCTCAAACCTCGGCTCTTGTGTCTCTCGATCTATACTAAGCCGGCCAGGTTATGATTTCGATGAATTAAAAGTATATCGTTGAGATATTGTAGATCGTAAACACTTAAGCCCATATAATATGGAAATAACTGAATTTCCAATATTATAGTAATTAGTAATAAAACAAATAGAGGGTAACGTATGGTTTATATTTAGAAAAAACAACAAAAATGATCTTATATCCTCTCAGGCTGTAAGCTTAAAACTTTGAAATATAAGCTCGTATCTAAGTTCCTAGAACTGCCGAATGTCGTCAGCTATATCTTTCCGTCTTTAGGTAAAAAAGATATTTCCCTTGTTCATTTAGTCCTTCACCGACAATAATCTATTTTCTAACGACAAAACGGTACAACTCATCGAAAAGTGACTTCTATCAGCAAAAAATATTCGAATTTTGCCGAAATTTGTTTAAAGTCCCCACTCTTATGAAAGCCCCACTTTACCTAAGCATTCTAGTGATAGCCTTTAGTGCTTGTAAAAAAGATGACGATTCTTCCAACACCGCGAATCCTATCCCTAGCGACATCAAAGAATTAAATATTCCCGCTAGTTTCAATTTCGAAACCGATCAAACTATAAATGCAAGCATTAGCGTAAAAAGCTTATCGGATAATGACTTAGCAGGAGTGAAAATTAACTTTTACACGAATCACCCCGATTCTAACGGTGTGCTGCTGAGTAGCGGCTTTACCAATGCCAACGGAGTATTAGCAACAGAAGTAGCTCTTCCTGCTTATCTAAACCACCTTTACGTAGAAGCGGGCGCAGTAGGCTTTGCCAATATTCAAAAGCTCGCTGTTTCAACTAACCTTAGTGCACAATTCGGTGGTACTTTACCACCAAGGACTTTTAAGACTCAAAAAACTAATGCAACCCGAATTCCGATTAGCGGAAAATACTATTACATGGGGGCTTTTAATGAAGGAAAATACAAAGGTTTGCCTCTTTACCTCGAAAACCCAGGTGATGTGGTAAGCCAAGAGTTTTTAGATGATGTAAATGCTTCGCTTCCCGAAGATCGTCCAGTACCCGTGCACAATCCACAATACCTAACCTCTGGTAATGAACTGGATGTTAAGGTTACAGCCATGAGTGATGTTTGGATTACCTTCATTGGTGAAGGCGCTGGTTATAAAAACTCTCTAGGCTATTACGTTTACGATTCAAATAATCCGCCTGCCACGGCTAATGATATAGATTCCGTCTTTATCATCCTGCCCAATGCTTCTTTAGCTTATAGCTCAGGTGAATTATACGCTGGAGACAAAGTTAAACTAGGCACCTTCCCTGCCGGCAAATCTATCAGTTGGGTTTTGTTTCAGAATGCATGGGACGGGACGAATGTTAATGTAAATGCCACTAAATTTTATTCTCGCAGCGATTTAAATACAAGTGAGAGTGACCCAACTAAACGCCAACATACCGTGCAGCTTTCTGATATCGGTCGTCAGCTTTTATTAAATGGCTTCGAAGATCAAACCCGCTCTATTAGCAGTGATAATGATTTTAATGATCTTATTTTTTACGTTTCGGCAAATCCTTGGTCAGCTATTGAAACGGGCAATGTTCCTCCGGTAACTCCCGAAGCCGACGACGATGGCGATGGGGTGTCCAACGAAAGTGATGCCTTCCCCAATGATCCGAATCGCGCCGTAATTAATAATTTCAGTGGTACTCTAGCTTACGAAGATTTATGGCCTTCACAAGGGGATTATGACTTTAATGATATGGTTATCGACTATGATATAGATCACATCGTAAATGGCAATAATGATATTGTAGATATTGAGGCAGATTGGACGGTTCGTGCCGTTGGCGCTGGTTTTGAAAATGGCTTTGGTTTTCAATTTAGCAATATAGATGATGCTAATATTAATGCCGTAAGTGGACAGAGCTTACAAGAAAACCTGGTAAGTACTAATGCCAATGGTACCGAAGCAAATCAGAATTCGGCTACAATTATTGCTTTTGATAATGTTTATAAAGTAATTCCTGCCTCGGGTTCCAGTTTCATTAATACCGTACCCGGACAAAGTACGGTAGCACCGGTAACGCTGAGCAATGTCATTAACTTTAGTACACCTCAAAGCCTTGCTAATGTTGGACTACCACCTTATAATGCCTTTATATTCGCCAATGCTACTCGTGGTAGAGAAATTCATCTTCCTGGTTATGCCCCCACTAGCTTAGCTGATGCTAGTCTTTTTGGCAGCGGTGCCGATGCTACCAATCCAGCAAATGAATATTACTATAAAACGAGTTCCGGCTTGCCTTGGGGAATAAATATTACGGAACAGTTTAATTACCCTATAGAGTTTAGCCCTATCAATCAGGCCTATCTAAATTTCTCTACTTGGGCTACTTCTGGCGGAACTTTAAATACTAACTGGTTTACTGATGCCCCTGGGAATTTAGATCCGGCTTTTATTTATTAAACACTTTTGTTGAGATACATGAAAGCGGCTAATTGCAAATTGATTAGCCGCTTTTTTTATTTCCGCATTTTGTGCTGCTCCTTCCCCAAATTGTGAAATTCAAGCTTTCTTGAATTTGTACTATTGCATTAGAATTTAAAAGGAATGGCAACAAATATCATCGAGTTCAAAACCATTAGTCAATTACACCAACAATTGGGTTTGGCGGAACCCAAGCATCCCCTTATTACCGTTATCGACGCGGCAGAAATGGAAATCAGCGATCAATATGTAGGCTTGCAAATGATGAGCGATTTCTACATGATTTCCATGAAAGATAAAAGCTGTGGTTTAGAATATGGCCGCAATAGCTTCGATTTTGCAGAGGGAGTCTTGGTTTTTAGTGCCCCCAAGCAGTTAAGCACCATTACCAACACTATTAACAAAGGCGATGTTAGCGGTTGGATGCTCTTCTTTCACCCTGATCTTATTCGGGGCAGCCATTTACAGGAGAACATTAAAGACTTTAACTTCTTTAATTATGAAGTATTCGAAGCTCTCCACCTTTCGAGCGATGAAGAAAAGATTGTTAACCATTGCATTCGCGATATCAAAAACGAATACGAACAACGCATCGATAATCATAGCCGCCGAGTTTTAGTGTCTTTTATCGATCTACTATTAAGTCATAGCCTGCGTTTTTACGAAAGACAGTTTAATACGCGTAGTACCCAAAACCAAGACTTAGTACAGCAGTTTCAAAGTGACTTAGAGGCCTATTTTAAGGAAGAAAAACATCTCGATTTAGGCGCTCCAAGTATTGCTTACTTTGCCGAAAAAGCTGCTCTTTCCCAGCATTACTTTAGCGACCTTCTTAAAAAAGAAAGCGGCAGAGCGGCAAAAGATCACATCAACGACTTTATCATTGAAAAAGCCAAAGACCAATTGCGCAATACCAGAAATCCCATTAGTACTGTGGCTTACGAGCTTGGTTTCAATTACCCCCACTACTTCACCCGTTTATTTAAATCTAAAACCGGCCAAACGCCCCTCGAGTTTCGAAACTTAAACTAGAGGTATTACTAAACAAATCTGCGCAAGCCAAAAATAGAAAAGGTGCGATGCCATTTTTGTGTTAGTCTTTCCGCACTTTGTGTACTTTTCTCCACTTAAATAAAGTCACCTTTGCATCATAAATAAAAAAATATGACTACCATAGACCCTAAAAAACCCGTATTAGTAACTGGAGCCACTGGCTATGTGGCCGCTTGGTTAATCAAAAGATTACTCGACGAAGGCATTACCGTACACGCTGCGGTAAGAAATCCCGATAGTAAAAAGAAAACCGCTCACCTCGATGCTTTAGCGGCTAATTCGCCCGGCATCATACGATATTTCAAAAGCGACTTATTAGACATGGGCTCTTACGAGGCTGCCATGGAAGGTTGCGAGTTGGTTTATCACACGGCCTCCCCTTTCACCTCAGATTTTAAGGATGCCCAAAAAGATCTAATTGATCCCGCCCAAAAAGGAACCGCTAATGTTTTAGAGAGCGCTAAAAAAGTGGCCGGCGTTAAGCGCGTGGTAGTTACCAGTAGCTGTGCCGCTATTTACACCGATGCCATCGATTGCACAAATGCACCCAATGGTATTATCACCGAAGAAATTTGGAATACCACCGCCTCTTTAGAATATCAGCCTTATTCTTACTCCAAAACTGTCGCCGAGCAAAAGGCCTGGGAAATTGCTAAAAGTCAGTCACAGTGGGATCTTGTAACCATCAACCCTTCCTTTGTGATGGGACCACCTTTAAATCCACAGGCCACTACCTCCGAAAGTTTTAGCATCCTCAAACAAATGGGCGATGGTACTTTTAAAACGGGTGCGCCCAAGCTGGGAATCGGTGTGGTAGATGTTCGCGATGTGGCCGAAGCGCATTATCAAGCGGGCTTTAACCCGGCCGCGCACGGACGTTATATCACTTCCGCGCACAATACCAATTTCTTAGAAATGTCGCTGGCCTTAAAAGATAAATTTGGGGCAAAATTCCCCATTGCCAAATCTGCGGCGCCCAAATGGTTATTAATGTTGGTGGGACCTTTTATCAATAAAACTCTCAGCCGCAAGTTTTTACGCAATAATGTAAATGTGGCTTTTAATGCCGATAACTCCAAAATTAAAAAAGAACTGGGCCTTAAATTCCGTCCGCTACAGCAGACCATGGAAGACGGTTTTCAAGTTTTGGTGGACGAGAAAATAGTCTAGTCCTTATATCTTACCTCCCAGAGACCTGTTCGCCTAAAGTGTTCAGGTCTTTTTTTGGGCCTTACCCTCCGGGTCGGGCTTTACGCTCCAAGTCCTCGCTCGTACCTCGCTGTGGGCTTTACGCTGCAATCCCTAAGGCGGGGTTTTCGTTTGGGAAACAAAAGCTCGTCATAAAATTATGACGCTGAACAGCTCTCTTTGCTAAATTTATATCTTTCATTATCAAACACTAAGCTGTCTTATTTAGAAAGTTTTTAAATAAGGCTTGCCCATTTTAACAAGGGATTTTAGATTTGCAGCATCATACTATTTTAATTAAATCTAAATAAGCATAATGCGTAAATCTCTGCCCTTACTCTCGGCTTTAACTCTTGGTTTTGTCTTTTTTTCCAGTTGCGAAAAAGAAGAAACTAGCACGTCGAATCCCAGTCCATCTCTTACTGCTCCTACTTTCTACAATTTTGAAAGAAACAATGCCAGCAGCGTTAATTTTTCGGGCCAAAGCGAACGCCTCGCCATGGGCGCAGAACTCAGTGCGGCCCTGCTCGACTTTTCTAAATCTGCGCAAGATTTACAAGAAATGTTTGCGAACGCCGACTCTCTCGGTAATGATGTAAACCCTTATTCGGCTGCCGCCCTTAATGCCTCCAGCAAAAGCATCCGTTCTAAGGTGGCGGCCTCTTATGAACTTTTCAGCGCCAATACCGCTCTTAGTGCCCGCATTAAAGCAGATATGGAATCTTTTATCGATTTACAGGTAGCCGAGATATATTCTACTCGTAATGAAGCTGCATCTGCTGGCAAAGCAGGACAAATTGCCGATGGTTCAGCTGTACGTTATGTAAACGCTCAAGGTTTCGAATACAATGAGTTCCTTATAAAATCTTTAATCGGTGCACTCTGTGTTGATCAAATGTTGAATCACTACCTCAGTCTCGCGGTTTTAGATGAAGCCAATAACCGCGAGGATAATGATAATGGCCTCCTTTTAGAAGGCACCAACTATACTAATATGGAGCACAAATGGGATGAAGCCTATGGCTATCTTTTTGGTCTAGCCGATGACCCTATAAATCCCTTGGTAAACCTAGGTGCAAATGACGTCTTCCTTAATAAATACCTCGCAAGGGTTAATGGAGATTCTGACTTTAGTTCTTACGCCCAAGATATTTTCAATGCCTTTAAATTAGGTCGAGCGGCTATTGTAGCGGGTGAATACGCCCTACGCGATCAACAAATTGCGATAATAAAAGACCGCGTTTCTAACATTATTGGCAACTTCTCGGTTTATTACTTACAAGCGGCTAAAAATGCTTTTGCTGCCAATCAACCTGGAACAGCCCTACACGATTTAGGGGAAGCCTATGGTTTTATTTATAGCCTAATGTTTACGCAAAATCCTAATACTCAAGCACCCTATTTTACCGCTCAAGAGGTGGAGAATATTTTAAGCGACCTAAGCAACCAAGGTTCAAATGGTTTTTGGGATTTAGACGCTGCCACGCTTGATAATTTATCCAACCAAATTGCCGACCGTTTCAGCTTTAGCCTAAACCAAGCTGCCAATTAATTGTATTAATAAAGATGCAAATGATGTATAGAAGAATGATGGGACGAATACTAAGCTTGTTCCTAGTGATGATGGTGAGTTTTGCATGTTCTAACGAGGAATCTGGCGACAGCCAAAACCAAGATAACTTTGATAGAGCTACCATGCTCGTGCACTGGGCCGACGATTATATTTTGCCTGCTTATCTAAATTACCAGCAGGAAGTAATCGCTTTAAAAAGTGCCGCTGCTCAGTTTAGCAGCGCTCCTAGCCTTAGTCTGCATACCAATTTGCACGCCCAATTTGTAAAAGCTTATACAGCTTGGCAGTGGGTTAGCTTTTTGGAAATCGGTCCCGCTGAAGCCTATAATCTGCGAAACTTCACGAATATCTACCCGACTAGCGCCACTGAAATTGAAGAAGCGCTAATAAATAGCAATTACAATCTCAGCCTCCCTTCTACTTTTAACGAACAAGGTTTCCCCGCTATCGACTATTTACTAAGTGGCTTTGGCGATGCTGCTACAACAGTGAACCAATTTAGCAGCAATGCTGATTATGGGCGCTACCTAATTGCTTTGACCGAACGTTTGGAAACTATGAGTACGCAGGTCTTAAATGATTGGAATACAAGTTACCGCAGTGAATTTATAAGCAACACCGGCTCTTCTGCTACTGCTTCCACTAATAAATTAATTAACGATTTTATTTTCCACTTCGAGAAAGAACTTAGGGCCGGAAAAGTAGGCATTCCCGCGGGTGTATTTTCGGGTAGTCCCTTGCCGCAAAATGTGGAAGGCTATTACAGCGATAGCCTGAGCAAGTCACTGTTTAGGGAATCTTTAAAGGCCCACCGTGCCTTTTTTCAAGGGAATGGTTTCTTAAATAGGGCTTCAGGCAACAGCCTTGAGCAATATTTAAACTACCTGAATATCGAACATCAGAACGAGCTTTTAAGCGCTAGAATTAGTAATCAAATGGTGATGGCCGAAAGCTTGGCCAAGGATTTACCGGCAAGCTTTTCTTTGGTTGCCGCTAATTCCAATCAGGATTTATTAGCCCTTTACGATGAGCTCCAAAAAGCGGTGGTTTTACTCAAGGTAGATATGCTACAGGCCCTCAATGTTCGCGTAGATTATATCGACGCCGACGGCGATTAATGTTTACAAAGCTAAAATATTATCTCTCCCAAGATGTGGAGGCCGCTCCTTTAGCGGCCTTTCGCATTTTCTTTGGCATCATGATGTTTAGTAGCATCCTGCGCTTTTGGTCTTTTGGATGGATTGAAAAATTGTACCTCCAACCTAAGTTTCACTTTAGCTTTTATGGCTTCGAATGGGTGAAACCACTCGGAGTTTACACCTATCTCATTTTCTTTATCTGTGCTGGCGCGGCGCTTTGCATTGCCCTTGGCTTCTGGTATCGTCTAGCCATCAGCACCTTTTGGCTCAGCTTCACTTATATCGAGTTGATGGACAAAACCACTTATCTCAATCACTATTACTTTATTTCAGTTTTAAGCTTTCTCCTAATCTTCTTACCTGCCCAGCGCTACTTCTCGGTAGATGCTTATCGAAGGCCAAAAATCGCTTCTACAAAGATTCCACGTTACAGTATTGATGCCATTAAAGCCCTACTTTTTATTGTATACTTCTACGCGGGTTTGGCAAAAATCAATTCCGACTGGCTCCTAGAAGCCCAACCTCTCGCCACTTGGTTACCCGGTAAATACGATTTGCCCTTTATAGGCTCCCTACTAGAAAAACGATGGTTGCATTATACTTTCAGTTGGGGCGGTATGCTCTACGATTTAAGCATCCCTTTTCTGCTACTTTATAAACCTACTCGCAATTTTGCCTTTGTTTTGGTGGTGATATTCCACGTTCTTACTCGCATTCTCTTTCCCATTGGAATGTTTCCTTACATAATGATTGTGAGCGCCTTAATCTTCTTCGACCCTAGCCTCCATCAGCGCATGTTGAAATTCATTCAAAATATCTTGGGTCCTCCCGCCTTTCCTAGGCATCTGCCAGCGAGCAATAAACAGAAGAATGGTGCCTTAAAAAAAGTGCAAATAGGCTTTATTAGCCTCCTACTCATTAGTCAAATCCTTATTCCGTGGCGTCACCTATTTTATCCGGGCGAACTCTTTTGGCATGAGCAAGGTTTTCGTTTTAGCTGGCGCGTAATGCTTATGGAAAAGGCGGGTTATACCAATTTTAAAATTTACGATCCGCAAAGGGGTGAAAGCTTTCAAGTGAACAATCAACAATTTTTAAGCGCTTTCCAAGAAAAGCAAATGAGCTTTCAGCCCGATTTTATTCTCGAATACGCCCATTTTCTCGAAGACCATTTCCGCAGCAGCGAAAACCGAGGCGATCTAGAAATTTATGCGGAGAGTTATGTAGCCTTAAACGGTCGTTCGAGTCAACTATTTATTAACCCCAAAGTCGATCTCAGTCTCGAAAAACGTGGCTGGGGCAAGAAAACCTGGATTCTTCCATTCAATGATACGATTTACGGTTTATAGCTTTTTAGTGTTCTGCGGCTTTTCCCTCAGTGCACAAGTAAAACTTGAAGGGCAAGTGTTTTCGGCCATCGATAGTAACGCCTTGGCCGCGGTAGAAGTCTTCCATGTGCAAAGTGAAAACCTGGTGATCACCAATACCACAGGGGCATTCAAGCTTTTTGTCGATGCTAAGTCAACGCAAGACTTGGTCTTTTTCAGCTATCAATACCAAAGCACGAAAGTCCAGCTAAATCTTAGTCAAGATAGCAGCCTAAAATTCTACCTCCATCCTTTAGGTGAAGAGCTTGATGAAGTACTAATCCAGCAGAAACGCAGCGAGGCTTTTCGCGGCAGCAGACTGAACGAAGTGGAAGGAACCGCCGTTTATGCCGGTAAAAAGTCGGAAGTAATCGTCCTTGAAAATACCGTGGCCAATCTCGCGGCTAATAACGCCCGCCAGGTATTTGCCCAAGTGGTGGGTTTAAACATCTATGAAAATAACGATGCCGGCTTACAGTTAAACATCGGTGGCCGCGGCCTCGATCCTAATCGCAGCAGTAATTTCAATGTGCGGCAAAATGGCTACGACATTAGCGCCGATGTTTTAGGTTACCCAGAAAGTTATTATACACCCACCGCCGAGGCTTTAGATGAAATACAAGTGGTACGCGGCGCCGCTTCTTTGCAGTATGGCACCCAATTTGGCGGCTTCCTCAATTTTAAAATGAAAGGGCCCGCAAAAGACACTTCTTTGGCTATTGTTCAGCGTAATACTCTTGGTAGTTTTGGACTTTTCACCAATTTCACCAGCCTTAGCGGGACCAAAGGTAAATGGGGCTATTATAGCTTTTTTAATTATAAAGAAGGACAAGGATGGCGGCCCAATTCCCAGTTTAGCTCGCGTAATGTCTACGCCCATTTAGAGTATAACTTCACCTCTGAAACCCAATTAGCGGCCGAATATACGCTGCTAAATTATTTGGCCAAACAGGCAGGCGGCTTAACCGATAGCCAGTTTGAGCGCGATCCGCTGTACAGTAATCGCAGTCGTAATTGGTTTCAGGTGAATTGGCAACTCTACGCTTTAAAATTCAAGCATCGCTTTGCCAATACGGCCGATTTCAGTGTAAACCTATTCGCCCTCAATGCCCAGCGCTATGCGGTTGGTTTCAGAGGAAACCCAAATAATCTCAACGCCAATCCTATCAGTCAGTTAGACGAGCAAAATGGCGATGATACCTATCTCAATCCCCGTGATTTAATTAAAGGCCGCTTTGCTAATGCGGGCGCGGAAATACGCTATTTACAGCGCTATGCAATTAGGAACACCAAAAGTGTTTTTCTTATCGGCAGCAAATACTACCACGCACAAAACTCAGCCCTGCAAGGCCCCGGAAGCAATGCCAGCGATGCTAATTTTTCTTTGGCCCAAAGCGAATTCCCCGACTATGCCAGTCAGAGTGAATTCGAATTCCCCAACCGAAATTTTTCCCTCTTTAGCGAAAACATCTTTTACCTCAGTCCTAAATTCTCCCTCACTCCCGGAATGCGCTTCGAGTATATAAAAACCGCTAGTGCTGGCACTTACCAATTGGTAAATTTCGACAATGCGGGAAACCCTATTTTCCGCGACACACTTAGCGATAACCGCGACTTCGAAAGAGCCTTTGTGCTAGCGGGTTTAGGGGCCTCTTTTAAACCTAAAACGGGACTAGAACTCTACGCGAACTTCTCCCAAAACTACCGCTCTGTAACTTTCAGCGATATACGCACCGTAAATCCAACCTTTATTATTGATCCCGATATCAGCGATGAAACCGGTTTTACCGCCGACATCGGAACTCGCGGGAAAATCAAGGAAAAAATCAGCTTTGACTTAAGCCTTTTTAGCTTGCTTTACAATAATCGCATTGGCATTATCCTCAATAACCGCGCACAAAGAGTGCGGAAAAACATCGGCAATGCACTCATCTACGGAGCGGAAACTTTTTTGGAAGTTAATTGGCTTAATACCTTTGGAAAAAGCGACAGTCCTTACCAGCTGAGTTCCTTTGTTAATGCGGCCTTCACCTCTTCGCGCTACTTAGCTAGTGAAGATAATAATGTAGTGGGTAAAAGAGTGGAATTCATCCCGCAAACTAATTTAAAACTTGGCCTAAAAGGCGGCTATAAAAAGTTGGTGGCAAGCTTACAATACACCTACATCAGCGAGCAATTTACCGATGTCGAAAACTCCGCTGTCCCTATGGCAGGCGACCTGCGCGAAGGGATTATTGGTTTAATTCCCGCCTATCAAATCCTCGATTTTTCCCTCTCGTATCAATACCAACGCTACACCCTAGAAGCTGGTTGTAATAACCTCGCCAATGAAATTTACTTTACCCGTCGCGCTACAGGTTATCCAGGCCCAGGTATTATTCCCTCCGATCCACGTAGTTTTTATCTAAGCTTGGGGGTTAAATTTTGATCCAACAGCCCTAACAACTGTTTACTCTCAATACCTTAGCCTCATTGTTTACTACCATGACTATGAAAAAAATCCTTTTAGTATTCACCTTCGGCATCTTTTTTAGCCTCAATTTATATAGTCAAGATTTACAAATTTTCAATTTGAGCCAACAAGAGTTTTCGGGCAACAACTCTATCCTATACACCTCTCTATCTGATATTTATAGGATTTCCTCCAATCCCGATTCCTCTGCGCTACCTTTGGATTTGCTAGGCAATGACCGCGATACGGTTTACCCAATTATTACCCTCGACTCTAACTTTCGCGCCTTGTTTTTAGCCTGCACCGGACTGAGTGAAAGGCATAATGTATACCTCTACGACGCTATCCAATCTAAAACCCAAATCATCCCCATTCATAAACTAAAATCTGTGGCGGTTTTAAGTATCTATTACGGTGATTACTATGGTTCGGTAGAAACCTATGATTATCAAATTGGTTTTGAAATCAATCCCAAATTTGTAGAAAATAAGATGGGTAGCTTCACTTTCATTGCCTTTGGTAAAGAAAACCCTTTTGCCGAAAAGCCACTCAGTCCCCTTATTTGGGAAGCCATAAGCCCTAATTCCGATCCCTATATTACAGGCCTACTTATCAAGTGACAGCCTCATTAAAACTTCTTTCACAAATACTCACCGCTTTGAAATACATAATCTTAGCTATTATTTAGCCGATATCGAAAATCACATGGCTAGTGCGCGAAAGCTCTGCGTATATGATGAGATAAGTAAAAACTGGATTTTCGACCATAATTTCCTCGAAGGCGAAAGTGCTTCCCACACCCCCATTATCGCCACACCCGATACCGAGCCTAACAATGTTTATCAGTGGACCGGTGATTTCTTTAAAAATCAACCTACTATGATTTTTGGCATGCAGTATCAATCCTTTGGATGCCCTAGCTTTTTCACGCTTGAAAAAAACGAAAAGGAAATTGCGCTCAACTGCGACAACCGCCATTAAGTTTTAAATCTTTTTTTTGGGCCTTCCCCTCTGGGTCGCGCTTTACGCTGCAAGTCCTCGCTCGTACCTCGCTGTGGGCTTTCCGCTGCAATCGCTAAGGCGACTAAAATCTTACTTTTCGGTTATTAGCTAAAAACTAGTCTCGGCATTAGGCTTGGTCTTGATATCTTTGAAACTTTCTTCACCCTGTAATCTAATGTAATCCCAGTAAATCCCCACATGAGAAAATACTTTATACTTCTTTTCCTGAGTACATTTAGTGCTTTTTCTCAACCAAGTCCTTGGGGAACGGGTTCCGTTTTTAATCAGAGTTTGGATAGTTTAGACAAAGACTACATTCTTGTTTCCCACGTAGGCTTAAGCTTAAACCTCAATAACTATTTAAACAACTACAATTACAATATCCACATTCCTTCAAATTACAATGGAAGCGAAGCTTTTGGACTGATTACCTTTATTAACGCCGCGAATAATGGTAATTTAATTAGTAGTTGGCTACCCGTTTTAGCGGAGAAAAAACTCATTCTAGTGGCTGGTAATAATATCGGTAATAGCGTTGCCGTAGATACTCGCATTGGCGTTGTTTTGGCTGCTTGCCAGTCGCTGCAGAAAACACTCAATATTGATAGCACCCGGATTTATAGTTCTGGCGCTTCAGGGGGCGGTCGTTCTGCTTCCCACCTTTTGTTCTGCTTTCCCGAAATATTTGCGGGTATGATTCCCAATTGCGGCGCTAACTATCTACGGCAAGTAGACCAAGACTATGAAACCCAAAACCCTAATTCGCATTACGAATATATTTTCCCCTACACGAGCGCCCAATTCGTGTATGTAAAAAGCTTTAATCCCATTCTCGCCTACTTAACCGCTTACGATGATTTCCGCGAAGGCGACCTCATGAATATCTACCACAACGGTGCCGAGCCCGACGGTTTCGAGGCTAAAATATTAGAAATCAGCGGCGGTCATTGCAACACCAGCACCGAGCAATTTCGCGATGGCTTAAACTTTCTCGAACATCCATTTTGGGAAGTTGCAAAAGACTCTTTCGCTTCAAGCGGTCCCATTACGGGAAATGGTTTTAAACTACTAAATGCGAACATCCTAAATAATAATTTGGTCTTAGCCCCAGACCTAAAAGCCCGCGCTTATACTCGTAATCCTCTACAATGGAACGATCCTAAAGGCGCCATTATTCGGGCTTCCTTTCGTTTAGATAGCCTCAGCTTCGCGGAAAATTGTATACTCAATTTGGGCTTTTACGATTTAGTAGATACCAGTCTTTTCAATCAGTCAATTGGCGATTCCCTTCTTACTGCCACGCCCGGTCTTCTCATTACTTATAAGTTCGATTCTATCGCCCCTAAAGTTTCGGTTCTAATCAGTAGCCCCAGTAAAGGTTATAATGGCGATACTATATTTAGTGGCCGTTTTATTGATTTCAGTGCTAATAGCAAGCAGGCCATAAAGCTCCACCTCTGGCAAGATGAATGGCGTCTTGAATTCAGTCAGCATTTCGACCCCAATAGCGTTCAAGGAATTAATGCCGTGAAACTACTGGACGACCATCGCTCGCTCCGCATTAGACCTAGCACCAATACTTTATGGGATACCAGCGATTATCATTCAGGCACTTTAATTAGTCTCTACAGCGAAAGAATTAAGCCTAATCTTAATAGTAGCACAGTGGCCTTTGATTACTTTCAGATGATAAGCGCCGACACCAGTGCTAGTGCACCCTTAGGGATATCAAAGCCTGATTTTCAAAACCGCTACTTTAGTCTCTATCCCAATCCCAATAATGGCTTTTTCTACCTCAGTAGCTTAGATGCTGATCCGCTAACCTTTAGCATTAACAATAGCCAGGGAAAGCTTTGTGCTCAACACCGACATTCCGCTAAAAAATCGCAGCTTGATCTTAGGCATCTGCCGCAAGGCCTATATTACTTGCGCTCCGAGCAAGGAGATGTGCAAATTAAATTTATTATTGCCCCTTAATATCCAATTGTATTTAGTGCCATGACTCATAACATCTCCAACGAATTATTTAGCCTTGCTATTCAACACCAAGGCGTAGAAATCTCCAGTTTTAAGTCACTAAAAACCGGCACCGAATACATTTGGGATGCTCAGCCCGATATTTGGGGGAGTCATGCGCCAGTACTTTTTCCCATTATTGGCGCGCTAAACCATGGCGCTACACAGATTGAATATGCTGATTTTGCCATTCCCAAACACGGTTTAATTCGTCACAACAATAATTTAGCACTCATCGCTGAAACCGAAAATAGTCTGGAATTTCAACTTTTATACTCAGAGGAGACTTTAGCGCTGTACCCCTTTAAATTCGTTTTTACTATAAAATATCAATTAGAAGGCAATCGCTTAATTGTTTCGCATCTGGTGGAAAACCGCGACGAGAAAACCATGCCTTTTGCCTTAGGCGGACACCCAGCTTTTAAATGTCCTTTTAATGATGAAGAAGCTTATAGCGATTACTATTTAGAATTTGCGGAAGTGGAAACCGCCTCGCGTTGGATGCTAGACGATAAAGGATTATTAAACGGCATTCAAGATCCTTATTTGAAAGGTACCAAGGAACTGCCCCTACAAAAAGACATGTTTAAAGACGACGCTTTAGTCTTTACCGATTTGAAATCTCGCGCCATAACCTTGCGATCTCGCAAATCGCAAAGCAGTCTAAAAGTAAGCTTTACAGACTTCCCTTATCTCGGTTTGTGGGCCAAGCCGAATGCTAATTTCATCTGTATCGAACCCTGGCAGGGATTAACCGACCCGAATGATCGTCCCTCTATTTTTAACGAAAAGAGGGGCTTAATTCATCTGCCCGCGAGCGAAAGTTATAAGGCTGAGTTTAGCATTGAAATAAAGGAAGCTTAATGCAACAGTACGCAAATAATGCTTTGAACTCGTTTAGACTCTAGGACGCCACATTCAATTTTATTAGGCCTAATTTGTTCAGCACCCTCATAATCAAGTAAGTCGGATCAATTTCATGCCATTTCACGCCGAAATTGGCTCTTCCCCCGTATTTGTGGTGGTTATTATGATAGGCTTCCCCCATCATTAAAAAGTCGATTGGCAATAAGTTTTTAGAGGTATCCTTCATCTTGAAATTGACATAGCCATAAATATGCGCATACCAATTAATAATCAAGCCATGAATGGGTGCCATTAGCATAATCACTGGTAAGAAAAGCCACATCCACCAAGCAGCAGCAAATTTCACGAAGAAAAGAACATAAAGTAGAATCCAAAAAGCCCGCGTGAAATTTGAGCTCGCGAATTGGTCGAAAGAAGACCACTGCGGAACGTTTTTCGTGAATTTCTCATCCACCTCTATACGTTGCTGATTAATCGCTTGATATTTGGTCTTCGTGCGCCACATCATAACAAAGACGTTTTCATCGTATTTGGGCGAATGTGGGTCTAGTTCCGTATCGGCGTAAGCGTGATGCAAACGATGCATAATCCCATAGCCATAAGCGCTGAGATAGTTAGAGCCTTGAAAGAGCCAAGTGAGGAAAAAAGTAACTTTCTCCATGGTCTTTGACATCGTAAAGGTCTGATGTGCAGCGTATCGATGTAAGAAAAAGGTTTGAAAGAAAAGACCCCCATACCAGAGTACAATAAATAAAATTAAAATTTCCATCCTGTGTTTTAAGAGAAGGCTAATGTATAGGCTGCTCTTGGCGCTCGCAATGAACCTAGGTTAAGAAATGCGCTTGCGAATGCGGCTTAAAGCCTGAGGAGTAACGCCTAAATAAGAGGCGATAAATTTGAGGGGGATTTGCTTAATTACATTGGGACGATCCTTAAACAATTTAAGGTAACGCTCCTCGGCGCTGTCCGTCAATAAGGAGTGCTCCCGGCCTGATTTAATTAGGTATAGTTTCTCGGTAACGATACGCCCTATCGTATCGCCAATTTTGGTTTGTTTATACACCTCTTGTAAATGGGCATAAGAAATACTCCAAAGGGTGGTGGCCGATAGAGTTTCGATTTGATAAAGCGATGGAGCTTGTCTTAAAAAAGAATCATAAGCACTTACCATTTCTCCTGGAAAGCTAAAACCAAAAGTGATTTCTTTCTTTTGCTCTTCGGCAGGAATGTAAAAGCGCACCTCCCCTTTCTCTATAAAGGAAACATAGTTTTCCAGCTGGCCTTTAGCTAGCAAAATGGCTTTTTTAGGAAAGTGTGATTGAACCAATTTAGATGAAAAAAAGCTCCAATCACTGTCGCTAATAATGGCAATGCTATCAATATATCGCCTGAAGTTATTCATGCTGAAGGGTCGCTAATCAAAATTTATGGATGTGTTAAGAGATAGACAGAATGGAGTGCTATTTGTTCTGTTTCTTTAAAAACCTGCTTAATTAACGTGAGTTCGACGTAATATTAGGCCTCAGACCTCTTGTAAATAGTGGGTTTCAAGTCGAAGCAGTGAAGCAATAGCGGGCTATTGTGAGCTGCTGAGACGTGGAAAACCCACTTTTTAGAAAGAGGCCTAAACAGATTTTCAATAAAAAGAAAATCCTGCATCTAGCTCATTTGCTGTAGCCCGCTACAGCTGCATGATCCAGACTAGTCTTTTCCTTCCATTGAAAATCTGAGGCTCTAATTTATTGTCGAATTCACGTTAATTATGGCAAAGATGGGGATTCAACCGAAAAAGAGGCCTATTGAAGGTGGTGATTTTAAAGCTAAGCCAGACAACGATAAACTAAAGCTCCTTCCCTTCTACCCAGCGGCTTTCATAAGGTCTGAAACCCAGTTTTCTAGCAGTCGTTGAGATACGGTATTTTCTTTTCAAATGCCCCGTGAATACAACTAAGCTTTCTTTCTTCAAAGCCATACTTAAGCAAAGCTTCCATTAATTCTGAGGCATAGCCTTGTTGCCAAAAATTGCATTAAGATGGCAACCCATGTGAATCAGTCTGGTTTGGGCAAATTGATTGAGATTAATGGTGCCGATAAAGTCCCATCTGCTTTGGATCGCACCGTCAAAAGAAGCAATTTTGTTTAAACTTATCGCACTTTCCGTTCAAGGAATTCTTGATAAAATTCAAGACTCTTATTTAGTAAAGGCGCAATGTATTTATTGGAGTCATCTTCTTGGTACATGTCCAAAACCTCCTTAAAATCCTTCTCATCTAAAGCTTCACAAAAGCAACGTTCGGTTTCTATACGCATCGGTAGAACTTAGCGGTAAAAGTAAAAATTTGAGAATTTCAAACCGTAACACTACAATAAACTATCACCTCGCTTTTGGGGTTATGCTAACTATGAAAATCACGTTAAGTCTCTACAGCCTTATTTTATTTACCCTAAGTCTTAACCTGCAGTCCCAAAGTATTGATAGCCAAAAGTCCATCGTTAATTTCGAGCTGGACAATTTCTCCTTTAATACCGTGGAAGGCAGTTTTAAGCAAATGACTGGCACCTTAAATATCAATACCACTAATCTAGCGCAAAGCTCCATTAATGCTTGTATTGCAGCGGAAACGGTGAATACGAATAACCCAAAGCGCGATGAACATTTACGCAGGGAAGACTTCTTTGCGGTGCAAAAGTTTCCTCAAATTTGTTTTAAATCGCAAAGCTTTAGCAAAACAGGTACTGGATATTTGGTAAAAGGGCAATTAACCTTAAAGGGCATTACTAAAGAAGTATCTATTCCTTTTAATCTAGAAAACGGCGTCTTTAAAGGACAGCTAAGTATTAATCGCTTGGCCTTTAATGTGGGTGCCGACTATGGGACTTTCACTATTGGAGATGAAGTTCGGTTGAGTATTAGCTGTTTTGTGGAGTAATTGGGAAAACCCTTTTGAGTCAATTCGATTACTAGAAGTTACTATTTCCAAGTAGTCAATAGTAATATCATGCTGACCTTTAAAAAAAGCATGAATTCAATATTAACTCAAGTTGAAAGGTTCCCCGCTATCTAAACCTCTGATCTTTTATTATAATTGCCTATTATGAAAAACATGTTAAGCCTTATTCTGTTTTCCATGCCTTTCGCTTTACTCTGGTCGCAGGAACTAGTTGTGGTAAACGAAAAAAATGAAGCACTTACAGATTGCTTAATAGTTGGCAGCAAGGGCATTGTGGCCGAAAACTCAGCAGAAAAAAATAGATACTCCATCGCAAAGCTGAGTTTCCCTATTTCAATTCATTCCTACGGATACAACTCTTTTAGGATATATAAAGCCAAAGAAATTAGTACTCCTACTATTCTAAAAAGACTTTCTGATAGACTTGCTAGTGTTGATGTTTTGGCTCCAAAAATTAGTCCCTTGGAGGCATTGAAGAAAATATTAGAGAATACAGGTAACAGCTATAGGCCGCCAGACACATTATTGCAGGAGTTTAGCTACTCCCTGCAGGACTCTACCGGGAAAACCATTGCAAGGGCCAATGGAATCGTTTCCAGAGATATTTATTCAGATTGGTATAATTCCATTCATATAGAGTCAATATTTCAACTTTACTTGGATTCTACACAACAAGAGCACCTGGCAAATATGTGGCCTTCACCATTTGTACACTGCGGCAGAAAAACAGATGTGCCCAACTACATTAACAATCTAGAAAAATCATCTAGAAATACTTTATCGGTCGAGCTGGATAGTGTCATAAACCTAGGCCCTAGCTTGAAATATTACTTTAGTGGCACAACTACTTATAAATCGATGTTTTTTAAGAAATATGTACGGAATTTCAAGTTTGTAGCGCAAGGACAATCTTTAAAAAATGCCATTTTAGAAAGTATGAGCCTCGAGCATTATTTTACTAATATGGGCTTAAAAAGCCACAACTTCTTTCAGTATAATTTCTCAACCGAATTAAATCATTTTGACCAAGAAATTTATATTGCGAAATATACAGAGGAAGACAAAAAATGTCCCCGCTGTACAGAGGAATTAAGACTTCTTAACGTGAGGTCTAATTCACAAACAAAAAGCAAAAGATTTAGAATTGGTTTCTTTAACTTATGGCAATTCAATGACACCGTTCGAAAAGATTCTATTCTACCTACTTATTGATTGATCGGAAAGATAAATTTGATAGTCAATAGATTAAATGTGTTGAAAGCCAGAGGGGTAAAATAGGCTGTTAAAAAATTAACAGCCCTATTCGGTTAAACCAAGTCGATTACTTCCTCGGCGATCTGCGCTCCGCGATCTCTCGCGTACCACTTTTGAAGATCGATGTTAATTTCAGCCTTTTCTTTGCCAGCAACCTTACCTTCTTCCATTATTTGCTGAGCATCTTTAGGACGTGGTCCCCAGGTGCCAAGCTCCTCGCCTTCTTCATTAAGCCTTATTAACTTGGGAATACTACGACCGCCATGGGTCAAGTAATCGTCCATTAAAGGCAGATTCTCATCTCTTAAAACTAATCGTAAGTCAATCATGCCGCGCGAGGCTAGCGCTAACTTGGCTAAGACTGGAACAACATGTGCCGCATCGCCACACCAGCCTTCGGTTATTACCAACCAAGTTTCCTTAGTTTCTACGTTTTCAAGTTTTGCTTTTTGTTCTTCACTCAAAAGAAAGCGCTTATCCCATTTGTCCATACGACCAATATTAAGATCGGTATAATTTAGGTAAGCATCCGAGTGATTGTCGCCCGTGGCTTTATTTTGCGCTCTTAAAGCGGCAATAAGCTGACGGTATTCTATATAGTTGTAGCTATTTTTTAAAGCCGCTTCTATGTTTTGGTTTTTTATCATGGTTTCCATATTCGGTATTTAAAGAAATAGTCGTTGTCATTTACTTATCCTGACAAATCCTTTTCTTCTGCAAAATTACAAAGCAAAAAAGCTTGTTAGGCTTTTAGACCCAACAAGCTTTTCTTAATGTGATTTGTCTCACTGAGACCGATAAAACCTAAGTAACGTGAGTTCGACGTAAAATTAGGCCTCAGACCCCTTCTAAAAAGCGGCTTTCCACGCCTCAGCAGCTCACAATAGCCCGCTACAGCTGCACGATCCAGACTAGTCTTTTCCTTCCATTGAAAATCTGAGGCTCTAATTTATTGTCGAATTCACGTTAAGTAAACTGAGAGGAAACGGTTTCACTTTTTGGTCCTTCGCTATAATCGTAAAAACCTTCACCCGACTTCGCTCCTAGCTTACCTGCACGCACCATATTTACCAATAAAGGACAAGGCGCATATTTAGAGTTGCCAAAGCCGTCGTGTAATACCTTCATAATAGAAAGACATACATCCAAACCAATGAAATCCGCTAACTTTAAAGGGCCCATGGGATGCGCCATTCCTAATTTCATAATAGTATCGATTTCCTTCACGCCTGCTACGCCTTCAAAAAGGGAAATAATCGCTTCGTTGATCATCGGCATTAGAATGCGATTAGCCACAAAACCAGGATAATCGTTACACTCAACCGGTACTTTAGACAGCTTTTTACTCATTTCTACCACGGCGGCAGTGGTAGCGTCACTAGTTGCATAACCACGAATAATCTCCACCAGTTTCATTACTGGTACGGGATTCATAAAGTGCATACCTATTACTTGCTCAGGACGCTTCGTAGCCGCGGCAATCAGCGTAAGCGAAATGGAAGAAGTGTTAGAAGCTAAAATCGCTTCAGGCTTGCAAAACTCATCCATATCGCGAAAGATCTTTAGTTTAAGATCTACGTTTTCAGTAGCTGCCTCTACTACTAGATCCGCGGTAGCTAAGCCACTTTTTGAATCGGTATGTGTGGTGATATTAGCTAAAGTCGCTGCCTTAGCGGCTTCATCAATGCCACCTTTCGCTACTTGACGGCTTAGGTTTTTATCGATAGTTGCAATTCCCCTATCCAAAGATGCTTGGGAAATATCAATTAGATTTACTTTAAAACCATTCTGTGCAAAAACATGGGCAATACCATTACCCATTGTTCCGGCTCCTATTACTGCAATATTCTGCATGTATCTGTTATTTGAGAGATTGAAAATTAATGTATTAATGATTGTATAAACTTGTCGTTTTCCGCCACAAAGTCTTCATACACGGGCGTTCCGGGTCCCGAAAATCCAGTGTGAATCTTCACCACTGCGTGATCTTTGTTAAGATAAATGGAAGTTGGATAACTCATCACATGATTGAGCATGGGTAATAATTCGGCCGCCTTATCATCACGTGTTGCGCCGGCTAATAAAATAGGATAAGGCAGCGCCAAATCCCTTTCCATTTTAGTGGCTCTTTTTAAAGCCGTTTCATAATCACGTGCTCTTTCAAAAGTAAGTCCTACGATTTCCAAGCCATCCTTATGATATTGCTCGTATTGCTCTTTTAAGTACAAAGACTCATCGAGGCAATTCGGACACCAACTACCCATTATTTGCACAATCACAGGCTTACCTGCGAATTTCGGATCGTTGAGGCTAATCGTATCCCCTTTTAGATTTGGGAAGGAAAAAGCCAAGCCATCGTAATCTTCTTTTATAAAGGTTAAACTATCGGCATTGCGCAGACTAAAACTATCATCGCGGTAAGCGATAAAATCCTCTTGGTAAGTTCGTCCTGAAAAGAATTTCCCGCGCAAGGTATCACCCATTTCAAAACGGAAATAGTACAAGAATCCGCCATCAAAAGTGGATAATTGCGCCAAGCCATTGCTTATGCCTCCTTCGAGAAAACGATAATCGCCCGTTTCGGTCATAATGGACCCATATACCTTCTCGCCTACAATTTGTAGATGCGCTAAGGCTGAATTCTCTTCATCCGAATTGGCTGAAAAATCCATGCGATAATTGCCACTAATGCTAGGGTCGATTGCTGCGAGCGGATAACGACTTTGCGTGCCCATCTCCGCTTCAAAAGGAAGCTTATAATCTTCCGCGTCAGGATTATAGTACAAACCGCTCATTGTGCTATCGCCTAGTTTAAGCAGCAGATAATTAGCAAAAACGGGGACTTCTACTTTAAAACTATCGGATCCTAAAGCAAGCATCTGGGCTTCCACCACATTTCCCGCATTTTGAATACGAAAAGCGTAATTTCCCCCTTCTGCTTTAGCAAGAGTAAAGTTGAAATTCAAATCTATACTATCACTTAAAGTAATTGTTCCTAGCCATTGTCCTTCAATGTTTTGACCTTGATTCGCTTCTGCTTCTTTGGGCGCATCTGCGCAAGCGGAAAACACAATAATGGCCAGCAGAAACTTAAAAGTTGATCGGATCATTTATAAACCTAATTCTTGGGTTATACTGGCTAAACGAGCTTCTAATTCCGCTTTCTTTTCTTTGAAAGCCTCTGCAGAAGCAAGCTTATCGTTTACACTAACGTAAAACTTAATTTTGGGTTCCGTACCACTGGGTCGAGCGGTAATTTTGGTTCCTTTGTCTGTTACAAATTGCACTACATTGCTCTTAGGCAAATCAATCGCGGTGATAGCGCCGCTTTCCACCTCTTTCGATTCGCTGCTTTGGTAGTCTAATACCTTTACAATGCGCTCTCCCGCTATGCTTTCGGGGGTTTTATAACGGAAATCTTCCATCATTTGCGCAATCTCGGCCTGACCCTTAATTCCCTCACGTTTTAAGGAAACAAGCGTTTCTAAATAGAAGCCAAATTTCACATAAACTTGCACTAAACTTTCGTAGAAGCTAGAGCCTTGCGATTTCGCGTAAGCTGCGGCCTCAGCTAACATCATGGCAGAGGCTACGGCATCTTTATCGCGCACAAACTCACCAATCATATAGCCATAGCTTTCTTCGCCACCGCCTATAAAAGTGTACTCACCTTCGTGCTTGCGAATAATATCGGCAATCCATTTAAAGCCCGTTAAACATTCTGGACAAGCCACATTATAACCTTCTGCGATTTTGGCAATCAAGTCGGTGGTTACAATGGTCTTGGCCACATATTCCTTACCGGTAAACTTGCCTGCCTTTTGCCACTGACTTAATAAATAATCAATAAGCACACTGGCCGCTTGGTTTCCATTTAATAATTCTAATTCACCATCTAGGTTTCGCACGGCAATACCCACTCTATCGGCATCAGGATCGGTACCAATAACCATATCAGCATTTTCTCTTTCTGCTTGCGCTAGCGCCATGCTTAGGGCTTCAGACTCTTCGGGATTGGGAGAAACAACCGTGGGGAAATCACCGTCGGGCTTGGCCTGCTCTTCAACAATAGAAAGCTTTTCAAAACCGGCGTTTTTCATGGCGGGCGGCACTAAAGTAATACTGGTACCATGGATGCTAGTAAAAACCACCGCAAGGTCTTTTTTACCTTCTGTGGTCAAACTTAATTTCTTTACTTCCGCGAGATAGGCTTGATCGACCGCATCGCCAATACTTTCAATTAAATCCTCTTTAAAAACGTAACGCACTTCGTCGGCTTTTACTGCGCGTACTTCGCTAATTACCCCTTTGTCGTGCGGAGGAACTAACTGTCCACCATCGCTCCAATACACTTTATAACCATTGTAGGCGGGTGGATTGTGTGAAGCGGTTAAAACGATACCACTTTGGCAGTTCAAATGACGAATGGCAAAGGATAAAGCCGGCGTTGGTCTTAAGTCTTCGTATAAAAACACCTTGATGCCATTAGCCGATAAAACTTCCGCTACTTGGCGGGAAAAGCTTTTCGAATTATGGCGACTATCGTAGGCAATGGCCACTTTAATTTGTTCGTTGGGAAACTGAGCGTTGAGATAATTGGCCAAACCTTGAGTTGCGGCACCTAAAGTGTATTTATTAACGCGGTTGGTTCCCACGCCCATAATACCGCGCAAACCACCGGTTCCAAAGTCAAGATCTTGATAAAAGGCATCCATTAAGGCATCCCCTCCTTCGGTTATAAGTTTTTGCGTTTCCGCTTGAGTAGCTGCATCGTAAGGCGCTTTTAGCCACGCCTCTGCTCTTTCAATTGCGTTTTTCATTTTTAAAAATGGCTGTATTAATTGCTTTCTGGATTGATGCTTGATGCACCGGATAATTCAGTTTTGGTGATTTTTGGACTGCCTTTATAGCGAATCATTGATGCGCCAGAAGCTTCCACCGATAATTCATGACTTACATTTATGCGGGCTTCGCTAGCCCCACTTAAATCGAGACGCATATTGCGTACCTCTAAATCGAAAAGCTTTAAGTCGCTTGCGCCAGATGAACTGATACGCACATCGCGCACAGTCCCGTGCAATTCTACTTCCGAAGCGCCGCTGTGCTCGCAGTTTAAGTCTTCGTAGTCTAAATGCAAGTTTATCCCTGCTGCACCGCTCGTTTCTAGTTTTAACTCATCTCCCTTTAAGGTGCCTTGGCTGTGCAAGCTTACTGCTCCAGAAATTTCTAATCTTTCAAACTCAGGAGCGCTAACTTGAATTTCAAACTGCTTGGATTCTCCAATATTTTTGGTGGTTCTAATAATTAAACGATCACCGTGCACTTCGGTAACAATTAAATCATGTAAATTTTCATCGGCTATTATTTTCAGACTAGGCTCCCCTTGGATTAAGGTGAGCTCCGCCATTCCGCTCGCTTCAATTTTACTAATTGCACTTATACTGCGTGTCGCTTCTTTTACCGTTCCATTACCTGAAACTCCTAACATACAAGAGTTTAAGCTAAATGCTAGCAGAAGAATACTAAGGATTGATTTCATCGTGTTTGAATTTGCCACTAAATTAGGAATTATCGAGCGCTCTCTTAGGTTTCTGTCCTTAATAATTTAAAATTGGAGCATAAAAAAAGGCTACCGTAAAACGATAGCCTTCCCTAGTAGTAAATTATGGTTTTAGTTGCTAAGATGGGCAAACTGTGCTTCCACAAAATTGGTGAGGTCTTCACCGTGTAAAAGATTCTGAGCCAACATCGCTAAATTCTTCGCTTCATTAATTAAAGCCTTTTGTTTTGCAGCATCACTTTCATCTAAAATTCGAGAAATTAAAGGATGATTGGTATTCACTACTAAATTGTACATATCGGGCATAGAGCCCATTCCCATCATACCTCCACCGGTAGCACTCATCTCCTTCATGCGACGCATAAATTCGGGAACGGTAATGGTAAAGGGCGATTCAGCAGAATCAAGCGGCTCTAGCATTACAGTATAACTCGATTTTTCAACGTTTTCTTCAATAATGGGCTTCAATTTTTCTTTTTGCTCATCACTCAAGAGAGAAACCTGCTCCTCGTCCTTTGGAATCAATTTATCAATTGCTTCCGAATCTACCCGCGCAAAACGAACATTATCATCACCACCTTCTAGCCTTTGCATCAGGTGACTTACTAATGGGCCTTCCAAAACTAAAACGTCGTAGTTTTTATTTTGAGCCTTCTTAACAAAACTATGCTGCGCCTTTTTATCGGCGGCATAAAGAATCACCAAATTACCGTCTTTATCAGTTTGGCTTGGCTTTATCTTTTCTAAGTATTCTTCAAATGTGTAATAAGAATTCTCTACGTTTTGGTAAAGGGCAAAACTTCTCGCTTTTTCGAAAAATTTATCATCGCTAAGCATGCCATATTCGATGATCATTTTGATATCGTTCCACTTGTTTTGGAAGTCTTCACGGTCCTTTTTAAACAGTGAACTCAATTTATCGGCCACTTTTTTAGTAATGTGTCCGCTAATTTTTTTCACTGCGCCGTCGGCTTGTAGATAGGATCTAGAAACGTTTAACGGAATATCTTTGGAGTCGATAACCCCATGTAATAAGGTTAAAAAGTCGGGTACGATTCCTTCTAAATTATCGGTAACAAATACCTGATTTTGATATAGTTGAATCTTATTGCGTTGCAAGTCCATATTAGGCTTAATACGCGGAAAGAAAAGAATCCCGTTAAGATCAAAAGGAAAATCAACATTTAAGTGAATGTGAAACAAAGGTTCCTCGAAAGTCATCGGATACATTTGTTTGTAGAACTCACGGTAGTCTTCGTCACTTAAATCTGCTGGCGCTTTGGTCCAAGCTGGATCAGTAGTGTTGATGATATTAGGCACCTTTTTCTTGGTCTCTTTTTTGTCATCTCCTTCGCCGGTAGATTCGGTAATTTCTTTTTCACCAAACTGAATGGGAATAGGTAAAAACTTACAGTATTTGGTTAGGAGTTCGCGTAAACGGCTTTCTTCCAAAAACTCTTCCCCATCGTCATTAATATGGAGGACGATATCCGTACCGCGCTCCTTTTTCTTGTCTGTTTCTTCTAGGGTAAACTCAGGTGTTCCGTCGCATGACCAATAAGCTGCTTTAGATCCATCAACGTGAGAAAGAGAAAAGATTTCCACTTTTCCTGCCACCATAAATGAAGAGTAAAAACCAAGGCCAAAATGACCGATAATGGCAGCTCCGTCTGTCTTATCTTCATACTTCTTCACAAACTCCTCGGCACCTGAAAATGCCAATTCATTAATGTATTTATTAATTTCATCGGTGGTCATACCTACCCCACGGTCAGAAATAGTGATGGTCTTTTTCTTTTTGTCGAGATCCACTTTAATCGTAAGGTCTCCTAATTCCGCCTTAGACTCACCAATTCTTGAAAGAGTTTTCAGTTTCTGACTCGCATCTACTGCATTTGATACTAACTCACGCAAAAAGATCTCGTGATCTGAATAGAGGAATTTCTTAATTATCGGAAAAATATTATCCGCGGTAACATTAATCTTACCTGAACTCATAGTGCCATTGTTTTTGTTAATACTACCCAAAAGTCAAAGCCTGTACCACAGCGGCAAAACTGACAAGATTTCAGCCAAATTAATTTCTATCAAACGAAAATGCCCTGTGCTAATTCAGAGCCGATATAAGGATTCAAAAAAAAATCAAATTTAAAGCTAGCCCTGACAAAGGTCATAGTTCAGTGCTATATTAGCCAGTAATATTGCAGGAGAAAATAGAATTTATAATTATGAAATATTGTAGCGCCGAGGAGGCTGTTAAAGTGGTGAAAAGCGGTGATCGCGTTTATGTGCATTCCGTTTCCATGGCTCCCCAGGAACTGATTAACGCTCTAACCAACCGTCATGAAGAGCTTCGAGATGTTGAGATGATTCACCTTCATATTGAAGGAAAAGCACCTTATGCAGATGTAAAATACAGTAAGTCCTTTCACGTAAATAGCCTTTTTATTGGCTCTAATGTGAGGCAAACTATTGCGGCAGGAAATGGATCTTATACTCCAGTCTTTCTGAGTGAAATCCCGCACCTTTTCAGGGAAAATATCCTACCTATTGATGTGGCTTTAATGCAAGTTTCACCGCCCGATCAGCATGGCTACTGTTCTTTAGGTACTAGTGTCGATAGCAGTTTAGCCGCTGCCCAAAGCGCCAAGCATGTTATTGCACAAGTTAATCCCCAGGTGCCACGTACCCACGGTGATGGACTAATCCACCTGAGTAAATTTCACTCTTTGGTAGAGGTAAATACTCCTCTACCCGCTATCACTCTTCCCGAACCTTCGGCCATTGAAATGGCCATTGGTAAAAATGTGGCGTCTTTAATTGAAGACGGTTCTTGTTTACAAATGGGCATCGGCGCCATCCCTAATGCGGCTCTAAGCCAGATGCATCACCTAAAAGATTTAGGGATCCATACCGAAATGTTCTCTGATGGTATTTTAGATTTAGTAGAAAAGGGTATTATCAATGGCTCTAAAAAGCGGGTTCACCCCGGTAAAATTGTAACGGGTTTCGTGATGGGATCACAGAGGCTTTACGATTTCATCGACGATAACCCCTTGGTTAATATGCTCGATATTGCCTATGTAAACGATACCGCCACCATTCGTAAAAACGACAAAGCCGTTAGTATAAACTCGGCCGTAGAAATTGATCTCACTGGACAAATTTGCGCCGATAGCATTGGTACCAAATTATACAGCGGTGTGGGCGGACAAATGGACTTTATCCGCGGTGCTATGCTTTCGAAAGGTGGTAAACCTATTATTGCTTTACCCAGTGTTACTCGCAGAGGTGAAAGTAGAATTGTGCCTTTCCTAAAAACCGGTGCTGGCGTAGTAACTACGCGTGCGCACGTACATTATATAGTTACGGAATATGGCATTGCCGATTTATATGGAAAAACCATTAAACAAAGAGCAGCCGCCTTGGCTTCCATAGCGCACCCCGATCACCGTGAGAATATTCTAAGAGAGTTTTTCGATGCGATAAACTACTAGCTTGAGTTTTGTTTTTTTGCACATAATCTTGCGGCCTTAAGCCTTAAATTAACGTGAATTCGACGTAAAATCAGGCCTCAGACCCCTTGTAAATAGTGGAATTCACGTTATTTTAGTGCAGAGGTTCAGTCTTAAAAAGGCGATGAGATTAGAAAGATGCCAAGGGTATTTAACCTTAGATTTTAAGTATCTAAGTAATAACATCCTATTGAGGAGCAACGATTTGAACACGCCAGCATTTTCTGAGGTATCTCAGATACAGACCATTCGAAATCCATTATACTGATGACTAGATTATGAAAATCCACCGCCTTGGGCATTAGGTCTAACATCTTGTTTAACCCAGTTCCACCAACAATATTCATTAGGTAATCATCTATATTAATAGTCTTACCATCTCCCTTTCTGGTTTCAAGCCCTTGGCCGAACCCTGGTTTATTTGTGACAAAATTAAAACCTCCGTCAAGGTTGCTTTTTGATAAATCATGCTCAGTTGGTGCCCCATAATGAGTTAACCCAGGATCTTTCTTCTAAACCTTTTTGTAGAAGCAGTAACTACCGCTTCACTTAATACTATTGGTGGAACAACTTTACCGGTGAAAGTCCCATCAGGGTTTAATTTGCCACCAATCATCACTATAGACAACTATTTCAGGATAGCCAGTTTCCGAGTTTGTTAAAAAAGCCCCAGATGCCCCTTTTAGGCTTTGTTTGCTCCGTATTACTTCCACCGGCCCCAAATCCAACATCCCGTGGGGTCTTGCCGCATCACCGGGATTGTTGCACATAATTATAAGGCGATATCCAAGAACGATAGGCCGACAAAGGGTCTACGCTGGTAAGATAGAAAATGTAGGGCTGTAAAAACGTGCACCCATGTAAACTAAGTTGGGAAGCGCATCATGGGTGGGCACTAAAGTGATAAGGAGCTTCTATTAACCCTTTGAACATTTTACCCTAACAGGAATAGATTCAATTTGGTCGGCTGCTCCAAATTTGACACTGTGTTTGCATTGACATCTAATGAAACACCTTGTGAGTGATTTACTAACCCTTCTGCGTTAACCTTGAATGGCTTAAACTTTATGGCAAAGTTGTTTCACCATCATAAACAGTTACTGATTTCCCTCCAATCGATACACCTGCCCCCTAGCAGCGACTATTTCAGCTGCTCAAAACGGTGGCATGAAAGACCATTCATAACCATAAATATCGTTCTCTAAAATTTCACCTATTTTATCAAATGCATACGGATACATATGTTCTAAGAGTTGAGCAAAAAGATTTAGTTTTGTCTGGGGCATGAAATAAGAGTTTTGTTAGAACCCCTAAATTGGGGAAAACCTTCATGCCTCTCTTTTATTTATTTTGGACGGGTGTGATTAGGAATACATTTTTAAAATTCTTGGTCTTATCTTAGGGCTTTATATTTGCCAAACAAAAGAGACAGCATAAATAGAAAAATACAATAATAGCGGCGCGGGGGCATTATGTTCCCGAGAACGTCGTAAAGAATAGCGACCTCAACTCATTATGGAAACTTCCGATGAGTGGATTCAGAAACGCACCGGTATTCAAAGAAGAAGATGGGTCGCCAGCGATAGCGATGATTCTACATCGAGCATGGGAACCAAAGCAGCGCGTAATGCTATTGCAGATGCTGGCTTAGAGCCAAATGATATTGACTTCATCATTTTGCAACCTCTCCCGATTATTGTTTCCCTGGACCAGGCGTAATGGTGCAAGAACAATTAGGTATTGATACCGTTGGCGCTTTAGACATTCGCAATCAGTGTTCAGGCTTTATTCCCCGGCCTTTCTGTAGCTGATCAGTTTATTAAAACAGGACAGTATAGAAACATCCTTTTAATAGGTAGTGAATTACGGCGGTGGTCTCGATAAAACAACACGTGGCAGAGGCGTTTCGGTAATTTTGGAGATGGCGCGGTGCCGTTGTTTGCAAGCGAGCGATGAGGCGGGTAAAGGAGTTTTAACCACTAAGCTGCATTCGGAAGGTAAACACGCCAAAGAATTGGCTTTATTAGGCCCGTCTACCGCACATTGGGTAGACGCCATTATCGAAAACAATCCAGGATTTATCCTATTACCCTTATATGAACGGTAATTTTGTTTTTAAACATGCCGTTACACGCTTCAAGAAGTAATTCATGAAGCCTTAGCTAGTGCTGGTAAAGAAAGCAGCGATATCGATCTAATAATTCCACATCAAGCCAATTTACGTATCAGTCAGTATGTTCAAGCCAAGATGGGATTAGCGCCAGAGAGGAGTTTTCAATAACATCATGAAGTATGGCAATACCACAGCAGCTTCCATTCTGTGCCTTATCCGAAGCGAAAGTAGAAAGGCCGCTTGAAAAAAGGTGACTTAGTATGTGGCTGCTTTTGGCAACAGTTTTACTTGGGGAAGTGCCTTAGTGCAGTTTTAAAGAAAATTTTGAAATAAAGGCGACTTAATATTAAGTCGCCTTTTTATTACCTGCTGGGAGCCCAAACGTATAATAGTCCATTCTTCTGTAATCTTTCGGCATAGGCAAAACGATCGTGTAAACGTGAAGCTCTACCTTGCCAAAACTCAATTTTAGTGGGCATTACTCGATATCCTCCCCAATGCACGGTGGCTTGGGAACTTCGTTCAAGGTATTTAACGTAAACTCCTCTTCCCTCTTTTTCTAAATATTCACGACTCTATAACCGTACTTTGGGGAGAAACCCAAGCTCCTACTTGAGAGGAATGAGGCCGACTGATAAAATAATCTATTGACTCACTTTCACTTAATTTTGTCCTTGACCTTCAATTCTTATTTGTCTTTCTAGCAAAGGCCAGAAAAAACTTAGAGCCACTTTAGGATTGTTTTCTATTTCTTGGGCTTTATCGCTTTGGTAATTTGTGTAAAATTCCAAAACCATATCTACTCCTTTTAGCAGCAATACTCTGGCTGCTAGGCTGTCCCTCGCTAGTAACCGTAGATAATTAGCAAGCATTCGGATCTTTTGCTCCTGTTTCGGTGTGACTTGATACCACTCTAAAAACTGCTTTAAAGGATCATGATTTAGGTCAGCTAAATTGAGTTCACCTATGGTGTAGTCAATTCTTTCATCTTGCAACTTTTCTTTCATATCTATGGTTTAATAGCTTATCGAAAATTATGGCTTCACAAAGTTACCGATAAGCAAGACATTGGGCAATATTTACAAGAATGCTTTGCGTTTTTAGCAGCGATAACCCATAAAAATTCTTGCGATAAATAAACTTTGTATCTATTATTTAGAGGCTCTTTAGTACCTTCGAATGCTATGGTGATAAAGCAAGAAAGGCAGCGAGAGGAAAAGTTCTCATTGCCGAACCCTTAATGGGAGATCCCAATTTTGATAGAACGGTTGTGTTTCTTACCGATCATAACTCTGTGAGGATCAGTAGGGTTTATTCTTAACCGTTTGGTTGAGGTATCATTTAACGATTTAGTACTTGATTTCCCTGCTTTTGAAACCGCAATTGGTGAGGGTGGCCGGTTCAGCAAGACAACCTTTTTCTTTCTACGCCAAGGTGATCTATTACCCGGTAGTGAAGAAATTATTGCTGGCGTTTACTGGGGTGGTGATTTTAATATTCTTAAGAACTCATCAGCCTTGAGCTAATAAGCGCCAATGATATTCGATTTTTCTTAGGCTATAGCGGTTGGAGTGCCGGCCAGTTAGAAGCTGAAATAGATCAAAAGCCTGGCAAATTGCTCCCGCCGATCCTCAGTTGATTTTTGTGATGTTCCCGGTAAGATATGGCCTAAGTTTTAGCCAGTTTGGGTGGAGATTACCCTTTATGGCAAAACACGCCTTTGGATCCTAACTTAAACTAAGGTGTGTTCGACGTAAAATTAGGGCTCAGACCTCTTGTAAATAGTGGGTTTCAAGCCGAAGCAGTGAGTAATAGCGGGCTATTGTGAGCTGCTGAGGCGTGGGCTTTCATTTAGAAAGGGGCCCTGACAGATTTTCCAATAAAAATGAAAATCCTGCATCTAGCTCATTTGCTGTAGCCCGCTACAGCTGCACGATCCAGACTAGTTTTTTTCCTTCCATTGAAAATCTGAGGCTCTAATTTATGGTCGAATTCACGTTAAACTAAGCGCAAGATTAATATTGATTTTCTTGAGCATTTCAGTGGCCTTTTGATGGCCATAGCTTTTCTTACGATATTGCCCCACCCATTGTAAGCCTTTAATGCTATTGCTCAACCACACTTCATCGGCTTTTTGTAAGGCAAAGGGAGAAAAAGCTTCTTCTTTAATGCTAAGGCCTAGTTGTGGGGCTAATTCAATAACCTTTTTTCGCATAATACCTTTAAGACAACCACTATCTAAAGGAGGCGTAATTAAGACATCTCCTTTTAAGATAAAGATATTCGCACTGATAGCCTCTGCTACTTCTTTGCGCTCATTTATTAATAAGCATTCATCAAAATTGTTCTCCTTTCTGAAAATGCTCGCAACAGTATACAATTGAGCCGAGGTACTCTTTAAGTTACCCAACATGCCACTATTTTTATAAAAGTCTTTGTAGAGCTCAATATTTAAACCTTCCTCATTAAGTTGATAGATACTGTCTGACAATTCCTCGGCTGTTATCAAAAAATCAATATCGTTCGTTTCAGGAGTATAAAAACCCCCTGCTTTTCTTACCACCAATAGTTTAATTCGGGCAGACTTATCACTAAGATGATTCGCTGCTAAAGTTTTACGAATTTCCTCTTCTAAATACTCGGGACTAAAAGTCATAGGAATGTCCATGCGAACGATACGCATGGAAGCCATCAGCCTAAAGTAATGATCTTCCCAAAAGTTAATGCGGTTATTGGCGAATTTGATAGTCTCAAATATCCCGTCGCCATAGTTTAAGCCTCGGTTATTTACCTGAATACCCAAGTGCTTATTGCGAATTATAAAGCCATTTAAATTATAGTCCATCGTCATTTTTTCAGGGCGCAAAGGTATAAAGCAAAAAACCCCGCTCCTTGCGGAACGGGGTTTTTATTATGAAAATGTGTTTCTATTTCTTAATGAAACGTTGTACAGCCTCACCTTCATTGGTTTGCACTTTAACAAAGTACACTCCAGGGTTTAAACTTTCAACATTTAATTCATTAAAGCCATTGTTTAAGTTACCGTTCATAACTACTCTTGCGGTAGCATCAATTACTTGGTAGCTTTCAATGTTAAGATCTGCATCGCTAATGTTTAACACTAAAGTTTTAGTGGCAGGATTAGGATATAAATCGATACGGGAATTTAAAGCAAATTCTTCATTGCTTACAATATTCATCGAATTTATCAATCTAGGCGTAACATAACCTAAGATAGTATCTTGGTAAGTACGTCCATAGCTTGGTGACATGTTTGGGTTACCCGCTAATCCGGCCATATGGTAAGTAATTACCGGAGGACCCGCTGAGAAAGTATCGCTAGCGATAGGACCCGCTGGATCCCACCATTGCCATGGAGCACCAACATTGGTAAATAAACTGGCCGATAAAGGCTGAATCACAGGGTATAAACCTTCGGCAGTATTAACAGTAATGGTATCAAAAGGAGCACTAAAAATATAGTTATAGGTAACTCCGTAACGAGCACGAGCCGCTAAGGTAATAGGGTCGTTGTAGGTTTGACTAGTAAAAGAGTTGTTATTACCCAAGGTATTAGCCTTTACCATAAAAGTATTTGCCCCAGATACATCAACAACATCATCTTGCGTAGTAGGAACTACAACGGTACCATCACCGAAAGGAGCAAAAGGATCACGTACACAATGAAAAGCAATCATTGGAGCATCACCTGCTTCTAACCAAGAGATATCCGCTAAAGCTCCACCCATGTTAACACACATGGCAATGTCAGTGGACTGACCATTATCAGCGTAAAGGTTTAATAAACCATTAAGACCTTCGATATTACCCACTTGGTTTGAATCTACGAAAGAAGATCCAGTAGCAGGGTTAATAAATTTTGGGATCTCAACTTCAGACCACTTGTCTAAGGTAGCATAAGCTAGCGCTACATAACCACCAGAACCTTCACCGAACATAACGATACGGTTAGGATCGATGCCTAAATTAGTAGCATCTGCCTTTACAACACGCACCAATTCTTTCATATCGTGAATGGCACGATAAACGGCATTAAGTAATTGCGCACGACGTACAAATTGATTTGGATCTAATGGATTCCAACCTAAGCGGTAATTAGCTGCAATAGCAACAAAGCCGCGCTTAGCCAGCTTTTCGCACATTACAATAGCAGAGCTATCGTTTTTAGAACCTAAAATTCCACCGTTAATTCCGGGAGGAAGAAAGTTTCCAGTATGAACATAAATCGCTAAAGGACGATCCGTAGCATTGTCGCCTACTGGAGAGTAAACATCCATTTTAAGATCTCTCACCTTCACATCCGAAGCCGGATCTGCAGGGTTGAAAAACTTAGCCGGAATGGGCTGACCAGTTGCCAATGCGGTTTTGATTTCAGTAACATCGCCAGCTACATTAGCTGGATTAGAAAAATCTGAAGTTAGGAAGTCAATGTTTTGCGCGTAAGAAACGTTGGCATTTACATTAACTTGACTAAATACTTCCGTGGTATATCGCTGAGCCACGGCAGCGCCTGAAAAGGCTAAAAGAAAGAATAATGTTTTTTTCATCTGCTGTAATTATTAATGGTTCGAATTTAAGGAAAAAATCATCGTTTATGATCAAACTCATAAACAATCGAAAAATAAGCAAGACGGCCTACTCTTGGGCCACCATAAACTTGAAAGACTTTATTATTTAATAAGTTAGATGCACCCAACTTAAAGGTAGAGTGCCAAGTATCAACTGTATAGCTCATTTGAGCGTCAAGTAGGTCATAGCTATTAATAAAGCCGGTAAATTGAGGCGAACCTTCAAACCGGAAACCTTCAATCCACTTATAAGTTACCGCGAAGCCCAAATTATTCTTAGATCCCTTCTTTAAGCGGTAATTTCTTCCGCTAAAACTTAGGTTAAACTTATTTTCCGGGGTGTTAAAAGCTGGGATAATCGGATCCTCTTCGCCGTCCTCTGAAAGCTGATCGGCGTAAAAAGTTTCGGTAATAAAGTTTCGGCCCGGGTTTAAATTAATGCTGTTATAAGAATAGTTTCCTCCTAATGATAGGTGATCATCTATATAATAATTAACTCCGAAATTTAGTCCTTGCGTGGTTACCAAGGTTTGTGCGTTGGCTGCCACTCGATAGGCACGCACTGAGCGCACGAAATCGGGAACGTTTTGATCGAAGGTTAGGTCTAAACCAAATTGAAAACCGATAAAACTAGTATACCAAGAATGGAAATAATTCACATCTACAAAGACCCTTTTAAACCAAGACCCGCGATAGCCAATTTCAGCGGTGGTTACTCGTTCAGGTTCTATTGGAGCTACATCGAAAAAAGTAAGATTATCACGATTTAACTGTGCTTGAGAGCGGTAAAAATCGAAAGACTCTAACGAAACCAAGTTATTGTAACCATCAATATTACCTAATAAAACCGCCCTACCCACATCATAACGTAAGTATTGATCTTGTAAAGTCGGATTGCGAATCGCTCGTCCTAAGCTTGTTCTTAAAGTATGCTTTGGATTAATATTGTATACCAATGAAAAGGCGGGTGAAAATAGGTAATCAAAATTTTGATTCTTATCCATCCTTATAGTAGCACTCGCTTTTAATACCTCACCAAAAAAGTTAGATTCTGCCCCATAATACACCCCAAACTCTTGATTGGTAATGGTGCGATATTCTTGGCTGATGATATTTCCCACACTGTCGGTAACAATTGAAGAAGGAATAATCTCGTCAAAAATATTTCCACGTGAGTCGGGGGTATACATTCTAAAATTACCCCCCATGCGCATCTTCACTCTGTCGGCTACTGTAAGCTGATACTCTCCCATAATATGATAAAGCGCCGACTTATCGTAAAATCGAGAACCACCCTCCGTAAAGGTTTTACCCGTTACATCATTAAAAATCGAGTCGTACTGAGCGGTACCAGGTGCAAATCTTCCTGTGGAAACAATATTTAGAAGGCTATCGTGAAAACCTGCTAACAATTCGTTGTATTCTCTTAAAATATTTTGGTACTCATTATTAAAAAAGGCCGAATCAAAAGTAGCTGCTCCTACATTAAAACCGGCTGCTGTTTGAAAAGCTTGATTAAAGCGAAAAGGTCTTTTCCAGGCTGCGGCATAATTCTGATTCCAAGTACCTTCATCGCCTAGCATAATATCATTCATCTTAAAGGCAGTAAGTACCGCATCGTAACTTTCACCCGCATCTTCATTGGTCGCATAGGCGCGAATAAAGAATTTATCCTTTTTCTTCACCTCTACGATATTCTGCATAAAGCGAATACCATTTAAGCTAAATCGATTCTCCCCTTGGTAAACCGTAGTTCCTGTTCCATAATTAAGAGTATAGCTGAACTGCACATCCTTCTCGGTACGGTAAAAAAGACCAATGTTTCCTTTAAAGTTGCGGGTATCGTAATTTACTAAATCTGGCTCCTTGAAACCAGGACGATAAAAAGTTCCTAAACCTGGTACATCATTAAACTTCACGTCTGTAAAGCTGCCTCTTTCGTTATTAGAAGCTAAGCTTTCATCCCCATAGATATTAACTGCATCAAAACGACCAGGGTTATCGGCTCCAACGTCAGAGTCATCGATGGGGTCGTAATTATCGGCTTCCCAATCATCAGCACGCAAGTAAAAAAGGTTAATCTTAAACGCAAAATCCTCGCGCTCTTTATTGAAAAGTTTAAAAGCTTCGGCATAGCGCACGGACGTTTCCGATAAGGCCCGCTCTCCTACTTTCTGACTAAAGGATAAGCCTTGAAAACGAAAAGGATCTTTGGTAGTCATCGAGATTACACCGTTAAATGCGCCTGGACCATAAAATGCCGTAGAAGCGCCCGCAATGATATCTACATTTAAAATATCCAATTCATTGGCTCCTAAAAAGTTACCGAGTGAAAAGTTCAGACCGGGTGCTTGGTTATCTACCCCATCAATAAGCTGCAAGGAACGAACGGGCGAAGTAGAGTTGAAACCGCGCGTATTGATAATCTTGAAACCAATACTAGCAGATGTTAAATCAACCCCCTTTAAGTTTCCTAAGGCTTCATAAAAATTCGCTGCTGGGGTTTCTTTAATGGCTAAATTATCGAGCGCTTCTACCGTAAGGGCAGACTCACGCTGTTTTGCACTTAACCTTTGTTCGATGATATCTACTGAAGCTAACATTTGGCTGTCTTCGCTTAGTTCTATTACTAAAGGATCTTTGAGGCTTTTTACCACTACTTCCTTCTTCTGATAGCCAATAAAGCTAAGTTCTAGGGTAATTGGTAAGCGGTTTTTCCCAAGAGCTAGTGTAAAATTTCCGTCAAAATCGGTGGAAGTTCCTGTACTGGTGCCTTTAAAAATCACGTTGGCCATGATTACTGCTTCCCCGCTATTTGCGTCTATTACCCTGCCCTTAATCTCTTGAGCAACAGAATAATGCCCTACAAGAAGCAAGGCCAATAAAATGATTGTATTCTTCAAGTTCCTTAAAAATTTTTAACAAGCCCCAAACTAAGCAATTCTTATTGAATAATGAACTAAGATTTAGCGGCTTATTTCTATTTTTGCCGACATGATAAACGGAAAAAAAATTGTGGTGGTTCTCCCAGCCTACAATGCTGAGAAAACTTTAGAGCGCACCTATAATGAAATACCTTTCGAAATCGTTGACGAGGTAGTTTTAGTGGATGATAATTCTACCGACGATACCATCGGCGAAGGACAACGTTTAGGTATTAAACATATCATTCCACACGAAAAAAACAAAGGTTACGGGGGTAACCAAAAGTCTTGTTACAACAAAGCTTTAGCACTCGGTGGCGATATCGTAATCATGCTTCACCCCGATTATCAATATACGCCAAAGCTAATAGAATCCATGTCTTACCTTATTGCCAATGAGGTATATCCTGTAGTATTAGGCTCGCGAATTTTAGGTAAAGGCGCCTTAAAAGGGGGAATGCCTTGGTATAAATATTTGGCCAACCGTATTCTTACTCTTAGCCAGAATATTCTATTGAATCAAAAGCTTTCAGAATACCATACGGGCTATCGTGCTTTTTCTAAAGAAGTATTGGAGAGAACCGACTTTAATGTAAACTCCGACGATTTTGTTTTTGATAATCAGATGCTAGCGCAAATTTTTTACGCTGGCTTTGAAATCGCCGAAATCACTTGCCCCACCAAATATTTTGAGGAAGCAAGCTCTATTAACTTTAAGCGCAGTGCTATTTATGGACTGGGAGTACTTAAAGTTTCCTTTCAATACCGTTTAGCAAAGTGGGGAATTAGTAAACCCAACTACCTCTCCTGAGCTGGTCTTCGGAAGAAATAAAATCCATTTTTACTATACATTAGCTCTGCATCAGGAATTTCCTTTTGTAGGGCTTCTACTTTAGTAAGCTTAGTAGAAATAAGTACATCACGGTCAATATCGCCATGGAATAACCATTCTCTATTAGTAGCTTCTGGATTTTCGTAATCTTCTATGCGGGCATAGAACCATGGGACATAACTTTTATAGCCGTAAGTACTTACATATACTTCTTTTCCTTGCTGTGCTTCAAAAAACTCTACTGCCGCTCTTTGGCTGATGCGCTCTACTTTACCAATAAAGAATACTAGGCTTACAAAGGTCCAAGCCGCTGTTCCGAAAAACAATACTCGTGAAGAAAATATTGGGTGTTTTTGCTGATATAAGGTATAGACCATCAATAAACTAATCATCAAAATGGCTGGAATAAAGTCGAGCCAAGACCAAGGAACTTCGGCTTCTAAATTAGCCATGGCAAAAGCATCCTTCTCAAATAAGAACTTCACCTCTTCTAAATGTAATCCCGCCCAAGGCAGAAGCGCAGAAATAAGCGAAACTAAAATGCCTATAAATAGCAGTAAAACAAGCACCCAACGTGGATTTCTGCGCGGATATTCGCTCATTTGCCAAAGACTTAAGGCGGCTAAAAAGCTGATCGGATAATAGGCCATCGAACTGTAATGTATAATCTTCGTGCCTACCAAAGAGAAGAGTACTAAAATAACCACCAAAAGTATAATCATCCATTTTTGGAAATCGGCTATTTGAGTATGAATACCTTTTATTCTGCCCAATCCGCGTAAAGCGAAAACACTAGCGGGGAAACAACCGAAGAGTAAAACTACAAAATGATATCCTGGAAAGCCGCCGTGTCCCGCATCATTTGTAGTTAACAGCTCCCATTGTCTAATAGTGAATTCAATTAAAAAATCGGGACCATGTAAACTGGCATCGATGCCAAACCATAGTAAAAATACCAGCAAGGCTACGAATGAATAGATAAAGAAATTCTTCAGGCTTAATCCAAAACGGAAAGAATGAAGCAAGGCATAAGCTAAGACCGTCAGAAATATTATAAGATAGGCTACTGGACCTTTAGTTAGTATGGCTAAACCAACGGAAACCCCGCCTATTATTAGGTAATAGTGTGCTTTATGCGCAAGAAAAACGCGGTTAATATTATTCACCTTCCACAAATAGTGAATCAGAAAAAATAAACCATTGAAAATAAAAAAGTTGAAAAGCGGATCGATAATTCCACTTTTAAAATAAAGGAAAGGTAAAATACTACCAAACCAACTAAGAGCCCATAAATAACCAAATTTACGGTCTACCAAAAATTTCCCACTGATGTATAAAAATGGTAAAACGATGATACCTAATAAGGCATTGGGAAAGCGGGCGGCAAATTCACTAACACCAAAAATTGACATCGCGATCGCCTGAAACCAGAAAAACAGTGGTGGCTTTTCGGTAAAACGCTCGTAATTTATTTGCAATTGCAACCAATCACCCGTTACTACGATTTCGCGCGCCAGCTCGGCAAAATTTATTTCGTCCCAGTCAAATAAGTGAACCCCGCCCAAAAAGGGCAAAAAGAATAGGGCAGCTAAAAACGCCCAAAACCAAGTGTTTTTATCGAAATACTTCATGTTAGATCAATCCATTTTTTCGACCAAAATTCAGATTTAAGTCGTTGCGCCCAATAGCTAGCAAAAAAAGCAATAAAGGTCCCTAAAAGGGCTCCAGCGGTAACGTCACGTAAAAAGTGCATCGATAAATACATACGCGAATAAGCTACTCCCACTGCTATTATTAAACATATTATTTTCCATGGCCATTTAGCCACGCTTAATGCTATTAAACCCCATGCTGCAAAGGCTGCGGTGGTATGGCCACTAGGGAAAGAGCGGTAATAATGGGGCTTTACCCCTGGTATTTGCCGCAAATCCGTCTCAATTATTTCAAAATACTTTATGGGCCTAGGTTCCTCTTTGTTGAGCTGTTTCAGCACGCCGCTAATCACAAGCGTAAGTAAAGCTGCTATCAATAACGAAAAACTGAAGTATCGCTTTTGGAAAAGTGCGGCCACCAATAATAGTGGAAAAATAATACCATCACCCAAATAGGTATAAATAGGAAAGAAGGCATCTGCCCACGGAGCATGAATACCATTTATAAACAGATGAATTTCTTCTTTGGAGTAATTTCCCAAAAAATAAGCAGCCCCAATTACACAAAGCGCGACTAGGGCTAAATAAATTCTATGTTGACGAAAATGGGCCGTCAAGCTCATTTTATGAACCTATAGTGTGGAGTAATTGATGAATTTGACTGTCCCAAAGTAGTTTATCTTCTTCCACTTCATCTTCTTCACTGTGATCAGTAATTATAATGGAAGTGTCATTGGTTAATTCGTCTACCTCAATGCGAAATTCGAAAAAATATTTGTTCCCTTCTTCTTCATCTTCATCCCAACGGAATCGAATAAATTGATCTTTCTTTTTTGCGATGCGATAGGCGTCTCTCTCATCACCATCCCAAATAAAGGTAAACTTGTCTCCTCGGGAATTAACGTCATCTGAAAACCATTCTGACAATCCACTAGGAGTTGATAAATAGGGAAATAACATGGCTGGTGAGGCCTTAACTGGAAACTCTAACTCGATCTTTACTCTATCGGACATTTGCTTTGTATTGCATTGCTATTGATTGTCGCAATATATAAAAAATTAAACCTGACTTAGATTAATAATTGTCCACTTGGCCTTTTAGCTCGGCTGCAAAAAATGTAGTGGCCTTACTTCAAATCCAAGATCATTCTCGTTCCCTTAGGTTGAGATAATATAAAATCCAATGGGATCGGCAACTCAGACTCTGTGCTAGGGTGATTCCTGCTATGAATATCGCCTAGAGGAATTTCAAATAAAACTGTATTTTATCTCAAGTTTGCCTTGTACTCCGCGTCCCCATAAATGGCTACTACTCTATACTACAGACTTTTAGTAGCTCCTTTTTATTTTAAATTCCACGCCAACATAGTTTAAGAATGAAAAACTGGTAAATTTCTCTTTGCGGATATAGATTAGTGTTTATATTTGCCGCCCGTAAACGGCGAGGTAGCTCAGATGGTTAGAGCGTCGGATTCATAACCCGGAGGTCGCGAGTTCAATTCTCGCTCTCGCTACAAAAAATAAAAGGTTGCCAATTAGGCAGCCTTTTTTGTTTTTTACCTCTCTTATTATTTTAGCTGAACTCGCTTCGCTTATAACCTATTCCTTATACCTATTTTAAGAAGGCATCTTATTTTTCCGCTATAAAAGCATATTGCCCTTTCGCAGAGGTAAAAGGGAAGTCATCTCTAGTATAAGCATATACATTCCATTTAAAAGCAGGCAGGGCCATAAAGGGCTAAAACATGGCTTAAAAATAATAAGGTAAAGGGAGAACGGATAAGGTTTTCCTTCATTTAGTTCTATTAATTTGCGCGACCCGCCCGAATAAAATAACGACCCGTGCCAATAAGAATAGCCGGAATAACCAGATGTAAAACCCACAAAAGAAGCTTATCCATCTCCCCTTTCATCTGAAACTCATCTGGCTCCGACTGGTAGGTTTCCCACATAACGGGAAGCTCATGGTATATAACTTTGGCTTGTAGGGCCAAGTCTATTAAAATCACAATCGAAATAATGATAAGTAGGTAACCGATAAACTTTTTCAAGGTGGTAATTTTATTGTTTGGGCAAATATAATTAATAAGCTGAGCTTGTACTAAAATCATTTAGCAAAGCCATTGCAATAGAGAGACTTTCGTGAAAAATGGAGTAAAAAGTGGAAAGGAAGTAGACACTCCATTATGCATGCCTAATAGGAATTTCCTCAAAAACATTAAGCACTTAGGGTGTCTTTCTATACAGTTAGAAGCGGTTAAAGTCTCCTACTCCTCTATTGCGTTGCAATTTAAGATCTTGTAGTATGGAAGACTTAACTCGAATAGTTAGCATATACGACTGTTGAAAGCCAAAGGGTACCCATGTACAGCTTAAATCCCAACAATGTAAATCGCGGTGGAAGTTAAAAGTAGTAAAGGTAAAATCATTAGCTTTTAAATCATAACCGGTTCGAAAGCCGATTTTCCAACCTTTACTTAGATCAATATCGGCCGAAAGATCAACACTTTGATTGATATTGGCTTCTGCTGCACCAGGTTTACTGAAACTTAAGTTATAATTTAAATTAAGCGACCAGGGCACGCTAAAATCTACGTAACCGGGCAAGCGGTAATAATCGATATCGCCCTCTGTTATTCCTAATGCCGAGGCCTGTGCTTGCTGTTTAGCTTTCTCATCTTCACTGGCCTGTTGGCTTTCTTCACTATCCTTTTTCTTTTTAAAACGATTAGCATCTAATCGCGATCCTAAAGTAAAGCGCTGACTAGTAACTCGCACAAGACCCGCTCCTCTATTTACGCTATACTCATCCACTCTTCTATTCAATTCAGCATCAAAGTGATAAGGATCAAGGGTTGCATTGTAGTTAATATTTACCAAATTGTTAAAAATTGTCGATGATGCGGCCAAGCTAATGTTACTCATCTTAAATTCTTCTGCCGCCATATTATAGGAGCCATTCATGCTTAAACGCTCCAAAATTTTAATTTTCTTCAGCCCTGTAGAATCCGTTTTCGAGCGAATCTTCGCTTCTAATGTATTCTGTACTCCAAAGTTTAGGTTTCCTTGCCTTCCGGCAGATGCGGAACCGTAAACACCTCGGGAATAAGGATTTACTAAAGTGGTATTACCCAAAGTATCGCTTTGCACTTCCTCGAAGTATCCCCAAAAGGGATCCGAAAAATCAGGGCGATAACTCAAACCAATCCGTGGCGTCATTACATGACGAATGGCCTTAACAAAGCCCTTGTAACGCCATAAACCATAAACCTTGGTCGATAAGTTTGCACTCGCATTAAACTCACGGTTGGCAAAGAAACCCGATACCGTGTCTATTATTTCTTGGCGATTGGTTTCTTCATTGAATCCATACTGCAATTTGTTGGGGTACCAGCGCTCGGTGTAGTTTATGCTTGGGTTGAAAACGAAAAACTTAAATACTTTATAATTGGCAGCGATAGGAATATTGTGCTGAATTCCCATTCTACTACTATCCCTAAAAACCGTTTCGGTAAAAACGGGCTTGTCCATGCGGGTTTGAATTTGGTTCTTCGCATTAGCAGTATAGGTTATCCCAATTTCTTCGTACCATTTTTTTTTGCCACTAATCCCACCTTCGCTTTTAAAGGGCATTAAGCGGTTTACCGAAAAGTTGACCTGCGGTAAGGTTAAGGTTAAATCTTTACTTTGGTTATTTTGACTATGGTTTAAAGCGATATTTAAATTAAAGGGTTTATCGGCCCAACGGCGCGAGAAACTAATAGAAGAGTTTAATCGGTTCTGTAAAACTTGATCAGGATTTATACTGGTTACTTGATAAAACTGGGTGGTTGCTATATTTACATTCGCACTAAAGCGATAAAATGGATTGGCTTTAGCATCCTGCTGGTGATTCCAACTAATATTAAAATCACTTCTATTATCAAATGCTCCTCCTACAAAGGCAGCAAATTCAGGCTCCCCAAATTGTAATAAATTATAACGCCCACTTAGGCTTCCCGAATATTTATAACGCTTCTTATAGTTGCTAGCGGTTTGTAAACCAAAACCTCCTTTGGTATAGATATCGCCCGTAATGGTGAGGTCAAAAAAGTCGTTTGCTGCCCAATAAAATCCTCCGTTTTGCAAAAAATAGCCTCGAAATTGGGAGCTACCATAACTAGGGATTATAATTCCCGACTTTCGTTTATCGGTGGTAGGGAAAAAGCCGAAAGGAAGCATCAAAGGCGTAGGAACACCTAATAATTCCAAGTACGCGAATTGCGTAACTACTTTTTCACCAGGTATAACCTTGGCTTTAGGTGTGTGAATTGCAAAGTGAGGATGTTCATGACTACAAGTCGTATAGGAGGCATCTTTCACATAAAAGGCAGATGACCCCGTTTTTTTAATCTTTTCGCCGTGTAAAAACCCTTCTCCTTCTTGGGTTATCATTTTATTAATTCGCGCTTTTCCCGATTTAAAATTATAACGCATTTCATCCGAGCGATAGGTCTTTCCTTTTTCCGTAAAAAGTGGTTTTTGCTCCATTTTTCCGGTCGAGTCGGCTAAACCTGTGGCGTAAATTTCACTTTTTTCAAATTCAATGCGGATATAACCAGCCTCAATTTTCATTTCGCCATATTCAATTACGGCTTTATTATACAACTCGATAATACCTCCATCGATGGATTTAGGAATACTATCTTCGGCATTGTAAATAATATCTGTGTCAATAAAGGACTTTGATTGGGCTGGTTTTGCCTTGCGATTCGTGTCTTGGGGATTAAAAAAGCCTAAAGTATCAAGGGCATTAGTTGAGTCAACTGTTGCTGTAAGCGGTCTTGAAAGGCTATCCAAGGCTAATTTTGTACTATCCTGCTCTTGACCATAGGCCAAGTTAGCGAAGCCAACAATGGCCGTTAATAAAATGATAATCTGATAGCTCGATCGACGCAATATGAAGATAACTTTGCTTGTTATAAAATTGGCAACGCAAAATAGCGGCCAAAACTAATCAAAATTCAAACTATTGAAGCTAAAACAACTCGTATTAATAACGTCTTTACTTTTTTCTAGTACTTGGGTAAAGGCACAAAATACGCGCTCCTTCGATGGAATTAAAACCGTAGTGCTCGACGCTGGTCACGGTGGTCGTGACCCTGGTAACTTAGGAACACAGCGCTACAAGACGGTTGAACGAGATATCGCTCTCGCGGTTACCTTGCGCCTCGGTGAATATATCGAAGAGTATTTACCCGAAGTAAAGGTGGTTTATACCCGTCGCGATAATACTACCGTAACCCTGGAACGAAGAGCAGAAATTGCTAATGAAGCTGAGGGCGACCTCTTTATCTCGATTCACTGCGATTCTTTTCAAAAAAGCTCCGTGCACGGCTGCAGCTCCATTGTATTAGGAAAAAATCACGGCGACGAAAACCGCATTGCCCTGCAGGAAAACGCGGTAATTATGTTGGAAGACGATTATGAAACACGCTATAAGGGATTTGACCCCAACAATCCTGCTAGCACCATCGGCCTTAATTTAATGCAGCAAACCTATCTTAACGAAAGCATTGAAATTGCTAGCTTAATCCAAGGCCAGTTCAGTGAAAGAGTAATGCGCAAAGATCGCGGTATTAAGCAGCAACCGCTTTATGTTACTAGCCGAACCGCCATGCCAGCAGTTTTAGTGGAGCTTGGTTTTTTAACCAATCCTGAGGAAGAGGATTTTTTAAACTCTGAGAAAGGTCAATCGTATATGGCATCGGCCATGTTTAGAGCGATTCGCGATTTTAAAGCGCAGCAAGATGTATTATTAGCAGATGCGCTCGATAAACAAAAATTGGGGGATAAAGAAAATACACAACGCTTGCCTCCTACTCCTAAGCCCAAAGAAAAAATAGAGGCGAAACCTAAGTCTACGACCCCTCCCTTAAAAGTGGAGCCCTTAGCGCAAAAAAATACAACGGCAAGTAACACTTACAACACAGGGGTATTTTATGCCGTGCAAATCCTCACTAGCTCTAGTAAAAGAAATACATCAGACCCCATCTTTAAAGGCCAAAAAGAAATTGGAGAAATTGAAGAAAATGGCCTTTATAAATATTACATAGCTCCAACGAAAAGCATGAGCGAAGCCCAAAAATCAGCGAAAAGTATGCAGGCTTTGGGTTTCAAAGGTGCCTTTGTGATAGGCCTAGAAAACGGTAAAAAAATAAGTGCCAGTGAAGCACGCCGAAAGCTGCCATAAATTTTTAATCTTTGCGAGTCTTAAAAACAATTTCTAGTGAAGATATCACGAGAGTTTAAAGTAGGTGCTGTGGCTGTTGCAGCCTTGGCCGGTCTGTATTGGGGAATAGCCTTTTTAAAAGGAAGCGACCTCCTAAAAAGCAAACGAATTGTATATGCTGTTTATGAGCAAGTTGATGAATTAACTAAAGCTCGTCCAGTTAATATCAACGGTTTTAAAGTTGGGCAAGTTGATAATATCAGCTTCATGCCTGATGGCTCTGGACATTTATTGGTAAGCCTAAATATTACCAACGACATTGAAATTCCGGAAAATACCATTGCCCGCATTTACAGCTCCGACCTTATCGGCAGTAAAGCGGTAGAATTGGTAATGGGCGACTCTCCTGTAATGCTTGAAATGGGTGATACTTTGGCGAGTAAAATCCAAAGAAGCTTAAGCGATGAAGTGAATGAGCAAGTGAAACCCATCAAAGAAAAAGCCGAGAAATTACTCGGCTCCATTGATACCGTTCTTACCTTGGTTTCAGGCTTCTTAAATGAGCAAACCAAACAAAGCTTCACAAAAACTTTTATTAGTATACAGCAAAGTTTCGAAACCTTAGAGCAAACCGTAGGCACGCTCGATCGCGCCTTAGGAAATAGCGAAGATGATTTGGTAATGTCTATTAGTAATCTTGCCAAAATCACCTCGGCACTGGAGGGAAATAAGGATAAGCTTAATAACATTTTTACCAACCTCGAAACCATAAGCGATTCTTTAAGTGACATTGAGTTTAAACGCGTCATTGGCAATCTTAACCACACCTTAGAGAATACTAATTCTATAATGGCCAAAGTGGATAGCAGCGATGGCAGTGCTTCGCAGCTCATTAATGATCCTGAACTTTATCAAAATTTAGTAAAAGCCACCGAACAGCTTAATCTGATCCTACTCGATTTAAAATACAATCCCAAACGCTACGTCAATATTTCTGTTTTTGGCGGATCCAAAAAGTACGATGAAGAGGAAATCCTGAAAAAGGAGGCGGAAGCCAAAAAGAAGCGCGAGGAAAACAATTTAAAACCCTAAGCAATGGAAATACACTTTGGACTAGCGAACATAATTTTCATCCTAAGCTTAGCTGTAGCAGGATATTTTTTCGCAAAGAATTTTTCGAAAATCTGGCGTAATATCAACTTAGGTAAGGAAATTAACCGCAGCGATCGCCCCAAAGAACGTTGGACTGTAATGGCAAAAGTAGCTCTGGGCCAAAGCAAAATGGTAAAACGCAAAAAAGTGGCAGGTTTCTTCCACGTTTTAATCTACCTCGGCTTTATCCTTATTAATATCGAAGTTTTAGAAATCATTATTGACGGAATATTCGGAACCCACCGCATATTTATGCCCATCTTAGGTCCTCTATATGATATTGCCATTAGCTTCTTCGAATTCCTAGCGGTACTGGTTCTTATTGCTTGTGTAGTTTTCCTTTACAGAAGAAACGTAAACACCATTGATCGTTTTAAAGAATTGAAAGGTTGGTCTAAAAAGGATGGTAACAACATTCTTTTTATTGAAATTGTATTAATGCTCGCGCTTTTATTTCTAGGCGCAGCGGAAGCCAATATCGAAGGAAATGGTGTGGAGGGTTGGTTAGTAAGCTCTCAGTTGGCACCGCTTTTAGCGGGATGGGATCAGTCGAGCTTACACATCTTCGAACGGGTAGCTTGGTGGTTCCATATTGTGGGAATTTTACTATTCCTTAACTACCTCCCCTTCTCTAAGCACTTCCATGTTATTATGGCTTTCCCTAATGTTTGGCACAGTAAATTAGAGCCTGCAGGCCAGTTTACCAATATGGAAAGTGTAAAGAAAGAAGTAGAAATGATGATGGATCCGAGCGCTGATCCTTTTGCTGCGCCCGATCCTAATGCACCAGTAGAAGAACCTGCGCGTTTTGGCGCTAAAGACGTCATGGATCTCAATCGCATTCAATTAATGAATGCCTACTCTTGCACCGAATGTGGTCGCTGTACGGATTCTTGTCCCGCTAACCAAACCGGTAAAAAGCTTTCTCCCCGCAAAATTATGATGGATACCCGCGATCGCCTTGAAGAGGTAAGCGCGAACATCGATAAAAATGGCGAATTTCAAGAGGATGGTCGCAGTCTTCTCGATGACTTTATTACACGCGAAGAACTATGGGCCTGTACCACCTGTAATGCTTGTACAGAGGCTTGTCCCGTGGCCATCGACCCAATGTCTATTATTGTAGAAATGCGTCGCTACCTGGTTATGGAAGAGTCGGCGGCAAACCCATCTTTAAACACCATGATGACCAATATTGAGAATAATGCCGCTCCATGGGCATACGCTCAGGCCGATCGTGCTAACTGGATAAATGAATAAGTAATGGAAAAAAAAAACCTACCTAAACTCCAAGAATTAGAAGTTAATGGCGAAAAACTTAGCCCCACCTTACCGGAAGGGATTAAGAATTACTTGATCGATATCGATGGTACCATTTGCGACGATATTCCTAATGAGCAGCCCGAACGCATGGCTACTGCCCAGCATTATCCCGATGCCCTCAGTACCTTAAATCATTGGTATGAAGAAGGCCATATCATTTATTTTTTCACTTCACGCTTAGAAGAGCATCGCATCATCACCGAAAAGTGGTTAAAGGAAAAAGGCTTTAAATACCATGGCATGCTTATGGGAAAACCGCGCGGTGGAAATTACCATTGGATCGATAATCATCTCGTACGAGCCACCCGTTACAAAGGCAAGTTTACCGAATTAGTGGAAAGAGATGTGAAAATTCAAGTTTTTGAAAAATAGCATTTTATATATAATCCTTTTCACCGGCCTTTGGGCCTGCAGCAAAGAAAGTGAGCTCAGATTAGAACTTAGTACTCAAATTCTAAGTTTTAAACCTAATTATTCACGCGCTCGCAGCTTTAGCTCCAATGGCGATACCATAAATTTACAATTACTTAGCAGTTCCAGCTCCTTTTCAGAGAATGGCGCCTTAGATGGCAATTACGGTGCCTTTGATGGGGTAGATCGTCTGCTCTTAGAACAGGAAGATTACCGCATTGGTTCCGATAGCTTAGGCCTTAGTTTTAACTACCAGTTTCGCTGTGCTTACGCAGAAACGGCTCCAAGCCTACGCAATGATTTTCTTTACCTCAATTTTAGTGATAGCCTCCAAGAAATGAATCCCGATTTAAGTCTACGCTTTGATGGCGATACCAGCATTTTTCTGTTAAACAGGACTTTCTATAGTGATTCACTCTTTATTGGCGATAAATATTTTTACGAAGTACTAGCCAGTCAAGCCGACAATGGTATGGCGGTTTACCTAAATAGTTTGGGGCTGATTGGTTTTACGACCAGCACCAATAGAACATTTCAAATAGTTAACTAATGGAAACAACGATTAAAGTGCCAACCATGGCCGAAATGGCGGCGGAAAACAAACTACCCGAAGTTCTTTTTTGGGTAGGTTGTGCGGGAAGTTTCGATGATAGAGCAAAAAAAATAACTAAAGCTTTTGTTAAAATATTACATCATGCTAATGTTTCTTTTGCCGTTTTAGGTACGGAAGAAAGTTGTACCGGTGATCCCGCCAAAAGAGCGGGTAATGAGTTTGTGTTTATGATGCAAGCCATGCAAAACATTGAGGTTCTCAATGCCTACTCTATTAAAAAGATTGTTACTACTTGCCCCCATTGCTTTAATACTTTAGCCAACGAATACCCCGAACTAGGTGGTAATTTTGAAGTGGTGCATCACACTACTTTTATCAATCAGCTTTTAAAAGAAGAACGTATTAGTATTGAAGGCGGCAGCTTTAAAGGTAAAAAAATCACCTTTCATGATCCTTGTTATTTAGGTCGTGCCAATGGTATTTATGAAGCACCCCGCGAACTGATCCTAAAACTGGATGCCGAATTAGTGGAAATGCGCCGTTGTAAAAGTAACGCGCTTTGCTGTGGTGCTGGTGGTGCCCAAATGTTTAAAGAACCGGAAGCGGGGAAAAAAGACATTAATATCGAAAGAACAGAAGAAGCCTTAGAAACCCAGCCAGACTTTATCGCAGCTGCATGCCCCTTTTGTAATACCATGATGACGGACGGCGTGAAAAATAGCGAAAGAGAAGGCAGCCTTCCCGTTTTAGATTTAGCAGAAATGATTGCTCAAGCCAAGGACTTATAAAATTATACTATGTATTTTTCATTCGAAACTCTTAATGACGATGCTAGGATTTGGATTTTCCAGAGTACCAATTTCCTCGAATTTGAAAAGGTAGAACGCATTTCTGCGCGCTTAATGAACTTCCTCCACGATTGGCGAGCGCACGGCAAAGACTTAATGGCCAGCTTTACTATTATCCACGATCGTTTTATTGTGGTGGCCCTAGATGAAGCTAGCTATCAAGCTACTGGCTGTAGTATTGATAAACTTACCCACTTTATTCAAGCCTTAGAAAAAGAATTAGCTATCTCTCTTTTAGATCGTACGCAAATTGCTTTCCGCGATGAAAATCAACTGATCGAAATCATTCACATGATGGATTTTAGAGCTGCCTTAGAAGCAGGAGAAATTGATGAAGACACCATTGTTTTCAATAATCTTATTGAAAATAAAGGACAACTAAAAAGACAGTGGGAAACCGTACTAACCAATAGTTGGCATAAGCAGTGGTTGCCAATTGCTTAGCCTAAGCTTTACTGGGTAAATGCTCTTGTAAAAGAGCTAAAAACTCATCATAAATTTTAGAAGAGGAAGCGATTATCTCGGCACTAAAGAGGTAATTGTCTCCTCCTTTAAAGTCGGATACTTTCCCACCTGCTTCTTGTACCAATAGTATTCCGGCTGCCACATCCCAAGGACTAAGTCCATATTCGAAATAAGCGTTAAAACGACCACAAGCTACATAAGCCAAGTCGGTAGCGGCAGAACCCATGCGACGCAGCCCGCGGCTATTGGGATAAAGTTTTGCTAAGAGCGTATTAAAGCTTTGCATGCGCTCAAAATCGTAATATGGAAAACCCGTAGCTAATAATGATTCTTTCACCGTGTTTTGTTTAGCCACGCTAATCATTTTACCATTTAAATAGGCGCCACCGCCGCGATACGCACTAAATAATTCATCGCGTCCGCATTCGTAAACTACTCCTACTTCTATCGCATCTGCAGAAGCAAGGGCAATACTTACCGCAAAAACGGGCACATCGTACAAAAAATTTGTAGTGCCGTCTAAAGGATCGATAATCCAATTATACTGTGCTCCTCTTTTTGTTACCGTTCCTTCTTCGGCTATAAAACCAGCGCCCGGCACCAAATCTTTTAAAGCGTGAATAATCATTTTTTCTGCCTCTTTATCTACGTAAGATACGAGGCTATTCAGACTCTTGGTCTCAATCATATCGGCACTTACCGCTTGTCTTTGCTCTAAAATAAAACGACCAGTTCGTAGGGCTATCGCTTCTACGGCAATGAGAATTGTTGCTAGTTCCTCTTTATTCATTTGTCCTTTTATCTATTGCTTTTCAGCGATTTATATTCCATGCGAAAATGCCTTTTAAAAACGCATCTTGGCTTGACCTACTACTAATTGAAACCTTAAATTTTATAGTTTAGGCTAAAATCGGAAGTTCCTCTAAATACTCGAAGCGCACAAAGCCATCTTCATCGATATTGAGCAATTTCACCTGCGCTTTTTGGTTAACCAAGTGCGGATTCCAAGGGCTTTTTACTTTTACATAATTCTCCGTAAAACCAGTGATATAGCCCTCTTTCATATTATCTTCAAATAATACCGTTTGCCTAGTATTTAGCTGCGCTTCATAAAAGGCGCGACGTTTTTTAGCACTAAGTACCCGCAGCATTTTCGAGCGTTTTTTACGAATAGTATAAGGAATCTGTTCTTCCATTTCATCGGCTTCCGTATTGGGACGCTGACTATAAGTGAAAACATGTAAATAGCTTATATCTAAACTATTAACAAAGTTGTAGGTTTCCAAAAAGTCTTCTTCGCTTTCGCCTGGAAAACCACAAATTACGTCTACACCAATAGCCGCATGAGGCATCAATTCTTTAATCCGTCCTACTCTTTCGGCGTAAAGTTCTCGTAAATAGCGGCGCTTCATCTTTTTTAAGATCTTATTGCTGCCACTCTGCAAAGGAATATGAAAATGTGGAACAAAACGTTCCGACTGCGCCACAAAAGCAATGGTTTCATCTTTCAGTAAATTAGGCTCGATGGAAGAAATGCGAAAACGATCAATCCCTTCTACCTTATCTAAGGCCCTTACCAGCTCTAAAAAGGTGTGCTCGTGCTTTTTATTGCCAAACTCTCCTTTGCCATAATCGCCAATATTTACGCCTGTAAGCACAATCTCTTTGGCGCCGGCTTCTACAATTTCACGGGCATTTTGCAGCACATTTTCTAACTTATCGCTGCGTGAAATTCCACGTGCTAGCGGGATGGTACAATAAGTACATTTATAATCGCAGCCGTCTTGTACCTTTAAAAAGGCACGGGTACGATCGCCAAAGGAATAGGCGCCCACATAAAAATCGGCTTCATTTATCTCACAAGAATGCACTTCGCCTTTATCGCTTTTGGTAAGCGAATCTAAATAATCGGTAATCTTAAACTTTTCAGTCGCCCCTAAAACTAGGTCTACTCCTTCAAAAGCAGCGATTTCTTCGGGTTGCAATTGGGCATAGCACCCCACTACAACCACTAAACCATCGGGATTAGCCGTATTGGCTTTCTTAACCCAATATTTACATTCCTTGTCGGCATTATGTGTAACCGAACAAGTATTAATTACATAAACTTCCGCCCTATCGTCGAAGTTCACCTGGCTAAAGCCATTCTCCTTAAAGTCGCGCGCTATGGTTGATGTTTCTGAGAAATTCAGCTTACAACCAAGGGTATGAAAAGCAACTTTTTTTCCATTCAATTCCATAGCGCAAAATTAAGCAAATCAAAAAGTATCAGCTTGCGATAGTCGCAATTAAAAAAGCGTCGATTGTTAGAAACAATGGACGCTTTAGTATTGGTAGGAGAAATAGGGATTATTTACCCGTAGCAAAAGCTACAATCTCATCAGACATCGGACTTTTTCCGCTGCCGTGATGGGCTACCCAATTGCCATTTTCATCAATTAAAAACTTATTGAAATTCCAGCTAACACGAGCATCATCCACACCATTAAGATCCTTTTCGGTTAACCACTTATACAGTGGATGAACCTCGTCGCCCTTTACCGCTACTTTATCCATCATCGGGAAGCTTACACCGTAATTTTTCTCGCAAAAAGATTTAATCTCTTCATTACTTCCCGGTTCTTGTCCTCCAAATTGATTACATGGAAAACCAATAATAACAAATTTGTCACCACCGTGCTTGTCATATAATTCTTGCAAAGTCTTATATTGGGGAGTATAACCACATTCCGAAGCGGTATTTACAATTAACAATCTTTTGCCCTTCAGGCTGCTCATATCAAATTCTTCTCCGTTAATATCGGTTACTTTGAAATCGTAAAAAGACTGGGCCATACTTACTTCTTTTTTAAGGTCAACATTTTCATCGGCTGCATCTTGCGCCACTGAGTTTTGGTTACAAGCCGCTAAAAAAAAGCCGAGGCTTAAGGCTAAAAGTGTTTTTTTCATTGTTCTTGTTTTTAAGAATAACCCAAAATTAGGGCTTTGGTTTAAGCTTGAAGCCCTTTTTTCCTTTAATCCCTAGACCAATTAGCAGCGCAATACCCAAATCTGACTGCATTGTAAACGATAAACCTTCTTAGACCTGATCAATTGCGTCTATGCGAGAAAATCCCGTTAGAATCGAATTCCTATCCCCACCGCGCACTCCAAGCACTCTCATATGCTATAGCGCGATAGCGCGACTTCTCCATAACACCCTCTCCAATTAAAATTCGAGATTATCACCCTATCGAAAACCAATCTGCTACCATCTGCTCAATCCGCAATAACCTGCGCTCTAACACACGAATAGGATAAATTATATGCAACCCATTTTGGATTATGCCAGAATCTCAATTCCCACATCTTCAACCTTCTACTTTCCCACTGAATTACAATTGAATTACAACCGAATTCCTTTCCCCACCACGCCATTCTTTCCACCGAATTACAATAGTATTACCACGAATTCCCTCCCACCCGCCCTTCTTCCTGCAATTACAACTGATTCCCTTCCCCACCAATCACTATAATCAATACTTTTGTATAAGTGATAGAACAGATCTTCCAAATCATTAAACTCAACTTTCGTTTTAGAATGGCAAAGAAGGCAAACCTACTTTTCCATTTTAATCTACATTTAAGTAGTGTCTATCTCTCTTACCTCGTATTTAGTGATGTAATTAGTCCCAGAAACTTGGAATGCCTTCTTTTGGTGATCTTCATCTTTCGGCTATTTCAAGCGACCTACGCAGTTTTCATTGAAACCGATCTGGCGTTTCTTACTCTACTATGCTATGGTGAGCCCGAAAACTGGTTTGGGTAAAATTATCTACAACTTTTATACCTCTACGCGACCGGACTTTTTACCGCTCTGGTTTTCACCTTCTTAATGGGTAACGAAATTCATAGTTTAGAGACTTTCCTTTTTATCTTGCTCCTCGCCAGTTTGGGCTTTAGCGCAATTTTAACTTTGTGGCGGGCATCTCAGCAAGGCTTCTAGCCAACGCCCCGCTTTTACCCGCCATTTTAAGTATTCCCTTGCTTTATCCGCAACTAATTACTTTAAGCCGAGTGAGTTTGCGCAGTTTAACAGGGTTTTCTTGGGAAGTTAATGCCCCCCTTTTGATAGTCTTAGCCTTACTATCATTAGTAAGTTTACTATTATCTTTTCTGTTATTTCCCTACCTTTGGCGGGATTAAAAAAAAGCGGATGAAGGGTATTTGGTGGAAGCTTTTAGGGCTCCTTTTGGTCTTATTTTCTTTAGTATATGGAATGCTAGGACCGGTGCAACGTTTACCCATTCTGAATGAAACGATTCGCGTTTTATATTATCACGTTCCCATGTGGTTTGCCATGGTAGCTTTAATGCTTAGCAGTTTAATCTATAGTTTAAAAGCCCTAAACACAAATAATTTAGCCCAAGATAGTTACGCTTTTGAATCCGCTAAAACGGGGTTCTTCTTAGCTAGCATCGGTTTAGCTACGGGTATGGTTTGGGCCCGCTTTACTTGGGGTGCTTTTTGGGTAAATGATCCTAAACTTAACGGTACTGCCGTAACCATGCTAATTTATCTCGCCTACTTTGTGCTGCGTAATTCAGTGGAAGATCCTTTTAAACGCATTCGCCTAGCGGGTGTTTACAATATTTTCGCCTTTGTAATGATGATTGTATTTATCGGCATCTTACCGCGCTTAACCGATAGCTTACATCCCGGAAACGGAGGCAACCCTGGTTTTAATAAGTATGACTTAAATAGTGACATGCGCCCTGTTTTTTACAGTGCCGTTATTGGCTGGATCCTCATCGGATTGTGGCTTACCAACTTAAGAGTGCGCTATAAATATTTAAAAGAAAAACATGAACAAGTATAAACTCGCCTTGTTTTTATGGCTGGCAGCTTTAAGTTTCGCTTCGGCGCAAATGCCTGCAGTGGAAATGGCTGATGCCCTCAGAGAGAACGGAAAAATTTACGTTGTGGTGATAATTATTGCCATCGTTTTTATAGGTTTAGCTGGCTACCTCATTAATCTTGACCGCAAGATTAGTAAACTTGAAAAGAAAGACTGATGAAAAGAACGCACATCGCTATTATTGTTTTTATCGCCCTCGCTATTGGCGCCATCATGGTAACTATTAATGATGCTTCCACCTATGTTGGTTTTAACCGGGCGAGCGAAAACCCGGGAACAAAATATACCGTAATTGGCTATTTAGATAAGGAGGCACCTATGGATTATGATGCCCGCGCCAATCGTTTTAACTTCACCGCCATCGACAAAGAAGGCAACAAGCAAAAAGTTTTTTACAATCAACCCAAGCCCCAAGATTTCGAAAGAAGCGAGGAAATTACTATGAAAGGTTTTGCCACCGATAGTGCCTTCGTTGCTAGCGAAATTTTAATGAAATGTCCTAGTAAGTACAACGAGCAAAACGAAATGGCTGGTTACGATACTTATTAGGTTTTTATAACCTATTCAAAATTTTAGAATGGAATACATTGGGGAACACCTCCTGCCTGGGCAACTAGGTCGCTTTTTCGTAAGCTTATCTTTTGGCGCCGCACTTTTCTCTGCTATCGCCTATTTTATCTACATTAAATCGCAAAACGAAAACTATAAAAAAGTAGCTCGAGGCTTATTTCTTAGCCACGCCGCTGCGGTTATGGGAATTGTTGGCACGCTCTTTTACCTTTTGCTCAGCCATTACTTCGAGTACGATTATGTGTGGAAACACTCTTCCTTAGACTTAGAAACGCGTTATGTGTTTAGTGCCTTTTGGGAAGGACAAGAAGGTAGTTTTATCCTCTGGCTATTTTGGCATGCCATACTAGGCGTAATTTTGCAGTTTACTGCTAAAAAGTGGGAAGCTCCCGCCATGATTGTTTTTAGTGCGGTGCAGGCATTCTTGAGCTCCATGGTTTTAGGCGTATTTCCATTTGGCCTGCGCATCGGCAGTAGCCCCTTCGTGTTAATGCGCGATACCGCTGATAATTTCGGCTTGCCCTGGACCAAAGTGCCCGATTACTTAGAGCGCTTTCCTTCCTTTATGGACGGGACAGGACTAAATCCGCTTTTACAAAATTATTGGATGACCATTCATCCACCGACCCTATTTTTAGGTTTCGCCTCTACTCTAGTGCCATTTGCATTTGCTGTAGCTGCCTTGTTTAATCGCGATTATAAAACGTGGATAAAACCCGCCTTGCCTTGGACTTTCTTTAGTGTGGGAATTCTCGGTCTTGGAATTTTAATGGGCGGAGCTTGGGCTTATGAAGCCCTAAGTTTTGGAGGCTTTTGGGCTTGGGACCCCGTAGAAAACTCTAGCCTTGTTCCTTGGATAGTAATGGTTGGTGCTGCGCACTTAATGTTGATCTATCGCAATAAGAAAACCGCTTTAAGTGCAGCTTTTTTCTTAAGCATTCTCTCCTTTATCCTCATTCTCTACTCTACCTTCCTAACGCGTAGTGGCGTTTTAGGCGACTCATCGGTACACGCCTTTGTCGATCTTGGATTGAGCGGACAATTGCTCATCTACTTGGGATTCTTTACCCTTACTGCTTTCGGCTTATTGATTTTCCGCTACAAGGAAATCCCCAAGAGCAAAAAAGAAGATGATCTCACCTCGCGCGAATTTTGGATGTTTATCGCCAGCTTGGTTTTATTAATTGCTGCGTTCCAAATTATTTTCAGTACCTCTATTCCCGTCATAAATACTCTTATTGGTCCAGAAGGGCTCATGCCTATTTTAAGCGAAGCTATGGCTCCGCCGCTAGATGCGATTGAACACTACAATAGTTTTCAAGTGCCATTTGCCCTCGTTATTACTTTACTTATGGGTATAGGGCAATTCTTAGCCTACGGAAAAACGAATGGCAAACGCTTCTGGAAGAATAGTTTTATTTCAGTTGCTACAGCCTTAGTGTTTACGGCACTCTTCGCCCAACTTTACGATTTTTGGAGCCAAGGCTTATACCTAAGTTTCCTTTTTGTTTCCGTTTATGCGGTGCTGAGTAATTTATATTACTGGTTAATTCTCGGTAAAGGAAAATTAAGTTTTTCCGGTAGTTCAGTGGCGCACATTGGTTTCGCATTAATTATGTTAGGCTCTCTAATTTCCAATGCTAAAAAAGATGTTATTAGCCAAAGTGAGGTTTTCCTTTCGGAAGATTTGCCCGCTAATGAAAATGCCTTACTAGAACAGAGCGACAGTGCTGCCTTAGGTAAATACTTCGCGGTATTTGAAGACATGGAGGTTGTGAAGAACGAGCAACATTATGTGGTAAGTTATTTCAACAAGCCAGGCGATAAAAATTACGCGTTCCAACTGCGTCCCTTTTTGCTAATGAGCGACCAAATGGGCCCCACACCGAATCCCGACACCGAGCATTTTTGGCATAAGGATATTTATACCCACGTAACCTACTCCTCCTATTTAGAGCCTAATACCGGCGATGGTTTCGGGAAAGAAGCCTTGGTAGAATTGGGCGAAGGCGATACGGCGCTGTACCGCGAGCATTTTATTGTGATGGATAGCCTTAAAGTTAGCGCGGGTATTAACGATGAAACTGGGGAAATGGAACGCCTCACTTTAACCGCCGTGGCCAGAGTTATTAATGTTTTAGGACAAGAGTTTAAAATCCGTCCCACTTACGAGCTAGAAGGCGAAGTTTTAGGTCATACCGATGAAACCCTGTACGATGCTGGCTTGCGTTTCCGTTTCGAAGAAGTGAATATGGAAACTAATGATATTGTGTTAAAGGCATGGTCTAAATTAGACGAAGATCAAAAGCCATTTATTGTGATGAAGGCCATTGTTTTCCCTCTAATCAATCTCTTGTGGATTGGCTCCATTTTAATGGTTATCGGCTCCTTTATTGCCGTCTTCCAACGTTATCGTACCAATCGTGCTTAAAAGCAAATAAAACCTAAACTTGTAAAAATTATGATTAAGAAAATGCCCAATATTAGTACCATCGAAGCAGGCCAAGGCCTTGGAGATTTAAAATTTGGTCTGGAAAGAAAAGACGTAGAATTAATTCTCGGTGCACCGGATGAAATAGAAACCTTTTCCTTTTCAGAAGATGACGAAGACGACATGACCGAAAACTGGCATTATGATGCCTTAGAATTGTCCCTTAGTTTTGATGATAGCGATGATTGGCGTTTGGGCACCATTTCGATTACCTCTAGCCAATATTTGCTCAAAGGCTTTGCTCCGATTGGCCTTAGCAAAGATGAACTAGAGTCTAAATTAGAAGCCTTAGGAGTAGATGATCTTGAATATGATGATTGGTCTCCCGAGGAAACCCCCGTGCACGAATTAATGGCTTCCGATTCCCTCGGCATCAATTTTTGGTTTGATGAAGACAAATTAAGCGAAGTACAATGGGCACCTTTGTTTTTAGACGAAGAAACCATTATTTGGCCCGAAATAAACTAAAAAATTAAAATCTTACCACAAAAGCCTGCTTCTAAAGCGGGTTTTTTTTTGTTGTTTTTTTGATCGGGATTACAACCGAATTCCCTCTCCGCCTTCCACTTCCTTCCCACCGAATTACAATTGAATTACAACCGTATTCCCTCTCCTCAACCAACATCCTTTCTAACTGAATTTCAACTGAATTTCCTTCTCCTCAATCAACGTCCTTTCCCACCGAATTACAATTGAATTACAACCGAGTTCCCTCTCCACCTCAATTTATCTTGGTTTAATCACCTCATCTTAAAGCCCATTATTTTAAGGAGGTTTCAAACCTAATTCACGTCCAACTCAGGTTCAAAGGGCACTATTTCTTTCTCTCGATAAAGAGCTTGGTTTAAACAGTCTAATGCTTCTTTTGATGGTTGCGAAAATGAACCTTCTAATAAATAAGCGCATTCTGGGTCATCTCTTAATTTAATTGCAAAGTTTGCCCAAATCGGTAGAGCAGTTTTGGCTCCTGCTCCTTGGCGAATGGATTTAAAATGTATTTCCGGATTATCAGCACCCACCCATGCACCAGCCGAAAATTGGGGTGTATAGCCAATGAACCAACCGTCTGATTGATTTTGTGTGGTTCCAGTTTTCCCCGCAATGGGGCCTTTTAGCTTATATTCATAGCGCAATGACCGAGAGGTTCCTTTATCTACCACCGATTCCATCATATTAGTCATAATTGCAGCCACATTTTTGGTAAAAAGTTCTTTTGGCTCCACTTCTTCGTGCTGATAGATTAGTTTACCTGATGCGTCACGGATAGTATTTAAGGATTTGCTGTCCACTCTTTTACCATCGTTGGCAAAGCAGGTGTAGGCATTTACCATTTCAAACAAGCTGATATCTGGAGTACCAAGGGAAATACTTGGCACTTCGGGAATATTGGTACTAATTCCCATTTGCCTAGCAATATTTAATACATCGGCTAAACCCGCTTGGAAAAGGACCTTTACTGAAATAACATTTAAAGAATAAGTTAGTGCTCCCTTGATAGTATATTCGCCTTGATAACTATTATTTGCATTGCGAGGAGCCCAATCATCAAAATGACTATAGGCTTGTTTGCTGTTTTTATAATAATTGCAAATATTAACCCCCTGATCTATGGCAGTTACATAAACGATAGGCTTAAAAACAGAACCGACTTGTCTGCTACTTTTAACATGATCAAATTGTGAATGCGTAAAATCTCTTCCCCCAACCCAGGCTAAAACTTCTCCCGTATTTTTTATACAAGTGAAACCAGTCCTCAAACGAGTAATTTCAGTTTTCATCGTTTCTAAAAGAGAATCTATTTCCAATGATCCTGGCGTTTGGTTTTGTAAATGAGAAATGACCTTTTTATAACCCGGATAAGCCTTCAATCTCAGCAACTGTATCAAGGTTTCCTTATTGCGAAGCCACCTCTTGTCCTTCCACTCTTCATCAAATTGTTTTTGGAGAGACATTAGATGTTCTTGCACTGCGCGCTCTGCATGTTTTTGCACTCTAGAGTCGAGAGTGGTGTAAATTTTAAGACCGTCTCTATAGGGGTTGATAAAACTGTTTCCTGAACTATTCAACGATTGGACAATATCTTTAATTTGGGATTTGATATGTTGCAAAAAAAAAGGAGCAATAATTGTCTTTTGTTCTTGTGAAGAATTTACTAAAAGCGCCTTTTCTTTCGCATTTAGCAGTTGACTTTCACTAAGGTAGCCTTGTTGATTCATATTGCTTAGCACCAAATTTCTTCGCTGCTTGGACCTTTTTGGATTACGAATGGGATCGTATAGCGTGGTCCCTTTTAAAAGGGCAATTAAAGTGGCCGTTTCATGGATTTTTAAATCGGCCGGAACTTTATTGAAATAATAATTTGCGGCAGCATGAATTCCAAAACAGTTATGACCAAAAGGCACTGTATTAAAGTACATTTCTAAAATTTCCTTTTTTGAATACAGCCGCTCCATCTTAAGGGCCGTAAACCATTCACGTATTTTATGAAGGAAAAGATTATCCGTTTTAAAACTATTTCTAGGATAACGGTTTTTTACCAATTGCTGAGTGATGGTACTGCCTCCACCTGAATTCTCAGAAAGTAGAAAGGTTTTAATTCCTACCCGAAATAGACCGATAAAATCCACACCATGATGTTCTAAAAATCTACTGTCCTCAGTGGCCATAAGGCAATTCCGAATACTCTTTGGTATTTCTCGAATAGAAATACTTTTCCGATTTTCGTGATACATTTTGCCCAGCAATACACTATCGCTGCTGTAAATTTCGGAAGCCTCTGCTAGTTTAAAGCGCTCAATCTTTTTAGAACTTGGAACCTCCAAAAGATATCCCTGCCAAATTAAGTAGGACAAGGAAGAGCCTATTACCCCAAAAATTAGAAGGGAGTAAAACAGATATTTTAAGACTTTAAGCATTCAAACTACAATTTGCAAAATTCGAGTCAGGAAAAATCACTTTGTGTTCTGGCTAAGTAATTCATCCCGAATCAAAACTTTGGGCTAAGATACTGGACATTCCATAAGTTCCTTATAAGCTGAGCTTGGCGTAAAATTATAGTCTCCAATTTTCTCTGTTTTTAAGAAAACTTATCTTCCTTTTCTAAAAGCGTTTTTCTGCGCCATAGCCCTTCTTTATTTTCAACAAATCACCCAAGAATTACAACCGAATTTCCCTCTCCGCCATCCACTTCCTTTCCCACCGAATTACCAGTGAATTACAACCGAATTACCATTAAATCATAGCCGAAACTCTAGCACCTACCCCCGCCTGAGGGATAGTAGCGGAAAGCCCACAGCGACGTAGGAGCGAGGACTTGCAGCGGATAGCCCGACCCGGAGGGGCAGGCCCAAAAAATAAAATATTAAATTAGGAACTATGGCCTTTGCCGCTTATTTTCGAAACAAACAATAAGCCATGTACACTACCGAAGCCTACCTAAATCCCGAGCAAATTGTTAAAGACCTAGCTTGGCTTAAAGATTTGATGCTCAACATATTCGCAGACGCAGATAATTCTCATTTATTAAATACGGAATTAAGCGACAGCGATTATTGGTCGAGCCAGAAGATTAAAACTTTTGTGAGTCTATTCCAGCTTTTCAATTTATTGGAAGAAAATGCGCATCAAAATTTAAGGGAAGAGATTCTTCGAGATCCTCAGAGTGAAAAAATATCGGGCACCTGGGCTAAGGTGTTTGCCCGTTTACAAAAGCAAGGCTTTAATGCCTCAGAACTCGCTCAGTATGTCGGTCAGTTAAAATTAGCCCCTGTGCTTACCGCTCACCCTACCGAATCTAAACGCTTTACTATACAAGAGCACCTAAGTGATATTTTTGGAGTATTACAAGAAATAACCAAACTTCCTCATGAAGATCGTTCTAATCATCCCCTTTTCCCCGACTTAAAAGCGCGCCTCGAATTAATTTGGCGTACGGGCAATATCTATTTACAAAAGCCTAGTGTTGAAGCAGAAGTAAAGGAAAAACTTTATTATTTCGAGCAAGTTTTCCCCGAAGGGGTTTTGGCGGTTGACCGCAGTCTCAACCAAATTTACCGCGAAGCAGCGGTTCCAACTGCACAGAGAGAATATCCGCACTGGGAATTTGGCAATTGGGTGGGAGGCGATCGGGATGGACATCCTTTGGTAACCGCAGAAATAACCGCCCATACTTTTAAACTTTTTGAAAGGCGCGCCTTAGAATTAATCGATCAAAACTTGGCGAAATTGGGCCGGCAGTTAAGCATTAGTAGTAATGCCTATCCCGCCCCTCCTAAGCTGCAACAAGCCCTAAACGAACTCAAAGAGGTTCAAGGAATTGCGGCAGAAGAAGCTTTAAGTCGCAATAAATACGAGCCCTGGAGGCAATGGCTAAATTTACTCCGCAATGCCCTCCCCCTGGGTGAAATTCGAGCGTATCATTTTAAAAAACCTGCTGAACTACAGAAGCATTTGCACCTAATGTACGCCAGTTTACTTGAAATAGATGCTAGCCAAATCGCAGATGTTTACCTAAAACCCTTGCAGAGATTAGTAAACTGTTTTGGCTTTCATTTGGCAAAGATTGATATTCGACAAAACAGTCTTAGTCACGATTTAGCCCTGCACGAGATTTTACAGGCTGCGGGCTTTGTGAAAAACAACTATCAAGATTGGACAGAGAGCGATAAATTAGACTTTCTCAATACGGAATTAACTCTAAACCGACCTTTTCTCGCTTCTCACGATAACTTGGGGGCCAATGCCCAAAAAGTTTTAAGCGCCCTAAAAGTGGTGGCGGAAGTTTATCGAGATAGAGGCCTAGACCCCATTGGCTCGATGATTATCAGCATGACGCGTAATTTATCTGATCTACTTTGCTTGTGCTTATTGCTGCGAGAGGTGGGACTTTGTGCTTGGGAAGATTCCTCCTGTTACTCTCTGCTGCCAATAGTTCCACTTTTTGAAACTATCGACGATTTAGAGCGAGGCTCGGAAGTATTAGGCGCCTGGTTTAATCACCCATTGGGGAGAAAAACCTTAAATCATCTTGCCCAACATACAGGAGGAATTGCCCAGCAAGAAGTGATGGTGGGTTACAGCGATAGCAATAAAGATGGGGGGAAAACCAGCAGTATTTGGGCTCTTTACGAAGGGCAAGAACAAATGACGGCCTTGGCGAAGAAACATCATATTCGTTTGCGCTTTTTCCACGGCCGTGGTGGAAGCATCAGTCGTGGAGGTGGACCCACGCATCGCTTTTTGGAGGCCCAGCCTCCTGGCAGTTTAGATTATAGCACCCGCTGGACCGAGCAGGGCGAAACCATTGCTTTAAAATATGCGCAAGCCCCTACTCGTGCTTATCAATTAGAACTCTGGGCGGCGGGCAGTTTGCAAGCGAGTTTAGCACCAAAAATTGAAACAAGCCTTGGCCACGATTTTCGCGAAATAATGAACTTTCTCGCTCAAAAGAGTTTTAAACAATACCGCGAACTATTAGAAAAAGATGGTTTTGTGGACTTCTTTCGCCAAGCCACTCCTATCGATATTATTGAACAAAGCCGCATAGGCTCTAGACCCGCCAAAAGAACAGGCAAAAATAGCTTGGCCGATTTAAGAGCTATTCCTTGGGTTTTTAGTTGGTCTCAATCGCGTTTTATGCTCTCCGCTTGGTATGGCTTCGGTTCAGCAATGGCTGCTTTAGAAAAGGAAAAGCCAAACTATTTAGCCTTGCTCAAGGCCGATGGGAAAAACCAAGCTTTAATACGTTATCTCTTAACCAATATTAGTATGGGCTTAATGCATGCCGATCCAAATCTTATGGAAGCTTACGCAGCCTTGGCAAATGATAAATTAAAGTCCCAATTTGTCCCCTTGATTGTCGAAGAATATCGGCTTTCTTTACACTATGTAGAGCTTCTTTATGGCGAATCCCTCAGGCAGCGTAGAAGCAGAAGCCAAAGTATTCTCAATTACCGCAATGATTTATTGTTGCCTTTGCATTTGCAACAAATAAGGCTATTAAAAAAGTATCGCGCCGCAAATGAAACCGATAAGGAAGCACTATTGGAACCCCAGCTTTTACTATTAAGCGCGATTGCTGCTGGCCTACAAGTTACCGGCTAATCCCGCTCTTAAAAAGAAGCCAATCCGCGCCTCTGCAAAGTCAGTTTAATTAATCTCTTATCCAGCTAAGCGAAAAAGGCCCCTGTTTTTTTGGGCCTTCCCCTCCGTTTCTCTCCAGGTCGCGCTTTACGCTGCAAGTCCTCGCTCATTCTTCGCTGTGGGCTTTCCGCTGCAATCGCTAAGGCAAAGCAGCAACCAACGAGTTCACCTCCGTTTCTTTAAATCTTAAAAACCCTCAAATTATAGCCCCCGATTTTCAATAAAAGCAAAAGACTAGTCTAGACCGTGCAGCTGCAGCCGGTTACAGCAAGTGAGCTGAATGCTCAATTTTCAGTTTTGTTGGAAAAGAACTCATCCGCCTCTTTTAATAAGCAGTTTTTGGCGCCTTAGACCTTCTCAATAGCAGGCTATTGCTTCAGCGCCTCGGCTTAAAATCCACCCTGTTTATAAGAGGATTGAGGCCTAATTTCATATTAAACTCCGTTCCTAACTCGGCTTCAAAAGCGGCAAGCTTAAATTAAGATGGAGCGAACCTAGAGCTCAAGGAAAAATAATTACAAAATTTGTTGCGCTAATTCAGCTCCTTGGCCTGCTCAGCTTCCTTTTCTGTAAAGGCCTTGTAAAAGCCAACACTAAAATCGATTAACCAGCGAATCGCCGCATAGCTAAACCAAAAGAGGCTTATCATTAAATGCCAAGCCAATTTAATTAGGTTTACACTTAACATAATTAAGAAATAGATCATGTGCAAATTAGCCGCCTTTTTACCTCTTAGCTGCACGCCCCCTAGCTTAAAACTAGAATAATTAGGTTTAAAAATATTGTAGGCTCCGCGTTCAGTGCGAATAGATGTACTTACTCCGCTTTTAGAAACATTAAAATTTAAGGGGCCATTAGAGAACCGACCGATAAACTGAAACTTGCCATTCTGCCAGCCCACTCGAGTGCCTTTAGCAATGCGTTTATGTAAGCGCAAACCATGCTTCGTGTTTAAGGTCGCTCCATAGCCATCACCCGCAATAGTTTTGGTAGCAGAAAAACCTCCCGTGCGTGAAACTCTGAAATTTTTAGAACGCAACTCCCAGCGCTTGCGCGGAATCCTAGTCATAATCTTTGCTATTCTCGAAAGTTGAAAGATACAAATTGTAATCTCAAATCGCTTAGGAAAGCTTCCTTTCCTCGGTTCTTGGCTCTTGGCTCTCGGTTCATTGGTTCTTGGCTCTTGGTTCATTGGTTCTTGGCTCTTGGCTCTCCAATCCCTCTCTCGTCTCTTCGTCTCCCGTCTCTCATCGAGATGTCGCACCTACGGCGCTTGGCTTCCTGACCAATTGAATGATACTATCGAGATGTCGCACCTCTGGTGCTTTTCGCTACTCCTACCATTCAAACATCCCAACTTCAAACATTCAAACCTTCAAAAAACCATAAATCCCCTCCTTAACGAAATCCCTCTCGGTTCTCGGCTCTTGGCTCTCGGTTCTCGTTTCTCACACCGAAATCCTCTCTCGTCTCTCGTCTCTTCGTCTCTCGTCTTCAATCCCTCTGGTGCCACCTTCGGGGTTCCAGGTCTCCTTGGATATCGGTATTTCTACTATAATGTCATCCCTTCGGGATTCTTGGTGATGCAATAAAACAATATAACCTATAGCACCCTCCGCTGCGATCCCTGCGAATACGCCGCGCTCGCTGCGTTCCTGCAACGCTAACCCCAACCCCACCGCAATCCACTCTCGGTTCTCGGTTCATTGGCTCTCGTATTCAATCCCTCTGGTGCTTATAGGTACTCCTAGCATTCAAACATCCCAACTCCAAACTTTCAAACTTTCAAAACCGCAAATCCCCACCATAACCGAAATCCCTCTTGGTTCTTGGTTCTCGGCTCTCTAACGAAATCCTCTCGGCTCTTGGCTCTTGGTTCTCGTTTCTTCAATCCCCCTCTCGTCTCGCCATCGAGATGTCGCACCTACAGCGCTTAATTTTCTGACCATCAATGATACTATCGAGATGTCGCACCTACGGCGCTCTATACTCCTACTAAACAACATCTCCCGTCTTCAACCCCCGCTGCGTTTCCCGCGCCCCCGCCGCACTCGCTGCGTTCCTTCACCGCTAACCCCAACCCCACCGAAATCCAATCTGTGACCATCCGCTAAATCGGCGTAAATCCGCGTTTAAAAAAATGTGCAAACCAATATTCTACTAAATTGCCAAAAATCGAGATGTCGCACCTACAGCGCTTGGGTTCCTGCCCATCAATGATACTATCGAGATGTCGCACCTACGGCGCTCTGGTTCGAGGTGATGTAACCCGATTTCTATAATAATATCATCCCTACGGGATTCGCAAACGAACAAAAAAACAAAGCGCAGCTTTCCAAATCCATTACTTCGTTTTGCCAAACAAGTCCCTTTATTGATAATTTCAAAACCGAAAAAGACCCTGAAACGAGTTCAGGGTGACGATCACAAATAACGTTTTCGGTAACCCACTAAATCCCACTCTACCGTCATGCTGAACTCGTTTCAGCATCTCCACCATTAAAAACCGAAAAACACTAACTCTACCGAAATCCCTCTTGGTTCCTGGTTCTCGGCTCTCGCCTCTCTAACGAAATCCTCTCGGCTCTTGGCTCTTGGTTCTCGTTTCTTCAATCCCTCTCTCGTCTCGCCATCGAGATGTCGCACCTACGGCGCTTGGCTTCCTGACCATCAATGATACTATCGAGATGTCGCACCTACGGCGCTCTATACTCCTACTAAACCGCATCTCCCGTCTTCAACCCCCGCTGCGTTTCCCGCGCCCCCGCCGCACTCGCTGCGTTCCTTCACTGCTAACCCCAACCCCAACGAAATCCAATCTCGGTTCTTGGCTCTCGGTTCTCTCACTCTTCAGACCCTCTCCCGTCTTCAACCCCTCTCGGTTCTCCAAAAGCACTTCACTATCATTGAAAATTAAATATCCCCACCTTCATCCCAATATTCCACAAAAGCTGATTTTCAGCCGCCGGAGTCACTCCTCTGCTATAAATACTGCCTGTTTGAATGCGATAACTAGCACCGGTATAAAGGCGTACATATTTGTGAAGGTTTAGCTCCAGATTTACCCCAGGCTCCACAAAAAATTGATAATCTTCTGCATTATAATCGTCCCAATCATTCGCATTTTCAGCATAATCAAAGTCATCAATATCCGTTTCAAAAACCCCTAAATTTAAAGGAAAGGCAATATGTAGCAGACTGTTCGGCTTAATGCGATACTCTACAAAAGCACCATACATATGAAAGTCTAATTCCTGATTGGTAAGACTTAATGTAGTCGGTCTAATTTCATTTAATGAAAAACCCGCTAAGGCCCCAAAAGTCCATGCTTCATTTAGTACTACTCCCGCTTTAAATTGCAAAAAGAAGGTATTTTCCCCATATACTTGAGCTGCTTGCAGCCCCGTTCCTACTGCAAATCCCCAACTTTCAAGTCCACCCGATCCAATCAGGGTTTTAGTTTCTGTTTCTGATTGAGCGAATGCGGTGCTAGATATTAGCATTATTAAAGCTACAATGATTTTTTTCATCTCTATTTGTGTTTGAGTCACTACAGTTTGTTTCTAAAATTTTTAATCAAAATCGGCGTATAAAAAATTGCCATTCAAGTCGAAATAAAGCTCTACCCCATTCGATAGTTCCACCTCATACAAATTATCGTCTAATTCTGCCGAAAGAATCTGTACATTAGGGTAATATTGAGCGATATAGCTCAGAATATTAGTAGGGAGGTTGGCCGGATCAATGGGCACATCATCTGCGCTTAATCCCAAAAATGTTCCATTATAATCGAAATAAAACTCTAAACCATTGTCTAGCTTAACCTCATAGTAATTATCGTCATACTCCGCATATAGAATAGTGGCACTGGGGTAATTCTGACTAAGATAGCTTAGTATACTCTGCGGTAGATCGGCAGGATCAATCAATTCTTCTCGATCTATGGAAACAAAATTACCATTGCCATCAAAATACAATTCAAAACCATTGCTTAAGTAGATTTCAAATTCATCATCATCCCATTCGGCCCAAACTATGGTTTGCTGAGGGTAGTTTCGAGCTACGTAATCTAGAATGGGCTGGGGCAAACTACTTATCGCAACTGGTCTATCATCATCAATACCGAGGTTTTTTTCCTTGTGCAGCAACGAGCCATTGAGATTGTAGTAAAGTTCCCAACCCATCTCCAAGGCCACTTCATAACCAATAGTGGGGTCTTTCTCGGCACTTACAATGCGGTGATTGGGAAAGGTGCTTTGCAAATGATTTTGCACTGTTGAAGGTAATTCGCTCACAGCGATACTTTTAAAATTATAAGTGGGTAAGTCTTGTCTTTCCTCTTCCGACTTTTCACAACTTAAAAGCAAAGTACCAAGTGAGAGTACTAAAATTGATTTCTTCATTTTAAGGAATTAATATAAATTTTTAATCGTCTAAATCCTGCTTACTCACTTTACCCAGGCGAAAGCAAAAAAGTTGCCTCAGAGAAAAAAATATTTTTAAAGCAACCTTTTTAAATGTTTACGGGTATTGTTTGTAGCGTAATTAATAAAACGCGACCCGTCAATGAATCTACACGAGTCGAAAGAACTCTTACCGCTAATTGAAAATAGCATCAAAGGCAAGCGCAGGGCCCACAACGCCCTCTACAAAGCAGCTTATCCTTATGCAATGAGTATTGCGCTACGCTATACGGCCACTGCCGAAGACAGCGCGGAAATTGTAAATGAAGCTTTTTACAAAATTTTTAGCTACCTCAAAAATTACGACCCCTCCCAATCTTTTGCGGCTTGGTTGCGGAAAGTTGTGGTAAATACCGCCATTGATCATTTTAATGCCCGCACTAAAAGACAGGAGGTCTTAGGCGGTTTTGATGACGACCGCTACCTCGAACCGGAAGTAGACGATCTTATCGAAAAAATTGATGCGCAAGAGTTGCTCTTTCACATCCACAACCTACCTCCTACCTACCGCATGGTTTTTTCACTCTTTGCGGTAGAAGGCTACAGTCATAAAGATATCGCCAGTCAATTAGGCATTTCCGAAGGCACCTCTAAATCAAACTACCACAAGGCCAAAACTAAATTGAAGCTGCAGCTCTTCAAAAAAGGTTTGGCTCCTAAAAAACAGGCACAATAATGAGCGAGAAAGATAAATTTGAAGAAAAGCTGCGCGAAAAGTTAGAATCTTATCAAGCGCCTTACAACCCTAAACATTGGGATAGCTACCGTCGTTTTTACCAGCCTAACCGCTGGTTCAGCTTCCTTCGACTATGGTATTTGCCTTATCTATTTAGCGCTCTATTATTTGGCGCGCTTTGGTTTTTCGGCCCTTTCGCA
>JAGYKI010000013.1 GCA_018401735.1 Schleiferiaceae bacterium
TTAAAGCCTCCTTTTCCCGCTACGAGGAACTTTCTTCCGAGCGCTTTTTTTTTTCGAAGATGGTTACGGAAAACTTTTCCGGATCCAAGAAAGCAGCCACGGCCATTGCCGCGGGTCCACCACCAATAATAGAAACTGACTTTTTCATTTTCATCTATTGGCCAAAAATATCAATATTAAAGTCACAGCTCACTGACAATTCTGTTTTCTTGGTAATATTCTCCAAACGCTCTTCCGCTGTGCTCCAATAATAAGGGGTCATCTTTACAAGTGAGAGCACCTCTTCGGCACTGTGCATTTCTATTCTAAAGCTACTATTCTCGCGGTGTAAATGCCGAAAAGATGCAGACATCTTCTCTAGAATATTGGTTGTATGCGGCCTAAAATTCTCGTAAATCAGCTCGGCGATCTCACGTAAGTGATTGGGAGCTGGACTTACCACTATGGCATAGCCTTGTGCCGATAAAATGCGTTTAAACTCTTCCTCCATTACCGGAGAAAAAACGGAGAGAATAAGGTCTACACTGGCTTTGGCGACAGGTAAATTATAAATAGAACTAACAAAATAGAAATTGTTTTTATACTTTCCTGCAGCATTTTTTACCGCGTATTTAGAAATATCAGTACCCCAAATTTTAGTGTTTAAACCAGGTAGCTCATTGAGGGCTTTTTGAGAATAATAACCTTCGCCACAGCCCGCATCAAAGGCAATAATGTTCGAGGCGCTAAAAGATAGTTTCGTTTCTACCAGACTTTTAATGCATTCTATAAGAGGATCGTAAAAGCCCAATTCTAAAAACTCCCTACGGGCGGTAACCATCATTTGATTGTCGCCCGGGTCTTTTGACTTTTTTTGGTTTACTGGCAATAAATTCAAATAACCCTGTTTCGCTAAATCGAAACTATGCTTGTTTTCGCAGACATAAGTTCTCTCTTCGGAGGGAACTAAAGAACCTTGGCAATATGGGCAGATTAAGATGGACATTTAAATACGCACTTCGCCTAATCAGTTTTATCGGTTTCAGACCCTAAAATTAGCGCTGCCATTATAAATCATAACGCACCCCAAACAACACATAACGGGGCAAGACATTGTAGGCAGTGGTAGAAATAAGGTTGGCGCTTAAGGCATCTTCTCTAATAAACTCGGTGTTTAAAATATTGAGACCTTCGATACTATAGAGCCAGGGACTGCCCTTTTTTTGATATTCTACACTAGCATTTAGAAAATCGAAGCTAGTGCGGGTATCGCTGCCGGGGTTGCCATAATTGCTATAACTGTAATCTACACGGGCGACGAAATTCTTTAAGAAAACTGCGCTCAACTCTGCGCTAGGCGTATGCGTGGTGAAAACGCTGGCGCTTCGGGCACCGCTGTAATCATTCTGGCGGAAGCTGTAGTTTAAGTCAAGGTTAGGCCATTTTTTAAAATTAGTTCCAAAACCAAGTTGGTAATTTTGCGTGAAAGTATTGTTGGTGTTTAAAATATCATTCACCGTATTTTCTATGGTTAGGTAAGAATACGAAACTCTAAAGTCGGTTTTAAACTTCTTAAACTTTCGCGAGTAGGAACCAAAGCCGGTAATCGTTTCATTATAGCCAATGGCATTGATGGGTGAAAAAACCTGCTGTAAACCTATATAACGCACCGCGTTATTAATAGGATCTAAGGTGCGAGCATAATTTAAACCCGCAAAAATGGTAGTGAAATTAAAGAGATTGAAATCGCGGTAAAACAAGCTTACATTATGCGACCGAGAGTAGTTTAAGCTATCGTTTCCAGTAAATAAACTGTTATAACCTCTTAAAATAAAGCCGTTCATAATCTGATTTACATCATTAAACTGGGCCTGCATAGAATATCGTAAATCAATCCCGCGACTGTTACTGATATCGTATTTTAAAAGGGCATCGGGTAATAAAACCTGATAATCTCTAATACGCTCATCGCCTGCTTGTAAATTGCGTACTTGGTAATAATGCCAATTCGCTCCGGGGCGGAAGGTGAACTTACCCATTTTGGTTTTGTAGTGAATGCCCGCAAAACCGTCAATCAAGGTGAAGTCTACTGTATTTTGTAAGATGGGATCACTGAAATCATTAGAAGAGCCTGGCACTCCTTCACCCATATTATTTTGATAATCTTGGCTACTTAAATTACCGCCCACATTAAATTCGAAGTGATTATTGGCATTCAAAACCCAGTAATAACTCGCTCGACCTTCTAAACTTTCGCTATTGGTTAAATTGGTTTGAAGAAGCCTATACATATTGGTATCTACGAAAGTAAAAGGCGAACCAAAGGGCTGATTTTGAGCCTGCAAAGCCAACAATGGGTCTTGTTGCTTACGCAGATGTTGCGCTTCGAAAGAGAATACATTTTCGCCATTATTAAAGAACAGCTCTAAGCTTTGCTGGATTGACCAGGGCTTTTGAGCTTCTTGGGTGCTGAGATTATTACTAAACAAACCAAAATCAGAAGCCAATACGCTTGTGCTTAACTGATCGGAAATTTTAAAGAATGCATCGTAGTTTACATACACGCCTTTTTTAGGCTCGTAGGTGGCCGAAAACTTAGCTAAAACAGCCTGAGAATGCTGGTAATTTTCTGTATTCAAGGTTTCGGTAATACCGTTAGGACTCAAACTATCTAAACCTATGTAGGTACGAGTGGTGGAGTAGGGACTACTGGTTACCGCATCATTAGCAATTACAAATCCCGCCAAGGTTAAGTCTTTTCGAGGATTATAACTAAAGTTTGCTGCCCCAAAACGACCGATACCATAGTCGGCGCGATTGTTCTGTCCTAAGGGAATACCAAGGTCATCTTGCGCAAAATTTAATTGAAAACCAGAGCGACCAGTTAAATTTCTGAAACCGCCGCTAAAACGAAAATAATCGCGCGCAGTAAAAGCGGCCTTGCCAATATTATTAATGTCACCAATAAGGTTGAAGCTCGCTTTAGGACTGTAGTAAAACGCATTGCCGTGTGCATAATAACGCTCGGGGTCACCCACTTTCGCCTCAGCATCACCAAACCAAAGGTTTTTCTTGCCCTCTTTTAGTTTAATATTTAAAGCAATACGATCGTCGGAGCTCAATCCTTTTAAAGGTGAAATTTCCTCGTAATTGCGAAGGACCTGAACTTTATCAATCGCATCTGCCGGAAGGTTCTTAACCGCCACTTTGGTGTCGCCGTCAAAAAACTCCTTGCCTTCAACTAAAATCTTTTCTACCTTTTTGCCTTCAACGGTTACTTGACCATCTTCATCTACCTCAAATCCTGGTAGTTTTTCGAGAACATTTTCGAGTTTTCGCTCCTCTCCATTGGTAAAAGCATCGGCCTGGTAGCTGATCGTATCGCCGCTAATTACAATGGGCATTTCTTCAACTACCTCAGCCTGCTGTAATAAGTTTACATCCGTTTGCAAAACTACCTCGGTAAGACTTTGATCTTTAGACTCCGCCGTTTTAAAGGCCTTTTCATAAGGTTTCAATCCAAAATAACTAAGCTTTAAGATATAGCTTTCATTGGCCTTTAATTGCAAACGATATTCCCCTTCTGAATTAGTAAATCCATAGGTAGCCATGCTACTATCTATGGCATTAAGGACTAAAATATTAGCCATTTCTAGGGGCTGATTTTGGTCGTCCTTAACCTTACCTTTTACGAAAACGCTTTGGGCAGACAAGCTTAGTGAAATCACACTAAGCAAGCCCGTAACAAATAGATTTTTCATGGAAATAAATTAACCTCCGATACGAATCTCCATGGAACCACGGCCACCGCGACCACCGCGTGAGCCGCCGTACATTTCGCGCATTTCCTCCATCTTCTCACGACTAATTTTTTCAAACTCAGCCCGAGAAACTTGCTCGCCATTTTCTGGTATTTTTATTTCTGCTGCTTCGGTAGTACTTATACTCACCTTGGTGCACAAAACGGTGGTTTGCCCATCATAAACTTCCAGTATTAAACCGGGCAAGCCACTGTATTTTCCTGGACCATGGCTAACCGGAATTTGCATAGAATACCAGGCAACTATTTCTACTGTATCATTAATGATGGTGTCTTTTACTTCCCCATCGATCATCTCCGTTTTAGAAACCACAAAAACGCGTTCTGCCGTAGCCTTATTACAGATATAATTACCAATGCTTTTGGTTTCTTTACCCAGTTTCCAATCTAAGGTTTCAATGGAATCTTCTATTAAAAAAAGTTTTCCGAAAAGATCTTGTTCTTGTTTAATGGCAGATTCCTTTAAATTGCGGTAGTAAGTGCCTGAGGCGCCGGTCATCATACTTAAAAAGCGCATACCTCCTTGCCCATCTTTCTCCAAAGCCACCACCTCTTCGTAAAGAGATTCGTTGCGATTAAAACTAAGGGTATATTCTTTTTGCATGGCTTTAGACATGCGTTCTTCAATCCGTTTTTTCTGCTCAGGCGTGATCTCTGCGCTTTCCAGCTTCATCGGTATGGATCCTGCGGTTTTGTAGGTAGCCACACCGTTAACCTTCTGAGCGCTAAGGCTAAAACTGTTAAAAACAATAACTAAAAATAATAGTAGCTTCTTCATAAAAAATTGCTTGGTATAGTAAAAGCAAATATGCTCCAAATACATTTGTGAAATGCTTAGAGTTAAGTTAAAATAAATGGTTTAATTAAAAAGAGAAATTTACCTTAGAAACGAGTTGAATTAGTCGTTGCCATACTTTTCAAGAATACGCTTTAACTCGTCCACATTAATGGGCTTAGTAAGGTAGTCGGTCATACCTGCATCTAAAAACCTTTCGCGGTCTCCTTGCATGGTATGAGCGGTAAGCGCAACAATGGGAGGCGCATTATTTGCCAGAGTTTCATTAATTTTTTGGGTAGCCTGAATTCCGCCTAAGACCGGCATCTCTATATCCATAAAAACAAGATCATAATGCTTGGAACCCACGGCTTCGACCGCTTCTTCACCGTTTACGGCGAAATCAAGATTCAACTGAATTCTTTTAAATAAGAGATCGGCCAGCTTGCGATTTATCTCGTTATCCTCTGCCATTAAGAGGCTAAGATTTTGTTTCATTTCCCCAGAAATTATAGGCAAAGGTACTCAAATAAATTTCTCTAACCGAGTCTATAACGTTTGCCAGGCATACTCACTAAAAGGCCTTTGAGCTCTAAATTCATTAACTGAACTAGTAATTTACTCATTGGTAATTCTAACTTATTCGCCAGCCACTCAATTTCTTTCGGTTGTGAGTCGACTCCGATAGCACTAATTAGATTCTGCTCCTCGGCGCTCATGTCGTCAAATAGAGGTAGTTGCGCTTGCTGGACCTGTTCTTTCTGTTGCCAGCGCATTATATATTCTATGTCTTTAGCAGACTCTAACAAATTGGCGCGATTACTTTTAATTAGCAAATTGCAGCCTTCACTAAAGGTATCACGGTAACGGCCAGGCAAGGCAAAAACATCGCGATTATATTGAAAGGCGAGATCGGCAGTAATCAAAGCACCCCCTTTGCGAGCGGCTTCCACCACAATAACGGCATCGCTCATACCGGCAATAATACGATTTCGTTTGGGGAAGTTTTCTCGATCTGGCTTTGATTCACTTAAAAACTCCGTAATAATCGCCCCGCCTTTTTCAAGAATATCCGTTGCAAGGCCTCGATGCAAGGCAGGGTAAACACTATCCAAACCATGAGCTACCACCGCAATTGTTTTTAAATTGTGATTAACAGATTCACGGTGGGCAATGGCATCCACTCCATAAGCCAATCCGCTAATTACTTGGGGCTGGAAGGCCTTTAAATCGGGCATAAAGTCCTCTAAAAAACCCCGCCCATAATTGGTTACTGAGCGCGTTCCTACAATGGCTATGGATCGACTGGGGTTAAGGTTGAGATTCCCTTTTTGATAGAGAATTACTGGCGCATCAGCACAATGTTTTAGGCGACGAGGAAAACTAGTGTCCTGATAAAAATGCATCAGAAAGGCATTCTTCTCAATAAAGCTCATTTCTTTTTCGGCCCTTTTCAGGGGATGCTCAGCTCTTAAGCTTTCACGCACTTTAATGTTTATTCCAGGGATAGCAGCGAGGCCCTTATCCGTTTCTTTAAAAATAGCCTCGGCCGAGCCAAGGTTATCAATAAGGTTTTTTGCTAAGATCGGACCCACGCCATCGCATAGGCTTAATGCGATACGATAAAGGGCATCGGGATGGTTTACAGTCATACAATCAGGTTATTGGTCGCCTAAATATAGCATTTTGTCTAAAACCGCGTATCAATTGGAGCATTTTTGTAACTTCGCCTTTAGCTTCATTTATCAGAAAAGACCGTGCAAAGTACTATTGACCAACATTTAGGGAATTTATTATACTATCACGAATGCGTTGTAGTGCCCAATTTTGGGGCTTTCTTAACGCGTTACTTCCCTGCGGAGATCAATTCAGCAACGCATATGATGCGCCCCCCTTCAAAACGGGTAGCCTTTAATGCTCGGGTAAATGAAAATGATGGATTGTTAGCAAAACACATTGCAACCGTTGATGGAGTTAGCTACGAAAAAGCCATAGAAAGCATCGAGATATCTGTTCGCAGTTGGAAAAAAGTCTTACGCGCTGGCAAAAAAGTTAATCTAATCGGAATTGGTAGGCTTTACATGGATAGTATGGGTAAACTTCAGTTTAACCCAGCCCATGATATAAACTATGACCTTCACTCATACGGTCTCAACATTTTTAGAGCAAATGCAATGGAGAGAGAGGCAGAGATCAAAAAGTCGGTAAATAAAGCGATTGAAAAACATCAAGGTAAAAAAGTCACTAACAGAGTAACATCTGCTGCCAAAGGAACTAAAGATCCCTCAAAAACCAATTGGCTAAAGTGGGTGGCCACCTTAGGCCCAGTAGCGGCTCTGCTTATTGTGGGTAGTTATTATTATACCCAAGAAAGAGAAACCTTTAATAATGTGTCTGGCTTTGTGCTCGATATTTTCGAAACCAATAAACCAGCAGATGAATATAGTGATGAAGCCAGCCGTGAGGAGTCTTCGAGCCTAAGCTTTGAAGAAGCTGAAAAGCTCAATAAGAATTTTGGCCCTGAAGATGATATTCTAAGTGAAGTTAAAACAGAAAGTTCAGTAGACGAAAGCCCTCAAAATGCTGAAGAGCCTGTTATTACTAAAATTGCAGCCGAGTCAATTGAAGAAGCGATAATTGAAACCAACAGTACAGCAGTAGAGCCTGTTGAGCCTGCGGTAGTAAAAATAAGTGAACCTATTACTGAGCATCCCAGTGAGGAAACAAAGGTTACAACCGAGTCTCCTGTTAATTACGATTATAACGCTTTTGCCGAGAAACCTCTTTATAATGTTAAAAAACGACCAGACTCTCTGTCTCGTGATAACTATCAAGAGACGGAAAGAGGCAACCCTTACTCTAGCTTAAATCAAAGAAAGCTAAATAGCCAAAAACAAAGCAGCGCTGAAACTCGTAGCACGATGCCCAAGGTTGAGGCCCCAGCAACTACTAAAATAGAAAGCCCCGAAAACGTTAGGCCCGTTACTAGTGCGGCAAGCCTCCCGGTTGAAGCGGGTAGCTTCCAAATTATTGTTGGCGCATTTTCGGATGCCAACAATGCACGTAGCTATGTCTCTCAGCTACAAGCGCAAGGTTTCGATGCTTATATAAGCGAAAGTAGTCGATTAAATCGTGTTGCTATTGGTTCCTTCCCAAGTGCGGATGCGGCTAGCGAAAGCTTAACAAAAATTAAACGTGAAGTGGCAGCGGGAGCATGGCTTAACGCATTATAATGACGTAGCTTTGCCGAAAATTTGGCAATGAAAGCAAAAACTCCTTCTGATTCACTTACGATAATGACCGAAATCGTTCTTCCGAACGATACCAATAACCTTAAAAATCTTTTTGGAGGCCAGCTTTTAAGTTGGATGGATCGCTGTGCCGCCATTGCTGCTCATCGCCATTGTCGTCGTATTGTCGTAACTGCCTCTGTAAACAATGTTTCCTTTAATCAAGCTATTCCTCAAGGAGCTATCGTAACTTTAGAAGCCAAAGTATCACGGGCGTTTAGCTCAAGCATGGAGGTATTTGTTGATGTCTTTATCGAGGACCAAACTATTGCAGGAAAGAAGTCTAAAGCGAATGAAGCTATCTACACTTTTGTAGCGGTTGACCAATTAGGCAACCCGATTAACATTCCGCAAATTGAACCTGAAACGAAGATTGAAAAGGACCGTTACGAAGGTGCGATGCGACGCAGACAACTGGCCCTTATTCTTTCTGGCAAGATGGATCCCTCTGAGGCCACCGAACTAAAAAAGCTCTTTTTAGGGGAAGATTCTGAGAAAAAGGGTTCTTAAAAAACTAATAGCAACTAAGAAGTTTACCAAATTTATAAGGGGCCTGAGGCTTAACTTTAGGTCGAACTCACCTTATTAGAAATATCGAAAAGAAAGAAAGCAATACTAGTAGATAGATGGAATCTTTTAGCCAGCGGTTTTGCAGGGCTTCAATAGTTAATGATAAAGCATAAGCAATGCTGTAAACCAGCATACTTAGCCAAAAGGTTTTGTTCCCCAAACTGAAGCTTGCTAGGATTAGTAATAGCATTAGGATTACCCACAAATCGACCACCTTCCTCTGCAAATTATTTAAGCGCTTCTTAAATGATAAAAGGACTAGGATACTAAAAATAGCTAGCATCGGCCAAATCAATAAGCCGTAATTATCAATCCAACTTACCGATGGCAAGCCGAAGCTTAAGGCCGTGAGAGAGTTCTTATAGCTAGTAAAAGCATCTACGCCGAACCAGCCCTCTACCGCTACCACAAAATAAGTTGCCGCGCCATAACCCAAGATAATCGCCGCTAAACTTTTCGCGGTAAATTTAGCGCTAAGCAATATGGTCGCTAGAATAATAATGGCAAAGAAGATGGCTTCCGGAACCTGATAGCTAACAAAGCCTGCTAAGAGACTCAGAAGAAATACAACTTCCTCTATTCTATTTTCCCTTTGCACTAGGGCTTGTAAAAACAACAGTAGAATTAGCCCAAGACCTAAAAGCCAATAGCTTGCACTATCGTTAAGGCCCACGAATAAACTTAAGGAAGCTATAACCGCAATAAAGGTAGAATGATAGTTTCCCTCGAAGATGTGCAAGCGGTTTTGCGCTTCATTAAAGATAAAAGCAAATAATAAAAGGCTTAGAACGAAAATTATCTTGGCCAAAAAAGGGGAAACACTATACCTAGTTACGAGGCTTATCGAATTAACAACCAGCAACTTATCGTCAATCCAAAATATTGACACACAAACAAGCAAGCTCAAGACTATGCTATTTAGCATGCTTCTAATACCTATATTGGAAAAGAGTCTTGCAAACATCTAGGCTTTTTAGCTACTTTTGACACACAAAATTTTGGTCATGCAAATTAAGGATATCGTATACGCCTTGGGCGATTTTTTTCTTTGGACTTTTGAAATACTTGGCACATTAGGAAATGTACCAAATATTATTTTCTCAAGCATTATTGCTATTCTCTTTCTTTATTGGATGAAAGAAATGGCGGGTCATGCTAGTCGCGGAGAAAAATAGATTACAGATCGAAACCGATATCTTTTCGGTATTCTATCCCTTCATAACATATGGCTTTGATTCCGGCATAAGATCGGGACAAAGCCTCTTCTTTGCTGCTTCCCAAAGCACTAATCGCTATTACACGTCCGCCATTGGTAACAATCTTGTCTTCCAATAATTTAGTGCCGGCATGAAAAGCGAGAACTTCTTTTAATTTATCAAGGCCGCTAATTTCCTTCCCCTTAGGATAAGTCCCTGGGTAACCTTCAGAAACGGCCATAACAGTGGTCGCAAACTCCTCACTAATTTCGAGTTTTTCTTCGGCTAGCCTTCCTTCTGCAGTCGCTTTAAGATGTTGCAAGAAATCGCTTTTGATGCGTGGCATTACTACTTCTGTTTCAGGGTCACCCATTCTAACATTGTATTCAATAACCATAGGTTCTCCTTGAACTTCGATAAGGCCTATAAAAACAAATCCCACGTAAGTGAAATCTGCCTCATTTAGACCTCTAACTGTTGGTTCTACAATACGGCTAATCACCTTCTCCATCATGGTATTATCTACAAAGCTTACGGGAGAAACCGCTCCCATGCCACCTGTATTAGGGCCGGTATCGCCTTCACCTACGCGTTTATAGTCTTTGGCCACCGGCAATACTTTATAGCTCTTACCGTCCGTTAAAACGAATACTGAAAACTCCAAACCACCTAAAAACTCTTCAATTACCAAGGTTTTACTAGCGTCGCCAAACTTACCGCTTAGCATAGCATCTAGCTCTTCTTGCGCTTCCGCTAGATTGTCAATAATTAGCACACCTTTTCCCGCGGCAAGCCCATCTGCCTTGAGCACAAATGGTGCTTTTAAAGTAGCTAGAAAAGCTTTGGCCTCCGCTTCATCACCGCTACTAAAACTGCGGTAGGCCGCAGTAGGGATTTGGTGCTTAGCCATAAATTCTTTGGCAAACTTTTTAGAGCCTTCCAATTGAGAAGCCACTTTATCGGGACCAATTATCGCGATACTTTTTAACTCAGCGTCGTTTTTAAAATAGTCTACCACCCCCGCTACTAATGGCGCTTCTGGCCCGACCACTACGAGATCAATTTTTTGCTTGAGGCAGAAGGATTTTAAACTCGGGAAATCCTCCGGATTTAAATTTATATTCTCACCTAATTCTGCTGTTCCAGCATTACCTGGTGCGATAAATAATTTTTCCAATAAGTTGCTTTGTGAAATCTTCCAAGACATGGCGTGCTCGCGTCCTCCACTGCCTAAAACTAAAACCCTCATAGTGTATTTAATATGGCGCAAAACTAAGATTAATATCGGCAGAAGGCTAGCTACTGACTCGCAAAAACAAAAGTATAAAAGTGTTTCAGCGACACTCTTTATTTAAAAGGGCTTTCGATTAATAAAAAAACTACTTTTGCAGGATAATTAATTGACACAATTATGTCTGCAAATTACACCTCTCAAATTGACGCATTCATGGACTTGGTGCGTGCCAAAAACAGCCACGAACCTGAGTTTTTACAGGCCGTGCATGAAGTAGCCGAAGCGATTATTCCATTTATGGAAGAAAACCCTCGCTATAAAAATCATAAAATTCTAGAGCGCATCGTAGAGCCCGAGCGCGTAATCATGTTTAGAGTACCTTGGTTAGATGACCAGGGAAATACCCAAATCAATAGAGGTTATAGAGTTGAGTTTAACTCAGCGATTGGACCCTATAAAGGAGGGTTAAGATTTCACCCTTCCGTTAACTTATCGATTCTTAAATTTTTAGGTTTCGAACAAATTTTTAAAAACTCTTTAACTACTCTTCCAATTGGTGGTGGTAAAGGTGGTTCTGATTTCGATCCAAAAGGAAAGTCAGACAATGAAGTAATGAAGTTTTGTCAATCTTTTATGACCGAGCTTTCTCGTCATATTGGTCCTGATACCGATGTACCTGCGGGTGATATCGGTGTAGGTGGCCGTGAGATAGGTTATATGTTTGGTCAGTACAAACGTATTCGCAATGAGTTTACTGGTGTGCTTACTGGCAAAGGGCTAAACTGGGGTGGTTCTTTAATTCGCCCTGAAGCTACTGGCTATGGTGCAGTTTATTTTACTGCCGAAATGCTGAAGACCAAAGGCGAAAGTTTAGAAGGGAAAAAAGTAGTGATTTCTGGTAGCGGAAACGTAGCACAATATGCTTGCGAAAAAGTTATCGAATTAGGAGGCACAGTTCTTACGCTTTCTGACTCATCTGGATTTATTCATGCTGCAGAGGGCCTCAGCACCGAAATGCTTGCTTTTGTAATGGATCTTAAAAATGTTCGTCGCGGTCGTATTAGTGAAGTAGCGGATAAATTTGATAGTGTTAGTTTCCACGCAGGTGAAAAACCATGGGGAACTAAATGTGATATCGCTTTACCATGTGCTACTCAAAACGAGTTAGACGAAGCAGGTGCTAAGAGCTTAGTGGCCAATGGTGTTAGTGCTGTTGCAGAAGGAGCTAACATGCCTTGTACTCCAGAAGCGGTGACCGTATTCCAAAGCAATAAAATTCAGTTCGCTCCAGGTAAAGCAGCCAATGCTGGTGGTGTAGCAACATCCGCATTGGAAATGGCTCAAAACAGTATGCGTTTAAACTGGACGGCCGAAGAAGTAGACGCCAAATTACACAGCATTATGGAAAACATCCATGCCAATTCTCACAGGTATGGCGCTAATGCAGATGGCTATATTGACTATGTAAAAGGTGCTAACATTGCCGGTTTCGTAAAAGTGGCTGATGCAATGATTGACCAAGGTTTGGTATAATAATACCAATTTTAACACTAAAAGCCCTCCGTAAACGAGGGCTTTTTTTTTGATCAAAGGCGATAAATGGTGCTTCTGTATAGATTTAGCAGCCTCCACCCGAGGATTAGTTCTTGGGGCTAGTAAAACTAGCGGCGATACGGTCTAAAAAGCCACTATTTATAAGAGGTCTGAGGCCTAATTTTAAATAGAAATTAGGTTAAAAAACAAAAGCCCCGTGCTTTCGCACGGGGCTTTCTAATGAGATCTCTCTCATTTACACCTACTCAATTACTATTTTCTCGCTGTGGCTACTAGAACCGTTGCTTACATTAATTAGATAGATACCTTTTGGTAAAGACTGTACATCAACGTGATGTAAGCTATTTTTACCATTAAGGCTTAATACTTCTGCGTGCATTACTTTGCCAGCAAGGTTAATGATGCTTAAAGTAGCCTGAGGAGAATCTAAGCTAAGACGTACCTCAAAAGAACCATTAGTTGGGTTAGGGCTAAAACTAAAAGCGTTTAAGTTTGTATTTTCAGCTAAACCTATAGTACCTGCGCCGAACATCACATCATCGATGTAGAATGTTTTTGGTCCACCTTGAGTAGCGCCATCTGTACCGAAGTTAGGGAATACAGAAACTACATCATAGGTTTGAGTTAAATCCAAGGCTGGAGTATTCGCAGCGTTGTTTGTAAAATCAAACGTTAAGGTTTCCCAGGCACCGGCCATAGTAGTAGTAGCAATAGTTTCTACCGAAATTGCCCCGGCATTCTTGTCTTCTACTTTTAAAAGCACATCAACACCCGCATCTGGAGACCAAACACGTACGGTCATTGTAGTTTCGGTAGCAGTAAAAGGAACTGGATTAGCTAAACCTCCAAAAGATACAGTTACGCCAGCCCAAGTTTGAGCATTACCTTCTTTAGTAATTTGCATTACGGTATTTGCCGCATTGGTTGGGTCAGCTAAAATGGTATCCGAAGCACCTCCAAAAGCTGCACTTGCATAATTTACCGTGCTATCTTCCCAAGTGATAGGTAAGTCAACTTGACTTAAAACAGGACCCGTTCCACCACCAGTACCGAACACAAAATCGTCTGCGTAATACGTTTTATCACCTGCTGTGTTGCCATCTGTTCCGAAGTTCGGGAATAAAGAAAGCATATCGTAGGTGTTAGCGTAATTAATTACTGCGGTACCTGGCGCTTCGTTACCCGCGCTAAAATCAAAGGTTAAAGTTTCCCAAGCCCCAGCTTGTGTAGTACTTGCTAAAGTTTCTACGGTTTTAGTATTATCATTAACGTCTTCTGCTTTAAGCAAGAAAGGAATACCAGCATCTGGAGACCATACACGTACCGTTATAATATTATCAGTAGCGGTAAAAGGAATGGCAGTAGCTAAACCACCGAAAGATACCGTAGTACCAGCCCATGTTTGTGCACCTAGAGGCTTGTTAAGAAGCAATACATTATTGGCAGCATTGGTTGGATCAACCACAACGCTATCAGCATTACCACCAAAACTAATAGTAGTATAAGCAACAGTAGCATCGTCAAAAGTAATTGGTAAATCTACTTGAGAAAGCATAGTTCCACCAGCACCGAATACCACATCATCAATATAGTAGGTTTTATTACCTGCAGTATTTCCATCAGTTCCGAAGTTAGGGAAGACCGAGAGCATGTCATAAGTATTCGCATAATTAATCACCGCTGTACCTGGGGCTTCATTCCCAGCACTGAAGTCAAAAGTTAAAGTTTCCCAAGCACCTGCTTGAGTAGTAGACGCTAAAGTCTCTACCGTTTTGGTATTATCATTAACGTCTTCTGCTTTAAGCAAGAAAGAGATGTTAGAATCTGGAGACCAAACACGAACAGTAATGATATTATCAGTAGAAGAAAAAGGAATCGCAGTGGCCAAACCACCAGCAGACACAGTAGTACCAGCCCAAGTTTGAGCGCCTAAAGGCTTATTAAGAACTAGTACATTATTTGCGGCATTCGTAGGGTCGGGAGCAATACTATCTACATTACCACCAAAACTAACCGTAGTATAAGCTACAGTTGGGTCATCGAAAGTAATTGGTAAAGCAACTTGTGTTCCTGTTCCTCCGCCTGTTCCGCAAGTAGCACACTGTTCCCAACAAACTACCGCTAAAGTAGTGTCACCACTGAAGGTAAGAATACGATTGGTAAAGCCCGAAGTCGTGATAGTACAAGGAGATCCAGGAGTTAAGTTTTCTTGAGCCGTCCAACCATCTAAAGTGAATTTATATTCAATAGTACCGGCTGTTAAAGGAAGAGATACCTCCCAAATACCATCGCTGTTTGCATCCGTCATTGGATTACAAGCGCCACACCACGAATTAAATGTCCCATTAACATTTGCAGTGGTAAAACTTCCAGTATAGTTGTTCAAATCAACTTGGAAAGTTACGGTATCCGTTTGAGCCTGCAAAAAGCCGAAGGATGCCATTAGAAAGAGTAGAGTAAATTTTCTCATGTGCTTTAAAATTATTTGGACAAAGTTATAGACTTTTATTCAAAAAAACTATAAGTGAATGTAGAAAATATTTTATTAGTTGTTAATCAGACATTTAAAGAAAGTTGCCCGCGGATTTAAAATAGTACTAGGTACTATATCAACTTTTTTTTTACTTTTGAAAAACTAATAGACAAGTCTTATACAAATGAGCGAAAAAGAATTTCCTCTCCATATACCGAGTAAATATCACGTTTCTTATTATCAAATACCCATTGAAAGGTTTTTCCAATTTGGCTTTTCCGTAGACTGTGTGGTGTTTGGGTGTCTAGAGAACACTTTAAAGGTAATGCTGGTGGAAAGAGGTGTTCAGCCTTTTAAAGGACAATGGGCTTTGCCAGGAGACTTGGTTTATCCAAACGAAGAGATCTCAACCGCGGCCGAACGAGTACTGAGAGACCTTACTGGGATTCAAGACATCCCTACTATGGAGCAAACCAAAACTTACGGAAAGGTAGATCGTCACCCAGTAGGCCGAGTATTAACCGTTGGGCATTACGCTTTGGTGAACCCCGATATATACAATCCTCACGCCTCTTCTTGGGCTGATAATATTCACTGGGTGGACATTGAAGAATTACCAGGATTGGCCTTTGACCATCAAGAAATTATTGAAGACGCTTTAGAAGCATTAAGAACTGACGCCCGTAAAAAGCCCATTGGCTTTGACCTTTTGCCCGAAAAGTTTACCCTGAACGATTTACAGATTATTTACGAAAGCATTTTCAGCACCAAACTTGACAAAGGAAACTTCAGAAAGCGCATGTTGAATATGGGTTTATTAAAGGCTTTGGAAGAAACGCAAGAGAATGTTGCACATCGACCAGCCCGACTATACTCTTTTGATACTCAATCTTACGAAACCTTAAAGGCCAAAGATTTCTCGTTCGAGATATAAACCAAGCTCAACACTGCAACTTTATGAACCACCAACAACTCAACTTTTTAGATCACGCGGTTTTAATTGGCTATTTTGCCTTGATCTTGGTGGTTTCGTTGTATTTAATAATTAAAGAAAAGAAGAGTAGCAGCGCCAATGCTTCATCCGATTACTTTTTAGGGGGTAAAAACCTCTCTTGGTTTGTTATCGGCGCCTCGCTTTTCGCTTCTAATATTGGTTCTGAGCACCTTGTAGGCCTTGCAGGCGCTGGTGCGGCCGGCGATTTTCCCGCCGCCCAGTTTGAAATCCTTGCTGCCTTTATGCTTTTACTTTTAGGCTGGCTTTTTGTCCCACTCTATTTAAGAAGCGGTGTTTTCACCATGCCTCAGTTTTTAGAAAGGCGCTATGGCCCATGGGCGAGAAACTACCTTACTTGGGTTTCGATATTAGGTTATGTAATCACCAAAATTGCGCTTACCATTACTGCTGGTGGAATCATCTTCACCACTTTAATGGGTATCGACTTCTGGACTGGAGCTATAATAGTGGTGGTTGCCACTGGCGTTTACACCATTTTCGGAGGATTAAAAGTGGTGGTTTACACCGATATGATTCAGATGTTTATCCTTCTTGGAGGAAGTATTGCGCTGAGCTTTTACGGTCTCGATGCCTTAGGCGGCTGGGACGAGGTTGAAAAATTAACTGCTCCCAACTATACCAGTCTTTGGCGACCCCTTAGCGACCCCAACTTTCCTTGGACCGGCATTCTTTTTGGCGCGCCCATTCTTGGTGTCTGGTATTGGTGTACCGATCAGTTTATTGTGCAGCGTGTTTTAGCGGCTCGCAATATCGATCAAGCCCGTAAAGGGACCATCTTCGCCGCTTACCTAAAAATGCTTCCCCTTTTTATTTTTGTTGTTCCGGGCCTTATCGCCTACGCATTATCCGTTCAAGCTGGCTCTAACTTTAGCTTTCCCCAAGAAAATGGGGAAGTTTTATACGACGCGGCCTTACCGATGCTAACCATGCAGCTCTTACCCGCTGGTTTAAGGGGTTTAGTGGTTGCTGGTTTAATCGCGGCTTTAATGAGCTCCCTCAGTTCGGTCTTTAATTCCTGCTCCACCTTATTTACTATCGATGTGTATCAAAGAATGAAACCTGAAACAAGCGAAAAGCAATTGGTTAAAGTGGGACGTATCGCTACCGGAATCTTAGTAATCCTTGGCCTTGCATGGATCCCCCTTCTCGATTTATTAGAAGGTGGCCTTTTTCAAAAACTGCAAAGCATTCAATCCTACATTTCGCCGCCCATCGCTTCGGTTTTTTTACTGGGCGTGTTTTCTAAACGCATCACCGCCAAGGGAGCTAAATATGCGCTACTTAGTGGTGCTATTTTAGGAGCCACTCGCCTTATTTTAGAATTGAATAAAACCATTTTGCCAACTAGCCTAAGTTGGTATGTAGATATTAACTTCTTGCATTTCGCTCTCTTACTGTTTCTTATTTGCACGCTAGTATTAGTAATGGTAAGCATCAGCGAAAGCGCCCCTAATTTTGAAAAAATTAAGTCTTTATTATATAATAGAAGTAATTCAGAGCCCAAGCAAAGCACCAACATACTTTTAAGTATTGGGCTTTTTATGGTAATTGGAGTACTTTGGATAGTGTTTAGTTAAAACTGCCCTGCGGCAGAACCAATTTTTATGAAAACAAATAAAAATCTAGTCTCCATGATTGCGCTAATTGTTGCGCTAGGAGGACTTTTAATGGGATTTGATGCCTCCGTAATTTCTGGAGTAGTTAAGTTTATTGAACCCGAATTTGATCTCAACAAGCTAGAGCTAGGTTGGTCGGTCGCTTCCCTTACCCTTACGGCAACGCTTGCCATGATGATTGCAGGACCCATTAGTGATAAATACGGGCGCAGAACAGTATTGCGATATGCCGCCGCACTTTACGCTATTTCGGCTATTCTTTCGGCCATTGCCCCCTCCTTTCTATTCTTAGTTATTGCGCGAATGATCGGTGGTTTTGGCGTAGGTGCATCCTTAATTTTAGCGCCGATGTATATTGCGGAAATCGCCCCGAAAGACTTACGGGGACGATTAGTTTCCTTCAATCAACTTAACATTGTTATCGGTATTTCTCTCGCTTTCTTCACCAATTATCTTATTCTACAATTGGGTAAAAGCGATGCTAGTTGGGCCATAAACCTAAAGTTGGATGAATACAATTGGCGCTGGATGCTAGGCTTAGAAACTCTTCCCGCGATCTTATATTTCTTTGGCCTCTTCTTTGTCCCTCAGAGCCCACGATGGTTAATAATGCATGGCCGCTTTGCTGAAGCGGAAATAATTATGGCTAAAGTGGTAGGTGCTGATGCCGCTAAAATTGAGATCGATCGTATCCAAAAAAGTATTGAACTAGAAGAAAACAAGGAGGAAGCTAAGATCAAAGATCTATTCCGTCCGGGCCTACGCTTAGTTTTAACTATTGGAATTGTGGTAGCTGTTCTTCAGCAAATAACTGGAATCAACTCGGTGTTCTTTTATGCGCCGATGATTTTCGAACAAAGTGGCCTCGGCACTGACGCCTCTTTTATGCAAGCCATTTTAGTAGGCTTGGTAAACCTCGCTTTTACCGTGTTAGCCATTTTATTTATCGACCGCCTTGGGCGTAAACCGCTCTTAAGTTTTGGGGTTGCGGGTATTGCACTTTCTATGTTCACCTTATCTTATGCCTTTAAAACAGCCGAATTTTCGGTAAGCCCAGAGCTTATTACCAACTTTGCCGAAAAATTCGACAGCTCAACTTTAGAAAGTTTAACCGCCACGGTTTATACCAGCGAAAGCGACTTTACTGCTGCTCTTGCAACCAAAATTGAAGCAGCCACCTTGGAAGAACATCAGGCAGATATTGTTAAAGGGTCGATTAACATGAACACCTCCCTTACCTTAATTTCCATTCTTGCCTTTGTGGCCAGCTTTGCGATTTCCATTGGACCAGTTATGTGGGTGCTCTTTTCCGAGCTTTTCCCTAATAAAATACGGGGCATTGCTATTTCTTTCGTGGGTTTGATAAACTCTGCGGTAAGCTTTGTAGTACAATGGATTTTCCCATGGGAATTGGAGGTTCTCGGTAACTCTTTAACCTTCTTACTTTATGGCCTTTTCGCCGCCTTCGGACTGATCTTTATTATTAAAGTTATACCCGAAACCAAAGGTAAATCACTAGAAGAAATTGAAAAACAACTTGTTACCAAGGACTAACTATGAGAAATTTTTTAAGCTTAATTATTATAACAAGCACTATTGCCTGCTCAAACGGCAATGCCACAGAGAACGCATCTACCGAAAGGGAAAGCCCTAAAAACACGGTAGTGGTAGCAGCTAGCAGCTTTGTAAACAGTAGTTTACCAAACCTAAATAAAGATAGCCTTAGCATGCCTGCTAATTCGTGGTTAGAATATGAAGTAAATATTCCCGAAGCTGGTCGCTACCGACTTACCATAAATGGGAAAGCTGATACCAGTGCCCGGGTTTGGGTGGAAGATTACGTTAAAAACACCGATGGCCGTAGCTACAATATTAGTGGCGACCTCGCTTTCGCAGATGGGCAAGCTTATGTGATTGGTTCCCCGCTAGATAGTGGTATGCACCCCATGCGATTGCATTTTAAAGCGGGGACAACCCAAGCCGAAAGTATTGAATTTAAACTAATTAAACGTCACGCTTCCACTCCTAAAAGCAGCACCCAAAGCATGGAAGGCGAAGAATGGCAACTGGTGTGGAGCGATGAATTTGAGGGCGAAGGTTTACCCGATTCCACCAAGTGGAGTTACAATGTTGGCAACTGGGGTTGGGGCAATAATGAGCCGCAATTTTATACCGATGCCAAGCTGAAAAATGCTCGTCAAGAAAAGGGCAACCTCATTATTGAAGCGCATAAAAACGACGCTGGCTCTCCCTGGACCTCAGCACGTTTAAGCACACAAGGCAAAGAATCTTTTTTATATGGTAAGATTGAATTTAGAGCGAAAGTTCCCGTTGGACGTGGTACTTGGTCGGCAGGTTGGTTATTAGGCGATGAATATCGCGATGAAATCTCCTGGCCCTACTGCGGTGAAATTGATGTTTTAGAATGCGTAGGTTACGAAATTAACGACAGTACCGGTGACGGTATTAACCATGCCACCTGCCACACACGCGCCTATTACTTTAAACAAGGCAATCAGATTGGCAGTGAAATAGAAGTGAAAAACATGGATGGCGAATTTCATACCTATGCGGTAGAATGGTATCCCGATGTGATTTACGGATTGGTAGATGGCGAGCGCTATTTCACTTACGATAAAAATGCGAACGAACTTGAATGGCCCTTTTTCAAGCCCCAAAACATTATTATTAACCTAGCCGTGGGCGGCGGTTGGGGTGGTGCTAAAGGCATCGATCCACAATGGGAAAGCCACCAATACATTTTAGATTATGTGCGGGTTTATGAATTACACTAGACTTACTAAATACTTCAAAATCTCTCTTGGACTGGCTTTCCCTTTTTTGCTTTTTAGCTGCCAAAGTCCCGCAACGGTTTCGGATGAGCTAAAGCTTGAAATCTATAACAGTTCTGCCGCAGGTGCGAAAATGGCCCAAAGCGAGCCTTTTGACTCGCTTACTGAATTTGGTATTGAAATCTTCCCAGAACAGACTTTCCAAACCATTGAAGGTTTTGGCGGCGCCTTTACCGAATCGAGCAGCCACTTGCTCCAAAAAATGAGCGACCATAAACGCAGGGAAGTACTCGAAGCTTATTTCTCCAGTGATGCGGCCGCTTATAGTTTGTGCCGCACGCATATTAACTCCTGCGACTTCTCTTTAAGTTCCTATGCTTATGCAGATGTGCCCGATGATACCTTATTGGAATCTTTTAGCATTGCGGTAGATCGCGACGACATTATTCCTACCATTAAAGAAGCGCAAGCCATCTCTAAAAACGGCTTTAAAATTTTTGCCTCTCCTTGGACTGCTCCCACTTGGATGAAAGATAATCAATCCTATTTTGGAGGAAAACTCCTCCCCCAATATCGCTCGGTCTGGGCTAAGTATTTTTCTAAATATGCGCAGGCTTACGCGGCAGAAGGCATCCCCATTTGGGGTTTCACAGTAGAGAACGAACCCTTAGGCAACGATGCTAATTGGGAAAGCATGCATTTTACGCCCGAAGAAACCGCCGATTTCGTAGCCCATTATCTAGGCCCCCAATTAGAGGAAGATAGCCTAGACATTAAAATTCTCGTTTACGATCAAAACCGCGGCGAAGAACTCGAAGAATGGGCCAATGTGCTTTTGCAGGATTCGCTTGCTTCACCCTTTATCGCCGGTACCGCTGTTCATTGGTACACCAGTACTTACGATTGGTTTCCGAAATCGCTGCAACACACCCACGCCCTAGCGCCCGATAAAATGATTATCCAAACAGAAGCTTGTGTAGATGCGGAAATCCCGCACTGGCAGGAAGATGATTGGTACTGGCGTAAAGAAGCGACCGACTGGGGCTACGATTGGGCCAAGCCCGAAGACAAATACCTACACACACCTTATGTTCCCGCTTACCGCTATGCCCGCGATATAATCGGGTGCTTAAATAATTGGGTGGCCGGTTGGGTAGATTGGAATATGGTCCTCGATAAACAAGGTGGGCCCAATCATGCCAAAAACTGGTGTGTAGCACCGGTATTAGTCGATACTATTCGCGATGAAGTATACTTCACACCTCTCTATTATATTCTCCGTCAGTTTAGTCAATTCATTCAACCCCAAGCAAAACGCATTGGCTTTAGCTGTTCGGATGAATCGCTTTTACTTACAGCCGTTCAAAACCCCGATGAAAGTATTGTCGTTTATTTATTTAACACCGACGCACGTGCGAAAAGCTTCACTCTTAAAATTGGTGAGCGCGAAATCAAAACTTTAGTGCCCGCACAGGCACTGCAAAACCTAGTACTAAAACCCTAAGATTTTTTTTGATGTCTTCTAAAGCAGAAACCATTTTCCTTGGCTCTAACCCTATTCAACAAGCTCCCACTCAGGTAGAAGGGGGCTTTGTAGAAATTTCGGGGGAAAGCTATTACAAGATTTCCAACTACCACGCGATGGACCCCTTCTTTATGACCGTGGTTAGCCCGAGCGATCAGTGGCTTTTTATTGCTAGTAATGGCGGACTTACCGCGGGTAGAAAGAATGCGGAATCGGCCTTGTTCCCTTATTATACCGACGATAAAATTATCGACAATGCGGAAAATACGGGTTCTAAAACCTTAATTAAAGTAAAGCGTGACGAAGATACCCAATTGTGGGAAGCCTTTTCGCTGCGTTCCGAAGGCCTGTATCAAATTCGCAGAAATATTTACAAAAACAGCTTGGGCAATAAGCTGCGCTTCGAAGAAATTAATGAAAGCCTCGGCCTAAGTTTTAGCTATGAATGGTCTTTCAGCAATCGCTATGGGTTTATTAAAAAAAGCTGGCTTAAAAATTTAAGTCCTGATACCGCAGATATCGCCATTCTCGATGGTTTGCAAAATATTTTACCTTCGGGTGTCAATAGCGCTCTGCAAAGTGGCAGAAGCACTTTGGTAGATGCTTACAAGAAAAACGAAAAGATAGCCGATTCTACTTTAGCCATTTTTAGTCTAAGCGCACGCATCGTTGACAAAGCCGAGCCCGCCGAAGCTTTAAGAGCTAATACCATTTGGTCTAGTGGCCTTGCGGCAGATGCGCTTTTACTTTCCAATTTGCAATTGAATAATTTTCGCCGTGGTACTACCATTGAAAACGAAAGTTTTATCAAAGCTACTAAAGGGGCCTATTTTATTCATAGCCAATTTAAAATGGCCGCAAACGAAGAGAAGCATTGGCTTTGTGTAGCAGAACTCAATATGTCTAGCGCCCAAGTTGCGCAACTAAGAGAAGAACTTAAAAACGAAAGTGCCTTAGTAACGAAGGTCGAAGCAGAAATTACCGCCGACTCCCTCAAACTTAAAAAACTAGTAGGCTTAGCCGATGGTTTACAAAGTAGTAAGGACAAGCTAATTAGCACCCGTCATTACAGTAATGTGCTTTTTAACATTATGCGTGGTGGTATTTTCGAAGGCCTGTACCTGCTTAGTAAAAACGACCTTTTAAAGTACTTCCATATTGTAAACCATAAACTAAGCATGGCCTACGCTACCTTTTTCGATAGCCTAGATGAGCAGCTTAGTTATAGCAGTTTAGTTGCCAAGGCCAAAGAAACAGGCAACAGCGATTTAACCCGCATTTGCCGAGAATATTTGCCGCTATCATTCAGCCGCCGCCACGGTGATCCCAGCCGCCCCTGGAATTATTTTAGCATCGAAAACCTCGATCAAGAAGGCAATCGCATTATAAATTACGAAGGCAACTGGCGCGATATTTTTCAAAACTGGGAAGCGCTGAGCTATTCTTTCCCGCTTTATATTGAGGGGATCATTGCCAAATTTGTTAACGCATCTACGCTTGACGGTTATAACCCTTATCGCATTTCTAAAAATGGTATCGATTGGGAAGTAATTGAAGAGCATGATCCATGGTCTTTTATTGGCTATTGGGGTGATCATCAGATTATTTATCTGCAAAAACTCCTCGAACATTCGGCGGCGCATTACCCCAACAAACTGCAGGAAATGCTATCGGAAGAATCCTTCGTTTACGCGAATGTCCCTTACCGGATAAAATCCTATTCCGAAATAGTGCGAGATTCTAGCGATACCATCGACTTTGATCACGATTTGGAAAAAATAATTCAAGGCCGCGTAGAGGCAGTGGGCAGCGATGGTCGCTTGGCTTGGGATCAATCACAAAATATTATTAAGGCGAATTTGGCAGAGAAAATCCTCCTAACCGCCTTAACCAAACTCTATAATTTTATTCCCGAAACTGGCATTTGGCTTAATACGCAAAGACCAGAATGGAATGATGCCAACAATGCTCTCGTTGGGAATGGGGTAAGCATGGTGACTCTTTATTATTTACGTCGTTTTATTGCTTTTAATAGCAGGCTCTTCAGCGAGTCTAACCAAAGTACTTTCGCTTTACATAGCCCGCTTTACGATTTAACCGCTAATGTTTTAAAGACTTTCCAAGAGCATAAAGATTCCCTTGGTAAACCTTTTAGTGCGCAAGAACGTCGTGCCGTATGCGACAGTCTTGGTTATGCGGGCGATCGCTATCGCGCTATTGCCTATTCAGGTTTAGGGGGCGAAAAACAAGATATTGATAAACAAGCCATCCTCACTTTATTTGATTTAGCCTTAGCGTATATCGATGATGCTATTGCTAAAAACCGTCGCAGCGATGGTCTTTATCATGCCTATAATTTAATTGATTTTAGCGAAAATAGCATAGAGGTTTCCAATCTCTACGAAATGTTAGAAGGACAAGTAGCGGCTTTAAGTACCGATAATTTAAAGGCGGAAGAAGCCCTGCATATACTGGACAAATTAAAGCAAAGTGCCATGTACCGTGCCGATCAGTATAGTTATATGCTTTATCCAGATCGGACTTTAGCGCCTTTTATCGATAAAAATAATATCCCTGCCAGTTTTGTAGAGGCTTCTGCTTTAATTAAGGCCATGCACGCCCAAGGCAATCAAAGCATTGTAGAAATTGGAGGACCTGGATCCTATCATTTTAATGGCGACCTGAGCAATGCCAAAGATTTAGAAGCACGTTTAAACCAACTAGCCCAATCTCCTTGGGCAGAACTCGCTCGTGCAGAAGCTAATTCTTTGCTGGAGCTTTTTGAAAAGATCTTTAATCACCGTGCTTTTACGGGCCGCTCCGGTACCTTTTACGGTTACGAAGGCTTGGGAAGCATTTACTGGCACATGGTTTCTAAACTTCTCTTAGCCGTGCAAGAGAATATTTACAAAGGTAAAGCTACCCAGGCTGATCCTAAAGTTATGGGGGCCTTAATCGATCACTACTACGAAATTAGAGCCGGTATAGGGGCTAATAAAAACCCGCAATTATACGGCGCTTTCCCAACCGACGCTTACTCGCATACACCCTCTAATGCTGGGGTTCAGCAGCCTGGCATGACCGGACAAGTAAAAGAAGACGTGTTAAACCGTTGGGCCGAATTAGGACTAAAAGTAGAGCAAGGTCAACTGAGCATTACACCTTTCTTTATGCACCCCGACGAGTTTAATAGCAGCGCAAGTACCTTTGAATATGTAGATGCTCTGGGCGAATTTCAAAGTATTGAGCTAAAAGAAGGTCAAATGGCTTTCAGCTATTGTGGTGTACCTATTATTTACCAATCTGGCGCAAGCTACCAGCTTACTATTTTCTATGCCGATGGCAAAGAAGACAGAACAGATCAATCGAGCCTAAGCTTAGCCACAAGCCAAGGCATATTTAGCCGCAGTGGCCACATTAAACGTATCGAATTAAGCTTTTAATTGACTAAAAAGCACTTTAAAATCTAGTTATGATTAAAATTTATCAGCGCTTAACGCAGATGATCATATTGACCTTAATGGTTCAATTATCTGCAGTAGCGCAGATAGTAAACGTTGGCAGTGGAAGCTATACCACCGCTTTTCCGGGTACGGATGCGGCCGGTAGAAATGGTTATCCCTCGGGCACACCCTTTGTGGTGGGCAATGCTGCTAACCGTCCTGTGCCTACCAACGATTGGTGGTCGGATAAAGTTAAAAATGCGCATTCGAGCAACCTATTTAACTATCCCTTTACAGAGAAGACGCTTAATAGCGGCCTGGTTCTTACCTATATTCCGTGGGGGCCAATTGACAATATCGAACCCGTTAAAGTAGGCTTAAACGGCCTTAATGCTAGCGCCGCAAATATTTCTGATTTTAGCGACTGGACCATTACCATGCAGTGGAAAAATGGCACGAAGCAAATGGAAGCGACCACTGGTATCGGAATGCCTTTTGTTTACTTTACCAAAGATTCGGCTAGCACGGTAGAAATTACCGCCGATCAAGGAACGGCCACCATTCATAATGAAATTCTTATTATTGAGAATTTACGCAATGGTGCCGACTTCGCGGTATATGCTCCAAGTGGTAGTGTTTGGACCCAAAGTGGCAATGTTTACAGTTCTAGCTTAAACGGTGAAAATTACTGGTCTCTGGCTTTCTTGCCGTTGAGCTCTAGCAATTTATTAACCGCCGCCACCAGCTTTCAGCAATATGCTTATGTTTTCCCCACGGGCACCACAAGTTCTTTCTCTTACGATGAAAACACCAGTCAAGTTACCACGACTTTTAACGTGCAGACTAGTGTTAAAGAGGGCACTGCTACCAATATGCTTTTAGGACTTTTACCTCATCAATGGGCTAATTTAAGCAGCGGTAGCGTAAACACACCGCACATTTACAATACCGTAAGAGGGCAGTTAAAAATGATGGCGGGCAATACTTTTAGCACGGTGAATACCTTTTACGGCATTCTTCCTACCCTGCCTTATATCGACTTTTACAGTCCTACTTTCAGTCCCGCAAAAATGAACACCAAGATTAAACTTTTGGAAAACGAAGGCTTAGCCACGTGGACCGATTCATATAATGAAGGTCAAGCCATGAACCGTTTAATTCAAACGGCCCGCGTTGCTGAAATTAGCGGCGATACCGTAGCTTTAAATAAAATCGTAAGCACCATTAAAGCGCGTTTAGAAGACTGGTTAAAAGCCAATAGTGGTGAAGTAGCTTTCTTATTTTATTACAATCAAACTTGGTCGGCTATGCTAGGCTATCCTGCGGGTCATGGCCAAGATGTGAATATTAATGATCATCATTTTCATTGGGGCTATTTTATTCATGCAGCGGCTTTTTTAGAGCAATACGATGCGGGTTGGAAAAACCAGTGGGGTGATATGATTAATCTTTTAGTGCGTGATGCCGCTAGCAGCAATCGCCAAGATAACCTCTTCCCTTACTTGCGAAATTTTAGTCCTTATGCCGGACATTGCTGGGCCAATGGCTTTGCGACATTTCCGCAAGGAAACGACCAAGAGTCTACTTCCGAAAGCATGCAGTTTAACTCCTCTTTAATTCATTGGGGAGAAGTTACCGGTAACGATTCTATTCGCGATTTAGGCATTTACCTCTACACTACCGAGCAAGCCGCAGTAGAAGAATATTGGTTTGATATGTACAATCGCAATTTTGCCAGTAGTCAACAATACTCCCTAGTATCAAGAGTGTGGGGCAACAGCTATGATAATGGCACCTTTTGGACGGCAGACATCGCCGCTTCCTACGGTATTGAAATGTACCCTATCCACGGAGGTTCTTTATATCTAGGCCATAATGTTTCCTATGTAGATCAGCTTTGGGCCGAAATTGAACAAAATACAGGCATCTTAACTAATGACCCCAATGTAAATCTATGGCATGATGTAAAGTGGAAATACCTCTCTTTTACCGATCCCCAAAAGGCCATAACGATGTACGATTCTTATCCCGAAAGAAACCTCAAGTTTGGGATTTCCGATGCGCAAACCTACCATTGGCTGCACAGCATGAACGTATTAGGCGAGGTTAGCACGGCTATTACGTCTAACCACCCCTTAGCGGCCGCTTTTAATAATAATGGAACCATTATATATGTGGCCCAAAATTATGGTAACGATAGCATCGTAGTAAACTTCTCCGATGGTTTTAACTTAGATGTACCCGGACATAAACTGGTAACTAGCATTGATGTGGACGTAGACGGGGTTTTAAGCAGCAGCTTTACGCGCGCTTACCCCGGCGGATCTGTTGATTTAGACGTAGTAACTTCGGGAACGGGCATTGTTTCTAAGGTAGAGTTTTACCAAGAAGATGTGCTTATTGGCACCAGCAATAGCGCTCCTTATATGGTGGCCGCCGATAGTCTGCAAGTTGGGGTGCATAACTTCTATGCTCGCGTTTACGAGGGAAACACCAATTACGCACTTACCAATTTAGTGAGCGTACAAGTAGGAGAGCAATATGCCTTTTCTGGCATTCCCACTCCCATTCCAGGGTCTTTTGAAGCAGGGCATTATGATGTTTTTGAAGGCGGTAATGGCAATGGTATTGCTTACCAAGACCTCAGCGCTAATAATAACGGCGGCTTCCGCCCTTTGGAAGACGTTGACGCTGAACTAAACCAAAATGAAGGAGCCGTGGTAGGATGGATATCGGCCGGTGAGTGGTTGGAATATACCGTAGACGTGCAAACCGCCGGTGAATATAAATTAGAAATGCGCTATGCCTGTGGTAATTCTGCCGGTGGCGGTCCCTTGCGCATAGAATCAGACGGTGATCTTGTTTTCGGTGGCATTGGCGTAAACAACACCAATGGTTGGAATACTTGGGCTACCAAAACCCTAACCGACATTCCTCTTAAAAGTGGCGAGCAAGTAATGCGTATCCATTTTGAAAGCGGCGAAGTAAACGTGGGTAAGTTCACTTGGACCTACGAAGGTCCGCTGAGCTACGATCAAGCGGTAGCTGATGCGGGTGCTAATCAAATTCTTCTGCTACCCCAAAGCACTGCTACTTTAGACGGAAGCGCCAGTTCCAGCCCATCAGGCGGAAGCCTAAATTACCAATGGACCCAAATTTTTGGCCCTAGCATCGTAAACCTAGTGAGCGCGCAATCTGCGACAAGCGCAATTAGCGGTTTGCAAGAAGGCGTTTACCTTTTTGAGTTAGAAGTTACTAATGGCAGCAGCAGAGATATTGACCAAGTTTATGTAATTTCTGGCAATAGTAACAATGTGCCTCCTACCGTTTCCTTAATCAGTCCTTTAAACGGCAGTGTTTACCTTACGGGAGAAGTGTTAGACTTCAATAGTATTGCTAATGACCTGAACGACAGTGTGGTAAAAGTTGATTTTTACCTCGATGGTATTCTACTAGGTAGCGATAATCAAGCGCCCTTTACAATGACTTGGAATGCCGCTCAAGGGCAGAAGACATTACACGCGGTGGCTTTCGATAGCTTTGGCGATTCGGCCACTTCGAATAGGGTAAACTTTACGGTAGATCCTGCGCCACCTTGCCGTAATTTATCGTCGAATGGCGATTTCTACTACGAGTTTTCCGACGATGATAATAATCCTACCATCACCTTTATCCCAACCATTGCGGGTATGGGCAGCCCAACCTGTATCTTATACATCGGCACCGACCCCGGCGCTTTGCCTGGTTATAATGTTACACCCAATCAGCCTTTTCGAGTAACGGCAAGCAAGGGCACGCGTTTGTATTTCTACTATACTTACACCCATCCTAGTGGCGGTGAAAGGAATAATGCCGGCAGTAAAGATGTATATTTAGTGGGCAGCTGTCAGAATATAAGTTTAGAAGATCCATTGGCCTTAAATGATATCCAGTATTACCCTAATCCGGTAAGTGATTTCCTTAAGCTTGAGTTAGGCGAAGGCCAACAAGAAGTATCCATTTTCAACGGAAATGGGCAACTATTGCAAAATCTTAGTTTGGATGGCGGCTATAATATTATTGACATGCGTTCTTACCAAGCGGGCTTTTATATGGTAAGAATTCGACAAGGAGCGGCGGTAAGAAACCTGCGCTTAATTGTAGAATAAAATTTAACGAAATGAAAAAATGGAGCGCCCTTTTAGGGCTGGCCTTAGTATTTAGTTTATCCTCCTGTAACCGGGAGGATAACTTGTTTAAAGAGGCCCAAGATATTTTAGGAAATAGCGATTATCCCGCCATTGCTTACGGTGGGTATCGTAATCAAGACCGCTCAAAAGCTCCTAGTGTTGCCGATATTAAAGAAGATCTGAAAATATTAGATGCGGCGGGGTTTAGAATCCTGCGCACCTACCATGCACGGCTTTACGATCATACACCGCGCCTTTTACAGGCCATTAAAGAAATGAAGAACCTCGACCCTGATTTCGAGATGTATGTAATGCTAGGCGCCTGGATGCAATGCGAAAATGCCTTTGGTGAAAAGCCCAATCACAGTCGCGGCGACACCGCTAATAATCGCGCAGAAATAGAGCAAGCCGTTAAGCTCGCTCAACAATATCCAGACATAGTTAAGGTAATTGCCGTAGGCAACGAATCTATGGTACATTGGGCCGCTACTTATTACGTAGAGCCCGGTATCATTCTTCATTGGGTAGACTTTCTGCAGGGTCTTAAAAAGGAAGGTGTTTTAAACGCAAAATTATGGATTACCTCTTCCGATAATTTTGCTTCATGGGGCGGTGGCGACGATAGCTATTTTAAAGAAGACTTAGCGTTACTGCTTAATGCAGTAGATTATATTTCATTACACAGTTATCCCTTTCACGATACCCATTACGATCCAGAATTTTGGTATGTCCCTGCAAATGAGGAAGACTTAAACACCAAAGCTCAAACGGATGCCGCTATCGCAAGATGCGTATCGCGCGTAAAACAGCAGTTCCAAGCGGTAAAAGACTATATGAATAGCCTGGGTATTGAAAAGGAAATCCACATTGGGGAAACCGGTTGGGCCAGTTATACCAATGCCATGTACGGAGCTGAAGGCTCGCTTGCGGCCGATGAGTACAAGCAAGCTTTGTATTATAATTCCATCCACGAGTGGACCAATGCCAATGGTATTTCTTGCTTTTATTTCGAAGCTTTCGACGAGCCTTGGAAAGATGGCAAAAACCCAGGAGGCTCAGAAAATCATTTTGGCTTGTTTGGAGTTTCCGGAGCCGTGAAGATGCCTCTATGGGAAAGTTTTGATCAAGGAATTTTTGAAGGCTTAAGTAGAAACGGGCAAGCCCTGCACAAAAGTTATAATGGCGATAGAGATAGCGTGTTGCAAGGGCTCTTAGCGCCTCCCTACAAGAGCTTAATGCCGGTCACAGAGATCGTGTATCCGCACAATGATAGCGTGCTTACAGAAACTAAAAACATCCTTTTATTGGGCACTGCCGCAGATGCCCATGTAAATGAAGATTTCCGTAATCCCGCATCTACTGTAAAGTTAGAAGCTTGGGAAAACACTTGTGGTATTGAGCTTAAGCAAGATTCACTTTTAGTGATAGAAACCGGTACTGGTCCTTGGTGGGGCTGCGCACTTAATTACGCATCAGGCGAAAGCCAAAATCTAAGTAAGTTTAAAGAAAACGGAAAACTAGTATTTAGTATCCGAGGGCAGAGTGAATGCAATTTTGAGATTGGCTTGCAAAGTGGAAATTATGCCAAGGGAAATTTAGCGGAAGCCCATTTTAGATTTGGTCCTGCTAGCAACAAAAAAATCAAGACCGAATGGCAAACATTCAGCCTTGATTTAAGTGATTTAGAAGGGGAGCTTAATTGGGAAGATATTAGCGGTTTAGTCTACTTTAAAGGCCTAGATCAATTTGATGGAGGCACGATTGAACTCAAGAATATCTATTATTCCCTTTAGTAATTCTTTTCCTTTTTACTATTGAAATACTCTAACATAATCTACCGCCATTCTTTGCGGGAACACGGTGCTGCTGTTAGGACTACCTGGCCAAGTCCCACCCACAGCAATGTTAAATATAAAGAAGAATTTTTCTTTAAACTCATCCAAAGAGGAGCCACTGATATTGATAGCATGATACTGAATGTCATCAATATACCATGTAATACTACTTTGGTCCCAAATAATAGAATACACATGAAACTCTTCGGATAGCTTAGCATTATTGGGTAAGCGATAGGCACCGCCGAAATCGGCCTTCACGTTGCTACCTTCATCAAACCAATGCACGGTTCCATGCGTATAACCATCGCCTCGTTTGTTGGCAGTGGGTCCACCTACCATTTCCATAATATCTATTTCACCACATCTTGGCCAGCCTACGGTGCCAAAATTATCGCCTAGCATCCATAAGGCGGGCCATAATCCTTGCCCTTCTGGCATAGCAGCTCTAATATCGATTCGGCCATATTTAAAACTCTGGTTGCCACGCGAAACAATGCGTGAAGAAGTATAGGAACTGGTTGAAAAGTCTTCTCTTTTTGCGGTAATTACTAAGTAACCATCACGCACTTCCGTATTATCTGGACGGTAATATTGTAATTCTTGGTTTCCCCAGCCACCATTTCCGGTGCCTATTTCGTGGGTCCAAGCGCTAGATAGCGATGTTCCTTCAAACTCATCTTGCCAAACTAAGGTGTAGTTGGGATAAGTAAGAGGCGTAGTATAGCCAGTTGTGGGAATTCCACCCGCACCTGAATTGGTAGAGATGGTGATTTCTACTGAATCACGCTTTTCAATAAAGTCGATATTAGAAATATGGGCACGGCTAACAATAAGGTAAGTGCCACTTTCGGTAAAGCGATAAGAAAAAGTACCTTCTCGAGATTGTAGGTCTGTGCGTCCGTCTAGGTCGTAAAATTCGGCGGTGTAAAAATTTGCATTCACCGCACGGGTTGTAAGGTTAACGAGACCTTCCGTGGTAGTGGATACATCAATAGTAGTTTGTAAATTAGAAGGTAAAAGGGCTGGTGCAACTGTTTTTTCCTCTGCACAAGAAGCTGTAATAAGTACTATCACAAGTAGGGGGTAAATGCTCAATCTCATAAGTTGCGTTTTAGGTTAAAAAATAAAGAGGCGTAAGGAATTACACCCCACGCCTCTTTAAAAAATTCTATTTATTGTTGAACGATATCGTCAATATAGAAAGTTCCTGCATTAGCAACATTCCATCCGGGGAACATTACTAAGCGATCGAAATCTGCGGCAGAACCACTAAAATCGAAGGTGATTTCTTCCCAAGTATTAGCGGTAGTTACGGTAGCGTCTACTTCAACAAAGTTGTTGGTATTGGCTTGCTCTTCTAACTTAATACGGAAATCGCCAGTAATAGGAGCCCAAACTTTAAGTTTGATAGTAGTTTGCGTACTAAAGTCAAGTTTAGAATCTAGGTTTACAAAGAAACCAGCCCAAGTTTCGTTACCGTGAACGCTTTCTACGACGTTTCCACTGGTGTTAATTCCAGAGGCATCTGGATTAGCAATTACCGCAGCGGTGCTGTTACCGAAAGTGGTAAATGTTGGCTGGATAGTTTCGAAATCGAACGGTAAATTGTAAGAAGGTGCGGGTGGATCTGGGTTACTTACATAACCTTCGGGTACTAAACGAATGTACCAAGCCAAAGCTGGGTTAGTCGCTATCCCATCTACGAAGCGTAGGAATAATTCATTCTCACTAATACTTACAATTTGGTAAGTTTGAGAGCTTGCCCAGTAACCTAAGAAGGCATTACCGCTAAAGGTAATACTCGTATCAGCCCCTTCGTTAAGCGTCCAAGTTTCGCCTAATTGATTAGGGAAATTAGCCTTAAAATCGCCCACATTAGTGGCGGTAGTATCGTTAAAAGGAGCAATACCAGCGCTAGCTGTATTTACATACACATCACCATTGGTGATCATATCGAAACCAAAACCGTTTAATTTAAAGGTATAAAGGTCATCATACATACCTGCACCTGTTTTTTCTAAAGCGGCGGCGGCATACCACTCTGGGTAGTTACCAGCGGCACCAACAGGGTCTGGACCTACACCGAAATGTGCGGCTCTAACCGAGTCAACAGCCCAAGACTTAAAGCCTGGCCCTGCTGCTCCACCTGTTAACAGGTCGAAAATTGGGTTATTAATTAAGTTTGGATCATCTTGAGCAATAGTAATATCTTGAGTACTACTAGCGCTACCACCCGAGTTCTGTACCGTTAAGGTAACCGTGTAGGTTCCGGCGAAAGGATAAGAGGCCGAAACATTCGTTCCTTCTCCGGTGGCTCCATTGCCAAAATCCCAACTAGCACTTACACCAGAATTTGAAGCGGTAAACTCAATTACGTTGTCACTTTGCGCAGACGCTACATAAGTAAAGGCTGCATCACTTGCACTGGGAGCATTCCCAATTGTTGGTTCGTCATCTTCACCGCAGGCCGCCGCAAAAACTAGCAGAGCACCTAGAGCAAGAAACCGTGAACCTGATCTTCTCATTGATTTCATTTTCATGATTTGGATTAAAATTAAAAATATAAAATTATTAGTAACCACTATTTTGTGTCCAGCTACCACCCGCTAAATCGATTTCCACCTGTGGTATGGGGAAAATTTCATTTTTCCCAGAGGTGAAATTATCTATTGAGCTAGCGGCTTTACCGGTACGCACGAGGTCGAAAAAACGCAAACCTTCACCCGAAAGTTCATATCTTCTTTCTTGCCAGATGGCCTCGGTTAATTGCTGCCCGCTCGCATTTACTGCTGGCATACCAACGCGTGCACGTACTTCGTTTAAGTAAGTCAAGGCAGGACCATCATTATTACTTCTGGTATGCGCTTCCGCTGCCATTAAAAGAACATCTGCATAGCGAATCGCTTTGTAGTTAAGCGGGCTAGTTAAATCATCATCGGGTAATCCTAATTCAGACTGACGCTTAATGTACTTATTATTATAGAAGCCTGTATGACCACCGCCACCAATGGCATAGCTAATAGAACCTGGGTCAGGCTGTAAGCTAATAAAGGAGTCTAAATTTAGAACGGTTAAATCGCGACGAGGATCATTTACTGGAAAGGCATTGTATAAATCCGCGGTAGGTAAATTATAGCTATTACCATCACCATAAAAAGGACCTTCATACTGACGGATACCTTGAAAACCAGCAGCAGCATTGCCTTCTAAGCAAATTAAACAATCGTAGCTACCACCTTCAAGGTTGGAATATTCCACATCAAAAACAGTTTCGCTGTTATCTTCATTAGCCGCAAACCATAAGTCGCCGTAGTTAGCCATTAAGCTATAAGGCCCATCGTTAATAACCTCATCTAAAACTTCTGCTGCTTGGGTAAACTTATTCTGATAAAGATAAACCTTACCTAAAAGTGCCAAGGCAGATCCTTTCTCGGCTTTACCTTTTACCGGATTGTTCCAAGGTAGATTATTAGCTGCATACCGAAGGTCAGACTCAATTTGAGCATAAACCTCCGAGCGTGGCGTACGTGCTATTTCGGTAACTTCCTCTGCCCCCAAACGCCTATCGATAATTAAAGGCACATCACCGAAGTACTTAACCAATTCGAAATAATAATAAGCCCTTAAAAAACGAGTTTCAGCGAGTATTTGCTCTTTACCGTCAAAGTCGGTTTTGTCCTTATACTCCATAATAAAGTTGGTGCGAGCAATACCCGCGTAGTTCCAACGGAATATGCTTCTCAACTCGTTGTTCACCGCATTATGCGTCATGGCTTCAATTTGGTGCAATCCTTCCGAATCGTTCACACTTTCACCACCAGCTATCGCATTATCTGAAGCGATTTCACCGATCCATATGGTTAGGTAAGAAGCCTGCAGTAAGTCGTAGGCTCCAATTAAAGCCAACTCATAGTCTTGTTCAGAGTTGAAATAGTTTTCCGCATCCTGCGCAAAAGGCGGGCTAACGTCTAAGTACTTTTCACAGCCCGAATTAGTTAAGCTAAGAGCAAGGGCGGTTACAATTATTGTGGTATATCTTTTTATAGCCATGATCTTAAAATTTAATGTTAAAGCCTCCCATAATTGTACGTGCTTGTGGATAAAAACCGTAGTCAACACCCGCTGCTAATACACCACCAAAGTTTCCAATATCCGGGTCATAACCCTGATAATTGGTAAGAGTATATAAATTATTTACGGACACGTAAACTCGCAGGGACTCCACTTTTTGGCGAGTTAACCATTTTCTAGGAAGGGTATAACCCACTTGTAAATTTCTAATTCTGAGGAAAGAGCCATCCTCTACAAAATAGTCAGAGAATACATTATTACGAGTTGCACCTGTTGTTACACGAGGAATATCTTCGCTAGAACCTGGACCAGTCCAGCGATCAATAACGTACGTTAATTGATTGGCATAAGGCTGCTGTCTTTCGTAGTTTCTGATGATTTCTTGACCAACAGCTGCATAAAGATTACATGAGGCATCGAAGTTTTTGTAACGACCAGTTAAATTTAAACCGAAGGTAAAATCAGGAATAGGAGAACCTATCTTCGTTCTATCTGAGTCATCACCAAAGCTAATTACGCCATCGCCATTTTGATCTACATAACGAAGATCACCAGGACGAGCACCGGCTTGTACTACAGGTGAATTATCGATTTCTTGTTGGCTTTGGAAGATACCATCTGTTTGTAAACCGATGTAATAACCGATGGGCTGACCTACTTCAAAACGAGTAGCCACGTTACCACCTACCCCAAACTGAGCACCGGGAATAAAGTCAACACCATCTGGTACGCGCATTACTTCGTTAGTTAATTGCGTCATGTTAAAAGAGGTAGAGAAAACCCAGTCTTTAGTAGGATCTGTACTATAGCCTAATTCTAACTCTAATCCACGGTTAGATACATCACCTGCATTTACAAATGGAGGGAAACCGCCAGGACCATAGGTTCCTAATAAGCCAGATACATCAGGCTGGAAAAGCAAGTCATTCGTGTTTTTAACAAAATAGTTCATGGCAAAGCTAATCTCTTTTAGAATGGTTAAATCTAAACCCACGTTAAACTGGTGGGTCGTTTCCCATTTCAAATCTGGGTTAGAAGCGCGACCAATTGCCACACCACTCGTAATTAAATCGTCGAGAACATATACACCTTCCCCGTTAAGAAGTGCACGGTAAGCAAAGTTTGGAATCTGGTCGTTACCAGAAATACCATAACTCATACGCAGTTTACCAAAGTCGATAAAGCTTACGTCAAAAAAGCTCTCATCACTAAATACCCACGCTCCAGAAAAAGCAGGGAAAATACCCCAGCGATTATTGGCTCCAAATTTTGATGACCCGTCGCGTCGCACTATCGCGGAAAATAAATAACGATTTAAGTAAGAATACTCTGCTCTTAAAAAGGCCGATACTAAACGCTCTTCGAATTCAAATGAACCTGCGTTGTTTAAGAAACCTCCTTCCGCCTGGTTGGCAGAGATGTCGGCAAAATCTACCGAATTATTGGGAATGTTAAAAGCTGTTGCGTTTAAGCCACTACCCGAACGCGTAAATACCGATGTTCCTAAGGTTCCTTTCACCTTATGTTCTCTGTTAATCTGTCTCTCATAGTTTAAGAAACTCTCGAAGTTTAGATCAATATAATAATCGCGATTTTCATAAACACTAGCGCCTCTTTCCAAGAAAATACTGTCTGCGATTTCTACTCTTGGCGCGTCTAAATCGGCATTTACAGCCGTGTTTTGTGCTTTACCTGGACCGTACCAAACTAATGGTGAAAACACCTTGCCGTCCACTATGGCAGCGTTGTAGTTAAAGCGATTGGTGAAAGTGAAGTTTTCGTTGATCGTGTAAACCAACTCTTCTTTACCTACTAATTTATTTACAGCCGACTCATTATAGATGTTTTCCATTTGAGCTACGGGGTTAATAATGTCATTAACCAATTCTAGGTAACTGTATCTCCCATCGGTTTGACGAACAGGTTCGGTAGGATATGCATTAATGGTATTATAAAGAACAGAACCTATTCCGTTCTCTGGTAATGACCGACGACTTTCATTGGTATAAAGAAGCACGCTATTGATTCGGAACTTTGTAGACAATTCGTAAGACACATTAAAACGAGCATTGTAGCGCGTAAAGTTTGCCTTATCTAAGCCAACAATACCATCTTGGGTGTAATAAGACCCGCCGATTGAATAGCGAGTCTTATTGGTCCCCCCATTAATGCTAATATTATAATTCTGCATGGGTGCCACTTGGAAAATTTCATTTTGCCAATCCGTTCCCTCACCTAGTTGTGTATTATTAAATGGTGCTGTTTGCCCTGCGTTAATAAAGGCATTGTTTTTTATAATCGCGTATTCATTTGCATTTAGCAAGCTTAACCGATTGGTGGTTTCCTGCATACCATAAAAGCCACTAAATTCAATTTGCGGCTTGGTATTTAATTTTCCTTTTTTGGTTTCAATGATGATTACCCCATTAGCGGCCCGTACACCGTAAATACCAGCGGTACCATCCTTAAGTACGTTTACCGACTCAATATCAGCTGGATTTAACGCATTTAAACCCTCAGAATCGTAAACAATACCATCCACCAAAATTAAGGGATCATTATCCCCAAAGGTTGATAGTCCACGAATTCGAATATTACTAGAACCACCAGGTGAACCAGAGTTAGAGTTAATAGTTACCCCAGAAACCTGTCCCTGTAAAGCTTGGTCAACTCTCGATAAGTTTAACTTTTTTAATTCTACTCCGTCAACTTGCGAAGTTGCACCGGTAATTTCTTTCTTGGTTGACGAACCGTAACCTACTACCACAATCTCACTTAATACAGAGGACTCTTCCTTCATGGAAACATTAATCGTTCGAGCGGAAGCAACCTTAATGGTTGCCGCTTGAAAACCAATAAACGAAAAGACTAAATCGTCGCCTGGTTTCGCTTGAATGGTATAATTTCCATCCATATCTGTTGTTGTTCCAACTGACGTTCCTTTTACTAGAACGTTTACACCGGGGATAGGCAGGCCATTTGCTGCTTCTTTTACTACTCCCGTAATGGCAACAGACTGCGCCTGCATCCAAATTGGAAGGAATAGCAAAATAATAGCTGCTAACCCCTTAAAACGCCTTACATAATAATTTTTCATAAGCCACGCATTAATTGTTTTATTTTAGTTGATTTTCAAATACTTACAATCGTAACATCGCCACTATTGTACGCATCACATTTCTTAAGCTTCCCCAAATATATATCTTTTGGTTAAAAGTACCAAAAGCAAGGTAAAAAAGAAATTGAAGCTGCCATTCTACAAGGGCTGTAGCCTTATCTGGTTAAATAACTTTTAGTACTTAAAACTATTAGTTGTTAAATAATGCAAAACAGGCTAATTGTCCTTTGTACACTTAGCTAAACCTAAAGCCAGTTACAGAGCCTGCTATTCCATATAACCGATTATTTATCAATGATTTATGAATTTTTACCCGATTCATGTTTTTGTGCCTCCTAATTTCCTTAAAACGGCTCTGCATTTCTTATTTTGCCCAGCCGTTAATGTCCGCATGAAAATTTCTAAGAAAAATATTGCCCTAAGTTTATTCGTCTTCGTAATTCTGGCTTCTTGCCGAAACCTAGGACTAAAATTAGGAAAGGAGAAGCAAAGTTTTCAGTTTGCCGGCTATCACTGGAAGACTAAAATCGGTGAGGAACGCCAAGGTCCTGGAAACAATAAATTTTCTGCGCAAGCCGCAAACCTAAGAGTCGATTGGCGGGGATATCTACATCTTAATATAAGATCCAGTGATAGCCTTTGGTACTCTACCGAAATTATTTGCCAAACACCAATGGGCTATGGCCGATACGAAATAGAAATAAAAGGCTTATTGAGCAATTTAGACCCACACAGTGTTTTAGGGTTTTTCACCTGGGACCCTAAAAATTTCGGTAGTCAAGCTAACAGTGAAATAGACATAGAATTTTCTAAATGGGGTTACCCGCTCTCGCCAAGCTTACTTTATTATACGGCGCATCCTGTGTCCAACGGAAAACTAAACCTAGAGAGAATGTATAAATCGCCCCAGCCAACAACGCAGTGGGATGGCCTTAGCACCCATGTGATAGAATGGCGTGATACTTCTATAACATGGTCCAGCTACACTGGGAAACAGGCAGCACTGGAAAACCGAACCGACTATTTTCACTACAGTTATCGCAATAAAAAGCGTCTGAAAAAATTGGGAGAAGAAGAAAGTAACGCGATTAGCGTTCCTAAGCCGGGTGAACAGACCAGCGCTCGCATAAATTACTGGCTGCTTTTAGATCAAGACCAGCCTCTTAGTGGCAAATGCCCGGAAATAATTATCCGTGATTTTAGATTTGAGGCTTATTAAAACCTAATCCTCGCGCTTTAACACCTTAGGAACACGGAAGTAATCGCTATCCTTAGCGGGAGAATTCCGCAAAGCATCTTCCTTACTAATGTTCTGCTCTACTTTATCGGCCCGCATAATATTGCGGTCTTCATTAAGGTACACCAGAGGCTCTACTCCCTCCAAATCGAGTTCATTTATCTTATCTACGAAGCCAAGGATTTTATCCATATCGGCCTGCATGCTCAACTTTTCCTCCTCCGAAAACTCAAGTCGCGCTAAGTGGGCTAATTTTTCAACTTCTTCTTTGGAAATTTTCATAATCTATAGAGATTTAAGAGGGTCTTGTAAAGTTTGCAAAATTAACTGATAACAATCCTCTTTCAAGGTGTTTGCCACGGCTTTTTTATCGCCTTCACCAGGCACCAAAAATGAATGCACTTCTACCTTGAGTTTTCCGGGCTTGCCACGAAAAATATTATAAGGTAGCAAACGCTTGCAATCGTAAAAAGTGGCAGGAATAATCGTTATCTGATTATCTGCTGCCAAGCGAAAGGCCCCCGACTTAAATGGCGCAAGCGTTATGTCCGCGCGAGGCGCCATGCCCTCGGGGTAAATACAAACACCTAGGCCTTCTTTTAACTTTTCCCCGGCTGCATCAAAAGACTTTCGCCGACTCGCTAAACTAGAGCGATCTACTAAAATATTGGTGCGACGGTAAAAATACCCGAAAATGGGGAGCTTCGAAAGTTCTGCTTTGCCAATAAACAAAAAAGGGAAAGGGAAAATAGCGAAGGTTAACATGATGTCCAGCATACTGCTATGATTGGCACAAATAATATACTGTCCATCTGCCTTGGGCTTTTCGTGCCACTTAACGGAAATGCGGTACCCACAGAGAAACAGAACCAAACGCGCCCAAATTTTCGCATAATAAAAGAAGCGCTTGTAAGTCTTAGGACTGAGCGAACTAATAAAAATAAAGGGGAACAAAAGTACGATAGCAATAAAAACTGCTATATAAAACCACACACGAAATAGCGGTGCAAAAATGAAGCGTAAATTTTCCACCGCGCTAAATTAAGATAATGACCGTATTTTGTGCTTAGCCTTTATACTTTTGTGCAAAATATTTAAAAACCATGGCGCGCATTTTAACGGGCATACAAAGTAGTGGAACTCCTCACTTAGGAAACGCATTAGGGGCGATTGAGCCAGGCATTGAGCTTTCGCAAAAAAAGGATGCCGAGTCTTTTTTCTTCATTGCAGATTTACACTCTCTCACTTCCTTAAAAGATCGCGAAAAAAGGCAGGAAAGTGTTAATGCCGTTGCAGCCGCTTGGCTAGCTTTAGGTTTTGATGCCAATCGCAATTTCTTTTACCGCCAAAGTGATATCCCCGCCGTGTGCGAGTTAAATTGGTATTTAAACTGTTTTACGCCCTTCCCTATGCTGGCCAATGCGCATAGCTTTAAAGATAAAAGCGACCGCCTTGCTAATGTTAACGCAGGCCTTTTCACCTATCCCGTACTTATGGCGGCGGATATTCTATTATACGACGCCGACTTTGTACCCGTGGGTAAAGATCAGCAGCAACATTTAGAAATGACACGCGATATTGCCGGCGCCCTCAATCGCAGCGTGGGTGCAGAAATCTTAAAGCTGCCCGAGTCGGTAATTCGCGAAGACGTTAAAACCGTGCCCGGTACCGATGGCCAGAAAATGAGTAAAAGTTACGGCAATACCATTGATATTTTTTCTCCCGCCAAGCTTTTAAAAAAGCAAGTAATGGGTATTATCACCGATAGCAAGGGCATGGACGAGCCTAAGGACCCCGATAGCTGTAATGTTTTTGCACTCTATTCACTTCTCGCTTCTGCAGATGGGATTGGTGAAATGCGCGAAAATTATATCACACCCGGCTATGGTTATGGTCACGCCAAGAAGGAATTACTAAACCTCATTAACGAAAAATACGGCGCGGCGCGTGAGAAATATGACCTCCTTACCGCCAAGCCTCAGCTTATTGAAGAGCAGCTTGTTGCCGGTGCTGAAAAAGTTAGACCGATTGCTAATGAAGTATTAGGACGCGTAAAAAATGCCCTCGGGTATTAGTGCAAGATATCATTAGAACTCACAAAAAAAGGCGCCACAATGGGCGCCTTTATATTTTACTTAAAAAACCTTTAGTCGTTCAGCTTCAATACTGCTAAAAAAGCTTGCTGGGGAATTTCTACGTTCCCAACTTGACGCATGCGCTTTTTACCCGCTTTTTGCTTTTCTAAAAGCTTACGCTTACGCGAGATATCACCCCCGTAACATTTTGCGGTAACATCTTTACGCAGGGCACTAATGGTTTCACGCGCAATAATTTTCGCCCCAACGGCCGCTTGGATGGCAATCATAAATTGCTGACGCGGAATAAGTTCCTTTAATTTCTCACAAATTTTCTTGCCGATATCATAGGCCGAACTACTGTGAATCAAGGCGGATAAGGCATCCACGGGCTCCGCATTTAATAGTACATCTACTTTCACCATGTCGCTTTCGCGATAGCCAGTAGGATGATAATCAAAGGAAGCATAGCCGCGCGAAATTGATTTTAAACGATCGTAAAAGTCAAAAACAATCTCTGCTAAAGGCATATCAAAACTCATTTCTACGCGCTCGGAAGTCAAATAAACCTGATTAGTAAGTTGTCCTCTTTTTTCAATGGCTAAGTTCATTACGGCTCCAACATAATCGGATTTAGTAATAATCTGCGCTTTGATATATGGTTCTTCCAAGTGATCTAATTTGGTAGGATCGGGAAACTCAGAAGGGTTATTTACAATTACGCGCTGCTCTGGGTTTTTCTTCATGTAGGCGTAATACGATACGTTAGGAACGGTAGTAATAACGGTCATGTTAAACTCACGCTCTAAACGCTCTTGCACAATTTCCATGTGCAACATTCCTAAGAAGCCGCAACGGAAACCAAAACCTAGGGCCACCGATGATTCGGGCTCGAAGGTTAATGAGGCATCGTTTAATTGTAGCTTTTCTAAGGAGGCACGCAGTTCTTCAAACTCTTCCGTGTCAACCGGGTAAATTCCCGCAAACACCATAGGTTTAACGTTTTCGAAACCTGCAATCGCTTTTGAAGCAGGTGCTTCTGCCAAAGTGATGGTATCACCCACCTTAACTTCTTTGGCTTCCTTTATACCCGAAATAAGATAGCCCACATTACCGGTACTAATCTCTTTTAAAGGCATTTGCTTGAGGCCTAAAATTCCAATCTCATCGGCGCCATACTTGTTGCCAGTATTCATAAACATTACCTGCTGCCCTTTTTTAAGGGTGCCGTTTACCACCTTATATAAGGCTTCGATACCGCGATAAGGGTTGTAAACTGAGTCGAAGATTAAGGCTTGTAAGGGCGCATCCGGGTCACCTTCGGGTGCGGGGATACGTTTTACAATTTCTCTTAAAATATCTTGAATCCCTAAGCCCGTCTTAGCGGAAGCGAGAATAATATCGCTGTCTTCGCAGCCTAAAAGTTCAATAATCTGATCCTTCACTTCTTCCACATTAGCACTGGGAAGATCAATTTTATTTAAGACAGGAATAATTTCTAGATCATGCTCTAAGGCAAGATAGAGATTGGAGATCGTTTGCGCTTGAATTCCTTGGGCCGCATCTACGATAAGTAAAGCTCCCTCACAGGCGGCTATGGCACGCGAAACCTCATACGAGAAATCTACGTGCCCCGGTGTATCAATAAGGTTTAAAGTATAGGAAACCCCCTCTTCTACGTACTGCATTTGAATGGCGTGACTCTTAATGGTAATACCACGTTCACGTTCTAAATCCATATCATCAAGCAGCTGATTCTTCTTCTCTCGGTCCGTTATCGTCTGCGTATTTTCTAAAAGTCGATCCGCTAGTGTACTCTTGCCATGATCGATATGTGCGATAATGCAAAAGTTGCGGATAGTAGTCATCACCATTGCGAGGAAATTTTTCTCTGTTTAATGCGCGAAATTACGTAAAAGGACTTGAGTTGAAGCTTTATTTGCAAAGAGGGGCCAAATATTATTGGCCATCTGCATAAGCACAAGTTTTATAAAAGAATTTGAAAGGCTAAATTTGAAAACTAACGGAAGAGTAGCGATAAAGTTTTAACCCCATGGAGATAACGAAAAGGCAATTTCTACCTCATTTAAACTTAGTTTTTACTTTTCTAATAAGGTTTTAATCCCCAATATCATCACCCCCAATGGCGATGGTATTAACGATCGGTTTTTTATTCAGGCTCCCTTAAACGGAACCTCCTACGAACACATAAGTTTGAGTATTTATAATCGTCATGGCGAGAAGGTGTATGAAAACAAATCTTTCCAAAATAGCAACGACCGAGAAAATGGCTGGAATGGTGTAAATAATAATGGGCAAGCACTTGGCAATGGCGTATATTTTTACACCATTCGTCTAAATAGCCCCAGTTTAGGCATCAGCGAAAGCTTAAACGGCAGTATTACCTTAACAAAGGGAACACGATAACTCAGTAAAAAGGGAAAAGCAGGCTCATTAATAGCCAGACTTTTCTCCGTTATTAGAATAAAATAGCCGCTCTATAAATAAGAGAGGCTTAATATTTTAGCTGTTTTTCTACCTTAAACTAAATGAGGCGCATGGATAATGGGTTAATGATTGGTAAATATGAACTTTTGCTTTAAGTTCGTAGCCGGATATATATAATTGGACAAATGAGAAAAATTATCGGCTTCTTAAGCTTTGCACTGATTGCAGCACTCGGCTTTACAACTGAACTACAGGCTTCCCACTACTCTAGTGGTGAGGTGTATTATAAATACATTGGAGACTCTACCGGGGTTGCCAACCAGTACCGCGTTTTTGTGCGTTGGTATAGAAACAATGGCGGTGTCGGTATTGGTACGGGAGCGCAGGCCATTTGTATCACCTCTTCCTGTGGACCTAACATCACCGTTTCTTTACCAAAAATTTTAGCCACGGGAGCGAATATGTCACCCGGCGATAACTCTGGTGGCTGGATTGTACCCGGATTAGATGAGTGTGCGAACCCATCGGATCCTGCCTTTAAAGATCTTTCCATTCACAAATACGAAGGAAACGTAATCCTTCCTCCTTGTCCGAACTATAAGATTACTGTAAGTGCGCCTTGCTGTCGTGATAATTCAACCAACTTGGCGACTTCCCCAAACATGTATATTGAGGTAGATCTTAACAACACAAAAGGTCATAACAGTTCTCCTCAAATTATTGCTCCTGCAGGTAAAGCTTTCTGCTTAACTCAGCCCGGACAACAGCCTTTCGTGTTTGCGCAAGGTGCATTAGAAGAAGACGGTGATTCTATCGTGTATACTTTTGCTAACCCACAACAAGGAAATAATTGCGGACCAGGCACTAACATTCCTTTGGCTGGTGGCTATACTATAAGCAATCCTATTCCAAGCTCTACCGGTATTGTGGTAAATCAAAGATTAGGCACTTTCACATTTAGTCCTAGTCAGCAAGGTTCTTATGTTATGAAAATTGACGTCAAAGAATATCGCTTCGACACCATCTCATTACAATGGTTATATATTGGTAACACGATTCGTGAAATCCAAGTTCCTGTTACCTCAGCGTGTAATCCGCTTGCGCAAGATGGCCCTAAAATCTTAATCAACGGTACAAGTAATAGTTTAAGCAATTTTTTAAGTACCGAAAAAGACTCCATGAAAACGGCCTATAACGTTGCTGTTTTAAAAGGAGCAGATAGCCTAGGTAATGGTGTGGCTACTATTACACAAATTCCTATCTATAATGGCTACAACTGTTTCGATACGGTTGTTTCCCTTGATTTCGATAACAATGTACGTTGTAACTCGATTGACCCTACCGACTTCCGTCTGATTGGACCAGATGGCGTTGCTCGTCCTATCGTAGGCTTTGATGACAACTGTACTTTTGCCAATACTCGTAAAATTGATCTTTACTTGCACCAACCCTTAGATGTAGATGGAAACTACCTTTTACAAATTAGAAGGGGTAATGATGGAAATACCCTAACCAATGAGTGCGGTTACGAACTTACCGAGTTCTATAGTGCCCTTATTGTAGTAGGTGGCTGCCCGTCTCCAGATTATCAACTAGACGGATTAACTGTAGAAAGAGATTTAGATGTGCGCTTAGATTGGTCTGGAAACAATGATTTAGTGGATGCTAATATTGTAAATACTTTCAATTCTTGGAATATTTACCGCGCAGACTCTGGTGTTAGACCGATGCAATTATTAAAAGTGATTACCGACCCAAGTGCTCGTTTCTTCGTAGATTCTTTTGCCCCCAATGGATATTACGTAGACAACTTCATCTACGACTATGCGGTATTACTTGTGTATAACGGTAAGGGAAGAGAAATCACCCGTACTTGTTCTAACATTAACCTAAGAGTAGATTCTACTAAATTATCTGAAACTCAAATTGGACTATACTGGAACCATTACTACTGTATGGACCAAAGTGTAAGAGGTTATGAAGTGTATCGAGGCAAAATGGATACCTCCACTTTCGCCATCTCTTGGAGTCAAGAAGGAAATATTACCACCGATTCTTCCGTAGTGCTTAACCGACCGATTGCAGACTCGATTAATCAAGGATCCTACGCTATAAAGGTAGTTGCTAAAAACCCCAACGGTAACGCAAGAACAGATTCATCTGAATCGAATTGGGTGTATTACGGTATAGCTTACTTTCCACCAATCATCCCACCAGAGCCAGAGTTACCAGGTGTTGTACTAATTCCTAATATTATTACCCCTAACGGTGATATGGTTAACGATAGATTCTTTATTGAGCCTCCGGTAGATGGTGTTCCATACGAGCAGATCAGCCTAAGCATCTTTAACCGTCATGGTGAAAAAGTATATGAAAACGCTTCCTTCGAAACCATTAACGATAGAGAAAATGGCTGGAATGGTGTAAACACAAATGGTCAAGCTTTATCCAATGGTGTTTACTATTACGTTATTGAAATGAGAAGTCCGTCTTCTGGTGCTAGTCAAAGCTTGCAAGGAAACGTAACCATTAACGGAGTCTTAAAATAAATTCTTTTTAATCAATCCTATTAAGGCTCAGTTTTACCTAGTAAGACTGAGCCTTTTTTATTTATTGAAAATCTGAGGCTATGATTTATAGTCGAACTCACGTTTATGAAGTTTATTCATTATTTGGATAAGGCTAACAGTCCTTGCCTACGAGTTAAGACCATCAATAACTATTAACACAAAACTATCTAAACCATAAAATCCTTGAGAAAACAATGAACCAAGGTATTGCTCATATTGCTCTGGTGGTTAATGACTATGATGCCGCTAGCGAATTTGAATATGGCACTATTGTCGTTTTTGAGGACTTATACCGGAACTTGTGGAACTTGACTCAACCCAATGAACACAACAAAGGACTGATCAAAGCACAAAAAAAGGGCGCCTAAAGCGCCCTCTCATTATTTTGCTAGCTCTCTCGCTAGGCTCCCTTATACTTGAAGTCTTCCATAAACTTGGTGGTATAGTTCCCTGAATTATAGTCAGGGTCATCCATCAAAGCACGATGAAAAGGAATAGTAGTTTTAACACCTTCAATCACAAACTCATCTAAAGCACGACGCATTTTATCGATTGCTTCAGCACGCGTTTGTGCAGTAGTAATCAATTTAGCAATCATGGAGTCGTAGTAGGGAGGAATCATATATCCTGCATAAACATGCGTATCTAAGCGTACTCCGTGGCCGCCAGGCGCATGAAAAGTTTTGATAATGCCTGGTGATGGGCGGAAGTCATTCGCTGGATCTTCGGCATTAATACGACATTCAATAGAGTGTAGCTTAGGCTCGTAATTTTTACCTGAAATATGTTCGCCCGCCGCAACTTTAATCTGCTCCCGGATTAGGTCATAATCAATTACTTGCTCTGTAATGGGATGCTCTACCTGAATACGCGTATTCATTTCCATAAAATAGAAATTACGGTGCTTATCCACCAAAAATTCTATTGTTCCTGCTCCTTCGTACTTAATATACTCCGCTGCTTTTACTGCTGCTGCTCCCATTTTCTGACGTAGTTCAGGCGTCATAAATGGTGAAGGTGTTTCTTCAGTAAGTTTTTGGTGACGGCGCTGGATAGAGCAGTCTCTTTCTGATAAATGACAAGCCTTTCCGCGTGAGTCACCTACAATCTGGATTTCAATATGACGAGGCTCCTCAATAAGTTTCTCCATGTACATGCCATCGTTTCCGAAGGCTGCTGCTGCCTCTTGTCTTGCACTTTCCCAAGCCTTTAAAAGCTCTTCTTCTTTCCAAACCGCACGCATGCCCTTACCTCCACCACCAGCGGTAGCTTTGAGCATTACAGGATAACCCGTTTCTTTGGCAGTGCGCTGACAATCTTCGAAAGTGTCTATCAATCCATCAGAACCGGGAATAGTGGGAACCCCTGCCGCTTTCATGGTTTCTTTAGCCATGGCTTTATCACCCATGCGATCGATCATTTCTGGACTAGCACCGATAAATTTAATCCCGTTTTCGGAACAGATGCGTGAGAACTTTGCATTCTCTGAAAGGAAACCATAACCAGGATGAATCGCATCCGCGTTGGTAATTTCTGCTGCCGCAATAATATTGGGGATGTTTAGGTAAGAAGCTGAACTAGCTGCTGGACCTATGCAAACCGCTTCATCTGCAAAACGCACATGTAAGCTTTCCTTATCTGCTTTAGAATATACGGCCACCGTAGAAATACCCATTTCTTTACAGGTACGAATTACCCTTAAGGCAATTTCTCCACGATTGGCGATAAGTATTTTTTTAAACATAATCGCTGTTTTTGGTTGACTAAGAAGGATCTACCAAGAAAAGCGGTTGATCATATTCTACTGGGCTTTGATCGTCTACTAAAATCTTAACGATTTTACCGGATACTTCACTTTCAATTTCATTGAAAAGCTTCATCGCTTCGATAATACAAACTACAGTGCCTTCATTAATTTCATCACCCACATTAACAAAAAGTTCTTTATCGGGGGAAGGACGTCGGTAGAAGGTACCAATCATTGGTGACTTTACCGTAACATATTTAGAATCATCACTAGCCTTAGTGCTTTCTGCTGGGGCAGAAGGCGCAGGAGCGACAGGAGCCGGAGCCGCTTGTGCCATGGGCTGTTGAGGCATGCTAATTACCTGAGTCGGTTGGTGTTCCTGAATCATAGCCGACTCAGTTTTGATAATGATCTTAAAATCCTCAGTTTCGAGGTTTACCTCAGCGGCTCCAGAGCGGGCCACAAACTTTATAAGATTCTGAATTTCTTTTAAGTCCATGGATAATTATAGTATTAATTAACGTGTTGAAACAAAACTAAAAAAAATAACGAGGTTTAGATGGCCCATTTCAAATAGACGGCGCCCCAAGTAAATCCTCCTCCAAATGCTGCTAAGATAAGATTATCGCCCTTCTTAAGACGATCTTCATAATCCCATAAGCAAAGGGGCAAGGTACCATTTGTAGTATTACCATATCGGTCGATGTTAAGCATCACTTTGCTGGCTTCTAAACCCATGCGCTTAGCCGTTGCATCAATAATACGCTTATTGGCCTGATGCGGTACTAACCAAGCTACATCGTCGGAAACTAAATTATTCCGTTCCATTATTTGAGCGGATACTTCGGCCATATTGGTAACGGCAAATTTAAATACCTGCTGTCCTTCTTGATGCACGAAATGTTGACCTAACTCCACGCTTTCTTTTGAAGGTGGATACATTGATCCTCCTGCCTTAATGTTTAAGAATTGACGCCCAACGCCATCGCTGCGTAAAATACTGTCTTGCATTCCTAATCCTTCTTCATTGGGTTCAAGAAGCACTGCTCCGCAACCATCACCAAAAATCACACAAGTGGTGCGGTCGGTATAATCGATTATAGAAGACATTTTATCACCCGATACTATAAGTACCTTTTTATAGCGACCTGATTCGATGTATTGTGCGCCCGTGGTTAGGCCAAACAAGAAGCCTGAACAGGCAGCCTGTAAATCGTAACCAAAGGCATTGGTCATACCCATCTCCGAAATAACGTAAGCCGCGGTATTCGCCACAGGCATATCTGGAGTTACCGTACAAAAAATTACCACCTCTATATCTTTGGGGGAAATTCCGCGCTTGTCGAGAACCTGTTGAGCGGCTTTGATTCCCATGGTGGAAACTCCAGCGCCTTTCTCTTTAAGGATTCTTCTTTCCTTAATCCCGGTACGGGTAGTAATCCACTCGTCGGAAGTATCTACCATCGTTTCTAGAACCTTATTGGTTAACTTAAACTCTGGAAGGTAGGCTCCTACTGCGGTAATCGCTGCTTTTATTGACATATTTTAATGCTAAATACTGCTTAGTTGACTAACAAAATTAGCAAGAGCAATTGACTCGGCGCTTAAAATCATGTTTTTTATTGCTTCGGGGCCTGAGGCGCCATGAGCTAAAATTACATTTCCTTTTACTCCGAGGATAGGAGAACCACCATGGTTCTCATAATTTAGTTGCTCTAAGAAAGAATGCTCTAGTCCTAATTTCTGACTTAAACTAAAAAAGGCTTCTACCTCTTTCAGTACGATATTCCCAGTAAATCCATCACACACCAAAACATCTACTTCATTATCAAATAAATCGCGTGGTTCTATATTACCCTCAAAATGGATCGCCGAATATTCTGCCAACAAAGAATGTGCTTTTTGGTAAAGCAAACTTCCTTTTGACTTTTCCGTACCACTATTTAGAAGGGAGACTTTTGGTTGAGATATACCTAGAACTTTATCGGCATAAATGCTCCCCATTCTGGCGAACTCTAAAAACTGCTCTGCTTTACAATCTACGTTAATCCCAACATCTAAAACCACTAGTGGTTTATCGTTTATTTTGGGGAAAACAGAAAGTACTACTGGACGACTAATACCATCGATTAGTCCCAGAATTTGCATGGATGCCACCATAATGGCACCCGAATGACCTGCACTGGCTACGGCCGAAATTTTCTGATTGGCCGCATCTGCGAAAGCGCGTAGCAGAGTACTATCTTTCTTTTGTTGCAGTGCCTTTACGGGATGTTCATCCATAGCAATGTAATCGCTACAGACTATTTTTTCGAGCCGGGGAGAGTCGGGCACCAAAGCCAGGGCCTCCTTGGTACCGTATAATGATATGCTTGTTTCTGGCTGGAGATGATACCATACGCGAGTCAGGCCTTCCATCACTGCTGACGGGGCCTGATCACCTCCCATTAAATCTATACCCAGCTTTACCATAAAAAAAGGCAGTTTTTTATAACTGCCTTAAATACTGTATACAAACAGCTGCGCTGATTAAGCGGCTGCTTGATCTTTTTCCATTACCACTTTACCTTTGTAGTAAAGTTTTCCCTCGTGCCAGTATGCACGGTGGTAAAGGTGAGCTTCACCAGTAACAGCGCAAACCGCTACCGTAGGAACTTCAGCTTTGTAGTGGGTTCTTCTTTTGTCGCGGCGAGTTGTACTCTGTCTGCGTTTAGGATGTGCCATATCTCAAATAATTAATTCAATAAATCTTTTAACTTATCCCAACGGGGATCTATTTTTTCGTCTTGTTCTTCCTCCTCTTCTTCCTCTGGAATGGCGTTCACTAAGTGCTTCTTAGCTTCATAATCCATTTCACCAGACTCAACTTGGGGATGCACCACTTTTAAAGGCTTTGCTAATACTGCTATTTCGTATAAATACTGCGCAATATTTACTTTGTGATCTCCATGCGGAATTATAAGTAGTTCGTCTAAGCTGTCATCAAACTCATTCCCAAATTTCACCATAAGATGAGATTCAGCCTCTAGGGGAAACCAAAAAGGCTCATTGCTAATATCACAATATAACCATACTCGGCCCGAAACAGTAAAATTCAACTCTAGCTGATTCTCTTTTTTTACAAAAATAACATCCGCTAGCAGTTCTGCTTTTTCAAACTCCTCATAACCAAAATGAGCAAAGAACTTTTCATCAATCTCAAAATCAAACTGATGCTCCCCCAATTTCAGTCCTGAGAATTGAATGTCAAATGCTTTCAAATTCTTCATTTCCACTGTTTTTTTTGGGGAGGGCAAATGTATAAAATTTTTAATCTCCCCAAGAGCTTTCTACTTTTTTTTGCCTTTGATTTTTAAGGGGTTGGAATTAATCTCCGAACTTATTGCTCGATTGCGGATTAAGTCGATGGCTAAATAGAGCGACTGACGGAAAGAACTCGGATCTGCTTTAGCCTCTCCCGCAATGTCGAAAGCTGTGCCATGATCCGGGCTTGTGCGAATTATAGGTAAGCCCGCCGAGTAATTCACGCCTTCTCCAAAGGCCATAGTTTTAAAGGGAATTAAACCTTGATCGTGATACATCGCCAAAACCGCATCGTATTTAGTATGCATCAGCGCTCCAAAAAAACTATCGGCCGGAAAAGGCCCAAAAGCCATAATTCCTGCTTCCTTGGCTTTTTCAATAGCGGGCAGCACCATTTCATCGTCTTCTTTCCCAATTACCCCTTGGTCGCCCGCATGCGGGTTTAAGGCTAATACCGCTATTTTCCCTTTCGGTAGATGAAAATCTTCCTTTAAGCTTTTCGCTAAACTTTCCAAGCGACCAAAGATTAAGTCTTCGCTTAAAGCCTCGCTTACCTTATTTATCGGAATATGCACGGTAGCCAGCGCCATACGCATTTCATCGCTCACCAACATCATCAAGGCCTTCGCTTTAAAGCGCGCTTCTAAGTAATCGGTATGCCCTGAAAAGCGAAAAGCATCACTTTGCATAGATTTCTTATGAATGGGTGCCGTTACTAAAGCCTGAATTTTTTCTTCCTCCAAAGCAGTGCAAGCTGCCTCTAAAGAAGCCAGAGCTAATTCGCCCGCCTCTTTACTGATTTGACCAAACTCAATTTTAACTTCTCGTTCGTAGACATTAATCAAGTTGGCCCGGCCTTCTTGTATTTGTGATATATCTCGACAAATATTAAAATTGAAATCGCGCATCTCAATCGCATTGCGATGATAAGATGCCGCCTTAGTTGAACCGAAAACCACCGGTGTGCATAAATCCAGCAAATCTGGATCGGAGAAAGATTTAATAATCAACTCCATCCCGATACCGTTTACGTCGCCAATACTAATCCCGATAATGGGTTTTTCTAATTGATCGCCCATTATAGTGATTTTAAGAATTGATAGATCAAACGAACGCCTACCCCGGTTCCACCTTGGCTGCGATAATGGTCGGCGCTATCTAAAAAGGCGGGTCCGGCAATGTCAATGTGAATCCAAGGATAATCGGTAAAATGCTCTAAAAATTTACCCGCGGTAATGGCACCTGCTTCTCTGCCACCAATATTTTTTTGATCGGCAATGGTCGATTTAAGTAGTTCGTCGTACTCGTCCCAAAAAGGAAAGCGTGCTACTCTTTCATAGCATTCTTTTCCCGCCGCATCGAGTTTCGCAAAGTCTTTATCGTCGGCCGTTCCCATAGCTACCACCCCATATTTACCAATCGCAATGGCAGCTGCTCCCGTTAATGTGGCTAAGTCTACTACTACTTGTGGTTTATAATTTTTAGCGTAAGCCAAGGCATCTGCTAAAAGCATTCTTCCCTCCGCATCGGTATTTAAAACTTCTACGGTAGAACCATCGTACATTTTCACCACATCCCCAGGTACATAGGCCTTCTCGCCCGGACGGTTGTCGGTAGCAGGAATTAAACCAATAACATGAATAGGTAATTCGGCTTTGGCAGCGGCATTAATGGCCCCAATTACTGCCGCGGCGCCACCCATATCGCTTTTCATGGAATCCATTGAGCCTGGGGTAGGCTTTAAGCTTAAACCGCCCGTATCGTAAACCACCCCTTTTCCTACTAAAACTATGGGGGCGCTATTTTTTGCTTGCGCAGATTTGTATTCTAAAATGCTAAAGGTGGGAGGATCTTGACTACCGCGGTTTACCGCTAATAATCCGCCCATTTTTAGAGCCTCGATTTTCTTTTTGTTGAAAACCTCCACCTTAAAACCCGTCTCATGGCCGAGCTTTTCAATTTCTTTCGCCAGCATTTTGGCCGTAAGATAGCTAAGCGGCTCATTAACCAAGTTGCGCGCAACATAAGTACTTTCTACAACCGCCTGCAAGTCTTTTAGGGTCTCTGTGTTTAGTTGACTGAAAACAATTTCCTGTAAACTTTGCTTTTCCTCTTTACGTACAAAATACTTGGTAAAACGATAGGCACCTAAAGCTAGTCCTTCTGCGAAAGCGGCTTTTTCAGCATCCTTAAGAGCAGAGCTTATTAAAACCTTATCTGCCTTTTGAGCATTTAGGGGGGAGACCAACTTATTGGCCAATAAACGCAGTTTTTCTAGTTTTTGATAAGGCTCTTTGGCATGGTCATCTGCGTAAGCGACGAATATATTTGCCGGTTTTTGAGGAAGGAAAATAAAGTTTGAGGCTTTAAGGTTTTCTCGCAGATAGTCGCGCTGATCCTCGGATAAGGGAATCTCCCCCAGTTGATTAAGATGGTTAATAAGGTATATTTCGTGGCTCAATTTTTCGTTCGCCACCTGAGTTCTAAAATTCATAACAAAGAATCTTTAAATTTGGACAAAGTTATCATTTCAGCGGGCGAAACAATAAAAGCTTTTAAAGACCAACACAATTAGCTGTTTTTTACGTTAAGCTAAAACGAGATGACCTTCAAAAGGATTATGAAAAAAATCGCTACCCTATTATTCGGAATTTGTTTTTTTGGCCTGCAGGCTACTCATAACCGTGCAGGAGAAATTACCTATAAGTGGTTAAACGGTTTTACCTATGAAGTTACCATTACTACTTACACCCGTGCTTGTGAACTTTGCGCCGATCGCTGCGATTTAACCATTAACTGGGGCGATGGTAGTAGCGATGTTCTTCTGCGAAATAACGGTAATAATACGCGATGCTTAACGGGGCGTGATGGCGTAATAATCGATCAGGTAAACCGCATTCGCAAAAACACTTATACCGGCACGCATACTTATCCTGCCGCAGGTAGCTATCTAATTTACATGGAAGACCGCAACCGAAATGCGGGTATTAGCAATATAATTAATAGTGATCAGGTTCCTTTTTATATTGCCAGTGAACTTTTTATCTCGCCCAGCTTAGGACCCAATAGTTCGCCCATATTAACTAATCCGCCGGTAGAGCGCGGCTGCAAAGACAAACGTTTTGAGCACAGCCCGGGTGCCTACGATCCTGATGGCGATAGTTTAGCTTATCGACTTACTTTTTCGCGCACCGAAAATGGTGACCCCATTCAAACTATTTACGATCCCCAATATGTGCAAGACTCCGTAAAAATTGACCCTACCACGGGTTTATTTTATTGGGATGTACCTCAAAATGTAGGGCAATATAACTTTGCCTTCGAAATTATTGAGTACCGCAAAAACTCGCAAGGCCGCTATGTGCGCATAGGCTATGTTACCCGCGATTTACAGATTGATATTGAGGACTGCCCCAACAATCCCCCCGAAATATTACCCATTGGCCCTTTCTGCGTAGAAGCGGGGACGAATTTAAATTTCGTGGTTCAAGCCGATGACCAAGACAATGATGTGGTAGATCTAACCGCCTTTGGCGGACCCTTTATCACTAATCCTGCGGCTACCTTTTCGGGTGCTACTGGCTTACCTATAATTTCAGGCTTTTTTAATTGGGCCACTACCTGCGACCTCGTACGAAAGCAGCCCTATCAAGTAACTTTTAAAGCCGAAGATGCGCCGGCTTTTAACGATATTCCCCTAACTGATTTATATACGACTGAAATTACCGTAGTTGCGCCTGCCCCACAGAACCCATCGGCCGGACCAGAGGGCAGAGCCTTACGCTTAAACTGGGACCCTAGTATTTGTGCGCAAGCCGAAGGATATTTAATCTACCGTCGTGAAAGTACTTATGGCTTTGTTCCTAGCCAATGTGAAACTGGGGTGCCCGCCTACACGGGCTATGCGTTTATCGACTCCCTAAGCAGTGGCGTGGCCCTAAGCAGTTATTTAGACAATCAAAATGTAGAAACCGGTAAGCTTTATTGCTACATGGTGGTAGCCTATTTTGCCGATGAAGCCGAAAGTTATGCTTCGGAAGAGTTTTGTGCTGCCCTGCCGCTAAACCTCCCCATGCTTACTAAAGTAGATGTGGCGAATACCTCAACGGTAACAGGCGATATCGACATCGAATGGATTGCTCCCCCTGAATTTGATAGTGTGGTTTTTCCTCCGCCTTACCAATACGAACTGAAACGCAGCAGCACCGAAAACACCGAAAATGCCGTATTAATTTCTACGCAAAACGGTTTAGTTAATGGTCAGTTCAACGACCAAGGGCTGAATACGCGTGATAGCTCTTATGTGTATACAATAGATTTATACTCTGGGCCTAACCGCGATTTTGTGGGATCTTCTAGCAAGGCCAGCTCAGTTTTTTTAAAAACCAGTGGGCTTGATAGCGGCATGCAATTAGATTTCGAGTTTAAAACGCCTTGGCAAAATGATCGCTTTGTAATTTACCGCGAAAACCCCCGTGGCAGCGGGAACTTTGATAGTATTGCCGAAAGTTTTGCGCCCAGCTATCGCGATACCGGTTTAACCAATGGCGAAAATTATTGCTACTACGTAAAAAGTGTGGGCCGCTATACCGCAAGTGATAGTTTGCCTCAACCGCTTTTAAACCGCAGTCAGATTAGCTGTAATGTGGCGCGCGATACCATTGCGCCTTGCACCCCACAGTTTAGTCTGCGCAATGTTTGCCCCGATACCATTTACTTCAGTTGGCGTTTACAAGATTTAGGCAATTGCAGTAATGATCTTGCCCGTATTAATATTTACTTCCGCACGGGCACGGGCGGTTATGGCGATACGCCCTTTTTAAGTATCCCCGCTAGGGGCGATTCTACCATTAAATTTGTGAGCGACTCGCCCATATTTGGTTGTTATGCGGCCACTGCGGTAGATGACGCCGGAAATGACCCGGGTGGCACCGATAACGAAAGTCCTTTAAGTAGCGAAGTTTGTATTCAAAGTTGTTTTACCATTGGGTTTCCCAATGTTTTCTCACCCAATAACGATGGTGTTAACGATGAGTTTTTACCTACCGAAATTGACCAAGTGAAAGACTTAGAAATTCAAATTTACAACCGTTGGGGAGGCTTAGTTTACGAAGCCAAAAGCGTAGAAGAGTTTCTTTCACCTGGCTGGACAGGGCAATCGCAGCAATTAAATGCTCCTGCGCCTGAAGGAGTTTACTATTACGTTTGCAGCTTTACCGCTGAAAGTTTAGGCGATTCCAGCGAACAAGTTGCCACCGGATTTGTCCACTTATTTAGATAAAAAATTTATGTTTACGGGAATTATAGAAAGCATGGGCCAACTTGAGGCTCTGCGTCCAGAAGGCTCTAATCTTCACCTTACTTTTTCATCTGCTTTTACGGATGAATTAAAGATTGACCAAAGCTTAGCACATAATGGCGTTTGCCTTACGGTGGTAGGAATTGATGGAAAAAACTACACGGTAACCGCGATTGATGAAACTTTAAAGCGCAGTAATTTGGGAAGCCTCCAGGTAGGCAATCTGGTAAATTTAGAACGTTGTATGTCGGCTAATGGTCGCTTCGACGGACATATTGTGCAGGGCCATGTAGATACCATGGGAACTTGCCAGTCGGTGCAAGAAAAAGACGGCAGCTGGGAGTTTAAAATTCAATATCCCAAAAACCCCAATCACATTACGGTCGAAAAAGGCTCTATCACCATTAATGGCGTTAGTCTCACTGTGGTAGATTCGGAAGACGATTGGTTTTCGGTAGCGATAATTCCGTATACCTACGAGCATACCAGCTTCCGCGAACTAAAGCCCGGCGATCTGGTAAACTTAGAGTTTGATGTAGTGGGTAAGTACGTCGCGCGGATTTTAGGGAAAACGAGCTAAATAACGTGAATTCGACAATAAATTAGAGCATCAGATTTTCAATGGAAGGAAAAGACTAGTCTGGATCGTGCAGCTGTAGCGGGCTACAGCAAATGAGCTAGATGCAGGATTTTCATTTTTATTGGAAAATCCGTTTAGGCCCCTTCTAAAAAGCGGCTTTCCACGCTCAGCAGCTCACAATAGCCCGCTATTGCTTCACTGCTTCGGCTTGAGACCCACTATTTACAAGAGGTCTGAGGCCTAATTTTACGTCGAACTCACGTTAAATACTTCTTCAAGGCATTGGCGGTCATTCCTAGTTCCTCCAACTGCTCAAGGCGAGATGCGTGGGCAATAAAATAATCGGGTAAACAGATGCTTTTAATTTGGCCCTTTAGATTATGTTCGGCTTTAAGGCGAGCTAAATTGCTTGCCAAACCGCCAGCATAAGTGTTTTCTTCTAAGCAAATTATTAATTCGCTTTCCTTTAACTGCTCGAAAATATCTCCGTCGGGGAAAGGTTTTAAAATGGGCAGATGTAAATGACCCCATTCGCTATTTTGTACCGCCTCTTGTGCTTGCGCCGCCAAAGAACCAAAGCTAATGATGAGTTTCTGCTTTCTATTTTGCCACCAATGCGGACGGTAGGATTTCCACAAATGCTCCTTGCTTAAATCAATATCGTCTTTAGGAAAGCGGATAAAGCAAGCTTCCTCTTGCGCTAGCGACCAAGAAATCATTTCCCGTAGGGCCTTTTCTCCCGCGGGAGCCGCAATACGCAGATTAGGAACGGCGCTTAATAAACTAATATCAAAAGCCCCGTGGTGCGTGGGGCCATCTTCTCCCACTAAACCCGCGCGATCGATTAGAAAAACGGGCGCCAACTTTTGTAAGGCTACATCGTGAATAATTTGATCGATGGCTCTTTGGGCGAAAGTGCTGTAAATATGAACAATAGGTTTTAATCCTGACGCGGCCATTGCAGCCGCCATGGTCACTACGTGCTGTTCAGCAATGCCCACATCAATAACCCTAGTGGGAAAGGCCGCCTTAAGGCTATTTAGCTGCGCTCCTGCTAACATGGCGGGACTCAGAAGCACCAAGTTATCATTACTAGTAAACTCTGCCATTAGGCTCGCTTCTACCACGTCCTGAAAGCTAGTTGTTACTACCCTTTCTTCCGCTCGGGGGCGAGATGCCTTTAGTAGGCCTTTTCCCTTCGAAGTTTTAAGGTGTAAAAATTTCGGTCCTTTTATTTCTTGCGCATCTGCGAAAGCGGACAAAAGAGCGGGAATAGAGTTACCCTCGCTTAAATGGATATAATGGAAGCCCAGACTTTCTGCGAGACTTTGATAACGACCAAACTCTTTCAGGGCGCCCACATTTTCGTCGATGCTGATACCATTATCGTTAAGAATAATCCACACATCGGCCTGCTCTTGACCTAAGTAGTTTAAGGCTTCGAAGCTCATGCCGCCGGTAAAAGCACCGTCGCCAATTACGGCTATAAATTCAGCCTTTTCCTTTTTCAGTTGAGCCGCCTTCCAAAACCCAGCAATGGCCGAAGGTGCGGTAGAAGAATGCCCTGCCCCAAATGGATCGAAGTCACTCTCAAAGCGATTAGTAAAACCCGATAAACCCTCTTTCTGGCGATTCTGGCGAAAGCCCTCTTTACGACCGGTAATAATTTTGTGGAAATACGCTTGATGCCCCACATCCCAAACGAGGATATCCTGTGGGGTATTGAAATGATAATGCAAAGCAACGGATAACTCGGCTACCCCTAAACTGGAGAGAAGGTGACCCTTTTTACCTTGGCCTTCCACCTGGGCAAAACGGCGCAACTCCTCGCAAAAAGCGGGAAGCTCGGCCGGCGCAAAAGACCTTAAGGAATTAACTCCTTGATACGTTTTTAGCAAATCACTCATGGCCGGCAAAGGTAAATCTTGGCCGTGAATAAACGCCGCGCTTAGGAATGGTTTTAATTAAGGTGACTCTGCCCAAATAGCCAGAGCCGCGAAATTTGCCCACTCGTTAAAATCCCTATTCTTTTAATTTCACTACTAGGTCACAATCCAAGTCAAAATCGCGCATAATCATATAGGGGCCTGTGGGGTAGCGATCTTCACTAAAGCGAGCTTTTAAGAATCGGGGCTCAGTTTCTTCATAATTGCTAATTTCTTGCGAGAGGAGCTCACCCGTATTTAAATCGAAGGAGAGAATTTTTTGATCGGCTCTTTTTAGATCGTAAGGAAATATAAGATTTGCACTGATGTGTTTTTCTCCTGAATATTTATCATCTTGCCTTTGGTTAAAAATAAGCTTGAGTTGATTTCCCGAAATAATGGAACTAAAACCGGAGAAAAAGTAATAGCTCTCATAACCCATATCATTGCTGACAGCCTGAAATTTATCAACCGTCTTTGTCCACAATGTTTCTCCATTAGCACTATGGCGACTAACAATAAGGAAGTCTCTAAGATCCCCTCCTACTAAGGCTTTATTCTGATGCTCTAAAATGGTGAGGTAATCACTATTAGCCAAGGTAAATACTCTTTTATCATAAAACTGAACCGCTGATTTATACCTTTCTTGCACAGCGGTGTATGATTTTGGCCAAGCTTGTTTCTCTGACAAGGGAAAATAATAAACATTTTCTGATATTAACTCCTGATTAAAACTATTGATAAGCATGTTATAATGACCTAAAAGCTCGTAATACTTGTAGGTGCCTGGCCTTCTATTCGCGTAATCCTCAGGTTCGCAATCTTTCAAAATCAAGCCGCTAACTAGAATAGTGTCAGTATTTAAACGGTCTAGTTGAATATTTCCAATAAACTCCCCCACTGCAATGAGGTCTTTTGTAAAGTTTATTTTAATGGTGGCATAACTATTTACCCTTTGTGCAATAAGAAGGCTTTTACCATCCATGGCCAGAGAGAATACGTTACCTTCATCATCAATTAAAGCTGGCGGCGTATAGGCTACTTCGAAAGCCTTGTTTACTACACTGTTTCCATTTTCGTATGTCTCGTCACTTTCTCCGATTAAATTAAGTTCAGCGTCGAAAAGGCTAGAATGCAGCGTTTTATCATTAGTAATGGCTTGGGCGAAAATCAAAAGGTAATTTCCACTGGGATCAAAATATGCAAGGGCAGCCTCAGGGAGAAAGCGCTTGGAACTTGACTTTAGACCAAGGTTTCCTGCGCCCACTTTTTCTCCTTTGGCATTAAACCTCATAAATGCAATCTGCTTTCTCGATTTTAAACTAATAATAATCAAGTCCCCCTTTATAACTCCTAGTCCCACAACGTATTCAAGCGCTGCGTCTTCAACGCTGAAGCTGTTTAAGGTAGCACCCGTGTTTTTATCAATAAAAAAAAGTTCCTCTTTGGTGGTCTTACGCAAGTTCCACACGGCATAACTATCCTTTAAATCAAAAATATTCAAGACTTTGTTTGACATCCTGCCTGAATTGGGTACTTGCAAAACCGTTTCAAACTCGAGTTTTTGAGCACTAAGTGCTGAAGCAAGAACAAGAAAGATAAAAATAACTTTGAGCCATTTATTTTTCATAATTAGGTTGATGTTTTTCATTTAATTATTTAATCTCAACGACTACATCGCGGTCTAATTCGAAATCGCGCATAATCATGTAGGGGCCATTTGGGTATAATACGTCACTAAACTCGCCTTTTAAGAAACGTGGTGCTGTTTCTTTATAATTGCTAATTTCTTTGGACAATACTTCACCGGTTTTCAAATTGAGTGATACAATTTTTTGCTCTGATTTCTTCAGGTTGCTTTCGGCTACTAGCAAAGTTTTGTGAGAAGAAACATCCTGTTTTTCGCCTTCTCTTTGATTAAAAATAAGTTTCAATTGATTTTCGCTAATAATGGAACCAAACCCCGTGAAAAGATGATAGCTAATGTAAGCTGGGTTAGCCGGTTTACCTTGAAATTTATCCACGGTATTCGTCCAAACAATATTACCATTAGGCTGGTGGCGGCTTACAATAAGGAAGTCTCTGACAAAAATTCCCTTCGTGAAATTTCGATGCTCTATAATGGTTAAATAATCTCCTTTTTCGAGGGGGAATACTCTCTTATCGAAATGCTGTGAAACAGACTCAGCCTTTTCCTGAGCGGCGGTAAAAGACTGAGGCCATCCTTGTTTTTGAGATTCCGAGAAGTAAATTACATTTTCTGAGATTAACTCTTGTGTGAGACTATTAATCAACATATTGTAATGACCCAGAAGCTCATAAAACACAGGGGTGCCGAGATAATACCCCTGACCATTAAATTCTGCTTTACCCTTTTTCAAAACCAAGCCCGTCACCAAAATCGTATCTTGATTTAACTGGTCTATATGAGTGCTCCCGATGCCTTCTCCTAGGGCCATAAGATCCTTTGATACATTTATCTTAATGGTAGAATAGTTATTCACCCTTTGCGAGATTTGTATACTGCGTCCTTCTTTAGAAAGCGAAAATATATTACCCTCTTCGTCCACTACTCTGGCAATGTCATCGTTTAACACGACGGCTAAAAACGCTTCTTCCATATCATCAAAGGCATCATAACCTTCTCCTAAAAAGTTAAGTTTCGCATCGAAAACACTGGTATAAAAGGTCTTGTTATCGCCAGGGATGTTAGAGGTAATCACCAAATACTCACCCGTTGGGTTAAAATAGGCACGCGCGGATTGACGCAAGTAATCTTTGGTATCGGCTTCTTTAAAGAGACTACCTGAGCTAGTCTTTTCCCCCTTGGCATTAAAGCTAACGTAAAACAAGGGGTTACCTTTAAACCCTTTATTGCTTCCGAATAGCTTGTTTTCTGTGGGGTCTAAGCCAAGCAGAACCAGTTCATTATTCAAAACTCCGATACCAATGGGATTAGCCACCGCGAGATCTGTGATACTTGCTCTATTTAAAACAGCCCCTGTTTTTTTATCTATGAAGAAAAGCTCTTCCTCTAAGAGCTTACGCGAATTCCAAACCACGTAACTTTCTTTTAAATCATAAATATTCAACACTTTATTAAAGGTTCGATCCGACTCTGGAACCTGTAAAAGGATTTCAAATTCGGTTTTTTGGGCGTTTAACTGAAAAGCTAAAATGAAACTTAAAAGGGCTTTAGAAAATTGCTGTAGCATATTTATATTTGGGTTTTGAGTTTCTTATTGTTTGAGCTTTACCACCACGTCGCGGTCTAATTCGAAATCGCGAATAACCATGTAGGGGCCTGTTGGAAAGGCCTCATTACTAAATCTAGGTTTAAAAAAGCGTGCTTGAGTATCCTCATAACTACTTATCTCCTGTGAAATAATTTCGCCTGTTTTTAAATCGAGGTTTATAATTTTCTGTTGCGACTCTTTTAATTGTTTCTCCGAGGCTAAGGTGCACCCATCGTAGTCTTCTGCATTTTTATAGCCAATTCTTTGATTGAAAATAATTTTCAACTGATTGCCTGAAATTAAAGAGCTATAGGAAGAGAAGTCATGCCATTTATAGTAAACATCGCCATACATAAAGCTGAGCTGAAACTTGTCGACCACCTTAGTCCATCTCAATTCACCAGAAGTATGAAAGCAAGAGATCGTTAAAAAATCTTGCGCCAGACTATTCCCCAAGGCATTTTGAAGTTCGGAAATGACTATATAATTGCCATTTCCCAAGACCAAGACTCTTTTTTCAAAATTTTGATATCGATTTAAAACCCTTTTATATTGCAAGGTAGCTATGGATTCGGGCCATTGCTGTTTTTGTTCTTCAGTAAAATAATAGCTGTTTTCTGAAATTAGTTCATGGTCATAACTACTAATTAGCATTTGATGCACCCCTTGCAAGTCGTAAAAACTTTTCACATAAGATACCTCCTTACCATTAAATATTGATTTCCCTTGCTTAAGAATTAAAGCGGTAAATAAAATAGTATCCGAACCTAGATGATCCAGTTGAAACTCACTTAAAAATTCTCCCACGCCCAATTCTTCGCCAGAGATAGCAATTTCAATTGTTGCGAAATTATCTAGACTACGTGCAATACGTATACTGCTTCTATTATAGGAGAGCGAGTAAATATTATCTTGATCATCTGTAATTATCGAGGAATAGGACTGATCTAATGCTACTCTGGAAGCCATGTCCTCCTCTTCAAATTTTACTTCGTCTTGCGCTATCAATTCCAGTTGAGCATTAAAAAAACTGGTGTTAGCAGTAGCGAAATCAATTACCTTTTTTGAATTTACCACCAAGTACTTCCCTTTAGAATCAAAAGAAGCACTTATGGAAGTGCGTAATTCCTTTTCATCACTTGATTCTTTAAAAAGAGTTCCCGACTTTACTAAACCTCCTTTGGGGTTATAGCTAGCATAAATAACATAACTAGCATCAACCGGGTTCTTTCCCTGGACATAGAGTGCATGCTGGTCTTCGTAGCCCAAAATAACCAAATGATTATTTAAAACACCTATCTCATTGGCAGGTTTGCCCAGTAAGCTTTTAGCACTGCCGCTAATATGAATCTCGCCCGTGGCCTTATCGATAAAAAATATTTTTTCTTTGCTTGTTTTTCGCTTATTCCAGAGGACATAGCTTTCGCCTAGATCAAAAATGTAAATTAAGCGATTCGAGGTTTTGTCCGATTCTGGCACCACTAGAACCGTTTCAAATTCGGTTTTTTGGGCGCTTAAAAAGTTTAGCGACACTAAAGCTAATACAGCTAAGTAAAATCTTAACATTGGTATTGACATAAATATAGTTCTGAAAGAATGGCGTGGCGTGAAGCTCGATTTACACTTAAAAAGCGAAGCTACTACTTGGCTAGGCCTATCTCTTGCAAATCATCCATAATTCCGTTCGCGATTTCTCGATCGCTTATTTCGGATCCTTTTTTATCCTCTCTTTGGTAAAGCATGGCTCCAGTTTTCATATTAAACAATCGGAAACGATACCAATCGGAACCATCGATATTATAAAGTGCATCACTTAAAGTAAGATATTCCAAGGGTCCCTCTTTAAATAAATAATTTTGATAAAAGCGAGCGGTGGAATAACCAAAGTGATTAAAGTCCTCGGCCTCTTGAACTAGAGCTTTCACCGCGCTCATGCGGTTGTAATCCGCCACACTAGTTTTCTCCCATTCCAATCGATACATGATATCTAGCTTAGCTGCATTAGCAGCCCGATATTCGCCCAAACGATCTTTCACGTCTACTTCAATTTGACGTACCGTTTGAAAGTCCATTAACAACAACTCGTGCGCATAGGGAAATATATTAGGACTTATCATCACTACCTTCTCTGGGGCCCTAGTAATGAGGTTGAAATTATAGGGATCCTCTTTAAGTTGATTCACTAGGGTCAAACTATCTTTTAGGCGTTTGTGCGGCTCTATAAAGTTGCTAATACTTGCACTATCGCTTAAATCGGCTAATAGATAGAGATAAAAATCGGCTAATTGGTATTTTAACTTAATGTGCTTCTGCCTTTCGGTTAAAGAGGAGTCCAAAATCGGATTTAAATCGGGCTTTGGCTTCAAAAGGGTCGCGTAAATATCGCGCATGGAGGGATCCTCCTGCAAAATCCGGTTGATACTCTGCAGTATTTCTCTAGCCTCTTGATCTTCTGGAAACTGCTGCAAATAATCTAAAACCTTTTGCCGACTGAGGGCTACCAATTGGGGCGTGTTGAAATTGCGTAATAAATGATGTAGCTCTTGTACTGGTCCTGGTATGCGCTTTGGATCTACTAATAAATCATTAATTCTTCGGTTAGCCACTTTTAAAACTACCATGCCGTAAACCGCGCGAATATTAGACTTCCGCAAGAAGCGGTTTTGCGGGTATTTCTGTAAGAGGCAATTTGAATTGTAAAAAGCATTAAGATAATCGCGCTCCAAAACCTGCCAGTGTACCGTTTCCATTTTACACGATTCCTGAATGGCTTCAAACTCCGCATCTGCAAAAGCGGATGAAGGGCTACTTGCCGCATTTTTATCCATTGCCTCAATTAATTTGATGCGCTTTTCAATATTAGGATGCGTGTGTCGACGATCTTGATAACTGTAGTCGGTTGCAATAGGATCTACCGTTTCGCGTAAATAAAACTGCGGGAGTTTAAAGTCATTCTCCAATTGGAATAAATCCGCATCTACCTCACAGCGCCCAAAGGGATGATAGGTTTCATACAGATGCTTTAGGCAGTCAATCGCAGCCGGAGTCTCATAGCCGGCATTTTTAAAAATGATTAGGCCTAAAGAGTCTGCTTCGTTCTCTTGCTTTTTACTGCGTATCAGCTGGTTCTCAATCAGCTCAACTTTATCTAAATCATCTTCGTTAAGCTTCCCCTGCGAATACGATTCCCAAGCATGACTTAATTTAAAATGCGCAATTTCATGGGCAATTACAAAGGCTAGCTCTGCCTTAGAACCGAGGCCGGCAATAAGACCATTGCTTATGCCAATCATGCCGGTTGACATCATAAAACCTAAACCCGGACTGGCCCCACGATAAAGGTAAATTCGGATGGTGTCGGCTAGCTCTTGATCGTCTTTCAGGAGCTCATTTTTAATACTTTCAAGATAATTCGTGATAGGATCACCAAAAGAAAACTTGCCACTATTAACTAAAGAGCGTGTGCTGTAATACTGATTAATTTGATAATTCTCAATGGATTTTTCTTGGTCATGAAAATCATCAAAGGCATACCAATGATTGATGAAATCGAAAGGAACCTCGCCCGCAGCTTGAATAGGGAAATAGTCATGACTAAAATTTTGTGCAGGCAAACCTTGTGCTAACAAGGTCGCACTAGCTTTAAAAATTAGTGCCAATCCTAATACATAAAACTTTAAACTAGCATTAAGTAAATAGGAGATTTTCACACTTTGCCTGAAGCTGTGAGATTTTAAGGAAGCAGATATCAAAATAGTAGCAGTTATTTCGGTGCAAGTTAATATCTGATAATCAAGAAAAAAAACGGCTGGGTTAATTAATTCAAAATTCACAATTTAATCCTGAGTTTGATATAAAAATAGTTTCAAAACAAAGAGCCCCGCTGTTTCCAGCGGGGCTCTAATAATTCAATCTACCGTATTTCTATTAGGCAAACTTTATTACTTTTCTAAACCAACGGTTCAGGCGCTCTAACAAAAGGTACATAACCGGTACCACAATAAGGGTTAAGAAGGTCGCAAATACTAATCCGAAGATTACCGTCCAAGCCATTGGGCTCCAGAAGATGGCGTTATCTCCGCCAAAGTAAATATTGGCGCCTCTATTATCTAAGAGACCAATAAAGTCGATATTTAATCCCACGGCTAAAGGCAAAAGACCTAGTACGGTGGTAATGGCAGTTAGTAATACAGGACGTAATCTGGTCATACCACCCAGCTCAATCGCTTCCACTAAGTGCGTGTCATCCAATTCTTCTTTGTCTTCTAAACCCATTTTTTCGCGTAAACGATTACGGCTAAGCTCAATAAAATCAATAAGAACGATCCCGTTATTTACAACAATCCCCGCAAGGGACACAATACCAATACCGGTCATAATTACCACAAACTCCATTTGGAAAATACCCAATCCTAAGAATACACCAATGGTACTGAAGAGTACCGTTAAGATGATGATAAAGGGCTTACTAGCTGAGTTAAATTGTGAAACGAGAATAATACTAATTAAGGAAATAGCAATTAATAAGGCATTCACTAAAAAAGCACCACTTTCCTCTTGCTCTTCTTGAGAACCCCCAAATTTAAGGTTGTAACCTTGGGGAAGCTCTTGGCCTTTTAATAAATCTTTAATTGAGTTATTGATTTCCGTTTTGTTGAAGCCTTCTACAACATTGGAATAAACCGTTACCAAACGCTCGCTATCTTTACGCTTAATGGAATTATAGGAAGAGTTAAATTCATAGCTGGCTACAGCCGAAATGGGAACCTGCACGATTTGGCCACTGGCTTGCGAACGGAAGGTTACCAATTGGTTCATTAAACTCGCGATATCGTAACGATACTCGCGTTTAAGGCGCACTTCAATTGGATAATCATCTTCCCCTTCTTTGTATTTACTCGCCTCCGAACCGTATAAAGCAGTACGTAAAGCTAGCGCCACTTGCTGAGTACTTACACCTAAACGACGTGCATGATCGCGATTAATCTTTACCAAAAGCTCAGGCTTATTGGTTTCCAAGTCAATTTGCAAGTTTTCAATACCCTCAATGCCCGAGCGGTCAAGCTTTTGTTTTATTGCTTCCGCAGATGCCAATAATACGTCGAAATCGGTTCCGGTTAGCTCAAGGCTGATATCTCTACCTACAGGCGGTCCGTTATTTTCCTTCTCTACGCTAATGGTAACACCCGGTAACCAGTTATTCAACTGATCTGTTACTTCACGTTGGATATCAGTAGTACGTACTTCATTACGGAATTCGTATTCTACAAAAGAAACTGTGATACGCGCTTTATTAGGCGTGTTTTGGCCACCGCCACCGCCTCCCAATTCATTTTGACTAGCGGTTTCAGCACCAACGTTAGTTACCACACTTTCAACTAGATCAGAATAAGGCGCTAATACCTCGTTTAATCGTTTTTCTACTCTTTGTGTAACACTATCTGTCGCTAGTACATCCGTACCCAAGGGAACCTCAACAAATACACTAATATAATTGGGTTCGTTTACGGGAAAGAACTCAACCTTTGGGTTAGAGGAAAAGTAAAAGCCAATCGAAACAAACATTAAAACTACTGTACCCAGTATAATTAAGTATGGACGAATGCCACTTAAAGAGTACTTTAAACTTACAGCATATACTTTTTCTAAACGCGGTAAAACCTCTTTTTGGAACCAAGCAGAGAGCGGAGTTAAGAGATAGCTGAAAAGTAATACTCCACCCGAAATGGTTAACATTAAATTACCCGAAATAGTGTTATCACCCAATAAAAGCACTATCCCTAATACCAAGAATAGGGCGGTAAAAATAATAGCTTTCTTATGGTTTACCTTCTTATCCAAATCTTGCTTCTTCATAAATACGGAAGCAATAACAGGGTTGATAACCAAGGCCACGAAAAGAGAAGAACCTAATACGATAATCAGTGTACGCGGTAAATAGCCCATAAACTCACCAATAATATCATCCCAAAATAAAAGAGGGAAAAAAGCCGCTAAAGTGGTGGCGGTAGAACTAATAATAGGCACGGCTACTTCACCTACACCCTGACGAGCAGCTTCGAAAGCGGAATAGCCTTCATCGGCGTAAAGCCGGTATATATTCTCAATGGTTACAATGGCATTATCCACCAGCATCCCCAGAGCCAAAATAAGCGAAAAGAGTACGATGAAGTTTAAGCTTACTCCCAGCGCGCTCAGCACCAAGAAACTGATAAACATGGAGAAAGGAATACTCAATCCCACGAAAGTGGCATTGCGTAAACCCAAGAAGAATAAGAGCGTAATTACTACCAGAATTACCCCAGAAATAATCGAATTCTCTAAGTTGGCCAACTGATTACGCGTTTGCTTACTTTGATCGTTGGTAATAGTAATACGCAGGCCTTCTGGTAAAATATCTTTCTTAGCTAGAGCGATAAGAGCGCGAATTTTATCGGTTGCATCCAATAGGTTTTCACCACTCTTTTTAATTACGTTTAAGGAAACCACCGACTCACCGCCTAAACGGGCGAAACTCTCTACTTCTTTGTAGGTGAAAAGTACATCGGCAATGTCTTTTAGGTATACAATATTGCCCTTTTCGTGCTTCACAATTACATTGCGAATTTCATTCATGCTAGTAAACTCGGCATCTGTACGAATACTGCGACGAGTTTTACCCAGCAAGATATCGCCCGCGCCAATATTGATATTTTCGGAAGCCAGGGCGCTTTGCACATCATTAAAACTTAGCTGATTGGCTTGAAGCTTGGGCAAATCGATATTTACCTGTACTTCTTTCTCTTTATCACCGGTAATGGTAGCTTCCGAGATTTCACCTAACTCTTCAATTTCATCTTGTAAATACTCGGCATAATCTACCAAATCGTCGATGGAATAATCTCCCGAAAGGTTAATATTTAAGATGGGCACCCGACTTAGGTCTATGTCTAGAACCACTGGATCTTGATCCAAATCGGATGGAAGATCACTCATGGCGCGGTCTACCGCGTCCTTAACATCTTGTAGTGCCTTTTCAGTATCCACGTCAATGTTAAACTCAACGTTAATAATACTTACATCCTGAACCGATTCAGAATTGAGGTTTTTAATGCCACTTACACTTTTAATCTCCTTTTCGAGGGGGCGTGTAATAAGGTTTTCGATATCTACGGGCGTATTACCTGGGTAAGGTGTTTGCACGTAAATAAGCGGGAACACAATCTCGGGGAAAGACTCCTTGGGCATGGTGATGTAAGAATACACCCCAAAAAGTATAAGGAGGGCCGAGAGGATAAACACACTGATGCTATTGCGTAGCGACAAAGTGCTTAGTCCGAAGTTTCTATTGGTTTTATTAGCCATAATCTTGTTGAGAATATATTATTGTACGCTTACTTCTTGTCCTTCCGACACTTCGTTGAAGCCCGCAATAATTACCTGTTCGCCGGTGCTTAGACCGGATGTAATCTCACTTTTATCAGAAAAAGAGTAACCCGTAGTGATGTAGCGTTTCTTCACCACATTCCCTTTGGCATCGCTTACTACGGTGTACACATAATTACCTTTCAAATCTTTTTTAACCGCAATAGAAGGAACCACAAAAGCCGAATCGTTTTGGTAATCTTTAAAAGTAAGCTCCGCTAATAGGTTGGGCTTAATCAGCGCATTTTTATTATCCAGAGCCACTTTTACGGTAAAGCTGCGGTTTTCGGGTTTAATAAATTGGCTGGTGAAAATTATTTTCTCTTCTTGATTTAAACCTAAGGCAGGAATGCTCACTTGTACGGGATCGCCTTTTTTGATGGCCTTCAAGTAGTTTTCTGAAAGGTCAGTTTCTACCTCAAGATTATTTAAATCAACAATACGCACTACCGGCGTACCCACGCCTACAAACTCGCCTTTGTTCACGGTAATATTATCAACCACACCACTTACGGGAGCAATAATTTTGCTGTTTTCCAATTGGGCTTCTACTTGCGCTAAGCGATCTTTAGAAGAAAGGAAATTAGTTTCAGCATTTAGGTATTCTATTTCCGAGCCAATGCTATCTTTCCATAAACGCGCCCGACGTTCGAAGGTAGTTTTAGCCAGCTTATAGCCAGCTCTTGCTTCGGCTAATTGGCTGCTGATAAAATCATCTTCTAGGCGAATAATTACTTGTCCAGCACTTACACGCTCCCCTTCCTTAGCATCAATACTAATTACACGGCCATTGCCTTCTGCGCTAAGCATAACATTTTGCTTACTGCTTACTAAACCTGAAACTTTTACAAAATGCTCGAAATTTTGCGTAGCGATGGCACGCACTTGCACGGGTACCAATTTCACCGGCTCCGCCACGCGATTGGTATCCAGCCTGGCGATTTTCTTCTCCAAAGAATCGATTGCCACTTGTAAAGCGCCCATTTCAGATTGAGCAGTGGAGAGCTCTCCTTTTAAATCCTCCAAGCTAGGCTCCTGGTTGCAGGCGGCAAATAAGCTAATGGCTGTGAATAGGTAGATTACTTTTTTCATGTTTTGTCTTGTTTTATTTACCCAAAGCGTACTCTAAAGCTTCCTTAGAGTTTAAGGCGTTTAAAATGGCGTTGATATAGTTGGTTTGTGTTTGTAATAATTGATTTTCCGATTGGCTTAAATCGAGGCTACTGCTTAAACCCTCCTTGTATTTAATAAGTGTCCGATTGCGAATTTTCTCGCTCAGCTCTAAGTTGCGTAATTGATTATTGTAATTATCAATGGCAAATTTATAGTCACTGGAAGCTCTTTTGTAGGCAAGGTCTAACTGACCTTCGGTGGCCTCTTTTGCCACGCTAATGCGATCTACATCAATTTTGGCTTTTTGCACTTTGGCATGACGCGCTAAGCCCGTAAAAACATTCCAGCTTAGGCTTGCACCGATGGTGGTTCCCGGAATCCAGTAGGTGTTAAAATTAAATACATCGTTAAACTCATTACCAAAGTTACTCTGGCTATGGGTTGCAAATGCACTTAAGGAAGGATAGTATTTTGCCTTTTCGTTGGCCAGTGATAATTGCGCAGCACGTTCATTTGCCAAAGTACTGCGATAGGTAATATGGTTTTCAATATTAAGGCTATCCAAGCTAAGTCCCACCGCAATTTGCGCCGGGGTAATTAGTTCCTCCAAAGTAGTACTCAACTCAATCGCCTTGTCGAGGGGCATGCCCATATTAAACTTTAACAATTGATAAGCTAAGTCTAACTGACGTTCGGTATTGTTGATGTTATTCTGAAGATTGTTAATCAGTAATTCTAACTGATCCACATCTTGATCCTCTAAAAAGCCATTTTCGTAAAGCTTGCGCGTTTCTCTAAAATTATCGCTCAGCACCTTAAGGTTTTTTTCTAGAATACCTTTGGTTTTTTGCGCCACTAAAACCCCATAATAGCTCTGCGCCACATTTTTACGTGCTTCAATTTCTGCTTGCTCTTTATCTAGCCTTTTCGTTTCTTTAAAAACCTTAGAAGCTTGCAAAGCCACAAAGTAAGAGCCATCTAAAAGCAATTGATTTACCTGAATTTGTGCTTGGTTTTGATGGGCTACCCCAAAGGCAACCGTCGCAAACTCTCCTTCTGGCGCCGTAGGATCGAAGAAGCGAGCGGGAATAGGTGACTCGGGAATTTGAGCATTGTAAGAATAACCAAAGGAAGCGCTAATCTGCGGTAGGCCCATTGCGGCTGTTTCGGTAATGGTTTTTTTAGCCTTTTCGAACTCTAAAACTTTGTCTTGCACAGTATAAGCATGCTGTGCCGCATAGTCTTCTGCTTCGGCAAGGCTAAAGCGCGCCGCATCTGCCTGAGCCATAATACCACTGCTAAGTAATAGGCCTAGCAAAAGGCTGGGATACATTAATTTCATATAATTAGCTATTGTTCTTAAGTTTGTACTCGAGGTATTTTATCCCATCTGCAGAAGCGATACCACGGATATGGTAGATTAGAATTTCACGCATTATTTCGGTAATTGACCATTTGCTTTGCTCAAAGAAACTTTCTTCTTGCAACATTAAGCGCGCTCTACTATAGTATAGGAAGCTGACGATTTCGGCATTCAACTCCTCGCGGTAAATACCCTCTTCTTTGCCGCGTTTTATATTCTCCGTCATTAAACGAAAGATTATTTCACGTTTGCGTTTCTCTAAGGAGGCACTTACCTCGGGGTAATAACGTTCCAATTGAAACTGTATGCTCGGATCGTGCTCTTCTATGCTTACGCAGATTTGTGCATCCATTTGAAACAGCATGTCTATGGCATTTCCATCTTTGTAATCCAGCAAGGCCAGCATGCGACTACTTATGGAAGCGAACGATTCATTCACGCCTTTGCGCACTAATTCCTCTTTATTAGCAAAGTACTTGTACAGCGTTTTCTTAGAGATACTGAGGTCTTTCGCAATATCATCCATGGTTACTGGTCGTAAACCATAGCGATTAAACAAAGACACTGAGCGTGTTAATATTTCCTTTTCAATTTTCTCCATGCGGCCGCAAAAGTAGAAAAAGATTATACGTGGAAACTATATCACGTGAAAAGTTTCTTAGTTTAATGGTTTCTTAACATTTCATTCCATTACAAGCGAAAAATTTTGACCTTTGCCGCCAATTAGAAAAGACAACATGCTCCTAATAAAAGATATACTTGATCAAAAACCCATCGGCACAAGCCATAGTGTAAAAGGCTGGGTAAGAACCTTTCGCAGCAATCGTTTTATTGCTTTAAGCGATGGTAGTACCATTAGAACTTTACAAGCGGTAGTTGACTTCGAAAAGTTTGACGAAGCCCTATTAAAACGCATCACTACCGGGGCCGCCTTGTCCTTAATTGGCGATTTAGTTAGCTCACAAGGCAAAGGACAAGACGTAGAGCTTCTAGTAGAATCTTTGGAAGTTTTAGGCGATAGTAATGTGGAAGAATATCCGCTTCAGCCTAAAAAACATTCTATGGAGTTTTTAAGGGAGAACGCCCATTTAAGAATGCGTACCAATACTTTTGGTGCCATTATGCGTTTGCGTCACAGCCTTTCTTTTGCCGTGCACGAATATTTTAATAAAAACAACTTCTTCTGGATGCACACGCCCATAATTACAGGCAGTGATGCCGAAGGAGCGGGTGAAATGTTTAATGTTTCGGTTTTAGATAAAAAAAATCCTCCCTTAAAGGAAGATGGCAGCATCGACTACAGTCAAGACTTTTTTGCCAAAGAAACCAACCTCACTGTTTCGGGACAGCTCGAAGCGGAATTGGGCGCTTTGGCTCTAAGCAAAGTTTATACTTTCGGCCCTACATTTAGAGCGGAAAACTCCAATACCAGTCGTCACCTCGCCGAGTTTTGGATGATTGAGCCCGAAGTGGCTTTCGCAGATTTAAATAGCAATATGGATCTGGCGGAAGACTTTTTAAAGTACGTTATTGCTTACGCTCTCGAAAACTGCAAACACGATTTAGAATTCTTAGAATCTCGTTTAGTAGAGGAAGAAAAAATGAAGCCCCAAAACGAACGCAGCGCCTTGCCTTTGCGCGAAAAACTGCAATTTGTGGCCGACAATAACTTCCGCAGAGTAAGCTATACCGAAGCGATTGACATTTTACGCAACTCGAAACCGAATAAAAAGAAGAAGTTTAAATACATCATCGAAGAATGGGGCGCTGACTTACAGAGTGAGCACGAAAAATTCTTAGTACAGCACTTTAATGCGCCCGTAATTTTATTTGATTATCCTGCAAATATCAAGGCCTTTTACATGCGCTTAAACGAAGATGGAAAAACCGTGCGCGCCATGGACATCCTCTTCCCCGGCATTGGCGAAATTGTAGGCGGTTCGCAAAGGGAAGAACGCCACGATGTGCTCTTAGAAAAAATGAAAGAATTTAGCATCGATCCCGAAGAATTACAGTGGTACCTAGATACGCGTAAATTCGGCACCTGCGTACACAGTGGCTTTGGTTTAGGCTTCGAACGCCTAGTATTATTCGTAAGCGGTATGACCAATATTCGCGATGTAATACCTTTTCCCAGGACACCCGGTAACGCGGAGTTTTAGGCGCTTGCGCAGATGACAATAGAATAGTAAGACGGCTCAGAATAATCTGGGCCGTTTTTTTGGCCTACTACCTGAGTTTGCTCTAATTTTACATCAAACTTGGGTTTTAAAATTAGGAAAATCAGGTGGAGACTAATTTCGGCAAACTAATTGCTAGGAGCCACAATCTTTAGTAATTTCACGCCATTAAGATTGCCCCATGTTAAAGCAGCAACTGCAGCAAAAACTTCTTCAGAAACTCTCGCCTCAGCAAATCCAGCTGATGAAGCTGATTCAGTTGCCTACGCTCGCCCTTGAGCAAAAGATTAAAGAGGAAATTGAAAGCAATCCCGCCCTCGATGAAGGCAGTGAAGCCGATCAAAACGAAGACGATGAATTTGACTACGATCAAGACTTAAATGAAAGTAGCGATGAGGGCAATGATGTTGACGATATAAACATAGATGAATACCTCAGCGACGATGAGGTGCCCGACTACCGCCTGCAAGCCAACAACTATTCCAAAGATGATGAAGACAGCAAAGTGCCTATTACTGGTGGCATTAGCTTTCACGAATATTTAATCAGCCAATTAGCCACCTTTAGTTTTAACGATCAAGATCGGCAGATAGCCGAATACTTGGTTGGCAATATCGACGACGATGGTTATATCCGTCGTGAATTACGCGCCATTGTTGATGATTTAGCTTTTACCCAAAATATTTTTGTGGAAGAAGAAGAGCTAGAAAAAGTATTGGCCAAGGTGCAAAAAATGGATCCTGCGGGTGTGGGTGCGCGCAATTTAAAAGAGTGCCTTTCTCTACAATTAGCCCGCAATACGCCCAGTTACCATGTGCGCTTAGCTTCCGAAATTATTGAGGACTATTTTGTCGAGTTTACCAAAAAGCATTACGATAAACTAATTGTTCGCTTAGACATCGACGAAGAAGACCTGAAATTAGCCATTGAAGAAATCGTGCGTTTAAATCCCAAACCTGGTAACAGTTCTAGTAACTCTAGCGGCGATTTACAGGTCGTGATTCCCGATTATACCATCACCATAAACGACGGAGAATTAGAGCTAAGCCTAAACTCGCGTAATGCTCCCGAGTTGAACGTTAGCCGTGAGTATAAAGACATGCTGGAGACCTATAAGGATACCAACAAAAAAAATAAGGCCCAAAAAGATGCTGCCCTTTTTGTGAAGCAAAAGCTCGACAGTGCAAAGTGGTTTATCGAAGCCATTCGTCAGCGCCAGCAAACACTAATGATTACCATGAGCGCCATTATGGAGTATCAAAAAGAATACTTCTTTACAGGAGATGAGCGCAAATTACGCCCCATGATTCTCAAAGATATTGCCGATGAAATTGGCATGGACATCTCTACCGTTTCCCGTGTAGCTAGTAATAAGTACGTTTCTACACCCTACGGAACTTTTTTAATCAAACAATTTTTCAGCGAAAGCATGAAAAATGAAGCCGGTGAAGATGTAAGTACACGAGAGATTAAAAAAATTTTAGAGGATTCCATTGGCGAGGAAGACAAACACAAACCGCTTACCGACGATAAATTGGCCGCTTTACTCAAAGAAAAAGGTTATCCCATTGCCCGACGAACCGTAGCGAAATATCGTGAGCAATTGGATATTCCCGTAGCGCGTTTACGCAAAGAATTATAATATGAATAAAAGCCTAGCCAAAGCGATATCGGTATTATTTCATCCTGCCATTTATCCCATTGTGGGCATCTTCCTTATCCTACGTCATTTACCGTATCACTATTCACATCGGGTGGTAGTTTTAAGCATCAGTATGGTTTTTGTAGGTACTTATTTAATTCCTGTACTAATTAGCCTTTTACTATTTCGCTTGCGCTTGATTAGCAGCTTAATGATGGAGAATGCTAGAGACCGCCGCTGGCCCTATGCCTTTGGGGCGATCTCTTTTATTTTTACCGCTCACTTTATTTATCAAGCCGAATTAGCCAGTGAAGCCTATCTCTTCCTCTTTGGCTCCGCCTTGGTTATCCTGCTCCACCTTTTACTACTAAGCTTTTTGAAACCTAGCGCCCATATGGCTGGCATTGGTGGTTTCTTGGCCTTATTAATGGCCGTTTCCGCAAAGTATTCCCTTAATGTATTGCCCTTTATAGTTCTCCTTTTTTTATTAGCCGGGGTTATTGGCAGTGCTCGCTTAACGCTAGATGCGCATACACCGCGCGAATTGTGGTTGGGATTTATAAGCGGATTGGTAATCGTGTTTTCGACGATTTATTTTATTTAAGCTGGGTTCGAAGTCCATCTGCTTAGCGAGAAATTGGCACCGAATGTTGCTCATTACCCTACTTGTGAAAGTAAATTTAGCACATTGTTAATCAGTGATTTATATTTTAGCATCTTGCCACTCACTTCTCTCGGTTCGCCGCTTTTGCCTTAGCCTTTGCACTTAGGATTTCTCGAGTCTAGGAGGAATTAAAGCCAACACCTGTGTATAAACAACCTTTTCCTAAAACATAAAACTAAAACCAACCCCAAAGGGTCTGATACTTTCTAAAGAAGCAGCACGAGTACCCCCTTGCGAAAGTATTTCACCCCCTGTGTATAATGGCGTGAGCGAATAAAAAGCATACAGACTAGTAATACCGTAACCTAGCTTTACATAGGCATCTGCGCGAAAGCGCGCCAAATCATCGAGTTGATAATAACGCACCCGTGAGTTTTCACGTCTAATCCGAGAGTTATCTAAGGTTCGTACCCCAGCTCGCGCGCCAAGGTAAAAACGATAGAATTTTCCCGCCTTATTTTTCTTGGAGCGAAAACGCAGTTCCACTGGAATGTAGAGATATTGCAGGTTTTGCGAAGCACTTTTGAAAGTGGTGTCCGTTCCCAATTCATAAATGCCTTCGCCCGTTTTTAAATCGGTGCTTATCAAATGGTTGTTGCCATAACTTGAAAGGAATACGACAGACCGTATCCTATTCCCCCTTTCACTCCAGCTCGCTTCAAAAACATAAAAACCTACGTCGGCCGCTACGCTCCAAATAGCGTTTTCGTACCAGCGGGCGCATCTGCGAAAGCAAGATAACTGAGGTCGTAAAAACGAAGTTTTCGTGTTTGGGTAAAGCTTTTTTGCGCTAGCATACCAAGGCTTATAAGAAGGACAGCAATAGAAGAAAGGGTGGTTTTCATACATCTTAATTGCAATTTAGAGAAATGAAATCTATCAGAGGATAGCAGTTCACAATGGAATTAAGCACACAAACATTTAATTTCAATTACTTTTGCGCGAAATTTCTTAAGCTATGAGTCAGCATTTGTCCGAACAAGAATTACAAAGAAGAGAGGCCCTTAAAAGCTTACGCGAGATGGGTATAGACCCTTATCCTGCCGCTGAATATAAGGCGAGCCATTTTTCTAAGGACATCCACGCCGCCTACGAAGATAATTCAGAAGCTCAAGAATGGAAAGAAGTATGCATTAGCGGCCGCATGATGACCCAGCGTATAAATGGTAAAGCTTCCTTTGCTGACGTAATGGATAGCCATGGCCGCGTACAAGTATATTTCAACCGCGATATTCTTTGCCCGGGTGAAGACAAAGAACTCTACAATACTGTATTCAAGCGCCTACTTGACATTGGCGATTTTATTGGTATTACAGGGCGTGTTTTTAAAACCAATATGGGCGAAATTACGATTGAAGCGCACAGCCTAACCGTGCTTAGCAAATCCCTACGCCCCCTGCCCATTGTTAAGAAAGACAAAGAAGGAAATATATACGATGCCTTTACCAATCCCGAGCAGCGCTACCGCATGCGTTATGTGGATTTGGTGGTAAATGATAAAGTGAAAAACACCTTTATAACCCGCACCCGCATTATGAATGCGATGCGCGAGTTTTTCAATCGTAAAGACTATTTAGAAGTAGAAACTCCTATTTTACAGCCCATTCCTGGCGGTGCGGCAGCGCGTCCTTTTATCACGCATCACAATGCTTTAGATATGCCGCTTTACCTGCGTATCGCCAACGAGCTATACCTAAAACGCCTTATTGTCGGAGGTTTTGAAGGGGTTTATGAATTTGCCAAAGACTTCCGTAATGAGGGGATGGATCGCACCCATAACCCCGAGTTTACAGTAATGGAAATCTACGTGGCTTATAAAGACTACTTCTGGATGATGAACTTCACCGAAGAAATGTTAGAGCATGTAGTTACTAGCGTTAATAAGGGATCTACCGAAGTAAAATTAGGCGACAAGTTGCTAAACTTTAAAGCGCCTTTTGCACGTATCACTATGGTAGATGCGATAAAAGAGCATACCGGCTACGATATTACCGGCATGGATGAGGCGGCTTTACGCGATGTGTGTAAGGCGCTCAACATCGAAACCGATGATAGCATGGGCAAGGGTAAATTGATTGATGAGATTTTCGGCGAGAAATGCGAAGGAAATTACATCCAACCGACTTTTATTACCGATTACCCAGTGGAGATGTCGCCGCTTTGTAAAAAGCACCGCGATAATCCCGATTTCACAGAACGTTTCGAATTGATGATTAATGGTAAAGAAGTGGCAAATGCCTATTCGGAGCTAAACGATCCCATCGATCAACGCGAGCGTTTTGAAGAGCAATTAAACCTTTCTGCCAAGGGCGACGATGAGGCGATGTTTATCGATCAAGACTTCTTGCGCGCTTTAGAATTTGGCATGCCGCCTACTTCAGGAATGGGTATTGGTATTGATCGCTTGACCATGATGTTGACCGATAATTCCAGTATTCAAGAAGTGCTTTTCTTCCCGCAAATGAAGCCCGAAAATAAAGAGAGCAAAAAAGTATTAGAGCTAAACGAAGGCGAAAAAGCGATTTTCGAGATCTTAAAAGTAGAAAACCGCTTGGCGCTAGATGACTTGAAAACACGCTCGGGTCTTTCCAACAAAGCCTGGGACAAAAGTATTAAAGGTCTAGCCAAGATGGGCTTGAGCAAAGTGGAGAAAACCGAAGAAGGGCTTTTCGTAGAGTTAGCAGAAGACTAGAAGAACGTGAGTTCGACTATAAATCATAGCCTCAGATTTTCAATAA